>JBBDMX010000067.1:0-10444 GCA_040878035.1 Phycisphaeraceae bacterium | reverse complement strand
GTCCGATCCGCAAGCGCGGCAAGCCGCGACGCTTCGTATAAGCGGAATCTGCAAATCAGAAATCAGACGGATTCAACAGCGCTTTGGCTAAATCAGAAATCAGAAATCCATCCTGGTACCACGCACTCGCCGCCGCGCTGCTCATTCTCGCAGCTTATCTGTTCATCGCTGCCCAGTCGACGTTGTGGGATCGTGATGAGCCGCGCTTCGCCCAGGCGACACTGGAGATGATCGAGTCGGGCGACTACATGGTGCCGACCTTCGAGGGCGAGCTGCGCCCGGACAAACCCGTCGGCATCTACTGGCTCATGGCGCTGGCGGTGAGCGTGCTGGGACCGACGGAACTGGCGTTTCGCCTGTTCACCTGCGTGGGCGCGGCGGGGGCTTGCTTCAACACCTACCTCATCGGCCGGCGGCTGATCGACGCCCGCACCGGCCTGTGGGCCATGGCCATCATGGCGTCCACGCTGACGCTCTCGGTCATCGGCACCTTCGCCACCGCCGACGGCGTACTGCTCTTCTTCACCAGCGGGGCTATGGCGGTGTTCATCCACGCGATCACCGATCGGTGGCGCTGGTGGCACGGGCTGCTCATGGGTCTGATGCTGGGCGGCGCGCTATTGATCAAGGGTCCGCCGGGCTTGCTGCCGGTGGTGGCGATGCTGACCATCGCGGCGGCGGCGTTACGGCAGATGCGCTGGGCCTCCTTGGCGTTGCACCTGGCGATCGCGCTATGCATCGGCATCGCGATCTTCCTGGCCTGGGCGATTCCCGCCAACCTGGCGACGGGCGGCGAGTTTGCCCGCCGCGGACTGGGCCACCACGTGATCAACCGCATGGTCAGTCCCGCCGAGGGCCACGGCCGCAATTACCTGCCGCTCCTGCCCTTCTACTTCATCGCCGTGATCATCGGCTTCTTCCCCTGGATGCTGCACCTGCCCGGCGGCGTCAGCGCCCTCCTCGGCGGAAGATTGCGCATAGGTGGGGGCCACAAGCCCGGCCATGCGAGTCCTCTCGCTTGGCCGGGATCACCCCGGGGAGAGGGAGCAGCCACATCCCTCCGCCTCATCCTCCTGGCCTGGATCATCCCCATCTTCCTCGTCATGACGCTCATCGTCACCAAGCTGGCGCACTACATCCTGCCCATCTGGCCCGCGCTGGCGGTCCTCGCCGCCGCCACGATCGGCGCCAAAGAGCGCAACGAACTCTCCGACTGGGACCGCCGCTGGCTGCGCGGCGGCGTGTGGTTCTTCACCCCCGTGGCCATCGCGCTGGCCGGCGGCATCGCCATCGTCCCGCCCCTGATCGATTTTCCCGTCCTGCGCTGGCTCGGGCCCGTGTTCGGCCTGATGCTGTTGATCTGGGCGCTGGCGCTGACGATGCTCCAACTCAAGGAGCGCGTGCACGCCTCGGCCATGCTCGCGCTGGGCGGCGCGGCGGTGTTCGGCATCGTCCTGTGGGGCGCCGTCGTCCCGCAAGTCGAGCCGCTGATCAAGCTCTCCCCCGCCATCGCCCGCATCATCCACGCGCACAGCAGCCCGACGACGGAGGTGCGTCAGCACGGCTATGCCGAACCCAGCCTGACCTTTTACGCCCGCCGCGGACCGGTCCAGGACCTGGCCACAGCACAGGACATCCGCACATGGTCGCAACGGCACGAGCCCGGGGTGCTCGTGATCGACAAGGCCAGGCTTGAGCAGATCCAAGGCCGCGACGGCCCGCTGTCATTGACGACCCTGGGCACGGTTCAAGGCATCAACACCAACGCGCGCGGCAAACCGGTCGAGGTGGTGGTGATGAGCCGGTCGTCGGGCCACTGATTGGCATATAGCCCGGCCACCCTGGCCGGACGAAATGGAGCTACGAAGAACGAAGAAAGAAGAACGAGAAGAAGCGCGTCTCGGTCTCTTTCGTTCCGCGTTGTTGGTCCTTTGATGCAGTCCTCCGGCCAAGATGGCCGGGCTATATATCACCCGCCCGCCCCGCCTTCGCTGCCCGGCTCGGTCTGACTGCGCGGCTCGAGCAACGCATCCAACTGCGCCGGCGCCACCAGCTTCTGCTCCAGCACCAGTTGCCGAATCGTCTTGCCTTCTTTGAACGCCTGCTTGGCGACCTTGGCGGCATTGTCGTAACCGATCACCGGCGCCAGGCTGGTGACCACCATCAGCGACTGCTCGATCAATGACTCGCAACGCTCACGGTTGACCTGCAACCCTTCGAGCAGCTTATCGACGAACACGTTACTGACGTTGGCCAGCAGTTGGATCGACTGCATGATCGCGTCGGCCATCACGGGCATGGCGACGTTAAGCTCAAACAGCGACCCGATGCCGCCCAGGCCGCTGATGGTCACCACGGTGTCGTTGCCGATGACGCGGGCCGCCACCTGCACGACGCTTTCGCAGATGACCGGGTTGACCTTGCCGGGCATGATGGACGATCCGGGCTGAATCTCGGGCAGCATCAGTTCGAAGATGCCGCAGCGCGGGCCGCTGCCCAGCCAGCGAATGTCGTTGGCGATCTTGGACAGGCTCACCGCGATGGTCTTCAAGTTGCCGCTGGCGCTGACGAATGAGTCTTTCGCTGCCTGGGCCTCAAAGTGATTCTCCGCTTCGACGAATTCGACGCCGGTCATCTTGGTCAGTTCATCGCAGACACGCTTGCCGAACTCGATATGCGTGTTGATGCCGGTGCCCACCGCCGTGCCGCCGATGGGCATGTTGAAGCGCATCGAGCACAGCGCCGCCTCGGCACGCATGATGGCCAGTTCTGCCTGGCGGGCGTAGCCGCTGAACACCTGGCCCACGCGGATCGGCGTGGCGTCCATCAGGTGCGTCCGCCCGATCTTCACCACGTCGTCCCAGCCCTTGGCGTGCTTGTCCAGCACCGCGTGCAAACGCTTCAGCGCCGGCAGCAGGTCCTGTTGAATAGCCACCGCCGCGGCGATGTGCATGGCCGTCGGAAACGTGTCGTTGCTCGACTGGCCCATGTTCACATGATCGTTGGGATGCACGCCCCCCGGTTCCCGGCTGCCGATCGGCCTGCCCGCCTTCTGGGCCGCGCGGTTGGCGATCACCTCGTTGGCGTTCATGTTCGAGCTGGTGCCGCTGCCGGTCTGGTAAATGTCCACCGGGAAATGCTGATCGAGCTGGCCCGCGGCGATCTCCTGGCACACGTCGATGATGGCCTTGGCCTTGTCGGCGGGCAGCTTGCCCAGGTCCTGATTCACCTTGGCGCAGGCCTGTTTGAGCAGGCCAAAGGCGCGGATGACTTCCACGTTCACGGGCCGGCCCGACACGGGGAAATTCTCCACCGCACGCTGCGTGCTGGCGCCGTACAGCGCCCACTCGGGCACCTGCATCTGACCCATCGAGTCCTTCTCGGTGCGATAGCCCCCGGAAGCGGGCTTGGTCTGGTCTTGCGACATTGGGATTTCCTTTTGGGGGGGTACGTCCGGGGTAAGTCTGGGGTAATTCGGGGGTGCGATCATGCAACCAGAGGCTCTCTTTATAGCGGAAAGACCGGAGTTCAACCACCAAGACACCAAGGACACCAAGAAGAAGGAAGCATGAACACCAAGACACGAAGGCACGAAGAAGAAGAAGAAGAAGAGATGAGCCAAAATCCGAAATCCGAAATCCGACATTCCCCTTCTTGTTCCTCTTCTCGGTGTCCTTGGTGTCTTGGTGGATCAAATCGATCTTCAGCCGCTACCGATTTGCGCACAACTCATTATCATGATCACACCATTCGCACCACTGGACGGAATTCTCCCATGGCTTACGACACGCCCAAGCTCCCCAAGGCCCCCAAGCTCAAGAAGAAGCAGGTCTACCTCATCGCCAACGGCGACTTGCGCCTTAGCGCCAATCAGAAGTGCTGGCCCGCGCAGAAGGCAATGGAAGACACGCTCATCGCCGCCGTCGAAGCGATGGGCTACACCGTCGTGCGCGCCCACGACTACAAGCCCGACGACCAGCACGGCTTCATCGGCTCGCAGAAGGAAGGCATGTGCGTGTTTGCCGGCATGGACCCCGCGGCGCCGCTCATCGTCGCCGAGGCCGTCTGGCAATATTCCCATCACCTGCTCCACGGCCTGTCCACGCACGGCGGACCCATCCTCACCGTCGCCAACTGGTCGGGCACCTGGCCGGGCCTGGTGGGCATGCTCAATCTCAACGGCTCGATGACCAAGGCCGGCATCAAGTACTCGACCATCTGGTCCGAGGATTTCGCCGACGAGTATTTCAAGAAGTGCCTCAACCTCTGGCTGACCAAAGGCTGGTTCCGCCACGCCACCACGCACGTCACGCCGTTTGCGCGCGTGAAGGTCGGCGTCGCCGAACGCACCCTGGGCGAACGCCTGGCCAGTGAGCTCCAGCGCAACAAGGCCATCATGGGCGTCTTCGATGAGGGATGCATGGGCATGTTCAACGCCATCATCCCCGATCACCTGCTAAACCCCACCGGGGTGTTCAAGGAACGCTTATCGCAATCGGCGCTCTACCACGGCGCCACCCAGATCAGTGACGATGAGGCGAAAAAGGTTTACCAGTGGTACCTTGACAAGGGCATGAAGTTCCAACTCGGCAGGAACGAAGAAACGGACCTGACCGAGAAGCAGATTTTGCAGCAATGTAAGATGTATATCGCGGCCGTGCGCATCGCCGCGGATTATGGCTGCGCCACCATCGGCATCCAGTACCAGCAGGGCCTCAAGGACCTCTTGCCCGCCAGCGACCTGGTTGAAGGCACGCTGAACGACTCGGTGCGACCGCCGGTGATGAGCGCCGACGGCAGCCACGAGCACTACCAGGGTCAGCCGGTGCCGCACTTTAACGAAGTGGACGAATGTGCCGGGCTCGACGGCCTGATGACCTACCGCCTGCACAAGGCCATGGGGCAGCCCGTGGAGAACACGCTGCACGACCTGCGCTGGGGCGACTGGGACCAGTCGGGCACGACCAAAGAGTACGTGTGGGTGTTCGAGATCTCCGGCAGCGCGCCGCCCTCGCACTTCATCGACGGCTGGGCCGGCGCCAGCGGCGAGCGCCAGCCGGCGATGTACTTCCGCCTGGGTGGCTCGACCATTAAGGGCATCAGCAAGCCCGGCGAAATCGTGTGGTCACGCATCTATATCGAGGACGGCCAGTTGTGCATGGACCTGGGCCGCGCCGGCGTGGTCAAGCTGCCGCAGGAGGAAACCCAGCGCCGCTGGGACGCCACCACCCCGCAGTGGCCCATCATGCACGCGGTGACCTACGGCGTCTCCCGCGACCAGATGATGGCCAAGCACAAGAGCAACCACATCCAGGTCGTCTACGCCGACAGCCCCGCCAACGCCGACAAGGCCATGCTCGCCAAAGCCAGCATGGCCGCGGCCCTGGGCATGAAAGTCAACCTCTGCGGCAACCGCAAGGACGGCAAGAGCTGGGCGTGACTCCGGCCCCCTCTCCCCCGGGGAGAGGGCTGGGGTGAGGGTGCCACACCATCGCTTGACGGAATGTAGCCCTGTGGCTACAGTTTGCCGATGGTCGAAATCCGCAAGACGGACGTCTACGCCCGATGGCTTGACGCCCTGCGCGACACTAAGGCCCGTGCGCGCATCTTGGCGCGGGTCGAACGTCTGGTGGCCGGCAATCCCGGCGATGTCAGACCCGTGGGTGAAGGGGTTTCAGAAATGCGGATCGACTATGGCCCCGGCTACCGCGTCTATTACACGCGGCGCGGCGAACGATGGATCATCCTGCTGGCTGGAGGCGATAAGCGATCCCAAAGCTGCGACATCAAGACCGCGCTGTATCTGGCACGCCACCTGTAGGAGACGATTATTGATGAAGAAAACCCTCACCACACGCTACGACGTCGCTGAGCATCTGCGCACGCCCCAGGAGATGGCGGCCTACCTGGAGGCGTGCCTCGAAGAGGCCAATGGTGACGCCGCCTTCGTCGCCAAGGCCCTGGGCGATATCGCCCGCGCCAAAGGGATGAGCCAAGTGGCGCGCGACGCCGGCTTGTCCCGTGAGAGCCTCTACAAGGCCCTATCCGGTGAACGTAGCCCCGGCTTCGACACCATCCTCAAGGTCATCCAGGCCCTGGGACTCAAACTGCACGCCGAGGCGCCCAAGCCAGTGCCAACACGCTGAAACATCCATGGGCCGCGGCCCTGGGCATAAAAGTCAACCTCTGCGGCACCAGAAAGGACGGCAAACGCTGGGCGTGAGAGAGTGTAGCGGTGAGCAGATGGCTTATTCGATCTGCTGACTCAGCCCTGCACTGCAAAAGGCCTGCCACTCAGGATACTGACTTCTTGGCAACAAGCAGATTCGTGATCTGTGCCACTGGGAGAGCAACCAGACACGGGCAAACGGGACAGGATCAGGTAACTTCTGTAGTCCAGACCTGATGCATTTGTAATCATGTTCATCGCGCGGGAAGATGTGCGTGCGTACGTCTTCGAACGCATCGCAGTGAATAACCAACCATAGCGGCAGTCCTTCAGCGTCGTAGTGCTTGGCCTTGTTCGTCTTGTCCTTGACTACATTGGCCAAGACATCGGTATTCAGGTCAACAAAGCCTGGCTGAAGATCAGGGCCTCGCCATTCTGCCCATGGACGTCGCACTTTCATGAGCCACAGTGACTCGATGTATTGAGCCATCGGACTGCGTGGGTCAAGCGACAGGTACGTTCTATCCCGTTGCCGTCCTGAGGACATTACGTTCTCGGCGAGTTGAACCGAACGCACTTGCGCAACCTGACAATTGGGATAAGCTGGAAATACCTCCCGATTTCGCCAAGTCGCATGGACGAGCTCAAACAACTGCTGGGTAAACTCTGCCCACTGAACTCTCTGCGGAGGAAACGCGTCTTCCTTAAAAGTGATACTTACGACGACGTTGCAGAGGTCTTGGTAAGCCCGTCGGCGCAAGTCCAGTGTGGGCCAAACATGTTTTCTCCACGCAACAACACTTGCTCTGCGAGGTGAACCACGGTTGGCCTTGGCCGCATGACTATCTGATCGTGCATCCGGCGCATAGGCCGTTAACTCCAACGCCATCGCGTGAACGCCGTTTCTGTCCGCCCACCCATCGTGGCCGTGTTCATCTGGAAGTGGAACAAACTCGTATTCGCTGCCATCCAAGAAAGAACCCAAGAGCAGGTGCTCAAATTCGCGCTTACGTCTCTGCGATTCGTTCATGCGTAAATGCCTCACGGCTCAATACTCACTCACCGGCAAATGCCGCAACGGGTCCTTGCCCTTCGGCGGCGAGCCGGCGACCTCCGCATCAATATCATCCGTCGGCGCCCCCACCGCCGCGATGATCGCCTCCAGTTCGTCCGGCACCGGGATCGGCCGCATCGCCAGCTTGCCGTGCGGCTCGCTGCGCGGGGCCTTGTCCTGCACCGCTTTCATGTCCACGCCCGTGTGATACTTCACCGTGGCGTCCGGGTCCTTGAGCACGTGCCCCGTCAGAATGCACACCACCTTCTCATCGCGTCCGATCACGCCCTCATCCACCAGCATATGCGCCCCGGCCACCGATGCCGCACTTGCCGGCTCGCAGCCAAAGCCGCACCGCCCCACCATCGCCTTGTGCTCCAAGATCGTCTGGTCATCCACTTGGCGCACCACGCCGTCCATCAGCTCCAGCGCCCGCAGCGCCTTGGGCAGGTTCACAGGCCGGCCGATCTCGATCGCGCTGGCGATCGTGTGTGCGTGGTAGTCCGCGCTATCCATCTGCCGGTAGTACGCCTTGACCTTCTCCATGTCGTACCGCCCGCCGTTCCAGCGCAGGCCCTGCTCGTGGAACAGCTCGTACAACGGATTGGCGCCGGCGGCCTGGATCACCGCCAGGCGCGGAATGCGCTTGACCAGCCCCAGTTCCTTTAGTTCAGCAAACGCTTTACCAAACGCCGAGCAATTTCCAAGATTTCCGCCCGGCACGATGATCCAGTCGGGCACCTCCCAGTTCATCGCCTCCAGCACGCGGTACATGATCGCCTTCTGACCTTCGAGCCGGAAGGGATTGACGCTGTTCATCAGGTAAATGCCCAGTTCCGGCCGATCCACCGCCACCTGGCGCACGCGGCGCAGGCAGGCGTCGAAATCGCCCTGCACCTGGAGCGTGCGCGCCCCGTAGTCCAGCGCCTGCGACAGCTTGCCGTACGCGATCTTGCCCGAGCCAATAAACACGATGCCGGCGAAGCCGGAGAGCGACGCGAACAAAGCCAGACTCGCCGAGGTGTTGCCCGTCGAGGCGCAGGCGACGCGCTTGGCGCCGACCATGCGGGCATGGGTGAACGCCGCCGCCATGCCGTTGTCTTTGAACGAGCCCGACGGATTGAGCCCCTCATATTGCAGAAACAATCGCCCGGCGTTTATGCCGATGCGCTTGGCCAGCAGGTCGGCCTCCTGCAAATTCGTCCGCCCTTCGCCCACGGTGACGATGTCCGCCTCGCTGCGAAAGAACGGCAGCAGCTCGCGGAACCGCCACACGCCGGAAAAATCCAACGCCCCGGTCCCATGCTCGCCCTTGGTCATCCAGCGATGCTCGAAATACGACAGCGACCGCGGCATCGCCAAACGCGACCAGTCATAACGAATATCCAAGAGCGACTGCTTGCCCAGCTTGGCACAAGCCGGGCACGCGACGTGCACCTCCTCGACGGAATAGGTCGCAGCACAATCCGGGTCAATACACTGTTGATAAGCGGCGTTCATGAGTAGCTTAATCCATAAACCCAAGGGCAGAAGTCAGAAGTACGAATTACGAAGTACGAAGTCCCGCAAGTGTGCGCGTCTGAACTTCGCACTTCGCACTTCTCCGACAACTGGGCCGTGCTGGATTCGAACCAGCGACCAGCGGATTATGAGTCCGCCGCTCTAACCACTGAGCTAACGGCCCGCCCGCGACGGGGCTTTGTCATCTTACTCGAACCGCGTCCGACGATCTGACGCCTCCCGTCCGGATTGAACCACCAAGACATCAAAAGCACCAAGAAGGGGAAGATGGAATGAACACGAAGGCACGAAGACACGAAGAAGAGGAAACAAGGATGGACAGGATGGACAGGATGAAGAATGGGGGAGCGTTGACGTTCTTCGTTTCTCGCTCTTCATTCTTCCCTTCTTATCCTGTCCGTCATGGCCATCCCTGTTCCTTCTTTCACTTCTTCGTGTCTTCGTGCCTTCGTGTTCATCATTCTTTCTTCACTCTTCTTGGTGTCCTTGGTGTTTGGGTGGTTCATCAGCGTTCCCTTGTCCATTACTTGCTTTGACCCGCAATTGGCGGTAAATGTGTGCATCCTATGATCCGATGAACTGGGTTATAGGCCGCACACTGGAGGGTGAATCATGCCACTGGGATATAACCGCGTTCTGGGCGATCAGCGTCGCCCCGTCGAGGCGCGCTCGCATCGCATTGCCCTGGGCAACTGGCCGGCGAGCATTCGCGATCGCCGCACCGAGACGCTCGATGCTCTCTTGAGCCACGTCATCACCGCGGGGTACGACGGCGTGGAGTTCGGCATCGACGCCTTTGCCCGCTACTTCCCCGAGGCCTCCCCCGCCGTCGTCGCCGCCAAGGCCAGACTCAACGTCGAGGCCCGCGGCCTGCGCATCTTCGGCGCGACCCTGCACACCGGCGACGAAGCCGCCCGCCGACGCGACTGGCTCGACGGGTGGTCCACGCAGGTTAAGCTCGTGCAGGACATGGGCGGCGAGTACATTGGCCACCAGTTCAACATTAATGCCGACTACGCGGGCACCGGCGGCCTGTATCGCGAGGATGTCCGCTATCTCCAGTGGTGCGCCGATCGGGTGGCCGAGGCACGCGACGCCGCCTGGCAGGTGGGACTGAATTACTATCTCGAAGTCCACGTCGATCGCATCACCGAAGATCCCGCGGCCCTCTGCCGCCTGCTCGAACTGTGCACCTGCGAGCTCAATGGCGACCTGTCGCACTATTTCGCCCGCGGCTTCACGCGCGGCCGGCTCGTCGAAAAAGTCCTCCACCACGTCGGCCACACCCACGTACGCATGGCACGCATGTACGGCGACCTGTCGGCGGCGGTGGACGACCCCAAGGCCGACTGGCAGAGCAAGGGCGTCACCTGGGGCCTGTTCCAGTTCATGAAGCCGTGCCTGGCCGCCGGCTTCTCCTCGCGCGTCATCGTGGGCGAGACCGGCCCGATGCACCTGGTCAAGGACACGCTCACCCAGGACGCCGCCCTGGTCCCGCTCTACCGAGCCATGGCCCGCTTCGCCGACGCCGCGGTGCAGGGCATCGTCATGAAGGTGGAAGACCCAGGCGACCTGCGCCCGTGGGGATGAGGCCTGCTCGCGTCGAGACATGCCCATCGAGGCATGCTCACTTCAGTGAGCATGGAGGGGCGCTCCAAATGCACCCTAACAAAACCGTCCAAGGCGCGCACAGAATTACA
>JBBDMX010000066.1:0-19940 GCA_040878035.1 Phycisphaeraceae bacterium | reverse complement strand
TGCAAGAAATCAGGGGTTATCCACCGGGAAAGGTGACTTTTACCACGGGCTGCTACGCCAACCTTGGCCGTATGAGCCGCGATGCCGCCGTGCGCAAGCAAGCCAAGGTGACGCTACAACAACTGGCCACTCTTCCCAGCGATAACCAGTACACCTACACCGCACGAATCGAGTTGGCCCGCGACTTGATTGACGCGGGACAGCGTGATGACGGTCTTCAGATTCTTGCAACGCTTTCCGAAGACGCCGGGGTCTATTACCAAATCGCACAACGTGATCTGGTGCGATATGGACCCCCACACAACAAGGGGACGCACTGATGAACTGCACGAGAGTTGCTAAGTGTTGTGGGATGGGGATATTGCCTGTCGCACTGCTGTTCGCCATGCTCGCTGCGGCACTTCCCCAGTTGTCCCGCGCGACAGAAGTGACGCAGCGCGGAGGCCAGGTCCAGAAGGATGCCCAAGTAGACCCATCCGGGGGCTTGGATCAAGTCTTTGGCACGCAAGACAATCCCTGGACGCTGACCACGCCGGTGCTTACTCCGCCCGGCGGGTGGACATTCAAGCTGTTTGACACCACGCACGTGGATATCCAAGACGTTGATGTTGATGGCTTCATGCCGCGCCGACTCATGGATTACGACACGCAGATTCAGGTGGAAATCACAGTAGCGGACTATCTCAATGCGGCCATGTTCCCGCTGCTGGCGGAAGGCAATCTCAAGCCACCGCCGGGGGGACATGGTGCACCGGCAGTATTCCATTGGAAGGCACTGGCCCTCGCGCCGAAAGACAACGCCATATATCACATCAATATTCCCAAAGCGGCTCACGGCTTTGGGCACTCCGCAGCCATTATTCCGAATCCAACAGTTGGTAATCCAGCCCAAGTCACGTATTATTCATATGGGGATGGCGGAGGTAATTTAGTGACGACACAAACACGTCCCAACATTGCGGCGGCCTTGGCATGGGCCAGAACGCAAGGCTATACACGAGGGCAATACTGGAACATTAACAACAATCAAGCACAGGCAGCCAGAAATGCCGCCGTGGCCTTCCATAACACCCAGTATGATGCTCAGACCCATAATTGCTGGCATATGGTGCATGCAGCATTGGATGCTGCGAATGTGTTTCACTTTAATCGGGGACCCTCTCCAAACGAAGCCTACCTCTCAAACCGAAATACAGCTGATGGCTATGGCGATCTGTAACCTACTGGCACCAGCGCGGAGACACACAATGACAACTCGAAACACTGTATTAACGATCTGCGGTATTCTGGTCATCGGAATATTATATTGGGCGGCGGCTGAGTCCTGGAGCAGGCCGACACCGCCATCCATGGCCTTGGCGGACGCAGGCGCGCCGCCGATTGTTGTGCCAAAGGAAACGAACCTGGTAGTTTCCTTCTACGAGGCACTACTACAGGAAAAGGCACCGTCTCTGCAACAGGAGAAGGAATTGTTTGGTGAACAATCCTCGTTGCGGACAAACCTAATTGAAATGCAGGGATACAAAGCCTCTTCGCCGGTGATTCTACAGTTGTGCCGAAAGCACAAGGACCTATTTCTGCCGAAGAATACACAGGATGTCCGTGCAGCCGT
This sequence comes from Phycisphaeraceae bacterium, assembly GCA_040878035.1. GTDB lineage: Bacteria > Planctomycetota > Phycisphaerae > Phycisphaerales > Phycisphaeraceae > JBBDMX01. Next base: position 18,328 of record JBBDMX010000066.1, on the reverse strand, counting down.
GCAGGTATCTTCGCCATTCAGTTTTGTGCGTAACTTGGCACGAGCAAAGGATTCAGTTCCTGGGTGTAATGTGATGGTTCTGTTTGTTGAGGATGCGCGTGTCCAACCTCATCGACTTCGCACGATTGTATTTCCCATCGAGAACGACAAGATCGATGCCGATGGTATTGAACTGAAGGGATTTGAAGGTGCGGATACAGATATGCTGCTCGGCCGATTTCTGAAGATGCCTGGGAACCGATGAGTAGTCAGGAAAGGAAAAAGGGGTTAGAGGCCACCTTCCGAGGCTGCGCCTTGGTCGTCCCCGCCTCGTGCGAGCCTCCCCCCGCGTCTTCGGAAACTTGGCGGCGAATCTTGCTTCGGAGGCTTGATTTAGGTGCGGCATAATATATGTTGAACACATATGATTAGGGAAGGCGTAGCCCAGGAAACAGGCCGTGGACAACCACGGCAAGCCCAGCGGCCGCCATAGACGCAGTAACCAAGGACTGATCTTGCGAATGCAGCAATGGCCGGCCGCCCCTGACATTTTCATGATGTCGCTAACTTCTATGCAACCGATATCCAATATATGGATTACAAGAACAGGACCGAGATGTCGAGATTGTCCACCCCTGACACGTTCCTGACATGCGGGGGGTGACATCTGCTAAGTGTTGTGATCACAATGAGAAATCAAAAGATGACACCCGAAAGGGAAGGTGGTTACTGGCATGTGTCCGGATATCCGGAATTGGCGCCAACCCGACCCTTGGACCCATCAATCTCCCCGTGGAACTGGCGTCCAAGGCAACGCTCCAAGCCACGATCCCGCCCGCCGCCTCGCCCGCGCAATGCACGGTCGTCCTCCGTGCCAGCGTCGATGGCGTCAGCGCCGCCCAGACACTCCACTTCATGGAACAGGCTGGACAATGGCGACTGACGCAAGTGCAGCGGCAAGGCGCCGCGCCCTGAAGCATCTCCAGGAGCACCGTGTCGCCCCGTGCATCTCAGTTGCTGCGCACGTGCCTTGCCAGCCAGTGCCAGCCCTCGCATGCACCGCTGATGACCAGCCACACCAGGATGAAGATCCAGATCACGCTCATGGTGACCTCCTTCCCAACCACAAAGCTGCATTGGCCCACACTTGATCATAGGAGTGATCAGCCCCATTATCATTGTGGCAACGCGTCAAAGAGAAACGGACTTGTCGCAGGCTGCTCCATGGTACCCCCGCAGCCGAGTCTTGCGGGGCAGGTCGCTCAGCTAGCCACGGCAATACGTCAGCAGATGGGCAAAACTCGGAAGCTTGCCCAAGCAGCAGGAAAACACACGAGAGAAAAAAGCTTGAACTAAGCTAGCGCTGTAGTGTTAGTGGTGACGACGCGCTCTGCCGGGGATGGCTTCTACTATCCAGTGGTTGCAGGCGAAACTTCCGGGGCCTGCGCCCCGCTGGAAAGTCGGACGGTTCGGGTCATATGTCAGCGACTCTTGCAGCCGACCGGGCGTTTCCGGCGGCGGTCGCTGAGCTTGATCGCTAGGCCTCACATGCAAGTCATCGATGACCCCACCTTCGCTACGTTCGGGCAAGATGGCTCTCGTTGGGAAATCGAGGCCCACAAGGGTGTTGGGTTCACGGGTCGTAACGAAGACGACATGATGGTCTTTGATGTCGCCGAGGCCCAGGGCGCGAACTGGCACGGCGAATTTCGCTTCGCCCCGTTCGCTGTCCGTGAATCCCAGCGAGCTACGATCCGCTTCGAGGCAAAATCACAAATCCCCATCAATTTCAGCGTGTGGATTGGCAAGTATCGATCGCCGTGGTCCCAGTTGGTAACCGATGCGACCCATTTTCGTCAGAAGCAGATGACCCAACGATGGACGACTTTCCAGCACACCGCGATCATATCTGCCGACGATGACGAAGCCCGCCTCAACTTCGTTTTCGGGGTCTCGGACAACCGCATTTGGCTCAAGGGCATATCGCTCATACTGGAGGCTTGACCACCGGCGACCGTTGACCGGCGACGCCCGCGATGGACAACAATGTTGTCGGTTGGACGTCTGCCTCCGCGGGCGACCGCCAACGGAGCCTTCGCTAGACGGCGTTCACCTGCTCCACGGTTATGGGCAATCAGAACAGGAAATCCACCAAGCAGGAGATGTCACACGCTCGCCGGGTAATCCGCGAGGCATTCCCGGAGTTTGTGCCCGTATTCGGTGCTCACAGCGATTACGGCGGACACCGCGCCCCACGTGACCACACCATCGCGTTTCGTCTGCAAGACGAGCACGGAAAGTATCGCCCGAACGTGATTTGGGTAATGCCCGACTGGCTGGGCACATTGACGGTCGCAGACGTTCAGGCGATGGTTGCCAGAGCCAACGGAAAACGGAAATGAGAGTTTTACGAGCCACGCCGTCTAACCCATATATATGGCCCCGAATGTCAAGGGGCGTACGTCCATGAAGCCGAAGCGAAGCTCCGGTGGGCCTTGGGGTCTGAAGCGGATGCGGGGATCGGCGACGTGGGCTGGGTGAATTGCCGGTCGTCACGCTAAGCCGCAAGCGGCTACTCCTTATGCATGACGATGGTCGCGTCGTGGCCGTGCTTGAAATAGTCCTGGCGGTAGGCGACCTGGCTGGTCTGGCGCAGGGCCCAGTCCAGCAGGTGCAGGGCGTCGAGTCGGCGGGCGGGGTAGCTCTGGCCGGTGGCCAGCTTGCCGCAGCGGTCGGAGAGGAAGTTGAACATGAGGGTGTGGCCGGCGGCTTTCCACGCGGCATCGAGCGCCTGTTGGACCTGGGCGTCGGCCATGGTGTTAAGCGCCCCGGAGATGCAGATGACCTGCGGGTCGCCGGTGGTCAGGGACTGGGGCTGGGTGACGAAGTCGGCGGCGTGGAATTCGCAGTCGGGCAGGCCGCGCTGGCGGGCAAAGTCGATCACGGCGGTCAGGCCGTCGATGCCGATGTAGCGTGCGAACTGGATCTCGTGGCGAAGCAGATAGTCCGCCAGGTCGCCCCGGCTGCACCCGGCATCGAGGACGCGCTTGCCCGCCAGGACGCACATTTCGGTAAACACGCGGAAGCGTAGTTCCTGGCTGGTGCGGCTGGCCCAGAGGGTGACGTCGAAATCCGTGCCGTGACGGGCGTGCGACTGGCGATAGGGATCGAGATAGGCGTCGTGGGCCATGTTGTGCATGGTAACCAAGTGGTGGAGAGTGGAGGTTGGAGGGTGGAGGGTGGAAAAGAAAAACGCCGCGGGTCGGGGGACGCCGCGGCGCGATCGGTGGGCGGGATTTGGGCGAGGCGCTAAACCGCAAGCGTGGGAGGGCGATCTGAGATCAGATCAGATTAGATCAGGTCTTCGGCCATGTCGTCGATGGCGGCGTCGAGCTTGTCTTCGATGGTGTAGGTGTCATCGGCCAGTTGCTGGCGGATGCTGCTGATCAGGTCGTGGCGCACATCGGGCAGTTCGCGCAGTTTGCTCAGGTATTGCGCACCCGGGGAGAACTCGACCCGGTCGGCACTGCCGTTGGACCGCGTGCTGCTGGCTTCCTGGGAGGGCTGGTGGACCCGGTTGCCACCGCCTGTATAACTGGGCGGGGTGGACCCGCTGACGGGGGCGATATCGGACATGACTGGACTCCTGGCGTATGACCCGCAACTCGACGTTCGTCGAAGTCTTTGGGCCCAGACCCTGCGATCGGCTCCATCCGTTGACCGCTTGTCACTTCGGGGACAGCCATGTCCCAGCGGCTTGCCAGCGACCTCTTGGAAGCGCCGCGGGTTTACACCGCGCGGCTCGGAGTGTTGTGTCGTGGCATTTACTATATCGCCCATCGGCGGCTTGACTCTTGAACGAATCGCCGTGGTGGCTGTCAGTAAGTCAAGCCAAGTCCTTGCAACTACTTAAGATAATTTTGTCCTGCGTTGGTCCGGTAAGATCGTCCCATACAGCCCTGCTGACGGGGGCAGGGGGCGTCCGAGAACCGGGGCGTGAACGCGTTCCCGCGGCCCCGCTTAAGCGGGGCCGCCCTGTTGGCGCAGCGCCCAGGCGACCCGGGCTGCCTGGTAGTTGGCCTGCGCATCGTGGACGCGGAAGAACTGGACCCCGTTTGCCACGCCTGATGCGGTGGTGGCGCAGGTGGCACCGACCAAGGCCTGCGGCGGGGGGGCGTTGCCATCCTTATCCGCCAGCATCGAGCCCAGGAATCGTTTGCGGCTGGCGCCGAGCAGGATGGGATATCCCGTAGCTACCAGTTGATCCAAGTGCATCAGCAGGGCCAGGTTATGCTCGCAGGTCTTGCCGAAGCCGATGCCGGGGTCCAGGATGATACGGTCGCGTGCGATGCCCGCCGCCTGGGCCGCCTGGGCACGCCCGAGCAGGAACTCTCGGACTTCGGCCACGACATCACCGTAGCGCGGGTCCTGCTGCATGGTCCGCGGTGTGCCCCGCATGTGCATCAGAATGATGGGCACGGCCAGTTGGGCAACGGTCTCCAGCATATTGGGGGTTCGGCCGGCGTTGACATCGTTGACCATGGCGGCGCCGGCTGCAACGGCGGCGGTGGCGACCTCGGGCGACTGCGTGTCGATGCTGGCCATCGCCTTGCCAGCCGTCAATCCCCGTATCACGTCCACCACCCGTCGAATCTGCTCCTCCGTCCCTACCGCCGCCGCCCCCGGCCGGGTGGATTCCCCGCCTACATCAATCAGGTCCGCCCCCTGGCGTGCCATCGCCAGTCCCCGCGCCACCGCTGCCGCCGGCGACGGGTCCACCCCGCCATCGGAAAAGCTGTCGGGCGTGACATTGAGGATGCCCATGATGTACGGGCGATCCAGCGGCAGGAGGCGATCATCGGCGAGGCGTAGGTGCATGCACCCCTCTGAAAATCAGTTGAACCACCAAGACACCAAGGACACCAAAGAAGAGGGACGCGGCGGACGAATGAACACGAAAACACGAAGAAGAATGGCAGAAAAGCAGAAAAGGCAGACCAGGCCCAACAGTGGAAGATGGATGAGACCTTCGAAAAACCCGGCGGCAATCCCCGGCAAGCCCCCACCCCGGAGGCGGGGCATGCCGGGGCCTGCAGGAAGGTTTTTCAAAGACCTCGGATGACTAACTCATTCGGATTTTCTGATTTTCTGATTTTTTGCCGTTTCCGCCTTCGTGCCTTCGCGTTTTCGTGTTCATCTCTTCTTGGTGTCCTTGGTGTCTTGGTGGCTAATCAAAAGTCTGAAACCGATGCCCGGTCACCCAACTTCGCGGGACTGGAATAATGCAATGGCCAGGCAAAGAACCGCCGTGATCTGGAGGGCCGCATAGCCCGTCAGCCACGCGACGTGACTTAGCGGCACATTCAGTTCCCGTGGGAGCGTATCCACCAGCCAGAGGAACTGAAGATTCGGCACCAGCCAGTAGCCGATCTTGACTAGCACCAGACGAACGACCGATCCGACGCCGGTCGCGTTGTCCATGACCTGCTGCTGCGCTTCGGGCCCCAGCCGGGTATGGCTCTGTAACCCCAATACGAACACCGCGATGCAAATCAGCAGCGTCATCACCTGCCCCAGCCGGGTCGAGGCGGCGATGGCCACGGCGGTCAGGAGCAGCACGGCCTCAAACACCAGCAGCATGACGATGAGCAGGGCCGCGCCGATGGCGCCCTCCTGCGTGAACTCAAAGGCGATGGACTGAAAATGCCACTCGCGGTCGATCATGAGCACCAGCAGTAGCGCCAGAGTGGCAGTGCCCGCCAGGGTGGTGATGAAACTGGAGGTGAAGACCCACTGGTAGAGGTAGTTGCCTACAGCGGCGATGATCATGGCGACGAGCCACGCGCCCAGGCCGAAGAAGATGACCGGGAGGTCAAAGGCGTCGCTGGCGGTCTGCATGACTTTGTGCCGGACCGCCAGGAGGAAGACGGTAGCCATGATCCAGAAGGCCAGTCCCAGGGCGGTCGAGACGCCCAGGTACTTGCCCAGGACGAAGATGGGCCGGGCCACGGGCTTGCTGATGACCGTCAGGACGGTCTTTTTCTCCACTTCCTCGCTGACCACGCCTGTGGCGGTGAACGCCGCCATGAACAGTCCCGCCAGGAGCAGGGTGGACAGTCCCATGTCGATCATCATCTTGTTATCATCGTCCATGGTGTAGGCCGCCAGTTGCGGCCCCAGCACGCCCAGGAGCAGGCTGGCGATGAACAAGAGAACCAAAAACACCGGCTGACGTATGCTTTCTAGAAAGGTATTGCGGGCTATGGTCAGCAGTTGTTGGAACATGTCGGGGGGATCCGGGGTCCGGGTGGTCCGAGGTTGCCGAAAGTGGATAGCTTAATAGTGTAGTCAAACCGATGCGCAGGAATCGGCCGCTCCCAACGCCCTCCATTTAGAGGTTACGAACTTCCGATGGCTCAGGATCGACAGACCTATCGCCGCGCCGCCAATGCCGCAATGCTGGGCTTAGTCGCGCAAATCGCGCTGACCCTGGCCGTCGCCCTCACCGGCCTGTGGGCCCAGAGCCCGGTCCTCACCGCCGCCACCTGGCAGTATCTCGGCGGCGTCCTGATCTGGATCATCCTCTGGATGGTCTATCACCAGCACGAACTCGAACGCGTCGAAGCCCTCGAGCTGGCACAGCTACAACGCGAGCCCGGTTCTCCGGGAATCCCCGGCGGAAGCGCCCTGTTCGAGGGACAGGGCGACGAACTGGCCACTGCCCGACGCCGGTTGGACAACCTCTATAAGTACGGCCTGGGCGTCGTCGGACTTATCCTGGCAGCGTACCTGCTGGTCGTCGGTCTGGTCCTCTACGTCGTCAACTACAAGGCCGTCGCCGCCGGCGCCTTCGTCCGCGACGCCATGGGCCCCACCCAGAACCCGCTGGTCCTGCTGGGCATCACCTGCGGCATCGCCTTTCTCGCCTTCATCGTCGCCCGCTACCACGCGGGCATGACCAAGATCAGCGAGTGGCAATTGCTGCGCGGCGGGGCGGGCTATCTCATCAGCAACGCGGTGATCGCCCTGCTCATCGCCGTCGCGGCGATTTTCGCCTGGCGCGGTGACGCTCGGCCGCTGGCCTGGCTCCGCCTGGGCGTCCCCGCTATCACCATCGCCATGGGCCTGGAAATCCTGGTCGCCTTCCTCCTGGGCGCCTATCGCCCCCGCCGGCCCGGCGAAATCCCCCGACCCGCCTTCGACTCCCGCGTCATGGGCTGGCTCACCCGGCCCGAGTCCCTGGCCAAGACCATCAACCAGACCATCAACTACCAGTTCGGCTTCGAGATCTCCAAGAGCTGGTTCTACCAACTGCTGGGCAAGGCGCTGACCCCGCTGTTTGCCTTCGGACTGGCGGTGCTGATCCTCATCAGCAGCTTCATCGTCGTCCAGCCGCAGGAAGAGGCGATCATCACCACCTTCGGCAAGATGACCGGCCCGCCGGTCGGACCGGGCCTGCACGTCAAGTGGCCCTGGCCCATCGGCGCGGTGGATCGATTCCCCGTGGGCCGGGTGCAGCAGGCGCTCGTCGGCTCCTACAAGGAGCAGCCCGATGCCACGCGCGCCATCCTCTGGACCAACGAGCACGCCCAGGGCAAGGAAGAGTTGCTGATCACCGCGCCCACGGCCGACATTCGCGCCCAGGCGCAGGAGCAGAACCAGGCCGGGGCGCCGGGCATGACGCTCACGGCCGCGCAGGTCAACGTCCAGTACCGCATCATCGATTCGGTGCAATACGCCAACAGCGCCCAGGACCCGCATGAAATGATCACGGTGCTGGCGGACCGCGCCATCAACCGCTACTTCGTGACGCGCGACATCGACTGGCTGGTGGGCACGGGCCGGCTGGTGGCGGGGCAGGAATTGCAGCAGCAGTTGCAGCAGGACGTACTGGCGGCGAAGCTGGGCGTGGACATCGTTTTTGTGGGGCTGGCGGGCGTGCATCCGCCCCAGGCCGGCGACGTGGCCACCGCCTTCCACGAGCAGATCGGCGCCATCCAGGAGCGCGAGACGACCATTCAGAAGGCGCAGGCCGACGCGGTCAACACGCTGGCGCAAGTGGCGGGCACCGTGGAGTTGGCCGACGCCATCGCCCAGGCGATCGCGCAGCAGGAATCGCTGCGCCGCCAGCACGATGCCCTGCGGACGGGCAACGTCCCGGCGGGCGAACTGGCGGCGATGGCGGGGCGACTGGCGCAGCAGGTGGCGCGCGTCGAGCAGTTGATCGCCGAGGCCCCGGGCAAGTCCAGCCAGGCCATTTACGAAGCCCGCGCCTATCGTTGGGACGTATCCAACACCGAGCGCGGCAAGGCGGCGCGCTTCCAGGCCGAACTGGCGGCCTCACGCCCCGCGCCACGCTACTTCCGCATGCGCTATTACCTGGATGTGCTGGGCGACAACCTCGACAAGCCGCGCAAATACATCATCGCCTCGGACCAGGCCGTCCCGGGCATCTACCGCATCGACCTCAAGGACGCCGGCGCGGGCATGGGCGGAATCATCAACCCGACACCGTGAGATATTGGCCACAGATGAACACAGATAAACACAGATAGGAAAAGGCAGGAAATGTAGAAAAACAGAAAAGACAGAAAATAAGTGTGCAGCCGGCAGGATTGATTTCCTGCCTTCTCTGCTCTTTCTGTTTCTCTGCTTTTCCATGTGTTTATCTGTGTCCATCTGTGGCTAAGTTCCTCAAGTACGGAGCGACACGACCACCATGAAAAGCTTCTTCATCCTCTTTCTGGGCGTCCTCATCGCCGCGTTTCTGCTGGCGTCGATGATCATGTTCCAGGTGCGCTACGACCAGGTGGCGGTGCGCACCACCTTTGGCGGCGCCGACCAGGGCTCGGTGATCACCGAGCCGGGCCTCTATTTCCGCTGGCCCCCGCCCATTCAGCAGGTCCATGGCTTCTCCAAGCAGGTGCAGATTCTCGAAGACCAGCTCGAGGAGCTCCAGACCATCGACGGCTACAGCGTCATCAGTCGCACCTACCTGGCCTGGCACATCGACAATCCGCTGGACTTCTACGTCAACCTCAAGAACATCGAAAACGCCCGCGATCAGCTCCGCCCGCTGCTGCGCGACCTGCGCAAGATCTTCGGCCGCTATCGCTTTGACCAACTGGTCAACAACGATCCGACCCAGCTCAAGCTCGCCGAGATCGAGCATCAGGCGCTGACGGAAATCCAGGCCTACCTGACGCAGAACCACTACGGCATCAGCGTGGACCAGGTGGGCATCCGCCGGCTGGTACTGCCCGAGCAGGTGACGGCGAAGGTGTTTGAGCGCATGCGGCAGACGCGGCAGACGCTGGCGCAGAACGCCCGCAGCGAAGGCGAGCAGCAGGCGGTGGCGATCAAGAGCAAGGCCGAGGCGACGCGCGACATCATCCTGGCGTTCGCCCAGAACCGCGCCCAGGCGATCCGCACGCAAGGCGACCTCGAGGCCGCCGAATATTACAAGGCCTTCCAGGCCGACCAGGACCTGGCGATCTTCCTGCGCAAGATGGAAACGCTCCGCAAGGTGCTGGCGCAGAACGCCACCATCGTCATGGACGCCAAAGAACTGGGCCTGGAGCAACTGATCGAAGGCGGCCAACAACCCGCCGCGAGCAGGCCATGATTTGAGATTTCGAATTTCGAATTTCGGATTTAACGCGGAATTTGAATTTCGATCTTCGAGCGTTTCGTCGCGTAGCCAAGCCTTGAAAATCCGCAATCCGCAATCCGAAATTCCAATGGCCTTTAACCCATTCGAGCATCATCACGACCACGGCGAGCACGGCCACGAGCACTCACACGAGTTGCCCACGGTCGAACTCGATCCGGCGCAGCAGTCCCTGGCCGACGCCTTGCGCGTCAGCTTCGGCCTGCTCAAGATCGTCATGGCGGCCCTGGTGATCGTCTACCTGCTCTCGGGCATCGTCTGGGGCGTGCCTGAACAGAACGTGGCGGTGCGCCTGCGCTTCGGCAAGATCGTGGGCGACAGCCAGGGCCCGCAGATCCTCAAGCCCGGCCAGGTCTACTTCGCGTTCCCCTATCCCATCGAGCAGGTGGTGATGGTGCCCACCTCCTACCAGACGGTGAGTCTCAACCAGGCGTTCTGGTACGAGCTGCCGGCCGGCCAGACCGAAGAGGCCGCCCAGGGCCGCGCCGGACCGCTCAACCCGGAGAAGGACGGCTCGCTGCTGACGGGCGACGGCAACATCATCCACGCCAAGTGGACGGTGAGCTACCGCATCGAGCGGCCGATCGACTTCATGCAGAACATCGCGTCGCCGACGGGTGACGACCAGGCGATGCTGGTGGCCGCCGAGGGCGTGGTGCGTGCCGCAGCCGAGCAGGCGATCGTCAGTGTCACCGCCCAGGTCACCGCCGAAAGCGCCGTGGTAGGCGGCTTGGACACCGGCCGCGCCATCACCCGCATCCAGAACACGCTCGACCAGATGCACGCCGGCATCACCATCACCGCCGCCACCGCCGAGCCGACCTTCCCGCTGGTGGTCAAGCCCGATTTCGACGCGGTGAGCGCCGCGGTCACCGCCAAGGCGCAGCAGATCGATGCCGCCCGCCGCGATGCGGCGCGCACGCTCACGGAAACCGGCGGCGGCGCCTATGAGCCGGTGATGCGCTTGATCGACCAGTACGAAGTGGCGCGCGTCGCCAACGATACGACGCGGCTGGCGCAACTCGACGAGCGGCTGGACTGGATCTTCCAGCGCCTGCTGGCGCCGCGCTGGGCCGGCGCCGCCGCAGTGGTGGAACTCGACGCCCGGCTCTGGCCCCTGGTGCGCCAACTTGATCAGGCCCAGCAGCGCGGCGATCAGGAAGCCCTGGCGACCGCCCAGCAGCAACTGGATCAGTTGCTCGATCAGACGGAGCTGCCCGCCGAGCAGCGCGGCCTGGTGCCGGTGGGCGGTCGTGCGGCGCAACTGCTCAACCAGGCCCGCGCCTATCGCAGCGAAGTGGTGGCGCGCATCCAGTCCGACGCCATGGCCTTCAACCCCGCCGCCATCAGCACCGACAGCAAAGCCCAGGGCCTGCTCCAGCAGTACCGCGATAACCCCGCCGTCTTCCTCAACCGCCGCTATCAGGACATGATCGAAACCATCCTGGCGGGCAAGAACGAGGTGTTCTACCTTCCCGCGGGACAGGTCTACCTCGAGCTCAACCGCAATCCCGAACTCAAGCGCCAGCGCGAACGCGAGCGCCTGGAAGCCGAACAAGGGCGATAGGGGGCGGCCCCGCTTCAGCGGAGCTGGGACGAATGACCAAGTATGACGAATGACAAAATTCGCATCAACTTGGTGAACCACCAAGACACCAAGGACACCAAGAAGAGGAGGATGAACACGAAGACACGAAGGAAGAATGAAGAATGAAGAACGAGGAACGAGGAACGAGGAACAATAAGCGAGGGACGGTGAATCGCATTCTTCGCTCTCCGATCTCCCTTTCTTTCTCTTCGTGTCTTCGTGCCTTCGTGTTAATTCCTCTTTCTCTCGTCTTCTTGGTGTCTTGGTGGTTCAATCCGGTTTTCCAGAGGCTCCGAATTTCATTCGTCATTCAAAATGTCCGCCCCCTAGACTTACCACATGACGACTGTCGCAACACAACCCACGCCCGCTCCCGCCGTCGAGCCGCCCGCCACCCAGGTGGTCCGTTGCCTGGGCCTGACCAAGGTCTTTAAGGACTTCTGGATGCGCGACAAGGCCGTGGCTGTCGATCACATCGACCTGCACGTCAACCAGGGCGAGGTCTTTGGCCTGCTGGGACCCAACGGCTCGGGGAAATCGACCACCATTAAAATGATCCTGGGCCTCCTGCATCCCACCTCCGGGCGCGTCACCGTCCTGGGCAAGCAGCCCACCGACGTCGCCAGCAAAAAACGCATCGGCTATCTGCCCGAAGAGTCCTACCTCTACAAGTTCCTCAACGCCTATGAAACGCTGGACTATTACGGTCGGCTGTTTCACCTGGACCGCCGGCAACGCGCCAAGCGCATCGAAACCCTGCTCCAGATGGTGGGCCTGGAAGGCGTGGCGCGACGCAACGTCGGCTCCTATTCCAAAGGCATGCAACGCCGCATCGGCCTGGCGCAGGCGCTCATCAACGACCCCGACCTGCTCATCCTCGACGAGCCGACCACCGGCATGGACCCCATCGGCACCCGACAGATCAAGGACCTGATCGTCGAACTGGCTCGCCGCGGCAAGACCATCATCCTCTGCTCCCACCTGCTGGCGGACGTGGAAAGCGTCTGCGACCGCGTGGCGCTGATGTTCGGCGGCAAGATCGACTCGATGGGTACCGTGGACGACCTGCTGGTGCAGCAGGACAAGACCACCCTGGAAACCGCCGTGCTCGACGTGGCCACGCTCGAGCAGATCGAGCGCGTGCTACAGGCCCATGGCCGGCAGATCGACAAGGTCGATCAGCCGCGGCAGTCGCTCGAGTCCTACTTCATCGACCGGGTGCTGGCGCGGCAGGCGCAGGGCGCGGCGACCAGCGGGGCGCGGAACGCCGGGCTGATCGCCGACTTCCTGCGTGGCCAGCCGGTGCAAGACCGCGAAGGCGAGGGGGTGATCAAGACGCTGGTGGCCGCCGGGGAAACCGTGGCGGCGCCGGCGAAGGCTCCGCTGCAAGCCCCGGCGCCGGTGGCGCCGGCGACACCTGCGGTGGATAAGGACGTGTTGGCGGACCTGCTGCCCTCGCGCCCGGAAAAGCCCGGGCGCCAGGAGGCCGCCGACGCGGCGCAGACGCACGATCGGCCCGAAGCGCCCGCCGCCGGCGCCGAGGCGCTGGGCAGCCTGATCACGCAGAACTGGCAGTGGGCGCGTTCGCACAAGCCCAAGGAACACGAGGATCCGGCCCAGCCGCATCCCCAGCCGCACTCGCCCAAGGAGCATGTGCAGCCCGACCGCCCGGCCGAGCCGGTCCCGCCGGCCCAACATGCCGAGTACGCGGTGCCCACGCCGGACCTGGACGCGCGGACGCCTCGGTTGCCCGACCAGCCGCCGTCGCTGCCGCTTGAATCGCTGACCAAGCCGCCGGCCCAGCCCCCCGCCGGCGCCAGCGCAGCGGATGTGTTCGACGCCCCGCCCAGCGGCGACGAGTTGAAGTTGATCGACCAACTCGGATCGAGTTGGACTGCCGAGGAAGGCAAGGACAAGTCCCAGCCCGAAGCCGCCGCCAAGAAGCCCGACGCCGCGCCCGAGGCCAAGCAAGACGACAAGAGCGAGCAACCCGACAAGTCCTTCCTCGACGCCCTGATGGACGTGCCGCCTTTCGAGGAGGACAAGGGGAAGAAGAATGGCTGAGCCCGCGTGGTGCGTACTTGATTTCGACCCCGAAGGGGTCAAGGGATGTAGCCACGGGTGGAGCGACGCCGCTCTGGGCGTCGCGGAACCCGTGGATAAGTCGGCGATAGCACGTTCCGCCCCGGCAGGGGCGGCGGGGGCATGGGATGATCACGTGCAACCCCGTCCCCCCTCCGGGGCGAGAAGAGAAGATCATTCCTCTTCCACGGGTTGCGCCACGCTCAGAGCAGCGTGGCTCCACCCGTGGCTACGACCCTGCGCCCCTTCGGGGCTTCGATCCATGATTAACTGTGCCTCCGGCCCTGAGCAACCATCCGGAGACTTCCACCTTTGTTGAGTAAACGCCCATTCCAGTGGCTGCTTGTGCTGATCGGCATCGTGGTGATCAGCGCCGGCTTGGGCGCGCTGTTGATGCTTCAGGACTTCCGCGCCGCCGGCCGGGCCGTCATCACCGTCGGCCAACTGCTGGCCGACGCCTGGATCGTCTACGGCATCTGGGCCTGGCGGCAGCGACAGTGGGTGCGCTTTGCCGCCATTTTGCTGGTCTTCTCCCACCTCTGTTCGGCCCTGACCTGGCAATACTGGTCCGCCGGGCAGAACGCCTGGGCCATCACCGTCGCCGGCTGTTGGGCCATGATCATCGCCTTCGTCCTGGGCATCAGCCTCATCCGCCTGGCGCTTTCACCGGGCCATCCCGTCCTGGGCGTGGCACGCACGCTGGTGGACGAGGCCATCCGCATGAAGGTCGCGCTGGTGTTCATCATCCTCCTGGCGCTGATCCTGCCGTTGCTGCCCGATCTTCAGTCCCGGGAACTGCTCAACTACCGCATCAAGACCTTCCTGAGCTGGGGCATCGGCGCCACCAGCCTGCTCCTGTCGCTGATGACCGTCTTTCTGGCGTGCGCCACCATCAGCGGGGAGATCGCCAACAAGCAGATCTACCTGTCGATGAGCAAGCCCGTGGGCCGGCTTCAATACCTGCTGGGCAAATGGCTGGGCATCGTGCTTTTGAACCTGGTCCTGCTGGCCGTGGCCGGGGCGGGCATCTACACCTTTGCCCGCATCCTCCAGCAGCAGCCGGCGCAGGACGAATTTGACCGCCTGGCGGTGGACGAGCAGGTGCTCATGGCGCGGCGCGTGTCCGTGCCGGTGCAGGACGAGAGCTTGCGCGCCATGCTCGACGAATACGTGGCGAGCCTGCGGCAATCCGACCCCGAACGCTACGGCAAGCCCGAGAGCCCGCGCCCGCTGACGGCCGCGGAGATGAGCACCATCCAGAAGCAGATGCTGGCCAAGTGGTACACCATCCCGCCGCGCGAGCGGCGCACTTACACCTTCGCCGACCTGGATGATGCACCGCAATACGGCGTGTCCGTGCAGTTCCGCTTCAAGCCCAAGGCCTCGCAGTCGCCGCCTGACGGATTCGACGAGTTTGTCATCTACCTCAACGATCGGCCCTACGCGCCGGTGCGCGTCGCGGACGACACCTTTCACGTGCGCCCCCTGCCCGCCAATCAGGTCCGGCCCGACGGCACGATGGCGGTGGGCATCGAAAACGCCAACCCCATAAACCGCAACGCCACCTTCCCCGCCAATCTCACCTTCCCGCCCGGCGACGGCCTCCAGGTCCTCTACATCGTCGCCGGCTTCGAGACCAATCTGCTGCGCGGCCTGATCCTGATCTGGCTGCAACTGGCGTTCCTGGCGGCGCTGGGACTGCTCGCCGGCACCTTCCTGGGCTTTGCCATCGCCTGCCTCTTCTCCCTGCTGGTCTACATTGTCGGCGGCGCCAGCGCGTTCCTGAGCGAAGCCTTGCGCTTCTACGCCGCCAATCCGCCCGCCGACGCCAGCACCTGGGACCAGATCCTCTGGTGGCCCTCGACCATCATCAGCCATGTGGGCCAAGGCCAGATCTGGGAGGCCATCAAGATCGTTATTAAGCTCGCCGGGAACATCATCGTGACGGTCAATCCCTCGATCGGCGACTTTTCCCCCGTCGAGAAGCTGTCCGACGGCCAGCACATCCCCAATAACATGCTCTTTGACGCCGCCTGGCAGATGGGCCTGGTCTGGACCGGCCTGGCGCTGCTGCTGGGATGGCTCATCTTCCGCCGCCGCGAACTGGCGTCGGCGACGACCTGAATAGAGCCACAGATGAACCCAGATGGACACAGATGAGTAATACGAAGCGCCGCGGCTTGCCGCGACAAGCTGTCCCCAAATCAGAAATCAGAAATTAGTACCCCATGTCCCGCACCCACCTAACCCAACTCCTCGCCACCGCCGGCCTCGTCGCCTGCCTCGTCGGCGCCGCCTTCATGACCGGTCCGATCAGGACGCAACGGCAAGACCTTCAGATCGAGCGCCCTGAAGGTGCTTCGGCCAGCATCGCCGGCCAGGAAGCCTGGACCACCCTCCTGGGCGCCGGCACCGGCGCGTTCCGTGGCCTGATCGCCGACTACCTCTGGTACCGCGCCAACGCCCTTAAGGACCAGGGCAAGTACCACGAAGCCAACGCCCTGTCCGAAGCCATCACACAGCTCCAGCCCTCCTTCGCCCAGGTCTGGGTCTTTAACGCCTGGAACATGGCGTACAACATCTCCGTCGCCACCTTCACGCCCGAGGAGCGCTGGAACTGGGTGCAGAAGGGCGTCGCGCTCCTGCGCGACAAGGGCATCCCGCAGAATCCGCGCAGCGTCGTGCTCTATAAGGAACTCAACTGGATCTTCTTCCACAAGATCGGCGAGTCCAGCGACGATCAGCACTGGTACTACAAGCGGATGCTGGCGGAGGAATGGCAGGAAGTACTGGGCCGGCCGGCGCCCGGAGAGACGATGCCCCAGGCCTACGAGCGCTTCAAGCCCATCGTCGAGGCGCCCGAGGCCCTGGCCGCGGTGCTCGCCGGCAATCCCGTCGTCGCCGAACTGCTCCAGGAACTGAGCCGGCTGGGTTTCCAGCCCGACCAGACCCTGCTGCGTCAGATCGGACGCATCCGGATGTTCAGCGGAACCATCGATACCTTGGTCGTCGGCGTTGACCTGTCGCGCGTGCCGGGCATCGACGTCAATCTCGTACGCCTGCTGGCGGATCAGAAATACGCCCAGGCCTGGCGGCCGCTGCTGGCGTACCTCCGCAAGCAGGTCCTGATCCACCACTACCACATGGACCCCGCCTTCATGCTCCGAATGATGACGCCCGAAGCCGAGGGCGGCTTTGCCTTTGGCGCCCTGGACTGGCGCCACCCCGGCGTACACAGCCTCTACTGGTCCGCCCTGGGCGTCGAAGTCGCCAAGGGCACACGCAGCAAGGCCAAGGTGGACATCATCAACACCTACCGCGGCGTGATCCACTCCATGCAGAAGCTGGCACGCACCGGACGCGTGAGCTACTACCCCATCGAAGACCGGCTTATGTACCGGCCCGATTCCACTTTCATCGAGTCCTACATCCGCGCCCTGGAACGCGCCGACACCGATCTCCAACGTGCCGACTGGCTGGGTCTCAGCTCCGAGCAGTACGAATCGGGCTACGAGAACTTCCTGCTCGACGCCATCGTGCACACCTACATTGACGGCAAGGTCGAGACCGCGCAGCAATACTACAAAATCCTGCGCGATCGCTTTGGCAATCGGCCCGACCGCGTGGGCAAGTACATCGTCCCGCTGGATGACCTGGTGCTGGAACAGTTCGTCCCCAACTGGGATCGCCTGGAGGTGGCGGCGGCGATCATCGACGCGCTGATCGTGCGCTCCATTTCCGAGGGGCTGGCGGAAGACCGCCCCGAGGTGTTCCTGCGCTTCATCGGCGTGGCGCAGCAGATTCACCAGAAAATGCAGGAAAAGTCGCTGGTCATTCCCACCGCCGAGCGCCCCCGCCTGGCGTTCCTGGATTTCCCGGTCGTCGTCGCGCAGACCTACGCGGGCGTCATGCAGGAGCCCTTTGACCTGGTCCTGCGCGGACACATCTGGCGCAACACGCCGGTGGACCTCCAGCAGGCCACCTACGACACGATCAAGCCTCTGATCACCGCTCACGCCCAGCAGGTGGGCCTGGATGTCAACCGCGTGCTCCCCGAGCCGCCGGGCATGGCCGACTATCGCAAGAAAAATCCTCCCTCTCGGGAAACGCCCCCCAAGCCTGAGCCCGACACAACCATCGAGCGCCGGTAGGGGAAAGTGGAAAGTTAAAAGTGGGTAAAGACAATAAGTTCACGCCGACGCTGAGTCTGCGAAGTCTCTGATACGTGACGCTTCGCAGGCTCAGCGTCGGCGTGGTTTTTTTCTTTATTACTTATTACCTTAGCCTTTTCCCGCAAACCTGACCTGATCGCCGGGTAACTGGTGCTCCAGCACGTACGTCCGCAGCATCGCAATGTAGCTGGCCTGGATCATCGGCACAGCGGTGAGCTGGAGTTGCTGGCGCATCGACAGCACGGCCGGCTCCGTCGGCCCTTCGATCTCGATGAAGTGGCCCAGGTACGGCAGCGTGTCGATGGCGATGTGGCACCCGCCCAGTTCCCACTTCTGCCGCCGCTTTTCAAAGAGAAACACCTGCACGTAACCCAACGTCTTGAGCAGCGCCCCGGCGGCGGTGCCGTCGCTGACCCCCACCTCCGTCTCGGCGCGGCGCTTGAGCTGGCCATGCGCCCGCGGACCCTTGTGCGTGATCGCCACCGTCAGCGGCTCGTCCCGGTCGGCCAACCGCTCGATGCGCACCCGCAAGCCCTGATCCTGTGCCTTAAGCGTGCCCTGCGGCGTGTCGAAAAACACATTGGTCTCATACACCAGCGGACCACGCCGCGCCCCCAGCGCCTCGAGCCGCCCATCCAACTGCTCCGCCTCGGTGAGCCGCATCTTGGCTTCAATCTCGATAATCACATGATCTCCGCTGTGTAGCCGAGCCGCTCGCGGCCGAATCTTGCATCATGATATCACCCCGCGCCGCAGCGCTGCGCCAGAGCCAGGGGACCGGCGGGGCAATTGCATATGGCCGCTCTGACCCCCTCTCCCTTCTGAGGGAGAGGGCTG
>JBBDMX010000065.1:0-20428 GCA_040878035.1 Phycisphaeraceae bacterium | reverse complement strand
AGCCCGGACCTACCATCAGATCGTCGGGAACTAGAGTAAAGTGCATAACCAGAACGTGCGGAATTCAAGAGATGTCGGACAAGAACGACGAGAGCAGCAGAGGTGAACGCTCGATGGGCCCATGGTACTGGACCCAGCATCCCTCGATCTACGAGCACATCCTGGCCCACGTGAAGGCCGGTGATGAGGGGCTGACCGAGGGTGGAGAAACACTGCCCGACCAAGCCAGGGAGGGAGCAGGCGCCATGTTCCAATGGGCTCCAGGCGCCCAGGACGGAGTCACCACGCACCACAGGGCTCTCCCCGCTCCGCAGGAAGAGGCAGAAGCAGTTGCGGCAGTGATCCGGCGCTTCTGCGGCAAGCCCGTAGCGGAGAACCGGCAGTTGGTCCATGATACAGTCCTCGGAAGGCAGGTCGCTGTGTTAGTCGATGCGCTGCTGAGAGCGCTGATCACGGCAGGCACACACGCGGATCGCATCCACGACCTGGGCAAGTCACTGGTCACGCAATCGCCAGACCGTGAGCCGGTCAAACTGGGCATCGCCTTATTGGGCATCTTGCGCTCCCAGTTCGAAAGGTCGATCCTCATGACCCTTGGACGACATGACGAGTTCACTCTTTTCAGCGCCGCGGCGCTCAGCAATGACCCCGATGTGCCGATGGCCGACCGCTGGGAACTGGCCAAACAGGTCCATGGCTGGGGGCGGGTTCAGGCCGTCAAGTGGCTGGGCAAGCCGGAAGTTCCCGACATCAAGGACTGGCTTCTGCGCGAAGGGTACCGCAACACCGTGATGATCGAATACTTGGCCTACACTTGCGCCGTCAATGGGGATCTGCGTGGCGCTCTGGCCCAGGACGTTGTGGATGACGGGCTACTCGCTTCCGCGGGTGATCTAATCAAGACGTTGATCCTAAGCACCGCCGCCAAAGGGATGGACAGCTACAGCGATGGGGCTGAGGTCATGGAAAGCTACCTGAGACACCTTACGCGCCGGCTGCCGCGTGACAGGCAATACCAGGTGGTGCATGTCATGGAACGATGGCTGATCGACCGCCATATGCCTTGGGAGCAACTTGCGCGATACGGCTGGTCACACCAGCGGGGAGAGTCACTCCTCATGCAGTGTGCGGAGGTGCTGGCGTTCGAGTGATCGCATCTGCGTGACGCCGCATCTGGGTGTCGCCAGTTCCACGGCTTGTGTCAACGGATATTTCCTACTGCCGGCTGCTTGGCCTATGCTGGGATTGCCAGCGCTATCTCGATAGGTCGCACCATGACCACACCGTCATTTGCACTGCCACGGCGGCCCTATGGTCCCCGTCAAGTCCCACTGTCCATTATCGGCTTTGGCGGCATCCTGGTGACAGGCGCCGAACAGGAACATGCCAATCGTCTTGTCGAAAGAGCGGTCGAACACGGCGTCAACTATTTCGATGTGGCTCCCCAGTACGGCGACGCCGAGATCAAACTCGGGCCGGCGCTGTTGGTAATCAGCGTGGAATCGGGGTTCTTCCGCACTCTCGATGATTCGCGGCCATGCCAGAACCGATCGGTTCGTTTTGGAGAGCTACGGGCCGCTGCCGAGTACCCGGATTCGCAGCAGGTCCAGCTTGGCGCGGCCGTACATTTTCCGCTGGATCAGCTTCAGTCGATTCACGTGGCCTTCGGTCCGGCCGTTGCTCCACGGCAACTCCACCGCGGCCCTCACCTCCGGCCAGTTCCGGACCAGCCCTTGGGCAAACCCGTTCATCTCCCTGGTTGATGTCATTTGCAGGGCACGCCCCGTCCATGCCGTCAGTGCGTCCACGTCCCCCCCCTCGAACGACGTCCCCGAAACAACGGGCCAGTTCACCTGCCAGGCGAATCGGCTCGCAGGTCCTCCGAAGCTCGTCGAGCAGGTCCGACTCCCCGGGCCGACGGTCCAAGTCGTCCCTAACCAACAACCACGAAAGACGATCGGAACTGGGGCGATGCAGCTTCGGCGGGATCGAAGATCGCGGCCGTGGTTTGGCCCCGCTCAACCGCAGCCGCTGGGCCGGCGTCCGCCAGCAGGCCACGCATCGCCGCACCATGTCGCTCCCACCCGTATATCCGAGCGTGCGGATGTACCGGGTAGACGCCCGACCGGTCGCGCGTCACCAAGGTCGGCGGGGCCGGGCGTGCGGCCAGCCAGGCTTCCAAGCAAGCGCTCGTCCGATCTGCCAGCAAGTCGATGACCTCGCCGGACTCGTGGTCGCCGACGATCGTGCCGTAGCGCTGGCCTCGGCGGAAAGCAAAGTCGTCAATGCCGATGACGCTCCCCGCGTGTCCACTGGCCGGTGGCGCGGCCCGGAGCCGGCGCAGGATCGTGTCGCCGCTGGTGTCGATGCCGAGTTCGCCGCAGAGCCGTCGGCCTGGTTCGCCGCCGCATTCAAGGCCGACCTGCACGAGCGTCTCATCCAGACGGGACGTTCCGCGGGCACGCCGCCGCGCCAGGTCGGGCAATTCCTCGGCGAAGATGCGCCTCTGGCAGGCGGCGTTGTCGCAGAAGAAGCGGCGCGTCGAAAAACGCAGGACCATCGGCGTCCCACCCCACGGCAGGTCGCGGACGACGCGGACGTAACGACTGTGGATGCGACGCGAAGGAGCCTGACAGATCGGGCAGGACGCCCCCCGAAGACTGCATCGAAGGTCCACTTCGATCTTCGCCGCCGCGATGCGCAGCGACTCCACCACAATACGGTCGGCGGCGGGAAGTAGGCTATCAAAGCACAGCGCGTGAACTCCGTTCCACAAGGAACGGCGCAGCCTACGTCAATCTTCTGCCTGGCGCAAATGTTCAAACGGGGGCTTCATCGAGAGTGCGGAAGAACCGGAATCGGGGCCCACTTTGGGTTAGGAATCGGCGCGTAAACTGGACCCACCGCAGCGGCCTCAGGAGGCTGGGAAGCCCTAACCAGGCGACCCGCCTCAGGAGGCCAGGATGCTGACGGTGGAAGACTATCGGAAGATTCGTATCGCTCATCGGGATGGCACGAGCATTCGAGCCATTGCCCACACGCTGCACCATTCCCGGCGCAAGGTGCGGCAGGCCATCGCGGAGTCCGAGCCCAAGGCCTACACCCGAGCCAAGCCAGTGGACGGTCCCGACGCGATGAATCCCTGATCGTCCGGGGCACTGGTCGAGAGCTGGACCCATATCACCCCACTCTCCATCGACACCAGGCGGGAGACAGAGAAGCCAGGGCGTCCAGATCGGCGCGGATGCGGACGTAAGGGTCCATCGCGACCATGAAACGGTTGGCCCGCGTGACACGATGGCCCAATGAGAAGCGCCCGGCAGGGGGGTTCATCAGACACACCAACCTTACTGACCCCTATTGGCGACCCCAAACCTGACCCCTATTGGGGTCAAATCACGGAATTCTCGATCTTTTAAGGGTTGGGTATTATTCCTGTAACTAGCGCAATGACATGACCTAATACGTGCCTCACGGCAGCAATTACCAGCCCCGGTCGAGACCCTTTTCTATAAACAGTTGTGAACTATCGGCCCCCCAAATAAGAGCTACGGCTGTTTCAGGTAATCTGGCACTATGGTCTGACGCAACCATCGCGGTTGATCCTACTTGGTATATGTAGGTCCGTGATTCGGTCGGTGCGTGGGCCTTCTCATCTCTGGTCTGCATGGTTCCTGCCTCAACAGGAAGCTCCGCCAAGATGTCGCTGGTAAACGGCAGAATGCAGGGCATTCTGCCTTGGGCGATCACGCGGCTGGCTCCGTGATCACCGGCGGAGGCGTGGCGATGGTCGTCTGTTGGCCAGCTTCGGCCGTGACATCTGCGGCAACGGACTGGGAAGCGCCGGTATCGCCGATCACCAACGTACGAATCGGCAGTCGACCCTCGACTAGCTTGATGGTGACGGTGGTATGACTCAGCGTAACGGTACCCCATGCTGTGGCAGTGCTGAAGAAGGTCGTGAATGGGCGTTGACGGGACCGGGGGTTCAGGTGCAGAGTGTGATCGACGGCGCTGTAGCGGAAGCCGGCGTAGGTGGTCAGGAGCGCAAAGCTGGATAAGGCGCGGGCGTAGTAGCTTCCGCACTCGTATTCGTTGAACGGGTTGCGGACGTGACCCTCGTACCGGGCTCGGGCAGTGCGAACGATTTCGACCCCTTCCTGCACCATGCCCTCGGCGATCATATGTGACGCAACCTGGTACTCCATGCCGGTCCACACTTCGTCGCAGTAGACGAACGGCAGCGTGGGGCGATCGTTGTGTGGCCAGGTGCAGACAATCAGTCCACCTTCGTGGCCGAGAGCGTAGCCGGGGCGCTGCAGAACGGCGTGCTCAAAAAGATCAGGTTTGAAGTTGTACTTGTGGATGGCCGCCAAGGAGCTCTTCACATGGGCAACGTTGATTGGCGTATCGATACCGTAGATGCGGCACATCCACGCGCCGATAACGCCATCCGACAGGCAGCCGTTGGCATACTGGTACTTCGGACCTTCGGCTTTCTGCACGTGATCGACTTCGGTCGAGCGATCATCCACTCTTGCCATGGCGTCGACGAACGACTGATCACGCAACTCACGCCACATGACTTGCTGGTGGTAATACTCGCCGTTGTACAGATAATCGTCCATGAACTCTGCGCTGCGCTGCGCCAACTGGCGATATGACTTGGCATCGTCGCCGTGACCGAGCGCCTGGCACATCGCAGCCATCGCGCACAGGGCCCCGAGGTAGATGCTGGTGCACATGGCGTCGGGGCCCCAGAACTCAATGTCGTAAGTGTTGTGGTGGGGTTCGACCAGGGCACCTTGACGCTTGGGATCCCATCGCTCGATGCAGAACTCGATGCTTCGCTTGACAAGCGGGAGCATTTTGGTCAGCCATGTTTGGTCGCCGCTGATCTGCCAGTCGCGGTAGACCTTCATTATGCCGCCGAGCTGGCCGTCGGCTGCGGCGTGGTAGCTGTGGTTGGCGGGACCATCGGGCAGGGCGGAGCGAAACGTGATGTGACCCATCTGGTCCATCGACCGTTCGAGCTCCTGTTCCCGAAAGCTGCGTTCAAGCTGCGGGAAGAGGTGGGGAATCGCCTGTGCGTAGTTCCACACGTGCGTGCATGAGCCGGCACAGCACCCGCTGGTGCAGAAGCAACCTTCCCATGCCCACAGGTTGCCGTTTTCCTGGCGAAGCAGCGTGGGTGATTTGATGATGGCCAGATTCGAGGCAACCGCATCGAGGATTTCCGGAGGCGCGGTGGATGCGCTAATCGCATCACGGAAAGCAGATGTGCGGCTGCGCAGGCTTTGATAATCGTCGCGCACGCGCAGAGCGACTTCGCTGGCGTCATTCCACTGGCCGGCGTAATAGGGGCGCCATCTGGGCGCAGGGTGTTCTGCCTTCTGGCCGCGGCAATCATCGCCACACTGGCTATTGGGGGGGCCCCCGTAGGTGGCGTGGCAGTTGGGAAAGTGCCAAGCGATGACCACGGGGTAGGTGATGCTGGTCCCGGATGCGAGTTGTCCCTCCACCATGATCGAGCCGCCGTTCAGGCCCTCGAAATCGCGATCGGTGTTGCCCGCGTTGGGCTTGAAGTGGCCGGATGAAACTTCCCGCCACAGAGCAGTGATCCAGTCGAACCAACCGCTGCGCATCCACATAGCCTTGATGTGGGGCTTGTGTCCCATGACGCCGAAGGCCAGACTGCCGAACTTCTCGGAGTGAGGGTGTTCGGTGTTGGTGAAGGAAACGCCGAACCCCTGAATCGGTGCGTTGCGATCACCGCGGCGGCCGAGTCCGCCGGGCGCCATGTGCGACACGTGGAACGAGAACTCGAACTCCACGAGTTTGTCACTGTCATTGGTCAGCGTGTATTCAATGATCGCACAGGGCATGGACGAACTGCGGTCGTCCAGTGGGATGAACGGGCTGAACCCGGTGATGGCTATGGCAAGCGGCACTTGGGGGTGCGTCAAGTTGACATGGCCGAACGGGTATGCGGCGGTGAACGAGGCCGTCTCGAAGCGGGGCAGGCCTTCATGGCCGCTGTGGCGATGGCCCTGCGACTGCAAACCCTGATCGTAGAGCTTCTCGGGGGGCATCGGTCCCTCGAGGAGTTTGGTGATGGGATGTTCACCCTTGATGTGCAGTAAGGCGAAAGCTGCTTCGCGAGCGTCGTGGCCGTCAGGCAGGGCCGACATGTGCGGCGCATGGTGGATCGAAAAATCCTGCAACCCGCCGTGGCCGTTCAGGCAGAGGCAACCGGCCCCGATGCCGCCCATCGGCATAGCGATCTGAAGCAGGTGCTGACCGTCGAATGTACGGATGCCCGTCGAGGCGTAGGTGTGTGCCATGGGTGAATTCTCATCCCCGTGATGGAACCATCAGGTGAGGCGGCGAAGAATCGCCATGAGGTTGTCTCCGGAATCCTCATCGGGGACTCGGAACAAACCTAGCCGATCGCGCCGCCAACTGGCCTCGCAGGCCCGCCGAAGCTCTTGCCCGTCGGCCAGTGTAGCCTTCTTGCGACCGACCTGTGCGAAACGTCCGATGCGCACGGAAGCTTCCTGGCGGCTTGCTCCTTCTACGCCGTACTGACAGGCAGCAGCCCGGAAGGGCATCCCATGCCCGCCGTGTTGGGGCAAGGACAGCCCATCGAACCTGACACCGCAGCTTTCCTTGAGCGAATTGCGTGGCGGACTGTGCAGCAGACCCGGAGAGCCGCATGGTAGGCGGGTCTATGTTGGCGCGCTCAGTACCAGAATCCCAACCCCTATCCCGACCCCAATTCATGGCCCCTATTCGGGGTCAAGTCACGAATTCCCCAGCGTCCTATGGGTCGGCTGTTCTCGGAGTGCCCAGGTAAGTGCATGAGCTAACGGCTGCTGCCTATCAGCGCCTTGCCAGCCCCGGTCCAGACGGTGTTGCGTCCCGGTGCGGTACAATGGCAATATGGCGCGACCCTTGATCGGCATCACTGTGGACCTCCGTGACAACACCGCATCCAGCGGCCGGTATCTGACTCCCATGGCCTATAGCCGGGCGGTGGCGGAGGCCGGCGGGCTGCCGGTCCTGCTCACCCATGAGCTGGCCTGTGTCGCCGATTATGTGGTGCGCTGCGACGGCTTTGTGCTTACCGGCGGCAACGACATCGACTCGCTGCCCTTCGGCGCCCCCTTGCATCCCATGTGCAAGATCATCGACCCGCAGCGCCAGGCCTTCGAGCTGGCGCTGATGGCGGCCCTGGATCAGCGCCGCGACAAACCCGTGCTGGGCGTCTGCATGGGCATGCAGCTCATGGCCCTGCACGCCGGCGGCCGACTCGACCAGCACCTGCCCGACATCCTGGGTGAGGACCAGGCCCTGACCCACCTGAAGGACAACCGGCACACCGTCGGCTGGCACAACGGCACCGGCATCGACTGGCTGGCGCCCTTCATCATCGACGGTTACGTCACCTCTTCGCATCATCAGGCCGTGGCCGACCCCGGCCGGCTGACCATCGTCGCCAAGGCGGCCGACGGCACCGTCGAAGCCATCGCCGATCCGGCGCGCCCGTTCTACCTGGGCGTCCAGTGGCATCCCGAACGCCCCGGCATCGGCGCCAACGCCGCCAACGGCAGCGATCCATTGGGCCGCGAGTTGATCGCCCGCTTCATCCAAGCCGTGCGGTGACAAGCCGCTTGCGGCTTGGCGGCGGCGCCCAGACAACCAAGGTTACGGATGCTGCGCGGCGCTGCGCGCAGCCGCAGGCGCCTGAGGCTTCCGCCCGCGCCACAGCACCAGGAACATGATCACCACGCCGATGAGCAGGGCGGCGTCGGCGAGGTTGAAGATCCAGGGATACACTTCGCGGTTGCCGCCGGGCCAGTTCAAGCCCCAGGGCAGGTGCACGCCGGGGAACAAGAGCAGCATGTCGCGCACGGCATTGAAGCGGACGCGGTCGTACAGGTTACCCAGCGCCCCAGCCAGGATCAGCCCCAGCGCCAGGTGACTGGTCCAGGCGCCGGCCAGGCTGGTCCAGAACACGCGGACGATCACCGCCGTGGCCAGGATGCTCACCGCCACGAAGAACAGTTGCCCGCCCTTGAACATGCCGAACACCGCGCCGGTGTTGGTGGTCAGGCGCAGGCTCAGAATGTGAGGCACGACGACCATGGGCGGGTGAGGATGCTCATCCCAGAATGCGTGCGGATCCTCGGCGGTCAGCGGCGTCAGCACGATCGGCTCGCCGGCGACGTGGGCAAAGCTCCAGGCCTTGAACCCCAGGTCGGCGGCGAGGACCAGCAGGGTGGTCAGGGCGAAGATCGCCCAGGCGGCGCCGTGGCGACCTGCGGGTCTGGGTATGGCAGACGGGGCCGCAGTTCCGTCGCACGATTGGGGCTGGATCGAAGTCGGGGCGGAATCGCGTGGCATGATGTAGAGGATAACCGCTTGCGGCTCGGCATCCAGCGGATCCCCGAGCACAGGAGGGGAGGCTAAGCCGCAAGCGGCGAAAGCGAAACCCGGGACTCGAAACCGGCCCCCGGATCCCCGGCCCCCCGGATCCCGGGAACTCGCCTTACGCCAGGCCGCGGCGTTCGCGGTCGCGGACGACCTCGATGCAGTACTTGGCCCAGGGCTTGGCGTCGAGGCGGGGCTTGCCGATTGGCTTGCCCGTTTCCATGCAGATGCCGTAGATCCCCTTGTCCAGGCGGACCAGGGCGTCAACAATCTCGTGCAGCAGCTTGCGTTCGGATTCGACCAGGCCCAGGTTGAATTCCTGCTCCCAGTTGTCTGAGCCGATGTCCGCCATGTGCTCGGGCGAGAAGTGATCGCCGCCGGCGTCCTTGTTGCGGGCGTCGGCCTGAAGCGAATCAACATCGCCCAGGATCTCGGCTCGCTTGGCCACCAGCACGTCACGGTAGCGGCCAAGCTCGCGCTTGGTCAGGCCGCTCTTGATCTTACGAAGCTGCTCCTCGGTCAGCGGGCCCGCATCACCCAGATCATGGCCGTTGGGTGGCGTGGCGCTTGTGACGTGGCCGTTGCCGCGCGCCACGACTGCAACCCGTGGCGGCATCTTGCTCTTGTCGTTACGGGCAACTGTGGCGGGCACCTTGCGCAGGGGGGCCGTGGGCCGGGCGACCTTAGCGCTCCGCCGCGCAGGCGCCGCTGATCGTGCCGCCGATTTCTTGCCGCCCTTGCTCACGGCCACCTTGGCGGGCTTGCGGGTGGCGACGGCTTTGCTTCTGCTTTTGACCGGCTTACTGCTTTTCTTGGCCACAGACATTGCTCCATTCGCTCGTATCAAACGGCCCCAGCGGAAGTTACAAAAAAACCGCCCGGCCGTCGCCTCGGTACAGACTTGCCATTTTAACGCTGCTGGTCATCGGCATCAACTCACACGGACCTTAGCCAATACGCGGGAACGGGTAAAAGGTGCGTCCCGTGCCAAAATTCGCCCGCAATGCTCCCCCCCAGTCAGGCGGTATAGATCAACCCCAACATCCGCAGGGCAACCCTGGCGGCCTTGATCTTATTCGACCCCACGCCTTTGCTCGTGCCGGCGCGGTGACGGAAGACCACGGGCACCTCGATCACCCTCATGCCTAACTTCAGTGCTTGAATGTACATATGCGGTGAAAAGTGATTGCCAGGAACGCTCAGGTGTTCGCGCAGCCGACGGTACGAGCCGACCCGCATGGCCCGGTACGTGCACCCGCAGTCGGTCAGGCGGGTGCCCCAGAACCGCGCCTGGATCAGCTTGGCGACCACTTGGTTGGCCGGGTTGATCAGATAATCCATCTGCGTCTGGCTCTCGCGCAATTCCTGGGTGGCGCGGGTGCCCAGCACCAGGTCGGCGTTCTCCAGGTACGCCAGGAACTTACGCACATCCTGGGCGGCAAAGGTCATGTCCCCCTCGCAGAGGATCACCACATCGATCTCGGACAGCTCCACCGATGCCTCCGCCAGCGCCCGCATGCAGCAGGAGCCATAGCCTGGGACGGTTTCGGTCGCCACGCGATCGGCTCCGCCGGCCTGGGCCTGGGCTAAGGTCTGGTCCCTGGAATTGTTCTCCACGACGATGACCTGGTGAATGTCGGGACAGGCTTTGAACTCGCGCACGGCCTGGGCTATGCAGTCCTCATCGTTGTAGGCGGTCAGCCCCACGTGGACGCGCACGCCGGAGAGGGGGGCATAGAAAAAGTCGCGTGGCGGAACCAGCCGGCGCTGCAGAATGAAGAGCGTGATAAAGAGGATCGATCCGACGATGAACCAGCCGGTCAGGGCGACGGTGAAGACCGGGTCCAGGGCCGGCCGATAGCGCGTTCCCAGCGCCAGCCAGGCGGCGGCGATGCCCGCGGTCAGCAGCGAACTGAGCATAAAGGCAGTGAGCGAATAAAGAATCCCCCGCCCAACCCAGGCGGCCCGCGGCGAACCATGTGCAGTGGCGGTAGGAGTCATGAATAGTTCACGAGTCGGGGGTCGTGCGTCAGGATTCAGAATTCGCGAACCATCGTTTACCGGGTGACGCGCAGCGTCCCCAGGGGCCACTCGCGGTCCTGAGGCGTTGTCAACCTATCGGCCAATTCGTCGCATGCGTGTTTGTCTTGGACAGTGGACGTTGGTTGTTGGGCAAGTTGAGGCCAGTTCCGGATATCCAGACATGCCCAGTCTTCCCCAACGGTTTAGTTTCAATTAAACCGTTATCAAAACATAATTTAAAAAGAGCCACCCGACGTGTCCAGGGACTTGCAGGGTCACATTCAGGCTTCTCATCTCATCACAGATCTGTCCGCGCGATGCGACCAGTCTGTCCGATGGCCTTTACATCTGGTCCGTGATGTTTTGGGGCGTCACCCCGGCTGGTTTCAGGGATTTTGCAGTAGATGCTCCTGAAGCTTTAGCACCTGCTGGGCCCGGGCCTGTTGCCGCTGGTAGGGAGCGGGCTGGTAGGTGTCGCCGGTTTCCGGGACCTGGCGCAGCAGGAGGTCCAGCCGCCAGCGGGCCTCAGCGGAGGCTGTGTTCTTGTGTGCCTCGCGGAGCAAGGACGCCACGGCCGGGAGCATTTGACGCAGCTTTTCCGTCGCCGCCTCACGACGCGGGTAAGTAGGGTGATCCAGGTCGCCGATGAGCGACCCCACCAGCTCGGCGTCCACTTTGGGTTGCTCGCGTTTGAGCCGGGCCTCAACGCTGTCGGCGGTCAGCGCCTTGGTCCGCGCCAGACGCCAGACCGCCCGGCAAGCGACCTGTTGATCCTCATCCGCCAAGTCGTTCCACCATTGCTGGATCATCGCTGGCGAGGGTGCGACGTGGGATTGGGCTTGGCTGACTGCTTCGAGCGTTTGCCTGGCCTGTCGCCGCACGCCCGGCGCCGGGTCGGACTCGGCCATCGTCGTCAACGCGGGCGCCGCCGAGGCCGCCTCGCTGCCCATGTCCGCCAGCGCTTGCAACGTCCAGTTCAGGTTGCTGCTACGGTCGGCCAGCAGTTCCACCAGCGCGGTGGTCGTGGTGGCGGCGTCGCCGCTGATGGTCCAATAGGCCTCGGCGGCAATGCGGCGGTTGTACGGCGATTCCTCGCTGGCCATCAGCTCGCGCAGCAGCGGCAGCAGCGCCCGTGTCGGGGTGGCCGGGCCAAGGTCCTTGAGCAGGCTCATCACCCGCCAGCGCGGGGAGCGGTCGTCCTGCCCGCCACGCTTGAGCAGCGCTTCGCAGGCGGGTACGGCGCTCAAGGCCAAGGGGCCGAACTGTCGTACAGCCCGGCAGCAGTCGTCATGGACGACTGAGTCGTCTCCTTGCAGGTCCTTCTCAAGAACGGCCAACGCTTCCTGATGGTCACCGCCGAGGCGCCACAGCGCCGGCGCCAGGACGGCGCGGTTAATTTGGCCGCTTTGGCTCGCATCGTGCTTGGCGATCTCCCAGTGCTTACGCACCTGGGGCAGCGCCACACGCGCACGCGGGCCCAGCAGCCCCAGCGCCTCGATGGCGGTGTGATTGAGTCCCCCCTTGCGCCACTCAGGTGTCTGCCTGATGAGCGAAGCCACCAGCACCTGTATAGCTTTGTCACGCGATCTATCCAGTTGGCAGCAGGCGTAAGCGGCGCCAATCCGCGCCGGTTCGTGCCGGCTTTGCAGGCGCTGCGCCAGTTCATAGAGCAGACTCGGGTGCCGCGGCGCCAGACGAACCAGACAGCGGGCATAATCCAGCGAGACATGATCCTCCGGCCCGTCCATGCCTTGAAGGATCGCCGTCGCCACGGCCGGGTTTTCTGGATGGAGTTCGATAGCGCGACACGCCATGTGCGGCGTTTGGCCCGTGGCGATGCCCAGCAGGAGGGCCGGCACGTGTTCCCGTCGGAGGCCACCGATTTCCAGCAGGGCCCAGTCGGCGTCTTCGGCATCGTGGTCATTGCTTAGTCGGGCAACCAAGGTCGGAACGGCAACCTGCGCGCCAGTGCCGATGTGACGCAGTGCCATGATCAAGTGGTAGGAGGTGCCTTGGCCATGCTCCAGTCTACTGGTCAGCAGCGGCACCGCCGGCCAGGCGTCGGGACCTACCGCGTGCAAGGCATATACCGCATGATCCTGCACTGAGACGTCGGGATCCTCGAGGGCCTTGATGATGACTTGGATCGCGGGATGGGCATCGGCGCGCAGCCGCCCCAAAGTTCGAGCCGCCTCTTGCCGTACCTCCGCTGAGGGATCATCGGCCAGCAATGCTCCCATCGTTTTGGCCAGTTCCCTCCCTGATTTGGCATCGAAGCGGTGCAGTACGTGTTGAAAGGTATTGATCGTGTCCTTGCGGCGTCGCGCATCCGTGTCCGACAGGAACGGTGTGAGCTGCGCCAAGACCGCCAGCGGATCCACCTCGCTCAGCAGTTGGTGAATGGCTTCGCTGATGCGCAGGTTTGACGTGTCCGCCTCCCTGACATCCCGGAAGGGCAAGAGAGCATCAATGCGTTCTTCCGGTGACCTATTCGCCAGCAATGTCCTGAGCTTGTCCTTGTTCATCGGCCAGGGATCAGCGGCCAGAACACCAGCCACTTCCTTCTGTAAGGGCGTGCGTGCTCTTTCACCTAGCTGTATGAGCACGTGCGGCGGCTTTTCAACATAAATCGGACTGGCCCATAATGCAGCCGCCGGCAGCCAAGGTCCGTGCCACAGAAGGCATAGGTAAACGATCGGAACGATGGCCGCAGGCCGTCGCATATTTGCTCCCGAAAGAATGGGCGATGGCGCGATCTTACCATGTCGCTGCTTTTGGCGGTCGCCAGTCCTATGGAGCGCGGCGGTAACGACGCTGCTTCGGCTCGACGCGGAGCGGCTTGATTATGGTGTCGATTTTCCTGCCAGCCAAAGCGGCTCCGCCGCAAGCTAAAGCGGTGTCGTTGCCACCGCACTCCATAGTCGATCGTGGGTACGATACGCCCATGCCTGAGGCGCTTCGGATCAGTAGTGCGGAGAACCCGCGGGTTAAGGCGGTGGTGAAGTTGCGCGAGCAGCGTGAGCGGCGGCGCACGGGATTGTTCGTGGCGGAGGGGCGGCGGCAGATCGAGCGGGCGCTGGCGGCGGGATTGCGCATGGTGGAAATGTACGTGTGCTCGGAGTTGGCGGGGGTGGGGGATTCGGGCGACCCGGGGCGGCGCCCCGCGGCGGGGCTCTGCCCCGGCTTGACACCCGGCTTGACCCCCGGCGTGACCCCCGGCGTGACGCCGGTTCAGGTCACCGCGGCGGTGATGCGGAAGATGGCGTACCGCGAGAATCCCGAGGCAGTGCTGGCGGTGGTGGAGCAGCCGGTGTGGTCGTTGAACGATATGGCCAGGACGGAGAAGGGGGCGTTGTGGCTGGTGACGGTGGGGGTGACCAAGCCGGGCAACTTGGGGGCGATGGTGCGTAGTGCCGAGGCGGCGGGGGGGGCGGGGGTGCTGGTGGCCGCCGGGGTGGTCGATGCGTTCAATCCCAATGCGATTCACGCCAGCACGGGCGCGGTGCTGGGTTTGCCCGTGGTGGCGGCCACGTCGGATGCGGTGATCGCGTTTCTGTTGCAGCGGCAGGCCAGGATCGTCGCGGCGGTGGTGGGGGCGACGGCCGCCTACACCGAAGCGCCGCTGACAGGCGAGGTGGCGCTGGTGATCGGAGCCGAGGACACCGGTCTGGATGAACGCTGGCGGGCGGCGGCGCGGGAACATGGCGCCAGCGTGGCGATCCCCATGCATGGACGGATCGTCGATTCGCTCAACGCCTCGACGGCGGCGGCGGTGCTACTGTTTGAGGCCGTGAGGCAGCGGGGGTTGGGCATTTCTGATTTGTGATTTGAGGTCAAGCCCGGCCATGCTCGTCTTCGAGCTTGGCCGGGATTGCTTCGTGGCCGGGATTCCCCTGGCGTTGATCCCCGGCTGGG
Source organism: Phycisphaeraceae bacterium (assembly GCA_040878035.1). Classification (GTDB taxonomy): domain Bacteria; phylum Planctomycetota; class Phycisphaerae; order Phycisphaerales; family Phycisphaeraceae; genus JBBDMX01. The sequence continues at coordinate 6,058 of JBBDMX010000065.1, read as the reverse complement.
CCCCAAGACGGGCCATGCCGGGGCTTGGCAATAATCAGAGATCAGAAATCAGAAATCAGGGATTCTGTTTATATTGGTTGCTGTGACCATGCGTGTGCTCATGTTGGGCTGGGAGTTTCCGCCGTTTATTACCGGCGGACTGGGTACGGCGTGCCATGGTTTGACCCGGGGTCTGGCGCGGCTGGGGACGCAGGTGCTTTTTGTTCTGCCGCGCGCGGTGGCGAGTGACCGGGGGCGAAGTGAATTGCCCGAGCATGTGCGGGTGGCTCCCAGTGCGCCGATGGTGACACCCTCACCCCCGCCCTCTCCCTCAGAAGGGACAGAGAGCGAGGCCCGCCTCATTCCGTCACGGGTGGGTGACTCCAAGGCTTTCGCGAACGTTCAGTTTGTCGAGGTGCCTTCGACACTGGTCAGTCCGTACCAGTCTTCCGGCGGGGTGATGCGCTGCGGGCCGGTGGCCGCCGCGCATTCGACGGCAGCGTGGCTGGCGAATCTCCAAGGTCAGCCCAGCGTCTTGCGCGATTGGCAAGCGTTGCCGATGACGCCCGCCGGGCCGCTGTACGAAGGTGACGTGATCGAGGAGGCCAGGCGCTATGCCGACTTGTGCCTGGCGATCGCGGCGCACGAGCAGTTCGATGTGGTTCACGCCCACGACTGGATGACGTATCCCGCGGGCCTGGCAGTCGCGGCCGCCACCGGTAAGCCGCTGGTGGTGCACGTGCACTCGACGGAGTTCGATCGCTCGGGTTCGCAGATGAACCGGCACGTATACGAGATCGAGCGGCGGGGCATGCACGGGGCGATCCGCGTGATCGCGGTGTCGCACCTGACGCGGGCGATTCTGACGCATCGCTATGGTGTGAGCCTGACGCGGATCGACGTGGTGTACAACGGTCTGGAGGAGAAGGCGGGGGCCAAGGTGCAGCCGACGGCGCCGCGCACGGCCATCGACAAGCGTGACAAGATCGTGCTGTTTCTGGGCCGGGTGACGATGCAGAAGGGGCCGGAGTACTTCATACACGCCGCTAAGAAGGTGCTGGAAAAATACGAGCGGGTGAAGTTCGTGGTGGCCGGCAGCGGGGATCAGATTGCCGAGATGATCGAACTGGCGGCGCGCCAGGGCGTGGGGCACAAGGTGCTCTTCACTGGTTTTCTTGATACGCCGGATGTCGAGCGGATTTTCCAGATGGCGGACTTGTATGTGATGCCGTCGGTGTCCGAGCCGTTTGGCATCGCGTGCCTGGAGGCGGTGAGCCACGACGTGCCGGTGCTGATTTCGCGCACCAGCGGCGTATCGGAGGTGCTGCGGCACGCGCTGACGGCCGACTTCTGGGACATCGACGACTTGGCGGACAAGATCATCGCCGTGCTGCGGCACCCGCCACTGTCGCGGACCTTGCGGCGGCACGCGGACCTGGAACTGCGCAGGCTGACGTGGGACGACGCGGCGGCGCGGATGGTGGATGTGTATCGCAAGGCGATCAGGGCGATGCCTTGAATGGGTGACCATTCAGGGATTTGTCACCGGGCGCTTGTTGCTTCATGCCCCTGTCGTTGAGGATCAGCAGTTTGGGCTTTGTGGTAGCAGGCCAGCGCCTTCTGGTCGACGTGGTCCCCATGGCGTCAGGCCTATACCCGCCGCACCATTGCCACGCAGGGGCCTGACAGCGGCGGCTGCAATTGGATCACTCCCTTGGCTTGGATTGTCTGCGCGCCCACGCGGGCGCCCGTGGCGATAGCGATCCAGTCCACGTGTACTGCACCGGCCTGCGGCCATGCCAGTTCCTGCGGCTGGCCACGGGGCAGGAAAACCACCACGCGATGCTGCGGATCACGAGCGGCATATGCCCGGTTGGCTTCCACACCTCCGGGCGCCAACGCCTCATCAGGCCGCAACGACCAGAAGGGCATGACGCGATGCACCAGGCGTGCGCTGCGCATGCACGCCTGCGCCAAGGGCGACAACCCCAGGCCTGAGGTGGGCCGATGAAAGCGCACCGCCGCCGACCCTGCCAGGAGGTTGCGCCAGAACCGTTCGATGCCGTCCTGCGGCGTTCCCGAGCCGAAGCTGGTGCACCCATCCGAATAAATCTTGGTGTGATTCACCGGGCGTGGCTCATTCGCATGCGCCTGCTGACAGACCCACACGATCCGCTGCCAGTGCTCGGCGCCGAAGTTGCGGCTGTTGACCTGCGAGATCTCCACAAAGTCATAGACTTGGGGCGACGCCAGCACGCCGGCGAACGACGGCGACTCCTGCGGCTTCCAGGCATCGTCGAACATGTCGGTGACGCAAACCTGCACGCTCGCCTCGACGGCGCGGCGGCGAATGTGTGCCATCCAATACTGGCCCCACGCCGGCGCCGACGACGTCTCGTTGTCCATGCAGTAGAGCACGTGCCCGTACGGCAGGCTATGCCGCAGCATTTCATCCACGAAGGCTTCCTGCAACCGGCGCAGCGGATCCAGCTGCGGCTCATAGCGCGTGCAGCCCGGCACGCTGTGGAAGAACGGCTGGACATCGATGCCCGGGTGCTCGGGATACACCTGGGCCAGCCCGGCCTCGCGCGGCTGCGCCGATGCGGCATTCGCGGGATTCACCGGATGCGCCAGCCACGGCTGGCAGCTCCAGTCAAAGCGGTCCCACACTTCGATCTGCACGATGATGTCGCGCTCGGCGGTCAGTTGGAGGAAGTGGGCAAAGCGCTGCCAGTACGCGGGGTTCCATTGCGTCAGGTCGTATCGGCCGTCGGGCAGGCGCTGCCAGGCGTGTTCGTCGCCGCCGTCGCGGTCGCTCATGGTGTTGCGCAGGAAGTTGCCGCCGCAGGACGCCAGCAGGTCCAGGTGCGCCTCGAGGTCGGCGATCTGGAACAGGTTGTCCTCCCGGCTGCCGCCGAGCAACAGCACCGGCTGGCAGCGGTACTGCCAATAGCGCGGGTCTTGCGCCCAGGGGCGGATGCGGTCGGCAGCGGCGCAGGCGAGTGGCGGGGCGATGAGCTTGAGCGCGGCGGATCGCCTGGCGTCAGTAACCGTCATCGCTGGTGTGGGTGCTAACGTCATGGAGGAATCCTACAACATTGGGTACCACGGCGATCGACACGGGAATGGCGACGGCGACGATGCGCACGGCGCCGGCGAGCCACGGACGCGAGCGGCGCCGATGCAGCATCGGCACCTCCGCCAGCAGTCCCGCCAGGGGAGCCAGCATAACCAGCAACGCAGCAGGCGTCGTGACCTGGGCGAAGAAGCGGCCGATGATCAGCAGGCCGGCGATGAGCACCAGCGACATACCGACGGCCGCGGCGAAGCTGCCGCCGCGGCGCAGCGCGAAGCTGCCCAGCCAGCCGCCCAGCAGTGCCGCCATGACCGACAGCGCCATCTGCCCGCCGGACTGACTGCCTGAGGTGAAGATCAACACGCCCGCGCCCAGGGCCACGATGGCCAGCGACAGCGGGATCGACCGCGCGGGGGTCGCGGCACGCATGCATATCCAATGCAGCGCGAGCCACGGCAGCATCACCACCGCGGCGATCCCCAGCCACCACGCCCCTTGCCTGCCGGCGGACCACACCTGTTCCTCAGAGAAGGGCTGCTCGACGAGATACACCGACCCGTGCAGCAGCACGCGTCCCAGCGCCAGGGCGATAAGCCCGCGCAGCGGCCAGATGATCCAGCGCGGCACGCCCGGCAAGGCGCCCAGCAGTTCAACCAGCAGTGCCGCGGGCAGCACCAGGTAGAACAGACGGGAATCGGGATCAGTGGCGGGCCAGGTCGGCCAGTCGTTTACTGCCCACGCGCCCACCGCCAATCCGCCGGCGCACGCCAGAGGCCAGGCCATCGCCGCCGCCGGCCCGCGCCACCGCGTCAGTCCCGCCGCCAGCAGCATCAGCAGCAATCCGAGCACTGCTGGTATGCCCAAACCCAGGATGGCCCAGTGCGGTCCGGGCATGCGTCGGGCCTTTCGGAGGGAACGCTGCGCGTCGCCCGCTAGACGTCACTGCTTCACGCCTTCGAGACCCAGCATGATCTGCACCTCGTCGCCCACGGCCCCCATCATCTTGGTCATGCCAAAGTCGCTGCGCTTGATGGTGAGCTGGCCGTTGTAGGCCATGCGCATCTGCCCGGAGCCGGGCGGGAACTCGGCGGTGTCGCCGCCCTTGAGCGTGATGGTCACGCTCTTGGTCTGGCCATGGATCGTCAGGTCGCCGGTCACTTCCAGCCCGTCCTGGGCCGCCTTGACCGCGGTGCTCTTAAAGGTCAGCGCGGGGAACTGATTGACATTCAGGAAATCAGGGCTGCGCAGGTGGTCGTCGCGCTTGGCGTTGCCCGTGTCGATGCTCGCCGCCTTGATGGACATCTCAAACGACGAGCCGCCGGGATTGTCCTTATCCACAGTGAAGCTGCCCTGATGCTCGTTGAACCGCCCGTAGACGTCGCTGATCCCGGCGTGCTTGATGCTGAAGTAGACCGAGGTGTGGGCGGCGTCGAGCTTGTACTTCTGTGCCGCCGCCAGCACGGGCGACACCAGGCCCGACATCAACGCGACCAGGGCGACCACGAACAAACCAGTGGGAATGCGGCGCATGCGAGTATCCTTTCGTGCGAGGTAGAGGTTTACTGCACCAATCCACGAACGCAAGATTCTATTCGCGCAGCAGGCGTTCAATTTCAGTACGTGTCAATCAGAAATACCAGACGCTTCGCGGACTCAGCGTCGGCGTGGGCAGTCAACAAGCATGACGCTCTGCAAATTAGAAATCAGAAATTAGAAATCAGAAATTCCTACGGTGCCGCTTCTTCTTCCAGCGTGCGCAGGCCCAGCCCCAGGCCGCCCAGCTTTTCCTTGATTTCCAGCAGGCTGGTCATGCCGAAGTTCTTCACGCCCATCAGCTCGGCCTCGGTCTTGGCGGCCAGATCGCCGATGGTCTGCACGTTGAGAATCGCCAGCGCCTTGCGCGCCCGCACCGAAAGCTGAAGCTCGTTGACCGACTTGTTGAGCACCTCGTCGCTCGAACCGGTCTCTTCCTTAAGTTGGTCGTACACCGCCTTCTTGGCGGCGGACTGCTGCAGCTCCAGGGCGGCGCCCATCTTCAGACCCTTCTGCGCCAGCATGCCCTTGATCTCCTCGATGCTCGCATCACCGAAGTTCTTGTAGGCACGCAGCTCCGACTCGGTCACGCGCAACAGATCCGCAAGCGTGCGGATATTCATTTTCCGTAGCGCGTTGCGCGTCCGCACCGACAACTCGAAATCGGTCACCGGCGTGTCAAGCACGGCATCGGTCTTGACCGCCCGCGCCTCGGCCTCGTCGTCCACCATCATCGCCTTGCTCGCCAGCACATCCTTGATGTACAGGCGGGCGCGCGGATGGTTGGGCTCGGTGGTCAGCACCTGCCGCAGGCAGCGCTCCGACTGGCTGTACTGCCCGCGGTCCTCGTACATCACCGCCAGGTTCAAGAGCGCGTTGAGGCGGGGCTGGGGCAGATGGGCCGCCTGCTCGTAGAGATGCAGGGCCTCGTCCTCTTCGCCCACCAGGTCCAGGGTGTACGCCAGGCGGAAGCACACCTCGGCATCGTCGGGGTCGGCGGCATAGGCGGCCTCGTAGGCCTCCAGGGCCCTGATCTTCTCGCCTTGCTGCTCGCTCTTCTCGGCGGCGGCAAAATACTTCCGCGCCGTGGCCGGATCGCGAATCTCTTCCTTAAGCAGTGTGTCCGTGTCGCTCATAAAAGTGGCCACTCCCAGGCTGGGGGTTTGTTGCAGGCGGTCGATTTAAGGGCAGCCCATCAATTATCGCCATTTGGGGCGGAATTGCAAAGTGATGGGGAAATGAAGAACGAGGAAACCAGGAACGAAGACCCAAGTCGACCAACGAGAAGCGATCGGGATCAGCTATCGAAAGCCCACCCGCTCCCGCGGGTGGGATCCCCGCCGCGGGAGCGGCTGGGCTTTCGCGCGGGCAATTCCGGATATCTGGATACATGTCATCCCCCCCTCCCCTCCCCCGGCAATGCTGTCCGTAACAAATCGCCCATGAATTGTTAACAGAACGCTAACTTGC
>JBBDMX010000064.1:0-20510 GCA_040878035.1 Phycisphaeraceae bacterium | reverse complement strand
GTTGATCCCCTCACCCCAACCCTCTCCCCGGGGGAGAGGGGGCCCCAACCGCCTCCCGGCGATACGCAATGTCCGGCGTCGTGCGCTTGCCCTGCTTGTACCCCGGCACATGCCAGCACGCCGCCCAGTGCTTGTCGGTGATCTCCAGCAGCGGCGGGTCTTCGTTGGCGCACTGGGGGTCGCCCTGCATCGACGGGCAGCGCGGGTGGAACGGGCAGCCGGTGGGGAATTGCGAGGGGTCGGGCACGTTGCCGGGGATCGCCAGCAGGCGAAGGTGCGCGCCGCCCAGCGCGGGCATGGAGTTGAACAAGCCGCGCGTGTAGGGGTGCAGCGGGTTCTTGAACACATCGTGCACTAAGCCGTACTCGACCACTCGGCCGGCATACATCACCGCCACCACGTCGGCGTTCTCCGCCACCACGCCCAAGTCGTGCGTAATCAAGAGCACGCTCATGTGCCGGCGGGTCTGAAGTTCGCGCAGCAGTTCGAGAATCTGCGCCTGGATGGTCACGTCCAAGGCAGTGGTCGGCTCATCCGCCAGCAGCAGCACAGGCTGGCACGCCAGCGCCATGGCGATCATGACGCGCTGCCGCATGCCGCCGGAGAGTTGGTGCGGATACTCCTTGAGCCGGTTACCGGGGTCGGCAATGCCCACATCGCGCAGCGCCGCCTCGGCGATCTGGACCGCCTGCCGCCGCGTCACCTTCTGGTGCAGCAGCACGGCTTCAAGAATCTGCTCGCCGATGGTGTAGACCGGGTTGAGACTGGTCATCGGCTCCTGGAAGATCATGGCGATCTGGTTGCCGCGAATGTCGCGCATCTTCTTTTCGGGCAGGCGCAGGAGATCGACGCCCGCCGAGTCCCCGTTCTGCTGGCCATACCAGTGGATGCTTCCGCCGTCGTATCGCCCCGGCGGGGTAGGGATCAACTGCAGCGTGGACAGCGCGGTGACCGACTTGCCGCAGCCGGATTCGCCGACGACCGCCAGAGTCTGCTGCGGGTAGATGGTGAGGTTGACGCCGTTGACGGCCCGAACCCGGCGGCGCTGGTCCGCGCGCCGCGCGCCGCGCCCGCCGGTAGGAAAGCTCACCGCCAGATCGCGGATTTGGAGCAGGGGTTTATTTTGCGAAGTGTCAGGCATGCGGGTTCAATTCGTGAATTAGAGCATGGTGGATCGCTGGGAGTGCGGGTCGATCGCGTCGCGGAGAGCTTCGCCGATGAGGTTGTAGGCCATCACAGTAAAGAAGATCGCCAGGCCGGGAAATACGGCCATCCACCACTTGAAGGACCCCGCGGCGCCAATGGCTTCGCCCAGCATCTGGCCCCAGGAGGGTTCATCGACCAGGCCCACGCCCAGGAAGGAGAGCACCGATTCGAACATGATCGCGCTGGCGACGCCGAAGCTGGCTTCGACCAGCACCGGCGCCACGCCGTTGGGCAGCATGTGGCGGAAGAGCACCGAGCGCAGGGGCAAGCCGCAGGCGATCGCCGCCTGCACAAAATCCTGCTTGCGCAGCTTGAGGAACTCGGCCCGGACGAAGCGTGCGTAGCCGACCCAACCCGTCAGGCCGATGAGCACCATGATCGCGTAGAGGCGATAAGGATTCCATTCCGGGGGCATGACGGCGACGAGGGTCAAGAGAAGAAACAACGTGGGAATGGCGGAGAAGATTTCCACCAGGCGCATGCCCAGTAGGTCGATGACGCCGGAGAAGTAGCCCATCAACCCGCCGACGATCACGCCGATGACCACGGCGATGCCGGTGGCGATAAAGCCGATGGACAGGGCGATTCGGCAGGCATGGATCATGCGCGAGAAAACATCCGAGCCGCTGGATTCGGTGCCCATCCAATGCGGCCCGCCGAGGGCCGGAGGAAGATAGGTGGGGTAACCCAGATCGCGCTGGCGGTCACGCGGCGAATAGGGCACGGGCGGTGAGATCGACCATTGCACCTTGCCCGCCGCCTGCAATTCCCGGTGCTCCGAAAACACTTCGCGGCGTTGCGGGTGAATCAGCAACAGGCAGGTTGTGGCCACGACGATCCCGGCCAGAAAGAACGTGACCACCCGCTTCCGTGCCGAGAAGCGGCGCAAGCTCACCAGCGCGATGGCCAGGATCATCAGAATCGGCAGCATGACATCCACAGCCGTCAGATAGCGAAACAGCGGGAAGAACCATTGGCCATCGGTCGTCTTGACTACGAGGGGATAGGAGCTGGCCAGGAACGGCGCCCCGACGGCGCCGACTGCCAACACGCCCAGCCAGGCGATGCCGATGACGGCGCCCGTATTGGCGAAGGTGCGTTGGATAACCATGCCTAAGAGGGTTTGCCGGGCTTGGTCGCGCGGGGGCGGCTGGACGAGCGCCGTCGGCTCGGGGGCCGGCATGCCCGGGTGCGGAATCAAGGCGTCTATTTCACTCATAGCTCACCCTCGGATCCGCCACCGCGTAAAGGAGGTCAGCGATCAGGATCGACAGCAGGCCCAGCAGGCCGATGACCAGCGTATTGGCCAATACCACCTCGCGGTCACGGGCGCGAATGGCCTCGACCATCAATTGCCCCATGCCCGGAATGCTGAAGATGTACTCGATGATCAGCGATCCGCCCAACAGGCTCGGCAGAATGCCCGCCATCACCGTGATCAAAGGCAGCAGGCTGTTGCGAAAGGCATGCCCCCAGAGCACGCGATGCTCGGTCACGCCCTTGGCGCGGGCGGTGCGGATGAAATCGGATGACAAGTTCTCCAGGACCGAGGTGCGCATGAGCTTCATGAGCACGGCAAAAGAGCCGTAGAGCAGGCAGACCACGGGCAGCGTCAGGTGCCAGAGCCGGTCCAGCAGCCAGCCCCGCTCCCAGCCGTCGACGGACCAACCGGGCAGGAACGCCATGTTGTGCGCCTCAAGTGAACTGAGCCCGGCGGGAGGGAACCATGGAAGATAATCGCGGTTGGCGAGAAAGCCGATCAACAAGGTCCCCACCATGATCGTGGGCAGCGACCACAAGGCCAGCAAGGACACGCTGGAAAGTACGTCGAATAATCGACCGCGATGTCTTGCCGCGTAAATACCCAACAGGATCGCCAAGGCATAGATGATCGGCGTGGTGAGCACATTCAGCAGCACCGTGACGGGTAAAGCCTCAGCGAAAATCTCCGTCACCTGCCGCTTCATCGCCAGGCTTCTGCCTAAGTCCGGCCACTTGAACCCGAAATTGTTCCAGCGGCGCTCGCCGGTATCCAGGTTCACATCGATCTCAAAGCCAATTGGGGAGACTTGGTGCAGCCAGCGGCCATACTGCACCAGGGGATTGTCCCGGATGCCGTAGCGCCGCTCGTAATAGTCCTTCTGCGCCCGCGCCTGCTGCGAGTCGAGCTGGCCCAGTTCGTTGAGCAGACTCCCCCCGATGCCGCCTGGACTCATGGCCATGACCATGAACACCAGAAACGTCATGCCCAACAGCGTGGGGATCATCAACACTAATCGCCGAACGATATAGCTAAGCATGGCTGCGTTTCAGGGGCGGCGCTTCTGTAACTCGCCGGGGACGTACCAGGTCGTTCGCCCGCTCAGGCCCGTAAGCACTTTGCGAACGTTATGCACGCGCTTATCAATAAACACCAAACTCTTGCGGCGAAGCATAAAGGTGTACGGCTGGTCCTCGTAAAGAATGCGATGGCACGCCTGCCAGTGCTTCATGCGCTGGTCTTCGTTGATGGTCCGCCGCGCCTGATCGATCAGCTTGTCGAGCTGGGGATTGCGATAGCTGGTGAAGTTGTTGGCGCCGCCGGCGATCTGCGACGAATGGAACATCTGGCGGATGTCGCCTTCGATGGCGCCGCCGCCCCATCCCAGGGCGCAGGCATCGAATGCCCGACCGTCCACCCGCTCGATGAAGATGCTCCAGTCCTGCGGGTCCTGCGTCATCAGGATGCCCGCGTCGTTGAGCGAATCCTTGATCATGAGCATGGTCTGCTCGTAGTCCTGGCTTCCCGAGGGGTAGGTAAGGGTGAAGGCGAAGGACTGGCCGGCCTTGTTGCGCAGCACGCCGTCGCTGCCGGGCGTCCAGCCCACTTCCGCCAGTAGCGCCAAGGCCTTGGCCTTGTCATAGAGCCGCGGCTTGAGCGTCGCGTCGGACTGCGGGGATTCCTCGTCGAATGGGCCGGAGGTGGGTTGGGCAAAGCCGCGAAAAATCTGCTCGGCGATGCGCTGCCGATCAATCAGGTAGGTCATCGCCTGGCGCACGCGCTTGTCGGCAAAGTGCGTGGGCTTGCCGTTGCGCTCGAGATTCCAGGCGACGAAGTTATAGCCGCTGGGCACAGCCTTGTATTCCCATGCTTGATACTTGGCGGCGATGTCGGGATCGGATCTCAGCTCAATGTATTGCTCGGGCGTGGCACTGAACAGGTCGATCTGGCCGTTCTTAAAGGCAGTGAAACGCGGCACATCCTCCTTGATTTCCAGCCAGATCAGCGCCACGATGCCCGGCTTGGGCCCCCAGTAATTCTCATTGCGCACCAGCTTCACCAGCTTACCCGGACCCCAGTTAACCGGGTCTTCCAGTCGATAGGCGCCGCTGCCCATGAGCAGGCCCGGGCGGTCATTGATGTCGTCGATGCTGAACTTGCTGTAGAAATGTTTGGGCAGAATGCCGAACGCCGCCACCATACTCAGCGCCAGATAGTGCGGCTCGCGGAACTTGAACTCCATCGTGAAGTCGTCCAGCGCCTTGTAGCTCTCGACGTTGTCGTAGAAATTGCGCGTCTCGGGCGCGTCGAGCAACGGGTTGTTCAACAGCGTCCAGGTGAACTCGACGTCGCGAGCGGTCAGAGGCTGGCCATCGGAAAAATTCACGTCCCGGCGGAGGCGAAAAACGATGGTCATCGCCGGCGGACGCTGGGGGTCCTCGCGGATCTGCTTGTCGATCCACGCCTCCCGAGCCTGTTCGGTCAGGGCAAGAGCGTCGGGAATCGGCTTCCCTGCTTTCTCCTGTTCCCGGCGGATCATCAGTCTGGTTGAGTCCAGCACGGTTGGATCACGCTCGATCTGGGCCGTCAACTCTGCCCGCCGCGCGGTCATGTACTCATCCCACGCCTTGGAGTTGTCGTTGATGTCCCACGACTCGGCGATCAGAGGCAACCATTCCAGCGTGTCGTCGTGCTGCGTCGCCAGCGATTCGAGCACGTAGTTCTGGATCGTTCGGCCGTAGAGGTCCTTGTACGTCAGGGCGGTGACGGATTTGACGTTGGTGCCAAAGGCGTCTACCAGCACGTCGCCCTCGGCGAAATCCGGCGCGCTGCGCGCCTGACGGATGTCATCCAGGGCATGCGTCGGCGCGTCCGAAGCCGCCCCGCCAGCGCCGGCGGTGGCAGGCCCGGCCGTCACGCCGCTCTTCTGTAGATCCTCGATCCGGTTCTTAAGCTGGTTCTGCGCCGTCGCCAGCGCCCGCACTTCGCTTTTGATCGATTTGATGTCATCCCATTGCCGGTCAAACTGCTTGATGGCAATCCACATCGTCGCCAGGATCGCCAGCAGCAGCACCACATTGACGAAATCTTTGAACCCGAAGCGATTTTCCATGAGAAAATTCCCACCATGCAAGAGCCGGAATTAGCCGCGGCTAACTTCTACGACCGGCTGCCGCGCGGGTCCAGGCGGTTGCGCAGGGCGTCGCCCAGGAGGTTGAGCGACAGCAGCGTCAGGCCCAGCAGCACGCAGGGCCAGGCCAGCAGCCACCAGCGCACCGCGCCGATGCCCAGGCCCAGCGCGTGCAGCTCCGACAGTCCGTCGGCCGCCAGGTTGCCCCACGAGGGCAGCGGCGGCTGCACGCCGATCCCCAGAAACGACAGGAAACTCTCCTGCAAAATGGCCGTCGGCACCGTGAGCGTAGTATAGACCACAATCGGCCCGACAAGATTGGGCAACAGGTGCACGCGCAGGATGCGCCAGGGCCCCACGCCGCAGGCCCGCGCGGCCTCGATGAACGGCTGGGCCCGCAGCGACAGCACCTGCCCGCGAATCACCCGCGCCATGGTCAGCCAGCTCACCCCGCCGATGGCGATGAGCAGCGTCACCAGGTCCGCCAGTCCGCCTGCCGCCGCCTGGCCCACGACCGTCGCTAGCGCCCAGCGCACCGTCGGCTGGAGCGCGAGGTTGACCAGTACGACCAGCAGGATGTACGGCAGACCATAAAGCACGTCGACGATGCGCATCATGGCCGAGTCGGTGTGCCCGCCGATGTAGCCCGCCAGCGCGCCCCAGGTGACGCCGATGAGCACCGAGATCAGCGCTGCCGCCAGGCCGATGCCCAGGCTGATCGCCCCGCCCAGGGCGCAGCGCCACAGCAGTGGCCGGCCCAGCGAATCGGCGCCCATCGGCTCAGACCACGACGGCGCTTCAAACCCCCGGCTCTGGGCGCCGGTCACCTGCTGCTGGTCGTAGCGCCTCAGCGATATCGGCAAGGTCAGCACACAGGGCAACGCGATGAGCATCAGCATGACCGCGCCGAAGACCCCGGCACTGGGGCGCACACGCCACTGGCGCGCCAATGCGGGCTCGGAAATGGAGGCTGATACGGACATGAAGCGAGTATACCCCTGGTGGTCGCAGACCTATGGGTGTCCCGGCGGCCCCGCTTAAGCGGGGCTGCCCCTCATGTCGTCAGGTGCGCAGCTTCGCTCGCAGCATTTCGCTGACGACCTTCGGGTTCGCCTTGCCTTTGGAGAGCTTCATCACCGCGCCGACCAGGGCGCCGATGGCGGCGTCCTTGCCGGCCTTCACCGCTTCGACGGACTTGGCATTGGCGGCGATGGCGGCGTCGCACCATTCCGACAGGGCCGCGTCGTCGCTCACCTGCACCAACCCGCGCGCCTCAGCCAGTTGCGCCGGGTCGGCGGCCGCATCCGGCTCATCCGCCAGCGCCTTGTACAACTCGTCGGCGGCACTCGACGACACCTTGCTATCCCGGACCAGTTGGTCGATCGCCGCCACCTGCGCGGGGGTAATGCCCAGTTCAGCAACGCCCAGGCCCTTCTCATTGGCGCGACGAGACAGGTTATTGAGTAGCACGGCCGAAGCACGGCGCGGTTCGACGCCCGCCGCCAGCACCTGTTCGAAAAACGCACACAACCGTGGCTCGTCGATGATCTGCCGGGCCTCCTTCTCGTTCAGCTCCAAATCGCGCGTGTAGCGTAGCAACCGCTGATGCGGCAATTCCGTCAGCCGGGCCTTGACCTCTTCCAGCCATTGGTCGCTGACCTTCACCGGCACCAGGTCGGGGTCGGGGAAGTAGCGATAGTCGTGGGCCTCTTCCTTTTCACGCTGGAGGAACGTCGCCTGCCGCACGTCGTCCCAGCCGCGCGTGCTCTTGCCCCCGGAAGTGCCAGGCTTCATCACCCCGCCGTTCTCCAGCCACTCCTCGACCTGTCGCTGATACTCATAGGCCACCGCGCCGTACACGGCCTTGAAGCTGTTGAGGTTCTTGATCTCGACGATGGGCGTCTCGTGTGTCTTTCCATCACGCTCAATATGCACATTGATGTTCGGCTCAAAGCGTATGTGCCCTTTCTGCATGATCCCTTCGCTCACGCCCAGGCTCCGGCAGATATCGCGCAACATCTGGGCAAACTGCACACACTGCTCAGGCGTCTCGAAGTCCGGCTGTGTCACAATCTCCAGCAGCGGCGTACCGGCACGGTTCAAATCGACGATCGAATGATCGATCGCATGCCCACCCGGCGCTTCGTGCAGCAGCTTGCCCGCGTCTTCCTCCAGGTGGGCGCGAATGATGCCGATGCGCTTCGTGGCGACGTTGGGCAGGTTCCCCGAGTCGTCCGTCACGGGCAAGTCGAAAGCCCCGTCATAGCACAACGGCAAGTCGTACTGGCTGATCTGGTAGTTCTTGGGCAGGTCCGGGTAGTAGTAGCTCTTGCGGTCCCACTTGGTGAACTTGGCGATCCTGCACCCCAGCGCCAGCCCCACCAGCATCGCCATCTCCACCGCGTCGCGATTGATCACCGGCAGCACCCCGGGCATGCCCAGCACTACCGGATCACAGAGGGTATTGGGTGCCGCGTCGAAATTGGACGGGTGCGCCACGTTGGGCGCCGCGGTGAACATCTTGCTGCGCGTCGCCAGTTCGACATGGATTTCCATGCCGACGACCAGGCGCGTTTTCAGATCCTGAGCCGTGGTGGTCATGAGCGTGATTCTAGCGGACGGAATAAGTGTAAAGCAGAAAGTGCCAAGCAAAAGGTAACAAGGCCAAATGGCGCAGTTGCGCAAGGGTGTCTCGTCGCTTCACTTTCCACTTCTTACTTTCTACTTTCCCTCGAGCCCCGCCACCTTTTCCAGGTCCTTGAAAAACTCCTCGACTTTCGGCGGCACGCCCTGGATCGACGCGCGCGGCCCCAGCAGACAGGGCAAGCGCGGCACCTTCGCAAAGCCGTACAACTTGACGTTGCGACTGATCTGCTCACGTGGCCAGCCGCTGGCCAGCGCCTTATCCAGCGCGGCCTGTCCCACCATCGCCTGGGCCTTGGCGCGCGCCTCTGCGACCGATGGAGGACGCTGGGGCTCGAAAAGATAGTGATCGAACTCCTCGTACTTTGCCGGCTCGGCCCGCCACACCGCCAACGACAACTCGGCGTAGTCGCAGGCGCCCATATTGGCCGGCTCGGTCTCCGTGATCGCCGGGTTGCACTTGCGGTCCAGCGGCGCGGGGATGATGACGATCGCCAATTGCTGGCCGTACCGCTGCCGGGCCTGGCGGATGAAGTCGTGCATGGCCCGGCAGTGCGGGCAAGTGTGGTCGGCCATGAGCGCCACCACGTGGGGCGCGGCCGGATCGCCCAGGGTCGGCAGCGTGCCGGCCTGGAGCGTGATCACGCCGCCGGGCGTGGCGAACTGATAGTTGCTCGCGTGGCTCGCGCCGTTGCCCGGCCCGTTGTGCTCGATGACCTGATGGCTTGCCGGCGCGTAGAGAAGCTGACCGACGATCAGCATGGCGACCGCGCCGCCGCCGACGGCGCCCAGCCACCCCAGTCGCCAGGGCGGCAGCAAGCCATAGTGGCGCACCGGCGCCATGGCCAGGAGCAGGACCCCCAGCAGCAGACCGCAGGTATGCGTCGCCATGCACCACGGGCAAAAGGCGCGGATCACCGCAGCCTGGAGGATGAAGAACCAGATGGCGGCGAGCACGATGACGATGGCGGCCGGGAGGAGGAACGACCAGGCGCGGCCCTGCCGGCGCAGCGAGGCGCCCGGGCCGATGTGCAGCGTGGCGATGAAGGCCAGGCCGTAGATCGCCGCTGCCGGCGCCGCCACCGGCAGGCCCAGCCAGGCTGACCATCGGCTGCTGAGCACCGCATCGCAGGACGACCCGGCGCCGCAGCCGGCCACGTGCGACTCAGCCAGTGACGCCCCCAGCAGGTAGAAACACAACGCCGTGGCGGCCAGCGCCAGGAGACGCATGAGAGTGAGCACGACGGGTGGGGAAGAGCGTTGGGCCATTGCTGACTTTCGAGCCGCTTGCGGCTTAGCCTCTTACATACTTGTGGTGCGACGCCACGGCACAAAAACCCAGCGATTCATACAACCGGCGGGCCGGCGCGTCGCTCTGGCGGACCTCGAGAATCACGCTCTGGAACATGGCGCGGGCACAGTGATCGATGGCGTAGTCGAGCAGTCGCGTGGCGACGCCGCGGCCGCGAAACGCCGGGGCGGTGTACACATCGTCGATCACGCCGATATTGCCCAGGGTGACGATGGCCACCAGCCCCGCGATGGCTTGATCGATGCGCCCGCAGAAGACTTCCAGACGCGGCTCATCCAGGTGATCGATTCGTGTCTGAGTCAGTTGCTCGGCCAGGGTCTCGTCGGCGTCTTCCTGCTCGCGTGCCGCCCGGCGGTGAAATTCGCGCAGTTGCGGGTAGAGCGAGCGTGCGGGAATGATCTGAATCGGCGGTAGCGGGATCGTCGGCGGTACGTAGCGGCCCAGCAGGCATACGTCGCACGCGCCGCTGCGCACGTAGCCGCGTGCTTCGAGGGTCTGCACCAGCGCCGGCGACCAAGCCGAGTCATTAGCGACCAGCGCGTGACAGAGCACGCCCTGGTGCTGGAAGTGTTCCTCGACTTCGTCCACCACCTGTTGCGGCGTCTGGCCTTCGGGCACGCGCACCTCGGCGGCGAAGTTGGCCATATGCACGCCCGGCCGCGCGGGATTGGTGTAGGCCGTGGCGCCCGACAGTTCGGTTTCCTCCGCCGCCGTCCGTGCCAGGATCACATCGGCGCGGCGGATGGCACGCACCAGCGTGGCGGCGTCGGGCTGATGCTGTTGCGGAGCCACGGGGAGTTCCATGATGTGGATTGTAACCCCTCTCCCTTGGGGAGAGGGTGGCGAGGCTTGGCGAGCCGGGTGAGGGGATCTGCAGATGTGTGGGTGCTGGAATGAGAGTGAGATCAACGGATGCAAGGCCGTGGGCGAAGGTGTTGTTTGTGGCTACGCTTCATCCTTGGGTCCCCTCACCCCAGCCCTCTCCCCGGGGGAGAGGGGGTCGGACCGGATCGCGCATGCCCAGAGACTCGAACGCCTGTTGGCGCAGCAGGCAGGAGTCGCAGCGGCCGCAGGCGCGGCCTTGCTCGTCGGGGTCGTAGCAACTGTGGGTGAGGCTATAGTCCACGCCCAGTTCCAGGCCGCACTGGATGATGCGGGTCTTGGACCAGTCGATCAGCGGCGTGTGGATGGTCAGAGCGTGCCCCTCGACACCGGCACGGGTGGCGAAGTTGGCCATCTGCTGGAAGGCGGCGATGTACTGCGGCCGGCAATCGGGATAGCCCGAGTAGTCCACGGCGTTGACGCCGATGAAGATGTCGGTGCTGTCGAGCACCTCGGCGAGAGCCAGGGCGTAGGAGAGGAAGATGGTGTTGCGTGCCGGGACATAGGTGAGGGGAATTTCGGATTTCGGATTTAGCTTGCGCTGTTGAGGCCGTCGGATTTCGGATTTTTCAGAGTCGCGCAGGAGATTGCCGCGGTCTTTGGGCACCGGGATGTTGTCGGTTAAGGCGCTGTGGCCAAAGGCGCGCAGGTCGATGGTGACCCAGCGGTGGCTGGCGACGCCCAGGTGGTCGGCGACGCGGTGCGCGGCTGCGAGTTCAATGCGGTGGCGCTGGCCGTAGTCGAAGGACAGGGCGTGGCAGACGTAGCCGTCGCTGCGGGCGATCGCCAGCGTCGTCGCGCTGTCCAGGCCGCCCGAAAGAAGCACGACGGCGGGGCGGTGGATTGCTGATTGGAGCCGCTGCGCCGCTGTTGAGGCCGTCTGATTGCTGATTTCTGATTTGAAAGCCACCGTGATTTGACCGTTCCCCCGATTAGAAATCAGAAATCATAGACCACCCGGGAAGTCACTCCACATCATCAAACCCATCGTCTTGGCTTTCCTCCGGCTCGTCCTTTTCCGGCGCCGGGCCGACGACCAGGGTTTTGGCCATCAGGTCGCCCAGGCGTTGCCGCGAGGGGTTAAACAGGGGGAACAGGAGCAGGGGGAAGGGGGGGACCAGGTCCAGGGCCTTGGTCAGGCCGCGGCCCAGCGCCTGCCAGATGTTGATCGGGTTGCCCGACAGGTCGGTCACGTGCAGGCCCATGATCCTTTTGCCCAGGGTCTGGCCGGTGAACATTTCGCTCAGCGTCGTGTGCAGTACAAACAGGCCGATGGCGGTCAACTCGGGCCAGAAGTGCGTGGCCCCACCGGGGAAGGCGGGCCAGACGGTGAAGACCTCCATGATGCTGACCTTGAAGACGAACATGGCGATCGCCAGGCAAGGCGCCAGATCGATCAGCCCCGCCAGGGCGCGCGTGCCCAGGTCCGCCACCGCCAGGTCCGCCGGCAGCTTCACCACCACGCCGGCGGGCTCGCGCTTCCAGAATAGAAACAGGATCAGCGTCGCCGCCACCAGCACCATGATCAGCACGACCATCCCGATCTGCTGCCTCCACTCTACCGGCGAGGGCTCGGTCACCTCCACCGGGGCAATGACCTGATGGCCCATCAGGTCATTGCGCGTCCAAAGCCACTTGCGGGTGTCGGTCGCGGCGATCAGCCCCAGCGTCTGATTCACCGGTGCCACGTTCCACGGCACGGCATCGGGATCGACGTCCAGCGCCATCGTGGCTAATTCGGTCATGCCTTCAGGTCGAAGGACCCATGCCCGCACAGTCAGCGTGGGCTGGGCCGGGTCACGCCGCGCCACAACGAGTTGCCTGTCGACCGTCACGGGCAGGATCGCGCCGCCGGGCGGCAAGCGGTAATCCTGTCGGACCCATTGCCCCTTGGGCAAAGCCGGCGAGGCGGGCGCCGGCCGCGTGGTGGGCCCGCGTTGCACGGGCCTTTGCGTTACACCCGGCGGGGGTGCAGTCGGCGGTTGACCCCCGGCGCCTTGATCCGCACTTCGTTGGGCGGTGTCATCGGCGGGCTGGGTTGCCGGAGTCGGTACCGGCTGGACCGCAAAGCGGTAGACCCACAAATCCGAGTCGCTCGTTCCCGTCTCGGCCGCGGCACCCGTCTCGGGCAGCGCCAGCAGCACGGGGTGCGCCCCAGCCGGATCAGTGAACACCAGCCAGCCCACGGCGCCGCCGGGCCAATCCGCGGGCAGTTCAGCCTTGAGCCAACTGGTCGTCCCCATCCGCAGCAGGCGAACTTCATTGACGGGGTTCTGATCGGCCTGGGGGGGGGGTGCGGCGGCGGACTTGTCGCTGTCAGCCGTGCCGGACGCGGATTCAGCCGGCGGCGCATCAATCGCACGCAGCACGCCTTCCTGAGTCACCCGCACCAGCGCCCAGGGTCCCCTGGCACCCGCGGCCAAGGCGATCACCTGCGACCCTTTGGGCAACGCCGGCTCGACTTTGGTGCGGTAGGTCTTGATGGGCAACTCACTGGCGGTCAACTCCAGCGATTGCACCAGCAGCGAGTCGTAGACCAGCCAGAGCTTGTTGTCGGCGGTGGCCAGTCCGCCCAACAGGACCTTGCCGACTTCGGAGCGCACCGGCGCCAGCGTGTTAGGCGGATCGCCCAGTCTGCGATGGTGGATCGTGTTGGTGCCGGCATTGCTGCCGGGCGTGAGCACCCACAGGTGGCGTTCATCCCCCGTCACCGCCAGGGGCGCCGCCAAGGCGGGCAGTACCCCAGTCAGCACGGCGGCAAGAACAACAATCCAGCGGATGGAATAGACGAAGTCTTTCACGGCGAACACGATAGCACAGATGCGCCGCGCCCGGAACCAATACTGCCAGGATGAGAGAGTAGCCGCGGCTGTTTCCTCTCTGCTCAGTCAGTCGATCAACGCTGGCTACGGACGACCAGGACTGGTTGGCGGGCCTGGCGGAGCAGACCCTCGGTGACGCTGCCGACCAGCGCGTGATACAGGGCGCCGTGGCCGTGTGACCCGACGATGATCATGTCCACCGCCATCTGGCGTGCGTGTTCGTCGATGCTCTGGACCACGGACCCTTCAACCAGGATCGCCTGGCATTGCATGGCGGCGCCGTCGAACTGCTGGGCCAGCGACTCCAGGCCGCGGTGGGTGTCTTGACGAACCGGCGCGATCAGCGGGGTCGGCACCTGCGGCACGGGCTCCAGCCCGATGAGATCAGGCTCCAGCCCCAGGAGATTCTGCTGGGGCGGCGCGACGTGCAGCAGCGTCACCTTGGCGCGCAGGGCGCCGGCGAGCTTGCGTGCTTCGGCAAGCACAGCCTGCGTCACGTCGGAGAAGTCCACGCAAACCAGGAGGTGAGTCATGCCAGTATTTTAGGTGCCCAGCGGGAAAAGCGACGCCCGAAAAGGAAAAAACCCCGCCAGGAGCGACCTGACGGGGTGAAATAGTTTTGTGAGTACGAACTTGGGCCGATTACCAGCGATCGCCGCCGCGGCCACCGCCGCCACCGCCACCACCACCCCCGCCGCCGCCGTAACCGCCGCCCTTGCCCTTGAAGCCGCCGCCGCCACCGCCGCCCTTGCCGCCGCGGAAGCCGCCACCGCCGCCGCCTCCACCACCGCCGCCGCCCGCGGGGCGAGGCTTGGCTTCGTTGACGTTGAGCGTCCGACCTTCGAATTCCTGTCCGTTGAGCGCCTCGATGGCGGCTTGGGCCTCAGTGTCATTGCCCATGGTCACAAACGCGAAACCGCGCGGACGACCCGTTTCGCGATCGCTGATGACCGCCACTTCATCGACGCTTCCATAGTTCGTGAACAGCGCCCGCAGGCTGTCCTCGGTCGTCTGGAAGCTCATGTTACCGACATAGATCTTCATACAAGACACTCCAAGCATTTGAGGCCACGGTCGTCGCTTGGAGCAATCGTGGGCGCTCGAGACACGTGGGCTGGCGACAAGCCAACCGACTGAATCGCCGTTGAACGCTCAACGGCATTAAGGCAAAGATTATAGCAGAGGGTTGGGCGAAACAATAGCCCTCTTGCGAAGTTTGCGGCCTGGCAAGGCAAAGACGAGGTTGTGCCCCATGTCGTCGCAGAGTCATCCGCGCAGTCGCTTACCAGTCGCGGCCGCCGCCGCCCTGGCCGCCACGGCTGTAGCCACCACCACCGCCACCGCCACCGCCACCACCACCACCACCGCCACGGCCGCCACGGAACCCGCCGCCGCCGCTGCCACCGGGACGCTCGGTCTTGGGCCGTGCTTCGTTGACCACCAGTGCCCGGCCTTCATGTTCCAAGCCGTTGGTCGCTTCGATGGCGGCCTTGGCCTGGGCATCGTCGGGCATGGTCACGAACCCGAACCCGCGCGAACGCCCCGTCTCGCGATCCGTCACAATCGCCGCCTCCTGCACTTCGCCATGCTGACCAAACAACTGGCGCAGCCCATCCTCGGTGGTCTGGAAACTAAGGTTGCCGACGTACAGCTTCATCACGAACACTCCAAGCAGGTGAGCCATTTGGGAAGTGGTTGAGAGATCCCCGATAAGGCGTCACGGTGCGGACCGCCGGCGAACATCGCCGGACTTGGCAGACGCCAAGTATACCCAACTTCCGCAACGAATGGAAAGCAACTCACCCCTGACCAGGCCAGCCCGCCGCCGGCTGAGCCCGGGCAAAGGCGGCCCGGATGGCCTGCACCGTCGGCTGCGGCAGCGGCCCCTTCTTCGCCGCCGCGATATTGGCCAGGGCATTGTCAGTCTTCGTCGTCCCCACGATGGCGCAGTGCACGCCTGGCATGCTCAGCGTGAAACGTAAAGCAATCTCCGGCCAGACTTTATTTTCCGGCCCGTCAAAGCCCAAGTCGGCCGTGGTCAGCCCCATCTTCGCCAGACGCTGGTGGTACTCGCTGGCGTAGTTCTTGTAGAAGCCCGGCTGCTGGTCGCCGCTCTTCCACGCCGCGTTGGCGATCGGCCGCTTGGCCTCCACGCCCAAGCCACGGCGCCGCGCCACCGGCAGCACTCCCTCGATGTTGGCCTGGTCGGCAATGCTCACCGAGGTCTCGATCACGGCGATATCCTCCAGCGTGGCCGCGTAGACCGCCGCCTCGTTGTCGCCCGAGTAGCCGGCAAAGCGGATCTTCCCCGCCTCGCGGGCCTTGACCAGCGCCGCCACCGCCTCGCCCTGCTCCAGTTTCTCCCTGGAACAGGAGTGCAGCAGCACCACATCCAGTCGATCCGTGCCCAGACGGCGCAGCGACCGGTCGATCGATCCGGTGATGCGCTCCTCGCTGAACTCCGGACCGCTGGTGTCGGGCACATCGTGGCCGGTCTTGGTGACCAGCACATACTCGTCCCGACGATGGCCCACGGCCTGGCGAATCATCTCTTCCGAGCCCGCGTAACACTCGGCGGTATCGATCAGGCTCAGGCCCTGGTCCAACATCAGGTTGAGCATCCGCGCAACTTGCTGCTGATCAGTCTTGAGGTACCCGACCGGTGCGGCGCCGAAGCCCAGGGCCGACACACGCAGTCCCGTATTGCCAAAGTCGCGTTTTTCCATAGCACGATTATAGGCGATCCGGGGCCCACGCCGGGGCGGTCAAGCCCAAGCCGGGCAATCTGGCCCAAGCCGGGGCAGAGGCTTTGCGCCGCCCCGGATCCGCCGCTTACTCGACCACCAGAATGCGCGTCTCGCGCGGCAGGCGCGGCGCCTCGGCCACCACCTCGCCCCGCTCGGCACGCCGGCGATCCCACGCACGCCGGCACACCCGCACCAACGCGCTAGTCAGCATCAGGGTCATCGTGGCCAGCCCGCCTATCAGGAAGCTCGACCACAAGCCCCAGCCCAGGTGAAACGACTCGAGCTTGGCCCAGATCGCCAAACCCCCAATCGTCCCAAAGCCCAGCGTGCTGACGATCGCCTGACGCAGCAGATGCATATCCGGATCGACGTTCGTGGCCATATCGTTGTTCGTTTCGTTGTTCATTGACGTATCCATAGCGCAGTTCCTTTCCTGGAAATCTCCAGTTACCTTGGCGTTGTCGTTCACCTTGGGCGCGTGGCATCCGGCCTGGCGCCTGGTCACTTCTCTCCCGTCGGGGGTCCGGGGTCCTTGGCAGCCCGTACACGTCTGCGGGCCGGTGATTGCATCGGGTTTCTCCAGGCGACCGTGCCTTTCCTTAAGCCGGCGCCTGCGGGTGCCTGTTTTTCAGGCCGCTTTCCCGACTGAGAGAAGAGTAGTGCAAATGCCTTGCCACAATGTCATGACGCGGCACAGAATGCGTGAGGACCGTGTGAACCCACGGGAATCAAGGTACTTACCGGACGCTTCGCAGACTCAGCGTCGGCGCGATGCCCCTCCCTTTTCCATTCTCCACTCTCCATTCTCCACTTTCCACCCTCTACTTCCCATTCTCCCCCTCCACCACCGCACCGTATTTCCGCAAGCGGCCGGCATACGCGCGCAAGGCCGCGTGCAACTGCTCCACGTCGAAGTCAGGCCAGCACACATCCGCCACGTACAACTCCGCGTAGCTGATCTGCCACAGCAGGTAGTTGCTTACGCGCATCTCCCCCGCCGTGCGAATCAGCAGGTCCGGATCGGCAAACGCCGCTGTGTACAAATGCTGACTGATGGTCTCGGGCGTAATCGCCTCCGGCTCCAATTCCCCGGCTCGAACCTTCCCCGCTATCGCCCGCACCGCGTCCGTAATCTCCGTCCGGCTCCCATAATTGATCGCCAGCACCAGCGTCAGCCCCGTGTTGCCCCGCGTCTGCTCGATCGTGCGGTCCAGCGCCTCGAGCACCGGCCCGGGCAATCCCTCGCGCCGGCCGATCTGGGCAAAGCGCACGTTGTTCTCCATCATCGTCCGCGTCTCGCCCTCCAGGTACTCGACATACAGCTCCATCAGGGCGTCGACTTCCTCCGCCGGCCGCTTCCAGTTCTCGATCGAGAAGCTGTAGAGCGTGAGCACCTCCAGCTCCAGCCGGGCGCACTCGGTGACGATCGCCCGCACCGCCTTGGCGCCCTGCTGATGCCCCCAGATGCGCGGCATGCCCTGCCGCTGCGCCCAGCGGCCGTTGCCATCCATGATCACCGCGATATGCCGCGGCAGCGCCTCCCTAGCCAACCCCAGCCGGCCAAACGACGCCGCCGTCTGCTGCGCTCGCGAAAGTGATGAAGTCACGCTAGTCATGATTGGAAATACTTAGCCACAGATGAACACAGATAAACACAGATGAAGAGGATTTTCGGATTTCCGATTTCTGATTTTCAACCCTCGGCATGCCCTGTCTCCGGGGTGCGGGCTTGCCGGGGATCGGCCTTGGTCATTCTTCCTATCTGTGTCCATCTGTGTCCATCTGTGGCGACTCTTCTTTTTCTTACCGCGCCAAAACCTGATCGCGCTTGCGCCCCACGCACACCAGCTTCACCGGCACGCCCACGAAGCGCTCGATCCTCTCGATATACGCTCGCGCCGCCGGGGGCAGTTCGCCAAAGCTACGGCAGTCGCCCAGGGCCTGGGCAAAGCCGGGCAATTCCTCATACACCGGCTCAATCCGCGCCAGCAGCAGGCCATCGGCGGGATAGGCATCGAGCATCTGCCCGCCGAGCTTGTAGCCCACGCACACGCGCAGCGTCTCGATGCCCGCCAGCACCGCCAGGCCCGTGACCACCAGCCCGGTGGCGCCGTTGAGCCGGGCCGAGTAACGCACCGCCATCAGGTCCAGCCAACCCACGCGCCGCGGCCGGCCGGTGGTCGTGCCGTACTCCTGGCCCGCCGTGCGGATCCGTTCGCCCAGCGCGTCCTTCAATTCCGTCGGGTGCGGCCCGCCGCCGACCCGCGAGGTATACGCCTTGGCCACGCCGATCACGTTCCCCAGCGTCCCGTTGGGCACGCCTGCACCCGTGTAAACCCCCAGCGCCGAAGTGGTGCTCGAGGTCACGAACGGGTAGGTGCCGTGGTCGATGTCCAGCAGGGCCGCGTTGGCGCCCTCAAACAGAATGCGCTTCTTGCTCTCGATTGCCTCCTGAAGCAAATGAGTCGTATCGGTGATGTGCGGCTCAAGCCGCTGTCCGAAGGCCAGCGCCTCGGCCAGCACTTGATCGGCGTCGAACGGGGTGAACGGCTGCTGCGCCAGTTGTGCCAGGGCGCCCAGGATCGCATTCTTGATCGAGACGGCGCGCCTGATCTGCGGCTGCAAGTCATCGGGCCGGAGCAGGTCACCCACGCGCACCGCCGTGGTCCGCTGCGCTTTATCCGCATAGCAGGGCCCGATGCCGCGGCCGGTCGTGCCGATGTCTTCGGCGCCGCTGCTGACCGCCGCCGTCACCTGCGCATAGAGTTGGTCCTCCGTGCGGTGGTAGGGCATGACCACGTGCGCCCGGCTGCTGATCCGCAGGTTCTGGGCGATCTTCACGCCGCGAGCGCGCAGGCCGTCAATTTCGCCCAGCAGGCCCTGGGGATTGACCACCACGCCGTTGCCGATGACGTTGATCTTGTCGCCGTAGAGGATGCCCGAGGGGACCAGGTGCAGGGCGAATTTCTGATCGCCGATGAGCACCGAGTGCCCGGCATTGTTGCCGCCGTTGAAGCGGGTGATCAGGTCGAAGAGTGGGGCGAGCATGTCCACGATCTGGCCCTTGCCCTCATCACCCCATTGGAGGCCGACGACGGCACAATGCCCGGCATCCAGGTGCAGTTTGGCGATCGGGTCCGCCGTAGCGGGCTGCGGCGCAGGATCGGAGGGCCGGGGAGCTGTGTGCTGATCAATGGGCATGTCGTAAACTCACGTCAAACGGGGGCAAGAAGCAAACTTCCGGCGGTCCGGGGGTCCGGGGGTCCGGGGGGGGCAAACAGGGGATTGTAACGAAGAAAGGAGAGCCCACCCGAAAGCCCACCCGCTCCTGCGGGTGGGAATCCCAGCCGCAGGAGCGGCTGGGCTTTCGCTCTGCACATTGCACAATCCGCTGTTGCATGTCTGAAACTCACGCGGAAATCGGATATCCGGACACATGTCAGCCCCCCTCCCCTCCCCCCCAGCGTCATCTTTTGATTTCTTCTTGTTAATTATGAACTTAGCGAATGTCACCCACCATGTCAGTGGCGTGTCACCCTGACATTCCGGACAATCAGCTCGATTTTTGTAATCCCATTTGTTGAACATCCTTGCATCACAAAAAGCAAGATTATGAAAATGTCAGGGACTGACAGTCTAACTTGGGAACCCCCCGGGATCTGACCGCTCCTTACCTGCTTGTCTCCCCGTCTCCTCCCTCTGTCTCCTGTCTCCTGTATTCCACGCTTTTACTCGTTCATCTTTCATTGTACCACGGGCCCCATCGAAGTCAATCCCGCCTCTCCGACTATCACGCCTTCCCTCCGTTTTTGGGTTGCTACCCCACGGCACGTGACAATGCCTGGATTGCGGCCTGGGCAATGGCTCGTCCCAAGATGCGCCGCCGGATGTTGAATCAAAGCCGCCAAACCGTTCTGGATTACCTCCAGGCATTTTTCTCTTGTAATGGCCACCCCTGGCGAAAGGGTGGCACATGCGCGACGGAGGCGACTTGGCCGCGGCGGATGACACTGGCGCCGTAGTCGCATAGTCTTCTGCGCCATGCCCGCCGACTACACACCACGCGACGACCACCGCTTTGGCCTGCGTTTCATGGGCACGGCGGTGCTTACGTCCATTCCCGTGTGGATCGGCATGCTGCTGGCGGTCTGGCTCCAGTGGCCCCTGAAAGGCTTTCTGGCCGTAGGGGCGGGCACACTGTTCATTCCGCTGACCGTTCTTACGTTGGCGTTTCGCTGGACCCGCTGTCCTGCCTGCGGGCAAAAGATTCGCGTGCCGTGGCGCAGCACCGAATATCGCCGAGGCGGGATGCTGCGCTACACCTGCGAGCAATGCCGCATCGTCTGGGCCACGCACCTGTTCCCCGGCTCGGACGTGTGAAGATGGACATCGCGTCAGCTTATTGGGAAGAGACCTTTGATTAACCACCAAGACACCAAGCACACCAAGAAGAGGCAGGAAGAACATCAACACGAAGACACGAAGGAAGATCCCAATTCATAGCTAT
>JBBDMX010000063.1:0-20669 GCA_040878035.1 Phycisphaeraceae bacterium | reverse complement strand
TTGCTGCCCATGCCGCGCCACCAGCGGCGGATCGTGCCCACCGCGAAGGCCGCCGGGGGAAGAAAAGGGGTCGGGAGTCATTGTTTGGCCTTTGGGGGTCGGCCGCGGGGGCGAAAGGGGAAGAAAGGGGCGGCAAAGGGGTCGGGAGTCTTTGATGGACCCGGTAGCTAACCCATGAAGCGCAAACAATGACTCCCGACCCCTTTTCCTGCTGCGCAAGACTTGGCGCAGCTGCGCACCAGTGTGAACCGCGGCCGGCCTTGGGGCACGCCGCAGTGGGTGGCGCGGACGGCCCGCCGGCTGGGCCTCTTATCCACCCTGCGCGACCCGGGCCGACCGCTCAAGACCCCCACGGCGGCGCGCAGAGGATCATAAATGAGTGATGTCCCCTTTTCCGCCGCCGTTTTCATTCTTCTGGCTTGTTCACCACCAGTAGTCGACCGATCTGTAGTTGAAGCGGTATATGACCTCGGCACCGGGAATGGTCGTGCCACTACCGTCGTTGTGAATCCCGTGCGACAATTTGATCGAGGCACGGTCGTGGTCGTAATGATTGGCACCCCAGCGCGGGGCTGTACTGACAAAACTATTGTTCCATTCCCGATTGAGGTCGGCCCATAGGTAGGGCATGCTGCCTTCATCGGACAAGCGGCGTTTGATCCACGGGCTGGTCAGCGACGGGTCGGTCAATTGCACGCTGGCAAGGATAGCGGGGATTTCCAGCCCGGTGCGCGCGCCGAAATAATGGTAGCCAATCACGATGTCAACGTCTGGCGCGGCCCCGGACTGCCAGAAGCCATCGTCGTTCCACCAAGGGTTGGTGGGTGAATAGAACTGTGCGCGGCTGACACCGTAATCCGACACAAGCTTGTCACGCCAAACGGCATAGAGCCAGTAAGGCCGGTCATCCACGGGCGTGAGGGGGTTGAGGGGGTCGGGGGGGGTGCCCACGTTTGGAAGGTAGCCACGGTGATCGGTGGTGAACATGATGGTTGCCTGGGCCTGACTGCGAATATTGGTCAGGCAGATCAGTTCTCTCGCCGATTCACGCGCCATACCGAGTGCTGGCAAAAGGATCGCCAACAACAGCGCGATGATGGCGATAACGACCAGTAGTTCGACAAGGGTGAAGCCGCGGGTTCTGTTTTTCATGGCGGTACTCTTTGGACGGGGCAAGGTTTGAGGCGGCGGGACACGGAGGGAAACCGAAAGCCAGCCGGGGCCGTCGTGATCCAACAGCCCAGCCGCTGGGAGCGACGTCGGACGATCTGCAAATGTAGCTTTCCCTTCGAAGGAATCAGGTGTCGCTGGTCGTGGTTGTGAATCGGCGACTCGAAGATGCATCATCGATCCTCCGATTGGGGTGAGGCGACGACGACTTGGGCAATGACGCTTCCCCGTTGTTTCGCTGCGAATTTGGTTCCACGGCGGAAGCAGTTGGCCGGATCACGCCTTTGCCCGCCCGGCGCCCACCAACTATGCATTATCGCAATTATAATACGCACTGCATTCATGGCAATAGGTAATATAGAAAAATGGTGATTTTTTTTAGAGCGATCGGCTCGTTCGTTAAAGATTGTAAAGAATTATAAGTAAGTAGCTTATATGTTTCTGTACCTTTTACAAAGTCCTCGGCGGAGAAAACGGGACAGGTACGCTTATGAGAAGTAGGAGAACAGGAGTTTCGACCCAAGGTCAGGAGCAAGTCATGCCGAACACGCACGCTAATAGTGTACCTGTCCCGTTTTCCTCCTCCGCGCGCTTGGCCCTGCGGACTTCAGAAATCAAAGTGGGGTGAGTCAGGGGTCAAGGCCATTGACAATCGGCCGCGCTTCGGGCACGATTGGCTGGGTTGTGACGATTGCCCCTGGCTGGGTGGCTGAAAGGTTTGAATTTTACAGGAGGCGCATTATGCGTCCATTGGTTCTCGCCTTGGCGTGGCTGGTGCTTATTTCGGGGGCAACGGCATCCGCTTTTGAGGAGAAGGATGGCCTGGTGGTGATGGAGGCCGAGTCCACGACATCCAACCCGGGCCGGTGGCGGGGCAAGACCGCCATTGAGGGCTTCACGGGCAAGGGCTACATCGAGTTTACGGGCAATGCGACGGCCGGGGGTGCTGCCAGGTCGCCTCTGGTCTATGTCTTCAAGGTCCACAAGCCCGGGCTCTATTACCTGCATCTCCGCACTACTCGCGAGGATCACGGTCAGCCCAACGACCACAGCAACGATTGCTACGTGCGCGTCGACGGCAACTACGGTCCAGGCCCGAATCCGGGTGATAAGCACGGCGACCATGCGCCGCTCTCCGTGCTGAAGAAGGACACGAAGTTTTTCGGTGGCAGAGTCGGCACCTTCAGTTGGACCAGCGGCTGCCACCTCGACCTGGGCGGACACGACAACAAGCGTGTGGCGGTTTACGACTTCAAGGCGGGGCAGACCTATCACCTCGTGGTCTCCGGCCGATCCCAGCATTTCGCCCTAGATCGCATCGTGTTCCGGCACGCCGATGTGCCGGCCAAGACAGCCGAGGATTTGGAACTGGCGGAAACGAAAGCGGCGGAGTAGGGCGGCAGGAGAGTGCCGCGGCTTGGGGGCAGCGGCGCATGGCTCAGGGCACGAGCACGAGTTAGCCGATGTGCTTGCCCTGCTCCATGGGTTCCTGGGGAAGAAAAGAAGTAACTGTTTACCGTCCCGCCGCTGAATGAAGAAAAGGGGTCGGGAGTCATTGTTTGGCCTTTGGGGGTCGGCCGCGGGGGCGAAAGGGGAAGAAAGGGCGGCAAAGGGGTCGGGAGTCTTTGATGGACCCCGTAGCTAACCCATGAAGCGCAAACAATGACTCCCGACCCCTTTTCCTGGCCGTCGGTGATATGGCCATTTCCCGCGGTGCAATCGCAAACGCCGCCGGGCAATTCGCGACTTCCCTCCGCCAACTCGCAACTTGCCCCGGTCAGTTCGAATGCTCCCGCAGGGATTTCGCGATCTCCGCGAGGGAATTGGCGAGTGCCTCCGGGCAATTGGCGAGTTCCCTCAGGCATCTCGCGATCTCCCCGAGGCAATTAGCGAGTTCCTTCGGGCATTTCGTGTGTTCCCCCAGTCATTACGCGATCTCCGCGCGGGAATTGTCGAGTTGCCGTGCGCATCTGGCGAGTTCGGCGATGGACGTCGTGATCTGGACGGGTCATCCTGCAATTGCACCCGTGGAACCTGCAATATCACCGCCGGAAATGAATGGCGGCGAGAAAAAGGGGTCGGGAGTCTGTGATTGACGCGTCGGCGGCGATTCGGGTAGACTGGCGGTATGCCCAGGCGCCCACGCGTGGTCCGGCCGCCAAAGGCATAATAATGACTCCCGACACCTTTGCTTCCCCCCGCTTCAAGGTGCGTGTAACGACAACTAACCAAGTGATATACGTCTATGCGGATATTATAGAGGGCGCTATGCCGTTGAAGGATGTGTGCATCAACGGCGTGTCGCGCGGCTGGGGCCAGGATGGCACTAGGTGGGAAACCAACCCGTTGTAATAGAGCCTGTCAGCAAGTAGGATCGGAAAGCGGCCAACACTCATTAGCGAAGAATTGAGTAGTAGCTGTTTGCAGTCTGGCCCCAATTGCGGACAAGAGGGTAGGCAGATGGGCCGTAGGCCCTCACGCCTGCGGGATCGGAAAGCGGGGTGATGGATGGTCAGGAAACACAAGAGTCACCAAGGCAATGGGAAAGTGCTGCTGTCCCTCCTGGATAAAGAAATCGTGGAAAGGCTCAAGGCCCAGGGTGAGGGATAGCCGACGCGCATTAGCGAGGCGATCCGGTTCCGACTCCGAACTTCGCACCTCATTGCGGGGTCACGCAAAAGGGAAAGAACTTCCCCAGGCCAGTCGTTTTCAATTCCCCACCCACTTTTTGCGGCACTGACGCTCCTGTGCCGAAACATCACCGAATATGAGAGAGAGTAGAATCAGCACGCAACGCTGCTTGCCGGGGGAGCTTCACCACTTGCAGGACAACCCTCACATGAAACACGTAGCGTTACTCTTCGCGGTCATGGCGCTGCTGGCTGCCAGCGCCGCCACGACGCGGGCTGAGGTGCAACTGCCGGCGGTGCTGAGCAGTCACATGGTGCTACAGCGGGGCATGTCTGTGCCGGTCTGGGGCACGGCCGCTCCCGGTGAGAAAGTGACGGTCAGATTTCGCGACCAGGAAAAGAGCGGCGTCACCGATGCGCAAGGCCGCTGGCGGGTGAATCTCGAATCCCTGGTCGCCGGTGGACCCGATGTGATGACCGTCACCGGCGCCAACGTGTTGACCTTGGAGGATGTGCTGGTCGGCGAAGTGTGGGTCGGTTCCGGGCAGTCGAACATGGCCATGACTATGCGAGTCCTGGACCGGGAGAAACAGGCTGTCGATCTCGGCGGACCCGGGCGGTCCTATTCCCGCTTGCGTCTCATCACCCGCAAGGACACCGGTTGGCAGCAGGCGACGCCGGAAACCATCGCGCCTTTTTCCGCGTTGTTGTTCTCCTTTGGTGTGCCGCTACAGGAGAAGCTGGACGTGCCGGTGGGCCTGCTGCTGGGGGCCGTGGGGGGCTCGCCCTCCGGGAGCTGGTTGAGCCCCGAGGCATACGCAGCCGATGCCGCCTGCCAGGAAAGCATTGCGCGGTTTGCGTCAACGTTCTCGCTGGAAGAGGCGCGCAAGAAGCATGACGCGGAGATGAAGAAATATGAGGAGGCTCAGGCAGAGTGGGACAAAGCACCGGCCGAGGCCCGCAAGGGGCAACTTCCGCCACGGAAACCCGCACCGCTGCTCAAGCCGGGCGAGGGTCGCTCGCCCATCGGCGGTCTGTACAAGCGGGACATCAAGCCGTTCATTCCCTATGCCATTCGCGGCGTGCTGTGGGATCAGGGCGAGAGCGGCACGGGCATTCTGGGCGTGGAGCAGTACACGCTGATGGGGGCCCTGATCCGCAGTTGGCGGAAAGAGTGGGGCCAGGGCGATTTCCCGTTCATTTACATGCAGAAGCCCAGCGGCGGCGGCTGCGCCTGGGATCCGACTGACCCGGTGACTCGCCTGGCAAACCAGTTCGCCCCGCTGCCGGCGACCTTGCCCGAAGGCGGCACGCATCTGGATGGCCGGCCCCTCATCAAGACTCTTGAGTACCACCTGCAAATTATGCGCATACCCGCGGCCACGATGGTCACCACCAGTGATCTGGGAGGCGGCCTGCATCCGGCCAACAAAGCCGGCTACGGCGCCAGGGCCTGCCGAGTGGCGTTAGGGGCGGTGTACGGCGAGAAGATCGAGATCTACGGTCCGATCTACCAGTCGCACTCGTTCGAGGGCAGTAGGGTGCACATCCGGTTCACGCGTGCCGGACAGGGGCTGGCGTTCAAGCACGGCGACAAGCTCCAGGGATTTGCCATCGCGGGCGCTGACAGGAAGTTCGTCTGGGCCGATGCGCTGATCGAGTCGCCAGTTGGCGCGGGTCGTGTGGCGGACACGGTGGTGATTTCGAGTGGCCTGGTTCCGCAACCGGCCTTCGTTCGCTACGCCTGGGCCCCGTCCCACCCATGGGCCAATCTGTTCAATAAGGATGGCCTGCCGGCGCTGTCGTTCCGCACCGATGATCAAGAGCCGTTGCCTTGATCGCGGTGCGTTTTTGGGGGGGGCAGGCGATCGACCCCGGATGCACCACAGCGGATTTCCTGCATCGGGGGGCGATCCGCGAGGCGTGCAAAGCCCCTGCATCGTCTTTAGTCGACTTACCACGCAAATCCCGGATGAACCCAATAAATCACCCCGCTGACGCGTTGATACTCGCAGCGGCCACGCCCCGGCAGACGTTCTGATAGAAACTCGGGTTCGTGACCACGCAAACTGGCTTGGGGT
This sequence comes from Phycisphaeraceae bacterium, assembly GCA_040878035.1. Taxonomy (GTDB): domain Bacteria; phylum Planctomycetota; class Phycisphaerae; order Phycisphaerales; family Phycisphaeraceae; genus JBBDMX01. Next base: position 14,788 of record JBBDMX010000063.1, on the reverse strand, counting down.
CATGGCGTAATCGACCCCGAATAGACTAGAATGATCAACCACCATGCGAGGCGTCGTTGGACCGGCGGATCGCGATCTCCGGGCGCGGCCGCCCATCGGACTGCCGCTCCCCTGCTTCGCGACCTGAGCCACCCGATGCTAACTGACCGATCCTCTTTTTGTCGCCAAGGGTTTATGAAGATGTATGCATCGCCAGCGATTTCTCCCGCGCGCCTCGGGCTCATTGCTTCCTGTCTGGGTCTGCTGCTTTGGGCCGTGGGCTACGCTCAGGGCGCCGCCCTGTCGGCCGACCAGCCTGCACCCCCCGCCGCGGCGCTAGCCATCGCCCGCGACGGCAAGGCGCTGGTGCCCATTGTGATTGCGCCCGTCGCCTCGGATGCGACCAAGGCGGTGGCCGCCGAACTGGCCGAATATCTGGGCCGCGTCACCGGCGGCAGGTTTGAGGTCCAAGCCGGCGACGGTGCCGCGGGCCCGTGCATCGTCCTGGGCACCCTGGCCCAGTTCCCACAGGCAGATCTGGTCGAGCCCCTGGAGATCCGCAACGGCCACGACGGCAAAGAGGCCTACGCCATTCGCACCGAGCCGGGGCGCGTGCTGCTGCTGGGGGCCACGGACCTGGGCGCTTCGCACGCGGCCTATCGCTTTCTGGAAATGGTCGGCTGCCGCTGGTTCTTCCCCGCCAAGGAGTGGGAGGTTATCCCGTCAATCCCACAGCTGGCTTTTGGCCAAAACGAGATCAGTCGCCCGGTGATTCTCTCCCGCACCATCGGCTACGGATGCGGCTTCCTCAGGGACGGAAAGAATGGCGCCGAGCGCGGCCGCGGCAGGAACGAATACGAGGCCTGGTGCCGTCACAACCTCATGGCCTCGTCCCTGAAAACCCACTCCGGCCACATGTGGCGGCTGGTCATCAACAAGAACAAGGCCGAGTTCGACCAGCACCCGGAGTACTATGCCCTGGTCGATGGCCAGCGTCGCGAGGGTGGCAAATTCGAGGTCGCCAACCCCGTCGTACGCAAGATGGTGGTCGACTTCGTGCTCAATGCCTTCCGCAAGGACCCCGATCGGGTCATGCAGTCGGTGGAGCCTGCCGACGGCAAGAACCAATCCGAGAGCCCGGAGTCCAAGGCCCTGGGCACGTTCTCGGATCAGGTTTTCGGCCTGGCTAACGAGGTCGCTCGCGCGGTGCAGAAGGAATATCCAGGCAAGATGGTGGGCCTGCTGGCCTACGGCTGGCACTCGGACCCGCCGGCATTTGACATGGAGCCCAACGTGTACGTGCAGATGACGGTCGGCTTCACCTACAGCCAGTTCACCGACCAGGAGCGCATGGACCTGTGGGCTACCAAGTGCAGGAACCTGGGCTTCTACGAGTACTACTCAGTCTTCCCCTGGGACCTTGACCGCTTGCCAGGCGGACGGGCCGCCAACTTGTCGTACCTCCAGTCGAGTATCCGCATGTACGCTCAGCGGCACGCCATCGCCGTCAACGCCGAGAGCAGCAATAACTGGGGGGTGCATGGGCTGGGCTATTACGTGGCCAACCGCCTGATGTGGAACCCCGAGGCCAATGTCGAGGCGCTGGTGACCGACTTCCTGGAAAAGGCCTTCGGCCCGGCCGCCCCGGCCATGCGCCGCTACTACGCACGCTTTGACCACGGCAACAAGACCCTGTGGTCCAAGCACGAACTGGCCATGGCCTTTCGCGATGTGGCCGAGGCTGCCCAACTCGCCAAGGATTGCCCGGATGTGCTGGCGCGGCTGGATCACCTCAAGCAATACCTGCACTACAACCACCTCTACTGGAAGATGGATCACACCAAGAACAAGGACGAGCGCAAAGCCCTGACCCTGGCAATCCTGACCCACAGCTATCGCACGCGCTACACCAACATGAACCACTGGGAGGCCATTCGCCAACTCTGGACTGGCAAGGCCGCCGAGCAGTTCGGCGAGCCGACCTGGGACTTTAGAGATCCCAGCCCGAATAAGCCCTGGGAGGTGCAAGCGCCCGTGACTCACGAAGAGACGGAAGAGAACTTCCGCCAGGGCCTGGCCCACTTCCAGCCGCAACTGGTGACCCCGCGGACGTTCTCGGAGGACTTGGTCCCAGTGCAGTTTGCCGGCGCCCCGGCCATCGCCAGTACGCAGAGCTGGCAGAATGAACTACCGCGCTACGCGTTCTACAGCGTGGCCGGCGAGCCGCTGCAAATGGATTTCCAGGTTGGCATCATGCCCAACTCCGAGGAAAAAGGCGAACCCCGCTACACGATCAGCGACTCCAAGGGCACGCCCATCACCCAGGGTCGGCTGTCGTTGCAGGAGAAGGAGCACCACCTCGTAATCAAAGTGCCGCACGCGGGCCTGTACTACCTCACCATCAGCAAGTCCGGCGGGGGCTGGCAGATCGATGTGGCCGCGGACCGGCCGGCCTGCATGGTCGTGGCCAAGGACTGGAATATCCGCGCCCTGGCGCGATTGCAGGACCTGTACTTCTACGTGCCCAGGGGTACCAGGCAGATCGAGTACCTCTGGCAAGGTGGACCGCACAAGGTGTTCGGCCCCGAGGGCAAGCTGGTCCTGGCCAGCGAAGCTGACGGAGAATTCGTGATCGTCCCGGTTCCGCCGGGCCAGGACGGCCAGGTCTGGCACCTCTCGGTCACGGGCGTGCGCCGGCTCTGGTTCTTCAACGTGCCCAACTACCTGGCGGCCTCGCCCAACGCCCTGCTGATCCCTCGCGAAGTTGCCAAAGCCGACGAGCTGAGCATCCGGCAGTAAGGGCTGTCCACGAGCATTCGCCTACCGAGGTCGCGCCGCTTGGCGGGGCGATCGCGTCTGGCCTTGGTGTACGATGAACCGCCGAGGTGACGCAAAATTGCCATGTCTCGCTGGACAAATCGAGGTCGGTTCTTACCGCGGCTGGATAGGATGAGGTGTTTAGTCGGCGTCAACAGCGTTTTCCAGAATCACAGTTCAGGATGCAATCCGGGCCGTCGCTCCCTGGTCCGCAACCGCGATTGCTCGGCGCGCCAGGCGGCGATCTGACCATGATTACCCGACAGCAGAACCTCGGGCACCTTCATGCCGCGCCACTCTGGCGGGCGGGTGTAGTGCGGGTAATCCAGCAGGCCCTGATTGCCCGTGGCAAAACTCTCGCAATGGGCCGAGGTGTCGTTGCCCAGCGCCCCCGGCAGCAGGCGCACCACCGCGTCGATGAGCACCATGGCCGGCAGCTCGCCGCCGGACAACACGTAATCGCCGATGCTGATCTCCCGTATCGGCCGCAGGGCCTCGATAACCCGCTCGTCCAGTCCTTCGTAATGACCGGCGATGATCAGCAGCCGCGGCTGGGTCGCCAGTTCCTCGACCATCGCCTGCGTCAGCGGCGAACCTTGCGGTGTCATAAGAATGCGCGTTGCCGGGCCTGGCCCCAGGGGCGCCGCGTCCATCGCCTCGACCGCCTGCACCGCATCCCACACCGGCTGGCATTGCATGACCATGCCCGGCCCGCCGCCGTAGGGAGCCTTGTCCACCTTGCCGTGCTTGTCGGTGGTGTGAGCGCGGATGTTGTGCAGGCGGTAACGTACGACCGGTGGACGAATCCTGGACGTATCCTGCGGCGCGGCGGGATCGGCGATAGGCTCGGCGGCACGCTTGAGGATGCTCGACCCCAGCACGCCGGCGAACATTTCCGGGAAGAGGGTGAGGACGTCGATCAACATGGGAAAGGAGTCAGGAGCCGGGAGTCAGGAGCCGAGAGATAGAAGTTTAGCGGGTGACGCGCAGCGTCCCTCCGTGGCGACTTCCAACTCTTGTCGTCCAACGCCCCATACCTTACTGCGCGGCTTCCGCCGGCTTCTCAGCTTCCACCGCGCCGGGCTTCTTCTTGATCCGCCGCGGGTCGAAAGCGGGCTTGGTGATCAGCCCCACGCGCGCCAGCAAGTCGCGCACGGTGTCGCTGGGCTGGGCGCCCTTGCCCAGCCAGACCTTGATGCGGTCGCCGTCGAAGCTGATCTGCTTGCTCTCATCCTTCTGCATCGGGTCGTAGAAGCCCAGCTCCTCCAACGCCTTGCCGTTGCGCGGCGTGCGGATGTCCATGGCGCACAAACGGTAAAAGGCCTTGTGCTTCCGGCCCAATCGCTTCAGTCGCAGCTTGACCACAGGGAGGCTCTCCGTGAATCGCGTCGTTGCTCGTTACATCCAGCGGGACAAAGCCCGCTTAACCAAGCCCAGAAGGATATCCGATGAGGCGAACCATGTCCAATGGCGGTGAAATGGCTTTGGAGTGCGGCGGCAACGACGCCGCTTTGGCTTGCGGCGGAGCCGTATTCGCTCCACGAACAGCCAAAGCGGCTTCATGGCCGCCGCACTCCAAAAGGCTACCGCCCCAACAGCGCCGCGAAGCGCTGCCGCTGGGCGTCGAAAAGCAGGCTGTTGAGCGGGGCGAACGTCACCGGGTCAAACGAGTTGCGGACGATGGCGCGCAGGTGCGCCAGGTCGCGCACCTGGCCGGCGCCCATGGCCTGGGTCAGCGCGTTGCCGATCGCCGTCGCCTCGTAGGGGCCCACGATCACCGTGCGGCCGATGGCGTCGGCGGTCATCTGGTTGAGCAGTTGGTTCTTGCCCCCGCCGCCGACGATGTGCAGCACGGCGACCTTCTCGCCCAGCAGCGTCTCGAGGCTCTCGAGTGTCCGGCGATACACCAGGGCCAGGCTTTCCAGGCAGGCGCGAACGAGCTGGCCAGCGGTGGTGGGCTTGGGCTGACCGGTCGAGCGGGCGAAGGCGGCGATCTTGCGGCACATGTCGCCGGGGCTGGCGAACGGCTCGTGGCCGGGGTCGAGCAAGGTGGCAAACGGCGGCGCCTTGGCCGCCAGATCGGCGAGCTGGCTGTACTCGTACTCCTGCCCCTGCCGCGCCAGGTCGCGGCGGACTTCCTGCACCAGCCACAGGCCCGCCAGGTTCTTGAGGAAACGGATCTTCCCGCCCACGCCGCGCTCGTTGGTGAACCCCGCCTGGCGGCAGGCGTCGCTGATGATCGGCTTATCCAGCTCCGCGCCCATGAGCGACCAGGTGCCGCTGGACAGATACGCCCATCGGCCCGTCGCCCTCTCCTCGACCGGCACCGCCGCCACCGCGCTAGCGGTGTCGTGACTGCCCGGCAGGATCACGTCCATCGCGCCCACGCCCGCTTCGGCCGCCACCTGGGCCCGCAGCTTGCCAAGCTTCGTTCCCGCCGGCACGATCTTGCCCAGCATGTGCACCGGCAGCCCCAGTTCCTTCATCAGCGCCTTGTGCCAGGTCCCCTTGCGTGACTTGCGGGGGTTGACCATCTGCGTCGTCGAGGCGATGGTCGCTTCGTTGACCGCCTTGCCGCTGAAAAAGTAGTGCAGCAGGTCAGGCATGTTGAGCATGTGCCGGGCGTTTTCCAGCACGCTCGGCTCGGCATCCTGCTGGGCGACGAGTTGAAACAGCGTGTTGAAAGGCATGAACTGAATGCCCGTCGCGTCGTAGATGCGCGATGCGCCGAGCTTGCGCAGGGCTTTTTTCATGGCCGGCGGATGACGGGCATCGCGATAGGCAAAAGGCAGCCCCAGCACCTGGCCGGACTTGCCCACCAAGGCGCAGTCCACGCCCCAGGTGTCCACGCCCAGGCTCACCAGTTTCACCTTGCGCGCCGCCGCCAGTTGCCCGCTCTTGCGCAACCCTTCGACAAGGTTGCCCCACAGCCCCAGCAAATCCCAGTGCATCCCGCTGGGCAGCAGCCGCGGCACGTTGGCAAAGCGATGCGCCTCCTCGATCACCAGTTTCCGTCCGTCGAGCACCGCCAGAATCGCCCGCCCCGACTCAGCGCCCAGATCAAACGCCACGTAACCCTTGGCAGCCATGGAAATCTCCTGAAAAGAAAGCTGGCCACAGATGAACACAGATGGACACAGATGGGGAAAAAGCAGAAGAATCAGAAAAAGTGGAAAATCAGAACCACGCTTCCGTTGCTTTTCCTTTTTTCTGCGTTTTCTGCTTTTCTGCCTTTTCCCTTATCTGTGTTCATCTGTGTCCATCTGTGGCTAAATTCCCGGCTTCCGCAACGCCCGCACTGCACCGGTCACATACGGCCAGCCGCTGAGGACCGTAGCGATCACCGTGGCGTAGACCAGCGGATCGCGCACCCAGACCATCCACGGATGGCGGTGCGGATCGAGCCAGACGATCAGCAGCACGACGGGGATGGCCACCGCCTGGAGGATCATCTTGAGTTTGCCCATGAGTTTGGAGGGGAAGCGGATGCCGGTGTCCTCGAGTTCGCCGCGGATGCCGGTGACGAGCAGCTCGCGTGCCAGCATGATCGCCACCATCCAGGGATAGACGCCGGTGCTCATGGTGAAAAAGGCGTGCTGTTCGACGGCGGCAGGATCGACGAAGCGCGGACCTGAGAGGTAGATGAACGCGCCGATGATCAGGACCTTGTCGCAGAAGGGATCCATGATGCGGCCAAAGGCGCTTTCGACGTGCCAGCGGCGCGCCAGGTAACCGTCGAGCGCATCGGTGACGGCGGCGAGAATGAAGAGCACGATGGCGGCAGGCAGGGCCGCGGCGTATTCGTCGGGATAGCGGTAGAAGTTCAGGACGACGAAGAAGATCAGCGCCAGGAAGAGGCGCGCGACGGTGAGCAAGTTGGGTAGATGGCGATGCAAGGCGGCAACAGTGTAACGCCGCCCCCTCTCCCCTGGGGAGAGGGTGGCCGACGCTTTGGGAGGCCGGGTGAGGGGATCCGGGGAGGAGCGCGGCGTATGAGAAGCCAAGTGCCGCATTTGGGAATGCTGAGATTACCAGTGTGTCCGGTGACGTGGCTCAACCGCAGATCCCCTCACCCCAGCCCTCTCCCCGGGGGAGAGGGGGTAAATCCCGCCTCATGCCGGCGCTGGTACCAGCTCATCTTCATCCAGCTCGCCCAGCAGCACGTCCTGGCGGTCCAGGCCCGCGACCAGGCCCAGCGCCAGGGCGGTGACGATCCAGCCGGTGCCCCCCGCCGAGAGCAGCGGCAGCGCGATGCCCTTGGTCGGCACCACCACGGTCACCACCGCGATATTGATCGTTGCCTGGATCCCCACCGTCGCCATCACCCCCAGCGCAAAAAGCTGGGCAAAACGGTCCTTGCAGTCGCGCACGATCATCAGGCCGACCCACAACATCGCGAGGTACAGGCCGATGACCACCAGCGCCCCCGCCAAGCCCAGTTCCTCGCAGATGACGGCGAAGATGCAGTCGGAGGTATCGACGGGCAGGTAGCCGAATTTCTGGATGCCGTTGCCCAAGCCCCGGCCGGTGAGGCCGCCTTGCGCCAAGGCCAGCATGGACTGGATGGGCTGATAGCCGGAGCCCTGCGGGTCGGCCCAGGGGTCGAGGAAGGTGGTCAGTCGTGCCCGGCGATAGGGGCTCGACGCCACCGCCAGCACGGCGGCGATGACTGCCGGCGGGACCGCCAGGCCCAGGTGCCACCAGCGGACGCCGGCCGCCAGGAGCATGATCATCGCCACCAGGCCGACCAGTGCCGCAGTGCCCAGGTCTTCCTTGACGATCAGCAGGCACGCCAGGCCCAGCATCGCCAAGGCCGGCAGCAGGCCGAACCAGAAGGACGTCATGCGTTCCTGCCTGCGGGCGCACCACAGCGCCAAGGCGGCGACCATGGCCCACTTGACCAGCTCGCTGGGCTGGAAAGTGGTGCCCAGCCACGCCGGACCCAGGCGCAGCCAGCGATGCGAGCCGTTGATCGTCAGACCGACGCCGGGAATCATCGCCGCCACGACCAACGCCAGGGACAGGCCCAGCACCCACCAGATCGGATTGGTCCACCCGCGCAGGCGCGTGATCGTGCGGATGTCGAATCGGCTGGCGGCAAGCATGACCAGCACCGCGCCTGCGGCGTAGAGCGTCGTGCGGTTGGCCAGCAGGCCACGCAGCGACAGGTCGCCCTGACCCATGGTCATCCCCGCTGACTGCACCATGACCACCGCCAGGCCCAGAAGAGTCATCACCATCAGTTGCAGCAATTGTCCAGCGCGCAGCATCGTGGGAATATCGGCCCAGCGCCCTCCGCGCGTACAGAAATCGCATTCGCAAACCCCCCTACTCGACCCGGATTGCGCAGAATCGCGCTCTGGCCTTGACCCAATGTGATAGATTCAAAAAATGCTTGCTTCGCCGACCCCTTGGCGGTATACCAATAGGCGAGGGATCGCATCTCCCGGACGCCCCCCCCGGATCGCCGGACAATCGTCCAACGGGGAGGGTCGTCCGACATAACAGATGAGGGGAAAGTCCATGCCTGGATCTGAGGCGTATCGAAGTCTTATTCGGTTTCATTGTGCTCATTGCCTGGCGCCGCTGCACAACAGCGCGGTCCTGATCGGCAAGACGGTGCGTTGCCCGCGCTGCCACGAGGGCAACCAGGTGCCGGCGGTGAGCACGCGCCAGCCGGGCGAACGGGCGGCGCCGTCGCCGATCTCGGGGCCCGCGATCATGGCGGTCTGCCCGCACTGCGGGGTGCGCAACCGCATCGTCTGCGTGGGCCCGCCCAAGGCTGTGCTGGTCTGCGGCCGTTGCGAACGCGAGTTTGCCAACGCCAATGCGCCGTCGTCAACGCCGCCGCTGTCGGCACCGGCACCAGGGGCATCTGCCACCGCGATGCACACCGACACCCCGGATACCCCGGACACCCCGGACACCCCGGACACCCCCCTGGACGCCCTGGACACCCCGGTCACGGCCGATGTCACTCGGACAAGCAACCCCAACGACGACTCGGATGTCGTCGCGCCGGCGGACATCACCATCATCGACGATGCCACGCGCGACAAATGGAAGGCCGTCTTTGCCGGCAACCTCCGCTCCGGGGCCGGGGCCGGGGCGGCACGGCGATGATGCAAGACGCGCGGCCAAGACGCCGCGGCTACCAAAGCGCGAACCCAAACCCGGCGAACGTTACCGCGGCTTGAGTTCCGCCCTGCCGCTGGTGATGTCGGTCAGCAGCTTCGCCAGGGCCGGCACGTCACGTTGCGTGACGATGCGCTGCATCAGCGATTCATTGGCGCCCGTCTTGGCCAGGCATCGCTCCACGCCGGCCCACAGGCGATCGGCCTTTTTCGCGTCCTCGCAGACGTACAGGTCCGACACCGCCTCGCCCAGTTTGCCCAGCGTGATCGTGTCCAGATGCGCGTAGTACCGCTTGACGATCTTCTGCTGATGCGGCGTGAGGAACTGGCCTCTGGGCATGATTCAGGCCGATTTCGAGGAGGCCCGCGGCGCCAGCTTGTACGCCGACGCCTTGGTGGGCAGGTTGTTGTGGATTGCCACGCCTTTGTCCGCCAGGTACTTAAGGGCTGGGCGCGGGATGAAGCCGACCCGTTTGGAGAGATCCATGGTGCGCTGCCAGCGGTCGGTCAGCACGGCCCGCACCTGATCAATCTGCTCGGCGGTGGCGCGGCGAGGGTTTTTGGGGTGCGGCACCTTGGGCACATAGGGCTTCTGCGTTTTCTTCTTCGCCGCCATCGTGAGTCCTTTGCCACTCGTGTCGTGTCAATGGCGCCAAAGTTCAACGGCTCCATGACACAATAGCCGGGCATAATCCTATCGATTGTCGGCGTAGAAACAAGATGGGCGTGAACCTCCTGTAACCTGACGCTTCGCGGACTCAGCGTCGGCGTGTGGCCAAAACGATGCGACTATCACGGGAACCTGAGCTTGAGCACCCATGCTTCCCATCGCTTCTGGAATGCCGCCATGTCGTTTTCACCCAGGACCTTGACCAGCGTTTTGTAGCCCGTCGGATCCTCCTCGACATCCGCCGCGAACTGCTGGTAGAACTTCACCAGCAGGCCCTTTTCCTGGAGGTAATAGCAGAGATAGCGGGCCTGCGCGTAGTTGCGTCCTGAATCCTCGCCATAGAACTCGTCGTCATCCGTGCCGGTGAGCGATTCGAAGCTGAGCAGCTTCTTGTCCCTGATCGCGCGCTGAAGACCCGCCAGACGCCAGTTGGTTCTGCCCCTGATGTGCCCGCCCCTTCCGGGTCCGGGGGTCTCCTCGCACTGTTCGTAGAGCGAGCCCAGGCCCTCGTTGAACCACGCGGGGCAATCCGGGAAGTTGGCGCGGACTAAGGGATGGACGATCTCGTGCACCAGCGTGCCGCCGCCGGTGCTGATGTTCATGATCAGCGCCTTGTGGCGGGTCGAGTAGTAGCCGAACGGCGTGCTGGGCGAGTCGTTGAAGATCTGCCGGGTGTATTTGCGGTAGCTCGCGTCGTCCTTGAAGAGCCAGATGTCGATGATCTCGTCGGGATCGCGTGTGAAGTAGTCCTTCTTGAGCAGGCCCACGGACCAGGCGACGGTGTACCGGGCATGACGCTCGACGGCCTTGCGCGATTCATCGCCGATAACGACGAACGGCCGGGACTCGACGATGACGAAGCCCTCGGGAGCTTTGGCCTTGAGTGCGACGATGTGCTTGCGGTAGTCCTCGTCGGTGGGACCGCTGCGGACTGCCGCGCGGTTATCATCGGCGTTGCGCGCCGCCGCCGCCTCTGCCGCCGGTTGCGTGGCGGGCGCTTCTTCGGCGGCAATGGACGGCCGCAGCCACGAGGTGATGCACCACGCCAGGGCGAGCGCCAGCACAGCCGTGATCAAGTATCGCATGGGCAACTCCTCAAGTATATCGACGCATGGAATCGCCCCGCGGTTCCGCGAGGATGCTCCTTTTACGGCCCCGCCGCCTGCGGCCGCCGCGTCTCCCCGCGCAGCGCCAGCAGCATCGCCATGCCCGGCACACCCGCCACGACACTCAGCAGGAAGAAACTGACGTAGCCCATGCGGGCGACCATGAAACCGGTGGCGGCGCCGACCACCACGCCGGCGCCGTACATCAGGCTGGTGAACATGGCGTACTGCGTGGCCGAGTAGCGGCGATTGCACTGGCTCATGAGAAAGGCGATGAAGCCCGCGGCGACCAGCCCGGCACAGAAGTTTTCCACGATGACCACGCCGATGAGCATGGGCACGCTCTTGCCGGCCATGGCCAGCAGGAGGAAGCCGAGGTTGGACACGGCCTGGAGGACGCCGAAGACCCAGAGCGACGGGATAACGCCCAACCGCGCGGTGACCCCGCCGCCGACTAAGGCGCCAACGATGGCGAACGCCAGGCCCAGCCATTCGCGGTAGGCGGCGATCTCTTCCAGGGCAAAGCCCAGTCCCGTCTGGAGCAGCGGCATGGTCATGGCGTTGGCCATGGCGTCGGGGAGCTTGAAGAGCACGACGAACGCCAGCACCGCCAGGCCGGCGCGGCCCTTGCGGACCATGAAATCCTCGATCGGCTCGTACACCGCGTGGGCCAGCGACCGGGGCGCCTCGGTACGCGGCGGGTCGGGCGCCAGCAGGGTCGCCAACACGCCGACGGACATCAGCACCGCCAGCCAGAGGTAGACGGTGCGCCAGCCGAGCGTGGGCGCCAGGTACATCGCCCCGCCGCCGGCGAAGATCATGGCGATGCGATAGCCGTTGACGAACACCGCGGCGCCGGCGCCCAACTCGGCATCGGGCAGCACGTCCGTGCGATACGCATCGGCGACGACATCCTGCGTGGCGGCGAGAAAGGCGACGATTAAGGCGGCAATCACCAAGGCATGCAGCGGCTGCTCTGGGGCCGTCGGCCCGGCCAGCGCCAGACTCATGATGGCGACGACCAGCAGTAGTTGGATGACCAGCAGCCAGCCGCGCCGCCGGCCCAGGAACGGCGGGACGTAGCGATCCAGCAGCGGCGCCCAGACGAAGTTGAAGGCAAAGGGCAGGCCGACAAGCGTGAAGAGGCCGATGGTCTTCACGTCGTACTTATACGATCCCAGCCAGGCCTGGAGGGTCGAGCCCAGCAGCTTGTACGCCGAGGGCAAACCGGAGGCGAAGCCCAGGCCCAGCAGCACTGCCATGCGGCGATTGAGGTAGATGTCGGTAAGTGAACGAGGGGCGGGCATGGGGGGTTTTCGGGAAGTACGAAGTGCGAGGTACGAAGTAAGACCATTTCAGACTTCGTACTTCCCACTTCGTACTTCGTACTTCATTTGTATGCTTATCGTCCATATGGACGAAGAGCGCACAAGATGGATCGCCGGCTGCATGACCGGCACGAGCCTCGACGGCCTGGATGCGGCGCTGGTGGAGGTGCGCGGCTCGGGACTGGCGCTGACGGCGCGGTTTGCGGGCATGGTATCGCGCCAGCTTGGACCGCTGGCCGAGACGTTACGGCGGTTTGCCCAGGGGCAGGCGTGTCGGCCGATCGAGTTTCTGCGCGCGGCGCGGGAGTTGGGGGAGTTACACGCGGATGCGGTGGCGGAGTTGATGGAGAAGCATGGTGGTGGGCGATTGGATCTGGTGGTGGCGCATGGGCAGACGATCTGGCATGCACCTGCGGGGATTGACCCCCTCTCGCCAGGGGAGAGGGCTGGGGTGAGGGGATCTGTGAATGACGAGAACCCTCGAACAAGCCAGCAGCCCCCAGCGGGCGCCGATTCACACGCCGCGCTACTCCGCGGCTCCCCTCACCCGGCCTCGAAGACTCGGCCACCCTCTCCCCGGGGGAGAGGGGGTGGCATGTCCTGGCAGCTTTTCGACCCCTGGCCGATCGTGCGCCGGCTCAACGTGCCGGTGTGTTACGACCTGCGCCAGGCCGACCTGATCGCCGGCGGCCAGGGCGCGCCGATCACGCCCCTGGCGGATTGGGTGATGTATCGTGACTCGGCTGACATGGTTTTCAATCTCGGCGGCATCTGCAACTTCACGGTGCCGTGTGCCGACCCGCGCTACGTCGTTGGCAGAGATCTCTGCGCCTGTAACCTTCTGATCGACGGCATGGTCCGCATGCTGTTTCCGGGGCATCAATGCGATGTGGATGGCTCCCTGTCCGCGGCTGGCAAGGTTCGTGACGACCGTGTCATTGGCGTGCAGACCCAGATCAAGCCCACGGGCGACGATACTCTCAAATCGCTGGGGCGCGAGCAGTTCAACGACACTTGGCTCAAAAAGGTGGTCGATGGCTCTCTTGCGGGTTTGAGGCCTGCCGATGCACTTACCACTGCGATTGAAGGTGTCGCCGCAGAGATCGGAGATGCTATTGCGGTGTCCGGGCCCTGTCTTAAAGCTGTCCTAGCCGGTGGTGGAGCGAAGAACCCGCGTCTGGTGGACGCCATCCAAAGACGGGCTTACGCCATGTGCGTCGAGATATGCTGTCCCCCATGCTCGCGAGAAGATGTGGCGATTTCCGTGATCACTACCGACAAACTGGGCATCCCCTGCGAAGCACGCGAGGCGATGGGGTTCGCGGTGCTGGGGGCGCTATCGCAGGATGGCGTGGCGATCACGTTGCCGGCGGTGACAGGCGCGGTGCGGCCGGGGCGTGCGGGCGCGTGGGTGTATCCGTGATCCCATGGAGTGCGGCGGTGCCGTCAGAGCCGCGCGGCGTAAGCCCGCGGTCAGAGCCGCGCGGCGTAAGCCCGCGGTTAGAGCCGCGCGGCGTAAGCCCGCGGTCAGAGCCGCGCGGCGTAAGCCCGCGGATCCGGGAGTGCAACGACGTGCGATTCCGCGGGCTTACGCCGCGCGGCTCCGAAAACCAACGACGCTTCTCGTCGAAGGCCGCACTACTCCGTGGCTCCCCTCACCCGGCGCGTCGAGCCTCGCCCTCTTCGCCCCAGGGGAGCGGGGCCGGGGGCTCGATCTTGCGCAGCGGTTGCGGCTTGGGTCCGCGGCGGCGCTGGGGCGGGTCGTGGATCGGGTCGAACGGGCTGCCGCTGCTGATGCGGTCGTTGAGCCGGCGGAGGGTGTCGATTTCGATCTGCCGCACGCGCTCGCGGGTCAGGCCGATCTTTTCGCCCACTTCCTTGAGGGTCATCGGTTCGTGGCCGTCGAGGCCGAAACGCATGCGCAGGATGGTCGCCTCGCGCTCATCGATGGCGTCGAGCAACTGGCGCACGGTCTCGAGCTCGTCGCGGTTGAACACCTGCTCGTCGGGCCGGGGCGTGCGCGTGTCCGCCAGCGCCTCGGTCATATCCAGGCCATCCTCGTCGGCCATCGATTGCCGGGGGCGCTGAAACGCGCGGACTGCCTTGCGGATGATGCGCACCTTGCGTGCCGGCAACTGGAGCGCATCGGCCAACTCCTGATTGTTGGGCGTGCGACCCAACTCTTCGGTCAACTCCTGGTACGCCTTCTTCCAGCGCGCGATCAGCTCCACCATGTACGCCGGGATGTGCACCGGCTGCACGGCGTTGATCAGCGCGCGCTTGATCGCCTGCTTGATCCACCACGAGGCATAGGTCGAGAAGCGCGCCCCCTGCTCGGGGTCGAACGCTTCGACGGCACGCATCAGGCCCAGGTTGCCTTCCTCGATCAGGTCGGGCAGGGGCAGGCCGCGGTTGTTGTAGCGTTTGGCGATATTGACCACCAGGCGCAGGTTGGAGCGGATCATGGTGTCCCGGGCCTGGGGACAGTTTTCGTGCATGATCTTCCAGCAGAGTTGCTTTTCCTGCTCGGCCGAGAGCAGGGGCGACTCATCGATCTGGCGGAGATACAGCTCCAGAGCCTGTTTGACGGTGGTTTGTGCCATCGGGTGCTGGGCGTCCGTGGATCGCGGGGCGGCCCGATAAGTGTGGGTGGGCACCCCTCCATGGGTAGAGTCGGCGCTTTGGCGGTCGCGCTTGAGACCAGAGCCGCGCGGCGTAAGCCCGCGGAACGAGCGTCCCTGAGCTACCGATCCG
>JBBDMX010000062.1:0-3801 GCA_040878035.1 Phycisphaeraceae bacterium | reverse complement strand
CAACGCGCCCGTGCGGCCTTGGATAATGTGCGAACAGCGTGACTCACTACACTAGTGCTCCGTCATCCCTGAATTGATGGTCCATGCGGGGTCTGTTTGCCGAAGAGGTGGCTATCACTTTGGCAAGGAGGCCTGCGATGACGAAGAAGTACGTGGTGACGTTGACGGATCAGGAGCGGTAAGGGCTGGGGTGGATGCCCTCGCGTGGCAAGGCGGCGGCGCGGAAGCTGATGCACGCGCGGGTCCTGTTGAAGGCCGACGCGGGGGTGCAGGGGCCGGCGTGGGGCGACGACGCCATCGCCCAGGGTCTGGAGGTGGGGCGTGCGACGGTGGAGCGGGTGCGTCGGCAGTTTGTGGAGGAGGGGTTGGAGGCCGCGTTGGAGCGACGCAAGCCTCGCCGCCATTACGGGCGCAAGCTCGACGGCGAAGGCGAGGCGCACCTGATCGCGTTGGCGTGCGGTCAGCCGCCGGAGGGGCGCAGCCGCTGGACGTTGCGGCTTCTGGCCGACCGCATGGTCGCGTTGGAGCACGTGGATGAACTGTCTTACGAGACGGTGCGTCAGGTTCTTAAAAAAACGAGCTTAACCCTGGCTGAGCAAGCAATGGTGCATTCCCCCCAAGGCCAATGCCGAATTTGTCTGCAAGATGGAGGACGTGCTGGTGGTATACAAGCGGCCGTATGATCCGCGCGGCCAGTGGTGTGCCTGGACGAGACGAGTAGACAGCTCCTCGGCGAGGTGACCACGCCCGTGGCGGCGGCGCCGGGGCAGGTGGCCCAGTACGACTACGAGTACGTTCGCAACGGCACGGCCAACCTCTTCATGATCTTCGAGCCGCTGGCGGCCAACGCGATGTGATCGTGACTGATCGCCGCACTAAGAAGGACTACGTCCACTGCCTCAAGAAGATCGCCGACCAGACCTATCCCGACGCCGACAAGATCGTGCTGGTGCAGGGTAACTTGAACACGCATTCCCCCGCGTCGCTCTACGAGGCCTTCACACCTGCCGAGGCCAGACGCCTCACCTGTCGCTTCGAGTTCCATTACACCCCCAAGCACGGCAGCTGGCTGGACATGGCCCAAATCGAACTGGTCATCCTGGGCCGCCAGTGCCTGGCCCGACGCATTGACCATGTGCAGGACCTGCAACGGGAAACCGCAGCCTGGGAAGCCTAACGCGATCAAGCCGCTACCAAGGCCAACTGGCAATTCACCACCGCCGACACACGGATCAAACTCAAGAAGCTCTATCCCTCAACTGACGGATGACAGAGCACTAGAGCGTCGAGCCCATCACCCTGGACTGTGGCGTGACGGTTTGGACGCTCCAGGACTTCCTCTCGCAAATGGCGTGGGATCCTGCCGCGGCGCAGCATCTGGTGGTGCGCCAGGTGGCTTCTCATCACGGTGCGGTGCGCTCGGTGGGCGTCACTGACGAGTCGGGCCACGCCAAGTATCTGCTCACGCGTGACGGTGTTGTTCCTGGCCCAGGTGACCACTCGGTTGCGGGGAGAAAGAATCCACGCATCAGGCTCGAGCAAGTGCCCAGGCCGCGCAGCTGTTCTTGCAGCGGATCACGGGACACGACTGACGCTGTTAGCGTCAGATGATCCGTCGTGCGGGCCTACCACCCGCGCCACAAGGCCGCCGCCTATCGCACCCAATGCCAAAGGACGGCATCACCACGATTCATGGTAGCGATGGCCTCCCTGGTCAAGCGTTGGCTGCTGGGCGCGCATCCGGGGGCGATCGCTCATGTGCATCTGGACGACTACCTCGACGATTTCACGGTCCGGTTCAACCGCCGCACCTCGGCGTCGCGGGACAAGGCCGTCTACCGCCTGGCGCAACAGGCAGTGCAAGTCTCGCCTGCCCCCTTTGATTCGCTGGTCACGCCCGAGCGGTAGGGGTCGATTGAGTCACGCAAGTACCCCCCAAAAATGGATGTGGTGATGTGGCGATTTGAGACCAACACCCTCATCGCCACATGACCAAATGTCCCGGTTATCATCCAAGAGCATCCATGACCCTCCGCGCTGTCATCCTGGGCCTGTTGATTGGACTGGCAATCTCGGTCTACACCTACTTCAACGATGCCGTGGCGGGGCAGGCAGTCCTGATCGGCAGCTTCCTGCCCGTCTCGGTGTTCGGCGTCGCCTGCGTGTTGGTGATGCTGGTCAACCCCGCGCTGGGGCTGCTGGGGACGCGGTGGCCTTTGCGGCCCGGCGAGGTGGCAGTGGCCATCGCCATCAGCCTGGCGTCCTGCTCGATTCCCGGCGCTAACTTGAGCCGGTACTTCCTCACGGTCACCGCCATGCCGGCACAACTGGTCCACACGCGCAATGACTGGCAGGCGCAGCACGTGATGAGCTATCTGCCGGGTGGGTCGCACGAACTGGCGCCGGGGCAGGTGCGAGACTGGCCTGCACTGGCGGCGCGGGTGACGGCGGCGCGGGACGATGGGGCCAAAGGGGAACACGCAGCGGTGGCGCGATTGTGGCAACTGGCTTTGCCCGATGATCGTGATCTGTGGTTGCGTGTGGCCCAGGATTCCGGGCCTACGCATCGGCAGGTCCAAGCGCTTACCCAGGCGGTGAACCGGGTGCTGAACGATCCGGCCTTTGCCCCCGGCCTTGTAGAGGGCGCAACAGCGCGGCAGATCGTGGCCGCTAATCGCAGGGCGTTGGATCAGGCTCTGCCCGATTTGCTCACCGCGCCGCCAGCGGGCCGGCACGCGCTGGTCACCGGCGGATTTCCCGATGCCGAGGTGATCGATCCCCTGATCGCGGGCCGGGGCACCGGGAGCATCCTGCCCCTGGGAATCGTGCCTTGGAGTCGCTGGCTTCCCACCCTCTTACTATGGGGCGGGGTGGTGCTGTGCCTTTCGGCCGTGGTGTTGTGCCTGTCGCTGATTGTCCATCCGCAGTGGTCGCAGCGGGAATTGCTGCAGTATCCCATCGCCAAGTTCGTCGGACTTATCAGTGCCCGCGAGCCGGGCGACCTGCTTCCCGGCGTGATGCGCTCGCGTTTGTTCTGGGGCGGGCTGATGACGGTGCTGGCGATCCATCTGCTCAACGGCCTGCACGCCTGGTTCCCGGTCGTGCCCGAGGTGTACTTGAGCTTTGATTTTGGCCCCTTGCGCCAGTTATTTCCCAACGCCAACCGTGTGCCGCTGGCAAACGCCTTGTTCTTCCCGCGCATCTTCATCGCCATGGTGGCCTTCGCCTTCATGCTCAACCAGTCGGTCTCGTTCACTATGGGCATCAGCCACGTCCTGTTCCTGATGTTCGGGGCCGTCATGTTGTCGTACGGTGCGCCGGTGAGCTACGACCGGTTCTCGCCCAACAGCATGAACCTGCTTCGCTTTGGCGCGTTCCTGGGGGCAGCGCTCATCATGCTCTACACCGGGCGGCGCTATTACGCCAACGTGGTGGTCTCGGCCTTGGGAGGGGCAAGGCACAGTGACACGCCCAGTTGGAGCGTGGCTGCGGCACGGTGGACCGGACCGTTGCTGGTGATCACGATCGGCCTGCTCGCCAGTGCTGGGATGTCGGTTCTCCTGGCGTGTGTACTGGTGAGTTTGTGCTTGCTCATTTGGCTGGTGCTGGCGCGGATGGTCGCCGAGACAGGCATCGTCTTTATTTCCGGGCCTTTCTTACCACTGGGAGTTCTGCCGGCGCTCGTGGGCTATGCCGCCCTGGGTCCCACCCAAGTCATCCTGCTGGGCATCGCCGGCATTCTGCTGGTTGTCAAGCGACAACTATTTCTCCCCACTGACGACAATTAGAATTCCCACGACC
>JBBDMX010000061.1:0-3900 GCA_040878035.1 Phycisphaeraceae bacterium | reverse complement strand
CTGGCCGCAAGGCCGCGAAGCAGCTCATAGCGCTGGTGTCGGCCCCGTCCCTTGCCAGAGGTGCAGGTGTGCGCCTCATCCACAATCACGAAGTCGCCGCAGCCGCGGATGAAGCCATCGCGGTAGTCGTCGCGCTTGATGTAGTCGAGGCTCACCACCGTGTAGGGGTAGGCCTCGAACAAGGAGTGCCCCACCGGCAGATCCTTCGAAAGGCGCCCCACCGTTCCCGGCCGCACCACCTCCGCAGGCAGGTGGAACTGGGTGGCCATGTCGGCTCGCCACTTTTCGCACAAGTGCGGCGGACAGATCACCGTGATCGAGCGGATCTCACCGCGATCGAGCAATTCCCGGGCGATCAGCAGCGCCTCCACCGTCTTGCCCAGGCCCACTTCATCCCCAATCAGCACACGCGTCACGGGTTGCTTGAGTGCCATCAGCAGCGGCACCAGCTGGTAGGCCCTTGGCTCCAGGGCCAGGTTGCCCAGGCTGCGGAAGGGCCCTGCGCCCGCCCGGAGCTTGAGCATCAGGGCATCGCGCAACAACAGCGCCGAGCTTTGCGATCCGCTCAGCGCGGGATCGGGCAACGGGAAGGTCGCCGAAGTGACGTCATCACCCTCAAGCGGCAGAAACAGGGTGGCGATCTGCTGGTCGCCGCCACCCAGGGGCCTCAGCTTCAGCGTGTGGGAAGCAGCCTTCGGCAGCACCACCCACTCACGGCCGCGCGCCCGCACGATCGAACCGGGGGTCATGGGTGTTGCGGGCGACTCGGGCGCCAGAGGTGTGGTGCTCACGACTGGTCCCCTCGTATCGAACCCGTGCCCTGACCATCGCCAAACAACCAGCGATATTCACTGATCACCGCATCCCAACTGTCGGTGTGCTGATCGAAGACCACCACAGTCATGCCGGCCTCGATCAGGGCCTGCCGCTTCTCCTGATCCAGGCGCTCCTGCAGGGGCTGCTCATGATGGGGTCCGTCGATGAACACCAGGGCGCAGGACTCGGTGTAGGTGAAGTCGGGCACGACGTAGTGACCAGGCACGGCGGTCTGGGCCTTGTCGGGCAGGTGATAGCCGTGGCGATGCAGGGTCTCGAGCCAGAGCCGCTCCAAGCCGCTGCCGGCAAGCCCCATCAAGCGCTCCAGCCGCTCACCCCGGCTGTCGGTGCCACCCTGACCCACCACTTCGCCACTGGCTAGATCCAGCAGGAGCTGCTTGAGCTCGGCCAACCGGCGGTCGATCTGTTCATGCTCGCGTTGGTTGTTGTAGCTGAGCAGGCAGCGATAGCAGCCGGCTTCGCACTCGTCGTCGTTGTTGATCAGTTCGCCTTCCGTACGCGGCGGTTCACCCTCCCAGCTCCAATGGCAGATCTCCAGTGCGGTGCGGGCCACCGCCTGCAGAGCGCGGGGGCTCTCCACCATGCGGCTGAGCACTCCAGCTCCACCCTCGGCGGATTCGTAGATCAGTAGTGCAGTGGCCGTTTCGTCGTTGGGCATCAGCTCGGCGGCGATCTCGCTGGGATCCAGCTGGAAGGCCACCTCGATGCCGCGTTTGATCGCGTTCTTGACGCTGATCAGGTGCTTCGGATTCCAATCCTCCAGGAAGCGCACCAGCAGGGCATTCTTCCTGTCCTGCACGTAGGGCGTGATCTTGACGTAACCCGCTTCCGGGCCGTCGTCGTCGGCCTGATCGCCGCGGATGTCCTTCTCGGCTCCCCACTGCCCGGAGATCGGGTGAATGGGGAAGCCCATGTCGTTCCTGTTCTCCCGCCGCCGCCAGCCGAGGTTGACGCGGGAGATCTGGGTCGCCGCCGAGTAGCTCAGCTCCAATAGGGAGCGGCCGCCACTGCTCACCTCAGCGCGGGTGACTTTGGTGGTGTTGTTCTCCTTGGGGAATTCGTAGGTGGTGAGCAGCTCGTAGCCCAGCCGTTGGCGCTCCTCGTCGTCGGAGGTGATCCGATCGGCACGGCGAGTGTTCACCTGCTCGATCTGATAGAGCTTCGGGATGCGAACCGCCTTGCCTTCCGGGTGCAACTTCAGGGCTGTGCCGCAGTGGCAACAGAGCTCCAGCTCGGCTGCTTCTCCCAGGTGGGCGTGGCCGCAGGCGCCGCAAACGAGGGCATCCTGGGTGGCCAGCGTTGCCACACCGGCTGCCATGGCGTTCTCCTGCAAGCCAAGAATCGCTCCCTTCACCTTGTAGGTGTTGCCCTCGTGATAAATCAGCGAGTGTGGCCCGAACTCAGAAATCCCAACAAAACGTGGTCGGGTGATGAACGTGCCGCCACCCACCTGCTCTCGGCTACCGGGGATGTAGGCCAACAGGGGAAGCCGGGGAAAGTTGTAGCCGGGCATGAAGCCCTGGCTGGCCAGGTAGCGGTAGGTGCCGAAGTCTGAGTTGGCCGTACCACCGCCGGGCTTGGTGGCGAGCAGCAACTGCTGCTGCATCCGGGCCGACCGGTTGCGTTGATCAGCAGCCATTCGCTCCCGCTCCGAGATGGCGTGGTTGCGCAGATCCTTGGCGGCCTGCTCCATCTGGCTGTCGACCGCCGCCAGTAGGTTCCGCCACCGATTCAGGGCGGTATCGAAATCTCGCGGGGCACCACTGATCAACCCGTCGAGCCAGGTGCCCGTGAGCCAGGTGGGGGGCACATCCCCGAGCCAGCGGTTGGCCTTGAGATCGTCAACGATTGCCACACAGGCCGCCTGGGCTTGTTCACGGGCCTCGTGGCTGTCGAGATCAGCAGCGATCTCAGCCACCACCGGTAGACCATCAATGGAGAGATCCACGACCTCTTTCACGGTCTTGGGCAACTTGCGCTGCGTGGTGGCCAGCCAGAGCGCCCGGAAGTGTGCCTTCAGCAGCTCCTCGTTGGCCAGCTCCAGCGTCGGTGCGCTTACGGCTCCCGCCACCATCCGTCGGGGATCGGAGAAGAAGTATTGGTCGTGCGGTGAGGTGGCGCCGCAGTAGCTCAGCACCAGAGCCGGCTGGCCGCTCCGTCCGGCCCGGCCACTGCGCTGGGCGTAGTTCGCAGGTGTCGGCGGCACATTGCGCATGTACACCGTATTGAGCGCCGAGATATCAACGCCCAACTCCATGGTGGGAGAGCAGTACAGCAACCGCAGATCGGCTTCGCGGAACTGCCCTTCCCGCTTCTCCCGCTCCACCGGGTCCACCTGGGCGGTGTGTTCGCGGGCCAGCAGGGTCTGCAGGAATGGCTTGCCGGCACTGGCAATCAGCGAGGCCAGATCGGCGTAGAGATTGCGGAAGTAGCGATTTACAGGCCCCCGACGTCCCCTCTGCTGCAGCTGCTCGCGCAGCAGCTCCGCGTAGCGGTCCTGCGCTTGGGTATCGGCATCCACCAGGCACCAGCGCAAGCTGCTGCTGTTCAGCCGCCAACCCTGCAGTACCTCACTTGCCTTGCGGCCCAGCTTCACCTCCACCGGCTTGACCAGGCCCCAGGCCTTGAGCATCTCCAACAGGTGTCCGGTGATCTCCAGATAGAGGTCCTCCTTCCACTTGAAGCTGCGGTGCAGCTCCTCCACCGACAGCCAGCGCTCTCGGGCCTTGAGCCAGCGGCCGAATTCACCTCGCAACGAGAGACTCTCCACGCCTTTCGCTTTGAGCTCCGCCGGAACGGACGTGAACACCACACTCCGGGCAATCTCGGCCTTCTCGTCACCACCGATCCCCCACACCTCCTCCAGGTCCTGGGCGGCCCGCTTGCGGCGTTCGAACTCCTCGGGAACGAGCGCCACGCTCTCGATCGCCAGCCGGCCGCGGAGCTCTTCCAGCAGGCGGTGGCAGATCAAGAAGCGCTCTTCGCTGCTGATCTGAGCCAGCAGGGGGTGCCGTTGGCCCCAATCCGCCTGGTCCTCGGCGCAGTTGACGAGCTCGGCGTAGT
>JBBDMX010000060.1:0-21839 GCA_040878035.1 Phycisphaeraceae bacterium | reverse complement strand
ACTACAAGGGGAATGCGCTCTGGGGCGACGAGCGCGACAACGAGGGTCACGAGGGCAAGGAGAGTCACGAGGGCAAAGAGAGTCACGAGGTTAAAGCCACGGGACCCGCCCCGGCTGAGCCTGGGTCGCCCCCCAAACCCACGGGGGCGGGTCCCGTGGCTTTAGCTCCAGCAACTCCCCCACCCCCGGCACCTCCCGCGCCACCCGCAACGATGATGCGTGCCTGGGCGCCTCTCCTCGTGTTCTTGATGCTGCTGGGTTGGATGAGCGCCGCCCCGTGGCGCTCAACGGTTTGGCGTGGCGGTGAGGCGCAGGGAGGCGATTTCCGCCGGGCATTTGACGCGCAGGGGGAACCAGGAGCCCACGCCGGTGGTGACGTAGAGGTATCGGTGTCCCTTGCGGTAGAGGCCGCGGGGGTAGCGGAATCCCAGGCTGCCCAGGCCGATCGACCCGCGCTTGCCGCGCGTGTTGGCGACCACCAATTGTCCGCCATGCGTGTGGCCCGAGAGGGTCAGATGGACATCGTGCAGGCAGGCATGATCAAAGGCGTGGGGATGATGCGCCAGGAGCAGACGCAGGCTCGAGCGATCGACGGGCTGGGCCTGGCGGAAGGTGTGCTGCACCAGGGCGCCCAGTTGGTCGTGCTGATGGGCAAAATCGATCCCCCCGATGAGCAGGTGGCTGTTGCCGCGCTGCACCTTGACGGTTTCGTTGACCAGCAGGCCCAGTCCCGCGGCCCGGAAGCGCTCGATCAATTGCGGCCCGTCGTCGAGGTAATCGTGGTTGCCCAGGACCAGGTGCACGCCCAGGGGCGCCTTGAGCGATTGGAGGCCGGCGATCACGTGATCCAGCACGCCGATGGACAGATCGACGAAGTCGCCGGTGACCGCGATCAGGTCGCCCTTAAGGGCATTGACCGAGGCCATGATTTCGGGGAGCGACTCGGGCCCCAGGATGTGGCCGATGTGCAGGTCCGAGACGTGGGTGATGCGCAGGCCCTCGAGATCGGCGGCGAGGCTGGGCAGCTCGACAACCCGTTGGACGCACTCGATGCGGCGCACGGAGCGCGCCAGCGCCAGCTTGCCGCCGGAGAGCCAGTTGGGCATGCGGGTGAACGCGGCGTGACGCAGGTGAGCGCGAATCTGTTTGGCGGAGCGCTTCTTCTTGGGCGGGGGCGGGGCGTTGATCGGCATTCTCCCGAGGAGAAAAAAAGTTGCAGCGGTGCATTGTAGCTCACATGGGAATGAACACGAAGACACGAAGACACGAAGAAGAGGGAGGGAAAATGATTAAATGATTAAATTCGAATGACGAATGAAATCACAATGACCAAATTTCAACCACCAAGACACCAAGGACACCAAGAAGAGGCAGGAAGAACATCAACACGAAGACACGAAGGAAGATCCTAATTCATAACTATTTGCAATTCCGATTTTGCTTGATCCATCTTCTTCGTGCCTTCGTGTTCAACCGTTCTTCTTGGTGTCCTTGGTGTCTTGGTGGTTAATCAAAGGTTTCTCTTGTCTATTCCTGTTCCCTTCCTATTCCCATCCGTGTTCATCCCTGTTACCTCTTGCGAGGCTTGATCATGCTAACTCAAGGGTCGCACGGTGATGGACGCCGGCTCGGTGGGGCAGGCGCGTTCGCAGATGCCGCAGCCGATGCAGCCGTCGCGGACCTCGATGCGGCCGGAGGTGTCCAGGCCGATGGCGGCCTGGCCCAGCGGGCAGGGAGTGATGCACAGCTCACAATCCTCGGCATAGGCGCCGGTGCGCAGGCAGGAGGTGTGATCGACCACCGCAAGGCCCATGGCGATGTCCTGGACTTGCTCGACCAGCTTCAGGGCGCCGGTGGGGCAGGCCTTCATGCAGGACAGGTCGTTGCACACAATGCAGGGCGAGGTGCGGGCGATGATGTGGGGCAGTCCGCTCGACTCGGCGCCGGCGTCGTCGCCGACGTGCTCCTCGTCGAGCAGGATGCACTGGGCGGGGCAGGCGCGGACGCAGTCGCCGCAACGGCTGCAGGCATCGGCAAAGGCGTCCCCGGGCAGGGCGCCGGGGGGCCGCAGGACGACCGTGGCCTGTCCGCGTGGCACGGCCTGGGCCGCCGGCACGACTCGTAGGGCCGCCCTCGGTTCGCCTTGGTCGCCGGCCGCCGGCAGCTCGGCCGCCTGCCGCTCGGTCTGCTGCATGGCCTTGTCGAAGCGGTTGCCGACGGCGTGGGCGACCTTTTCCGCCTTGGTGACGCCACGCAGCAGAAGTTGACGAAAAAAGGAGCGCCGATCCGTCGATATAAGGGGTGGGGGCGTCTGGTCGTCCAAGGCGAGTCTCCAGGGGGCCGCCAAGCGGGGCTGAGTCCTCGAAGCCCCCGGATTTCCCCCGGATTTCCCCCGGATTTCCCCCGATGTCGCCGAGTCCGGACCTTCGAGGACGCAGGTCCGGCCTGGCAGCCCAAACTTGCGGGCATTTCCGGGGCACTTCCGGGGCACTTCCGGGGGCATCTCCGGGGGCACTTCCGGGAGGACCGGCATTATCGTATGCTGGTATAACTGGATGGGGCGTTTGCCGGTGGTGTCAATCTGGAATTATCTCAAGGGACCAGCCCATGTCGAGCAACCTGTTTCGCGTGACGAGCCTGTCGATGGGCCTGATGCTGGGCGCCGCTCTGCTGGCGCTGGGCGGCTGCTCGCAAGAGCAGTACGCGCTCCAGTCGGTGCGTCATTCCTGGGCCAGCACCGACCGGTACGAGTTTAAGAGCACCGTCAGCCGGCCGCTGAATCTGACGCTGATCGAGAACTTCACGCAGGAGGTGTTGTGGAGCAAGGAATTGCCGGTGGGGCAGACGCTGATTCTGAACCTGGATCGCCAGGGCGAGCACGAGTTGGTCACGGTGCGTGGCGAGCCGGCGACATCGCTGAACTGGTACGTGTACAACACGCTGGATGCGGACATGCCGATCGAGAAGGGTCGGCGTGAGTTGGTGGGGACGCCGGTGAGGCTGGAGGTGAGCTATCGTCCGTCGCCGGAGTATCCGCCGGGGTACATGCCCTCGACGCCGGTGACCAAGAAGCCGGTGGTGCGCACGGAAGGGACGCCGGTGGCGCCGCCGGTGGGAGTGGCGCCGGAGCAGATGGACAAGCTGCGTGAGGTCGAGCAGAAGCAGGAAGCCCAGCGGGCGGGCGAAGCTGAGCCGGAGGCGTCGCCGACGCAGCCTGCGGAGATGCCCGAGGCCGAAGCACCTGCGCCGGAAGTGCGCGACGCCGAGCCCGAGAGCACGCCGGCGGATCTGGTGCCGTGAAGAAAGCCAAGAGTGAAAAGTTGATGTCCGAAGGTACCAGACGCTTGGCGGACCCAGCGTCGGCGTGATGTTTCCTTCTTCACTTTTCACTTTCTGCTTTTCACTTCTCCCCATCTCAAGTTCACGCCCCCTCGCGCCGATAATACGCAAGGTCGGTCCATCTGAGGGAGTGGAGAACACATGAGTCAAGCCCCGTCCCCAGCCGAGCAGGGCCAGGAGCAGATCGTCGCCGCCGCCGTCGGCGAGATCAGCAGCATCGCCACCCTGCCGGAGATCACGCTACAGATCATCCGCCTGGTCGAAGACCCCAATTCGTCGGCGCAGGATCTGAACAAAGTGATCTCGCACGATCCGGCGTTGGGCGCCCGCATTCTCAAGGTCGTCAACAGCGCGTTCTATGGCCTGCCGGGGCAGATCGGCTCGATCAACCGCGCCATCGTGCTCCTGGGCCTCAATGCGGTGAAGAACATCGCCATCGCCGCCAGTTTGGCCAAGCTGTTCCGCGGCGGGCAGATCTGCGCGGGCTTTTCCGCCCGTGAGCTGTGGGCGCACAGCATCGCGGTGGCCTCGGCCACGCGGCTGCTGGCCAAGCATGTGAACCTGAACCTGCCCGATGAAGCGTTCCTGGCCGGGCTGATCCACGACATCGGAATCATGGTGGAAGTGCAGGCACGTCGGCCCAAGTTCATCGAGGCGATGGAAAAGCTCGATGCCACGCCCGGCTTGACCTTCCGCGCTGCCGAGCACGCCACGCTGGGCGCCAATCACGAGCAGTTCGGCGCCGGCCTGTGCAAGGCCTGGAAATTCCCCGCCAGCTTCGCTTATGTCACGGGTCATCATCACAATCCCATGGAACTGGCCGCGGGCCATCGCACGCTGGCGTGCCTGGTGCACGTGGCGGACGTGACGGCCGCCAGGCTCGGCCTGGGCTACGGGCGCACGGTGGAATGCACGGAAATCGCATCGGATGTGCTCGACTCGGTCGGCCTCACGCCCGCACGGGTGGAGGAAGTGGCGGCGGCGCTGCCCAAGGCTGTCGAAGAAGCCGGCGCCATGCTCACCGACGCGACGGCGGCGGCGGCCAACGCGGCATGATTATCGGGAGTGAGGCAAGGACTGATTCTCCAAGGCGTCTCTCTTTTCCCTCCGGGCGACGACGTGTGATTACGCCGTCGCCTTTTTTTTCACCGCAAGGGCACGATGATCGCCGAGGACGCCAGCCCGCCCAGCCGACTCTTGCCCGCCAGGGCGCTGTCGTAGGTGCTGAACTGGCCGACCTGCACCAGGTAGAGCCGCCGGCCGTCGCGGTCGATCGCCGGAACGATCTGCGGCGTACCCACGCGGTCGGAGCGCAAGCCCACGCGCTGCGCCTGCGTCTGCGCGTTGCTCTGCTTGGCAAACGCGCCGACCTGGATGGTGAAACCCACCGAACCAAGCTGCTCATGGATCGACTGGCGGAGGTTGGTGTCGGCGGTCAGGCTGCGGGCGATGGTGAAATTGGCGCGGGCCTGATCGACCTTGCCGGCCTTCTGCTGCGCCACGGCGGCGTAGTAATGCGCCATCGCCTTGTCCTGGGCGCCCAGTGACTTGGTGGCGGCGAGGAAGGCATCCTCGGCTGCGTCGGGCCGGCCCTGCTTGAGCAGCACCATGCCCAGGCCGGCATTGGCGTCGCCGGCGAGCTTGGCGTCGCTGCTGCCCGCCGCTTCCGCCAGGTACCGCCGTGCCTCGTCGAGCTTGCCCAACTGGTAGGCCGACATGCCCGCCATGTACACCGCCTCGCGTCGGCCCTCGCCACTGTGCCGCGCCGCGGTCGATTTGGCCTGGGCATAGGCGCCGGCGTAGTCGCCCTGCTGGTAGGCCTGGTAGATGCCGGGCATCGCCGCCGGCCGTGACGACGCGCAGCCGACGCTCAGCAGTCCCGCCAACACCAGTGCCGCTCGCAGGGGGATGGTTCGCATGACGCGATTATAAGCAGAAGTGAAAAGGATGAAGTATGAAGCAGCCCTGCTTTTAGCTTTTCACTTTACACTTTTTACTTTTCACTTCCCCCGTTACCATTCCCCCATGGCACTTCTCTGGCCCATACTCAAGACGGCCCTGGCGAATCGGCACAAAGTCGCGGTGATCGATGATCGGCGGCGCATGACCTATGCCGAGCTGCTCGGCGGAGCCATGTTCCTGGCGGAACGCATCGACGCCGCCACCAGCAATCCCCACGTCGGCCTGCTCCTGCCCACCAGCGGCGCCGGCCCCGTCGCCATCCTGGCCGCCTGGCTGGCGCGCAGGGTCGCCGTGCCCTTCAACTACCTCCTGACCAAAGACGAATTGGCCTACGTCATCGCCGACAGCGGCGTGGACACCATCGTCACCGTCGGCCCCATGATCGAGTTCCTCGGCGGCGCAGCCAATCTGCCTCCCAACATCAAGCTGCTCTACCTCGAAGACATCGACTTCACCGGTTTGCCCCCGCTGCGCTGGCCGCCTTGCCCCGCCGACGACGACCTGGCGGTCATCCTCTACACCTCGGGCACCAGCGCCAAGCCCAAGGGCGTCATGCTCACCCATGGCAACCTGCACAGCAACGTCGATGCCGCCCTGGTCCACGCCGGCATCCGCGAGTCGCACATTTTCTTCGGCGTGCTGCCCCAGTTCCACAGCTTCGGCCTGACCGCTTTGACCCTGCTGCCCCTGCGCGCCGGGTGCACCACCATCTACACTGCGCGTTTCATTCCCAAGCGCGTCGTCGAACTCATCCGCAAGCACAAGCCGCAGATCATGATGGCGGTGCCGTCGATGTATGCGGCGCTCCTGACGGTCAAGGATGCCTGCGCGGAGGACTTTGCTTCGGTGGAAATCGCCATCAGCGGCGGGGAGGCGTTGTCCAATGCGGTGTTCGAGGCGGTTCGCCAGCGTCTGAACGTGCAACTGCTCGAAGGTTACGGGCTGACCGAGACGGCGCCGATCCTGAACTGGTGCACGCAGACGCGTTTTCGCCGCCACAGCGTGGGCCAGTCGCTGCCGGAGGTGCACATTGCGATTGTGGATGAGGCGGGCCGGGTGCTGCCGCCGGATCGGGAAGGGGAAATCTTCGCCGCTGGTCCCAACATCATGAAGGGCTACTACAAGCTGCCCAGGCAGACCGCCGAGGTGTTCGTGGAACTGGACCGCGACAGCCTGGGCGATCGCCAGCGGCGGCCCTATTTCCGCACCGGCGACATCGGCAAGGTCGATGCCGACGGGTATCTCTATATCACCGGGCGCAAGAAGGAGATGCTCAAGGTGGCCGGGGAGATCGTCTTCCCGCGCGAGGTCGAGGAAGTGCTCAATCGTCATCCGTCGGTGCGTGACGCGGCGGTGATCGGCCGGCAGGACGATCTTCGCGGCGAGGTGCCCATGGCGTTTGTGGAAATGCAGGAAGGTGCCGCGTTCGATGAAAACGCCCTGCGTACCTGGTGCCGGGACAACCTGGCGGGCTTCAAAGTACCGCGCGAGATTCAGCAGATCGACGCCCTGCCGCGCAATCCCACCGGCAAGATTCTTCGCCGCAAGCTGACGGAACTGGTGACTGATTCAAGCCGGGGGTGAGCCGCTTGCGGCTTCGCGCAGCGCTAGTGATGGAGGTGAGCCCCGATTGATCCTGCGCCAGCGCGAAGCCGCAAGCGGCTTGATCCGTTGCCCCCTCACCGCGGCTGCTGGCGGTACGCGCTTGGCGGCATGCCCATCTGCCGATGAAACAGCCGCGAGAAGTAGTAGGGATCATCGCAGCCCACCGCGCCGGCGATGGCCTTGATGGGCATGCCCGTCTCGGATAGCAGCAGGCACGCCTTGGCGATGCGCTGCTGGGTCACGTACTGCATCGGGCTCTGGTGGAACAGCTTCTGGAACACGCGGTTGAGCTGGCTGACGGACAGGCCCGCCACGTGCGCCAGATCCTCCGACGTGATGCGTTTGGTCAGGTGCTCGTGAATGTGCGCCTGGAGGCGCTGCACATCAGGCAGCCGGTCGGGCTCGCGTACCTGACCCCGCATCTCCAGGCGGTGAATGACCAGCCCCAGCAGTCCCCACAGCAGGCAGTTGCACAGGAGTTGGCGCTGCTCGGATCGCGTGGCGTGGGCGACGACCAGCTCCGTGAAGCGCTCGTGCAGGTTCGCATCCAGGCCCAGATCCAGCGCCAGCGGGGGGTCTTGATGCGTCATCGGGGGTGACTCCCCGGGCGGCGCCGGGGACAGGCGGCGCACCAGTTCATCGGCCGCCGCTCCTGCGAAGTGGACCCACACGATGTCCCAGGGCTGCTCTTGATCCGACCCGTACTCCTGGGGCACGCCCGGTGGAAACAACAGCAGATGGCCCGGCCGCGCCTGCACCGACTGCCCGCCACAGGCGGCAAACCCCCGTCCGCCCAGCACCCAGATCAACAGATAGTCCAGCGGGTTGTCGCGGACCGTATGGTGGCTGGGCGAATCGACGAAATGGCCGCTGCTATTGAGGTTAAGGTAGTTTTTCGGCAGTGTCGGCGCCATCTGTCACTCCAGGGTGTGCACGGTCGTTGCGCGGATTATCCATCATCTTGGCAAGCGCGTCTATTGTCGTATGCCCGCCGCCGGATAAGATTTGGAACGACTCCAAATCCTTATTCGAGGATATTGCCATGCTGTTGACTGTTGATCACGAGGCGGGGATTAGTGAAGCGGACGTCGCGTTCTACCACCGCGAGGGCTACTTAATCGCGCGGGGACTGTATTCGTCCGCCGAGGTACAGCGCATCAAGGCGTTCTTCGACGGGATCGGCGACAAGGGCCAGCCCATCCCCGGCCACTGGAATCCCGCGCCCAACGACGGGCAGGCGGGCGAGGTGCTCCAGCGTTTCCCGCGCGTGATGCATCCGCATCGCTTTGATCCGATGTCCAAGGCGATGATGCTGCACCCGCGGGTGGGGCAGGCGCTGGAGCTGCTGCTGGGCGAGTCGGCGGTGGCGGCGCAGAGCATGTTCTACTTCAAGCCCCCGGGCGCCAAAGGCCAGGCCTTGCACCAGGACAATTTCTACCTGGAGGTGGCGCCGGGCTCGTGCCTGGCGGCCTGGACCGCCATCGACCGCAGCGTGCCGGAGAACGGCGGGATGTATATCGTGCCGCGCAGTCACACGCTGGACATCCAATGTCCCGAGAAGGCCGACGACGGCATGAGTTTCACCACGCACCTGGTCAACGCGCCCAAGGGATTCAAAGCGATTCCCGCCGAGATGGAGCCGGGCGACACGCTGTTCTTCAACGGCAGCGTGATCCACGGCTCGGGCCCCAATCGCAGCACCAGCGAATGGCGCCGCGCGTTCATCTGCCACTACATGCCCAAGTCGTCCCGGCAGATCAGCAAGGGTTACCACCCGCTGCACGACTTTGCCGGCAACCAGGTGCCCTACCAGGCCAGCACCGGCGGCGGACCCTGCGGCATGGAGGTCAAGCCCGGATCGTATGACCAGGTG
Source organism: Phycisphaeraceae bacterium (assembly GCA_040878035.1). Lineage (GTDB taxonomy): Bacteria > Planctomycetota > Phycisphaerae > Phycisphaerales > Phycisphaeraceae > JBBDMX01. Next base: position 13,060 of record JBBDMX010000060.1, on the reverse strand, counting down.
CATTGAGCCAAGGCGTGAACCGAGAAGGATGAAGACGATCTCGCCAAGGAAAGCCCAGCCGCTCCTGCGGCTGGGATCCCACCCGCTGGAGCGGGTGGGCTTTCGGAGCGCGCGTCGCTACTGGCGCAGTGGCTTCACTTGGCTTCCACCGGCAGCAGTGCCGGGCCGGCGAAATGCCGGTAGCCGGTCAAGTCACGCGATCCCGGCGGACCCGGCGGGCTGGTCCACGGACACAGCCCTGATTCATGGAGCATCTGGTTGCGCTGGTCGCACACGTCGACGATCTGCTCGACGCCCACGATGGTGCGCAGGTCCCCGCCCAGCGCCGGTTGGACCACGCGAACGAACTGATCGTCAATAGTGCGCACGGGCGAGGCTTCCGAAGCGCCGTTGACCGCCAGGGCCTGCGCCCGCGCCACTTCCAGCGTCGCCAGCGCCACGTCCGGGCACGCCAAGCCGCGCACCGCGCAGGCAAACCGCTTGATCATGTTCTCGCGGCGCAGGCCCGTGCGCTTGAACGTCTGCACCGGCCGGCCGTCGGCATCCTCCAGCACCGGATCCCCTTGCGACAGCCAGCGCAGTCGGCCGCGCTGGCCATGGATCGTCAGCCGCGGGTGGTGCGGCACCGCGCAGGCGTGCGTGAAGTTCACCAGCACCGTGACGCCGCCGTCGAGCGTCAGGCGCATGCTGACCGTGTCGTAGTTTTCGATGGGGTTGACGCGGTAGAGCTCGGCGGTGACGTTCCGCGGCTGCGCCGACTCTCCAGCCGTGGGCCCCAGGAAGAACAGCGCCACGTTCAGGTAGTGCGCCAGGGCGTTGTTCACGGGGCTGTCGAGCACCCACGTGCCGTTGCGTTTGAGGGCGCCGGCCCAGTTGGCGCGGCTGTAATAATCGGCGCCGCGCGGCCAGCAGGCGCAGAGCGTCGCATGAGTGATCTGGCCGATGCCGCCCTGTGCCAGCGCGTCCTTGATCGCGGGCGTGATCGAGCTGTAGATGTCCTGGTAGCCGATGGCCAGGGGCAGGCCGGCGCGGTCGCGGGCGGCGATCATGGCGTCCACGTCGTCGATGCTCCCCGCCGCCGGCTTCTCGCACATCACCGCCTTGCCTGCCGCCAGCGCCTGCTCGGCGAACGGCCGGTGCAGATGGATCGGCACGGGCAGCCAGACCGCCTCGATCGGGTCACGCAACATCGACGTCAAATCGCTGTGCACCGCCACGCCTTGCTGACGAAGCTGGGCGATCGTCTCCTGGTGCAGTTCCTGATCAGGCTCGCACACGGCGGCGAGCCTGATCCACGGCCCGCCGAGCTGCGGGTGCGGCTTGGCACAACTCAAGACCAGATTGCGAATCGAGCCGGCGTAGCCGCCAATCCCGGCGATGCCCAGAACTACAGGCGGTGAAATCGACAGTGACACGAGAAAGTCCTTAAAGCAAAGTGAAAAGTAAAAGGTAAAAAGTGAAAAGCTAGAGTGGTCGCGATTTTCTATTCTTCACTTTTCACTTTGGTTTGATCCACTTACCCTTAGCCGCGCCCAGATACATCGCCTCCATCACGCTGACGCGTGCGGCGGCGTCGTCGGGGCTGACCAGCGCCGCACTGGATAAACCAAGCACCGCATCAACAAACTGCTCGAACTGGTGCGGCAGGGCGGCGGGCATCTGCTCGGCCGGCACCGGCTCCTTGCCCTCGGCGCCGGCGACACGCTTGCTGGTGAAATAGAGTTTGCCGTTGATCACCGCGGCGTGACCTTCGGTGCCGCTGACCAAAAGCGTGCAGGGGTTTGCCACATCGGTCCAGGCGCCGGCGAGCGTGCCGATGGCGCCGTTCTTGAAACGCAGCAGGCCTTCGCCTGTTTCATCCGTGCCGTTGTAGCGGTTGGTGCCGACGTCGATCTGCGCGGTGGCTTGCTCGACCGGCCCCATGAGCCACATCAGGATGTCCAGCAGGTGCGTGCCCAGGTCGCCAAAGGCGCCGCAACCGGCGATCGCCGGGTCCGCCATCCAGCGCCAGTCGTCGGCGGGGTTGTCGGGCTTGCTGTCGAACCAGCCGCCCAATGAGCCGTTGTGGCAGTTGGAGCCGCGCACGCGGGTGACCTTGCCGAAGTTGCCCTGCTCGACTTGCTGCTTGATGAACAGGTGCTCGGGCTTGCCCCGGTTGAAGTAGCCGGTGGTGAAGTGCACGCGGGCCTGCTTGATCGCCGCGGCCATGGCGTAGCTGTCCTTGCTGCCCATGCCCAGGGGCTTTTCCACGAACAGGTGCTTGCCCGCCATGGTGGCCGCCATCACCAGTTTCTTGTGCAGATTCGTCTCCGAGCCGATGACCACGCCCCGCACCTCCGGGTCGTTCCAGATGCGTGAAGCGCTCTTGACCACCTTGCTGCCGGGCAGCTCGCCGGCGCGTTTCTCCGCCCGCGCCGGATTGGGGTCCCACACATGCTTGATCTGCACCTGCCCCGCCTCCTGCCGCTTGAGCAGCATCTTGACGAAGCCGGGAATATGAATGTGCGCGCAACCGACGATTGACAGCGTGACCATGAATCAAACCCTTTCCATGGCGAGTGCGGGCAGAACATCGTATCCGATTTTAGTGGCGGATGATGGGCCGGACGCGCGGCGAGGACGCCGCGGCTATGAAACCGTCGCGTGGGCGCGGCCGCCCCTCCCTTCCTAGCCGCAGCGTCCTCGCTGCGCGTCTGAATACCGTGTCTGCATGCTGCGTCTGAGTTGCCGGTTTCTCGGAATACCGGTAGCTTCGGCGCCATGGCGGTGTACCTCTTCACCTTTCACGCCTACCGCTCGTGGATGCCCGATCACCGCCGGGGCTACGTGCGGCGCGGGCGCGGCATTCTCAATCCCGATCAGGCGATGGCGGCCAACTACCGGCGGCGAGCCCGATTCGAGGCCGTGCGCTTCGACGATCACGACTGCCAAACGCTGCTTGACGCGGCTCAAACCTTATGCCAGTCTCCGGCGCGAGCGGGCTGGCGCCTGCACACCGGCGTGGCCGTCTTCAACCACGTGCACCTGTTGGTCAGTTGGCGCGGGTATGTCGCTGCGCAGCGCGCCAAAGCGGCCCTGCATCGAGCGCTGACCGTCGAACTTCGCGATGCCCACGACGCCCCGCCCGGCCGGCCCTGGCTGGCACGTAACGGTAGCATCAAGCGCATCACGACCCGCCGCCACTTCGAGCACCTGCTGCACACCTACTTGCCGAGCCATCGCAAGTATGGTGGTGCCTTGCTGATTCCTCCGGCCTGATCCGCCTTCGGAGTTTCCGGACGCGCGGCGAGGACGCCGCGGCTACCAAACTACCGTCGGGGCGCGTCCGCGCCTTCTTTCGCAGCCGCAGCGTCCTCGCTGCGTGTCTTCCTTCCGCGCGGATCCTGCCCTAATCCACTTTCCCCGCCGGCTGCGTGGCCGGCGCAAGTCCATCGCCATGGCGATTCAATGCCGCGGCGTCGCGCCGCATGGCCTGGAGTGTTTTCATGCTTTGCGCCCCCATCCTGTTCATCGCATCCGCTAGGATCTTGGCACGCTTGAGGTCACCTTCTTCAAGAGCGGCCTTGAGTAATTCGGCCTGCTCGCCGCCGGCCTGGACGATCGGTTCCAGCGGCGTGCCTTTGGCGGCTTCCAACAGCGGCTGCGGCTGCTTCATCGCCGCCTCCAGCGCTATCAGGGCCATGGAAACATCCTGCTGTTGGATGGCCTGAACCACGGCTTGGAACGATGCGCCACCGGCCATGTACATCGCCGCCAGACGCTCGATGTTGCCAGGTGGGCCCCGGAGGCGGCCTCCGTCGGTTGCGTGGCGGAAACCTCAGCGGCACGCGGGCGCAGCGGAATATTCTTGAATTCCACCCACTGATAAGGCCGCGACTCGAGACGGATTTCCTTGATGTCCTTGATCGACACCATGTCCTTCGCGTCCACGCTCTGCCTGCGTCGGAAGCTTTGGGTGATCTGCTTCACGCCGCCGTTGGATTGCTCCGGCGCTCTATCAGCTCCGGGCTGGCTACCATCGGTCAGAATCGCGATCACCCGCGCCTGCTGATCCGCAGGGAGGTTGTGCGCCACGGTGACGTGCGCGGTCGTGACCTTGGGCTTGTCCGCCCACGGGTGCGGAATCTCAGCTTCGAAAGGGCTACCGAATGACACATCCAGCTTTCCTCCACGAAGCCCCCTAAACGAACTGGCGCGGTTCTCACCATCGGTCTTGCCTGTGGCGACCGTTTCCCAAGGCCCCACGGCCAGGCCTACACGGATCGTCAGGCGATCCTGCGATTTTGGAAAGTTCTGGCTCAGAACGTACACATCTGTAACCCTCAGGCCGTCAGCGGTGTCCACGGGCGGAAGGACCGTCTTTGTCCATGTCCAACCCTCATAGTCGATGCGAACATCCTCGGGTGGCATCGCCGCATTAGCTTCATCGCGACGCATCCGTGTCACCATTTCGAAATCACCCGGTTCCCGAGGAAACGGGATGTCCATCACGACGATCATCAGATCGTTGCCCGGCGGAGCAAGATCGCGGGCTTCCTCAGCCGGCGGCGCATGCTCGGGCGGACTTGGGAGCAGCGTACCGTCCGGCCGCCACCAGCGTTTCTCTTGCGAAGGGTTCTCCGAAATGCCGACCAGTTCCACCGTGACGCCGCCGGGCAGTTCGGCTTGCCAGCGCTCGCCTGTGGTCGATTCGATTACCGGCGCTGCGAACGGGCTTGTGGCGGCGACGGGTTGGGTGCTTGGCGTCAAGGGTTGCGGCGGGAGCAGGGCGGCGGTGGCGTGCCAATCAACATCGGGCTGACCCAGGTAGGCGTGAATCCCGCGTCCGGTCAGGTATGTGCCGGCCACCAGCAGCAGGGCGATGAAGGCGATGCGATACGGCCTGGGTTTGCCGGTCGTCGCTTGCTCGGGCAAGGGGACACCCAATAGCTTGATGAGCACCCGTCCCAACAGGCCGATGAAGTAGCCGACCGCGGCAATAATCGCGGCCAGGAGCCAGCAGCCCAGGAACCGTTCGAGATGCCCGCGGTCGCCTGGGTCAATGCCCAGAGCAAAGAACGGAAGAAGTGCCATCAGGGGCGCCGCGAGATAGAACGCCCAGGTGAAGACGCGGACCAACAGCCAGTCGCCGCGCCACGGCGTTGATGCGGAAGCCGGTGGGAGTGCTGCTGGTGCGCCCTCTTTTTCAGCCGCACCGTCCGCGGTGCGCGTCTGACTGTCTGGGGTGCTGACGATCATCTCCACCTCGGTCTTGATCTGGCTCGCCTGCTGGTAGCGCCGGTCCGGCTCGCGCTCCAAAGCACGCAGTACGACTTCGTCCAGGCGCACGTCGATCACCACCTTCTTCGAGGGCGGCTCGATCGCGCCTTGAGGCAATTCCCCCGTGAGCATCTGATAGAACACCACGCCCAGGGAGTAGATGTCGGCGCGATGGTCCACCGCCTGCGGATGCTCGGCCTGCTCCGGGGACATGTATTGCGGAGTGCCCATCGCCGATTCGGTGACGCCGGGTTGTATAGGAGCGCCCTCACCCCGGCCCCCTCCCAAAGGGAGAGGGGGTTGGCTTCCGGGGGCGACCAGCTTCGCCAGGCCGAAGTCCGCGATCTTCACCTGGCCCTGGCGATTGAGCAGGATGTTCTCCGGCTTGATGTCGCGGTGCACGATGCCGCGGTCGTGGGCGTACTGAAGCGCCTCGCAGATCTGCGGGACGATCGCCAGCGCTTCCTTGGGCCTCATGTGGCCTGAGTCGAGCAGTTGCCGCAGGTTCAGGCCGTCGATGTATTCCATGAGGAAGTAGAACAACGGCGGTTCTTCGGCCCCTTGCGGCTTAGCCTCCGTGCGCCCCCCGCGCTGCCCAAAGTCGTGGATCGCCACGATGTTGGGGTGGCTCAGCCGGGCCATGGCCTGGGCTTCACGGGTAAAACGTGCGGCGAAGCCCCCGGCCGTGGGGTCCCGGCCGATCTCCGGCGGGAGAATCTTCAGCGCCACCAGGCGATCCAGGCTCTTCTGCCGGCCCTTGTACACCGCGCCCATGCCGCCTCGGCCGATCAGCTCCAGCCCGTCCAAGTCCGGGAAACGCTGGGCCAACTCTTCCGGCGCCGGGGGCGACCAACGCTGCGATGCCGGCGCAGCGTCGGCGGCGCTGTAGCCGGCCGTGTTGGTCTCCAACCCGCGCTGCAGCAGGCACGCCGGGCACAAACCCCGCGGCGAACTGGCAGGCAGGTCCCTTCCACACTCCGGACATTGATTGGCTTGACTCATGGCTTGATCCCGTTTGCCTCTGTCGCTCACTCACTACAAAAGCAAACGGCCCGAAAAGGTTACAGGGGAATCCGGGGGAATCCGGGGGGATCCCGGGGAATCCGGGGGGATCCGGAATCCGGAATATCCGAAATCCGAAGCAATAGCCGCTTGCGGCTTCGCGCAACCGTACGGGAAGCCGGAGAACTTCGATTGTTCGGGCGTCCGCGCGAAGCCGCAAGCGGCTTGGAAAGTCCGCATTACAAACTCCCCAGCAACTGCCGAATCTCCTCATCCACCAGCCCCGGCTCCGCCACTGTCTGGGCGATCTCCTCACGCAACAGGGCGCGATAGCGCTGCCGCAGGCGGTGGGCGGCGACCTTGACGGCCGACTCGCTCATGCCCAGATGTGCGGCGATCTGGCCGTAGGCATCGCCCCGGCCGCCGGCCAGCACATGCTCCAGGGCCGTGAATATCCCGCCCTGGCCGCGTGCCGTGTAATCCTCGCGCAGACGCAGCAGTACCTGCTCGAGCACCGCCAGCGCCCAGCGCCGCTGGTACACCCGCTCGGGCGTCATCACGTCCATCGGCTCGGCGGCATAGCGGGCCTCGGCATCGGCGGTGTCGAGCGACACGGGCCTGCGCCCGCCGCCACGCTTCTGCGCCCGATCCTTGTCCCATTCGTTGATCAGGTAGTTCTTCAGTGCCGCCAGCAGGAAGGAACGGAACTTGCCCTTGGCGCGATCCACCGCCGCCAGGGCGTCCTTTTCCAGCAGCCGGGCAAAGAACCCCTGCACCAGGTCCTCAGCTTGCGTCGGCGTGCTCCCCTTTCGCCACAGGAAAGCGTAGAGCGGGAACCAGTACAGCCCCGCCAATTCCCCCATCGCCCGCCGGGCATCGCTCCCGGCCCGCCAATGCCCGGCCGCCAGCACCACGCTCCAGCGCGTCGCGGCGAAGCGGCAGCCCGGACGGTTGCGGAATGAAGCCGGTGTGGTGACGGTGGCCATGGTTTGTGCCCGGGCTCGCTGCGTAACAGGGGTGTAGCATGTCCGATGATAAGGATTGGCCGCGCTGCCCGAAAGGGAAGGGGCAAAGGGGTCGGGAGTCTTTGATATCGACTTATGTTATCAACATCAAAGACTCCCGACCCCTTTTCTTCGCCGGTGTTGACCGTGCCCGTGGCCGAGCCGTCGGCGTCGATCATGGGCAGCGTCACGGAGATCATCCTATGCGAATATCCAAGCTAGCGCCGGGCGGACACGAACGCGCAAACTGCTCAATACCCTGTAGCACTTTGGTCAGCCGCAGCGGTCGCTTCCGCTTCAGAATTCGCACCTCGCCAGAGTTGTCCGTCATAATAGACTTCTCGCCGCGCAGGTCCTTCATCACCACCGTCTTGACGCGCCCGCGCTCGTCGCGTTCAAGACGAACGAGATCGCACCTGCCAATACCGCATTCTATACTGAACCATTTCCCTTTGACATTGAACCCACTTGCACCAGGTGTGGCCGGCAAACACAGGTCCGTATTCGGCAACCTAAACTGAACCATGTATGAATATGGAAGCGTCTGTTTCGTATCTTCGAAGGAACCTAGTAAGTTCCGCGCGGCGTTCGTCACCGCTGAGCACGGCACCGCCTTGGACTCGCCAAAGCCCGAAACATCGAATAGGGTGTTTGTCGGTGCTTCCGCATCAGGTCCAAGATGTTGCAGAACTTCTAACTCCTTCATTGGCAATGCCGACGACCAATGCTTATCGCCACACGTTAGCGATAGCGTTAGGCTCATACGGGCGCTCCCACTAGAACATCAATTAGGATCGCAGGGTAAAGGGGGACGGAAAAGGTGTCAGGATGAATTGATCAGTTCGCCAAAATTATCCTGACACCTTTATTCCGCCCCCGCTGACCGTCCCCGAACCGATTCGGGCTGCGCCCAAGTCACTATGACACCCGCCCCCGGCCGGGTCAAGGCCGAAATGTGCAGGGCAAACGGCATCTACCAGGGCGAGGCGCGGCCGCGGTGGTTCGGCGGGCTTGACTTTGTGCGTGGGCCGCCCGGAATCCAAAACAGGCCGTTGATCCGCAGATTGTCGCAGATTGTCGCAGATTTCCCAGACGGGATTCGCGATTGGGACCGTCGAAAAACCCGGCGGCAATCCCCGGCAAGCCCCCACCCCGGAGGCGGGGCATGCCGGGGCTTGCAGGAAGGTTTTTCAAAGGCCTCAATTCTCATCTGCGAAAGTCGGCGCCATCTGCGGATGGATTCTCCCTCTTTTATTTTTCGTCCGCGTTTATCCGAGTCCATCCGCGGGCAAGTTCTCTTGGTTGGGTGATGGGTGGGCTGGGCCGAACTTGGCCCTCTGGACCCGAAGCCGGCCCCGCAATTCGTGGCAGTCCCGCCAGGCACGCTCACGGATAGAGCCAGCGCGTCTCCCAGATGTCCCCCGTGCGCTCAAACACCAGGCGATCATGCAACCGGCTGGCGCGGCCCTGCCAGAACTCCATGCTCACGGGCGCCAGCAGAAATCCGCCCCAGTACGGCGGCAAGGGCACCTGGTCGTCGGGGTACTTGGCTTGGAAGTCCTTGACCCGCTGGGCCAGCTCATCCCGACTGGCCAGCGGCTGGCTTTGCTTGGAGGCCCAGGCGCCCAGCCGGCTGCCACGCGCCCGCGTCTTGAAATAGGCGAACGACTCCTGGGCACTGAGCCGCGTGACCGTGCCCTCGATGCGCACCTGCCGCTCCAGGATCGCCCAGTGGAAGCACAGGGCGGCGTGCGGGTTGGCCGTCAACTCGCGGGCCTTGCGGCTGTCGTAGTTGGTGAAGAACTGGATGCCGCGGCGATCGTAGCCCTTCATGAGCACCATGCGTGCCGAGGGCCGGCCATCGGGCGTGGCGGTCGCCAGGCACGCGGCTTCGGGGAAGAGGATGCCCGCCTCGCGGGCGGCGACGAACCACTGGCCAAACAGCTCGAGGGGATCGCACTGGGCCGAGGCCGCCGGCAGCCCGGTCATCACGCCCCGGCCCATGGTCAGCACGCACTTGATTCTGGACAACAGTGACACATCGGCCTCCCGCGTAACTTGGCGCGCGTTGGATAATGGGCTGTAAGTGTAGCCAGACCGACAGGGCTGCGGAGCGAGGTGCCCCAAGCAGATGGGGAGAACAGGCGCACCCTTACCCCCGGCGCCGGACAGTTGCTCGGCCCGTCGCTGCCTAAGAGGCCCACTTGCCACTGCGTGCGATCGGCACGCCACGCCGCCGTCCTGTCATTTCGCCGGCGCCCGCGACAGGGTGGCGGCGCTCAGACGGGCCTGACCCTGGAAACGGCTGGCGTCGGCGTCCAGCTTGAACTCCACCCTGAGGGTCTGGGCATCGGACGTGGCGCGGTAACGAATGGTATAGACCGCGGCGAAGTCGCCGGGCACCGGCGCCGAGCTGCCATGGCCGCTATTACCCGACCAGGTCTTGCTCACGTAAGGTGGAGCCGAGCCGTCGGAAAGCGTGGCGGAGAGGGAACAGGTCGCCCCACCAATGCCCGAGGCATAGACCTTGAGTACTCGTTCAATTGTGTCGGCCGGCGCGGTGATGGCGTAACCATTCCCCACGCCGTTGAGCCACAGCGCGCTGTTGGTGGCTTCCATGCTTGCGACCGGCTCGCCATTGCTCCAGATGCAGCGGATGCCCGTGCCTTTGGTCGAGCCCAAGTGTCCCTTGCCGATCATCTCCAGCGCGCCAATCTGACCCGCGCCGGCCTTGCGGGTGACGCTGGCGGCATCCTCCAGACCCCAGTGGACCCAGTCTTCCGAGCCTTCGGCTGAAAGGTCGATCCGCCACGGCGCCGCCGCCGATCGCCCCAGCAGTTGTCCGGCGGGCGCAGCGCCTATGACCAGCGTCCGGTCCGAAAAGTTGTTGTTCTTGTTCTTCTCGCCCGGAATACGGTTGATGTCGTCCATCACCGAGACCAAAGTGTGAGTCCCGGCTTCCGCGGTCCATAGCGCGGTGCCTTTGGGCCCGCCATTGGTGACATATTCCCGTTCTTCACCGGGCTTGAGAACTCCTTCCACTGTAAACCACGCGAGCATTTGCCCGGCGATGCGGAACGAACCACTGATGGGCACATCAACGGGTGTCGCGCCGTTGCCGACATTCCTGACCTTGGCGCGGAAGCGCACGGTATCACCAGGCTGCACGTCCTTTTCGAGTCCAAAGTCGGCGATGACCAGGTCGGGGAACTTGGCTGCGGTCTGGGCCACTGTCGCAGCTCGGTCGGACATGTTGCCCTTGCGGTCATAGGCCTGGACCTCATACGTATATCCCAAGCCGGGGCGGATCCACGGCGAAAGATCATCGAAGGACGGTTGCCCGGCCGGCAGCGAAGCGACGCACCAGCCGTTGCGATAGACAAAGTATCCGGCGACGTCGGTCGCCTTCGCGGGCGCTTGCCAGGTAAGGTGAACGGAATTCTCCGTTGCCTGCGCCTCGATTTTCGGTGGCGCGGCAATGGGCGATGCAGGATCAGTCACATTCGGAGCGAGGCGAACAATGATCAGCGCCGACGGCACGGCGATACGCAGCGAATCGTTCTCGAGCGCCAGGTCCTGGGCCACTTTGAAGGCGCCGCTGTCATCCTGCCGCAGCACCTGCGCCTTGGTCCCGATGGGGGTGGAGAAGCTCAGCGTCACGGTTACAGGTGCGTTTGTGATGTCGCGTCGGGCCGTGGAGTCCCAGTTGGGCAGTTCATTCCACATCAGCAGCGAATACTCGCCACTCCGCTTTTGCAGCGTGATGCTCTTAAACGTCGGTGGCGCACCCTCGACCGTGAAGAGCAACGCTCGCGGCGTGAACTGTCCGCCCTCCCATGCCTTGGTTTGTGTGTTCCAGGTGGCATCCTTCAAGGCGGCGATCAAACTCTGCAATGCGTAGTATGCAGGCCGCTTGGTTTCCTGATCGCTTTCCAGCAGGCCATAACCGTCCGCATTATGCAGTGCGAACAGGTACACCCGCTTGACAAACCCGTGACGGAAATACTCTCCCAGCAGCATCGGCATATTGGTCGCCTGAGCTTGTGGGCTGCCGTTGCCCTTGATCTGGTTGGTCTTGTCTTCCTCGATGTTGTACCCGCACTCGGTGGGCATGAACGGCTTGATCACGCTGCCCACCGGCAGGATGTTGTTGCAGCGGATGAAGTTTTTCAAAAGGCTCGACGAGGGGACGCGGTATCCCTGGTACGAGTGCATGTTGTTGTAGTCGAAGGCGTCGCACGGCCGGGCCAGACGATAGTCGGTGAAGATGGCGGTGAAGTTGATGACGGGAATGTCCCGCGTGGCGGGATCCGCCTTCACGACTTTGTAGTAGTCCTGCATGTACAGCGCGCCGGCGGCTTCGTCGCGTTTCTTGCCATACTTGAGGTTCAGTTCCTGCGGCGGGAACTTGTTGTTGACCTCGTTGGGGCCTTCGAGCGCACCGATCACCTCCGACCCGCCGTATTCCTTGAGCAGCGCCACGACCTGTTCGGGCGGGCCGTCCTTGCCCGGGTCGATCAGCATCGCCGGTCGGGCGCCGTACTGCTCATAGGCGGCGCGGACACGCTGGGCCGCGTCAGCGGGCGTACGGGCATTCTTGAGAACCATGCGATAGTGCCGCACGCCCAGGTCGAAGAAGACCTGGGGTGCATACTTGGTCCCGGACGCCTTGTACTTGCCCTTGTCGATATAGATGTCAAACGGCGCGGCGTTGAGCCCGATGAACTCGACAAACTGTTCGGCGGTGAAGGCCGGCTGAGGGAAGACCGTTCCCGGGTCCGGCACGTCGGCGCGGCAGCAGACGCCGGTCGCTCCACACACCACCCACGCCATAGCAATCGCCATAGGAGCAACTCGCATAGGAACTCAACCTTTCGTCATTCTGCGATCTGCGGCCGCTTCGCTTGGGGTGTTATCTCATGAGCGGAATGGGAAGAAGGCCTGCATCTGAAAACCTCACGCCTCAGATCGTTTGTCCCCATCACCAGACATACGGGCCGGTGATCCAGATCTTGATCTTCGGATTAGTCGCCGCCAAGTCGGTTTCGCGGCTCTGCGGCTTAACATGGCCATCCCAGAAGAGGCAGTTGGAAACGCGATTGTTCGAGTGATAGGACCAGTAGGTGGATAAGGTTCCCGTAAGGTCGTCGTAGTGCCCGGCATAGACGAACGCGGTGCCGTCACCTTGCCGCCGCCACCAGTGCTGGTCGAGGATGTTGACGTAGTCGGAGGGGGACCGGAGGGGCTTGCCATTCGTGCCACCGCTGTCCACGAGGTTTTCAAACCGCCGCGGGACATTCGATTTCCCAAAATAGGCATCCGCGATTGGGGGCGGCACAAAGCTCGTTCCATGACCGAGATTGACCGCATAGGACATGTGGTCAATCCCACGGTTGCCCTTGGTGGGGATTCCCAGGCCTTTGTCACCCGGGCATTGGTAGGTCTTTAGCGGCGGTGCGCCATCGTTGAGCGGCGAGGTATTCAGACGGGTGTGCTTGGGACTGCCGTTGAGGTACGACCACAGGGCTCCGTCCCAGTAAACGGTTTCATTCACATTGTGCGGCGCCGGCTGGTAGTGACCACGATTGTCGCCGGCGTACATCTCCAGCGCGATGCCGATGTGATGCAGGTTGTTGAGGCACTGAACATCTCTGCCCGCCTCCCGCGCTGCCTGCAACGCTGGCAACAGCAGCGCAATAAGCAGCGCAATGATGCTGATCACCACGAGTAACTCGATCAATGTAAAACCGTGTAGGGGCTTGCAGCGCTGCCGAAAGAGACGTTCACTAGTCTCG
>JBBDMX010000059.1:0-97616 GCA_040878035.1 Phycisphaeraceae bacterium | reverse complement strand
GATCGCGGGCGGCGCCCTGCTCATACCATCGCGGCGAAGAAGCTCTGTCTCCCCAACGTGAGTGTCGTTTTGACAAGAAGCTCTGCAATGAGATCACTGCTGAATCACAATATGGCGGGGAGCATTTGCAGCTTAGGGGCGCTATTATTGACCATGTTTCATACAGTCATCCCAAGTGTTGGTCTGCCTCAAAAGGAGAAATATGATGTCCATTTCTGAATCGTGCAAGATGCATGCTGTTCTACTGGCGATCGCTGCTGGCGCATTTGTCATCTCTATCCCGAGGGCCAATGCCGCCATGCTCGTGACCTATGACTTTACGGGTCCGTCAGCTAGCCCGACAAGCGTGGGGCCCGGGCTGACGTCGGCGACGAGTTTCACCGGTCAGTTCGGCGCCGAGACCGGCGGCTTTGGCGTCGTGACCGATGGTGGCCAAGATGCCGCCTGGAACGACGGCACGGCCGCGGCGCACACGGAAGCTGATGCGAAGACTCTTGACGGCGGGTACTACTGGCAATTCACCGTCACGCCCGCCATACCACTGAACCTCACCGCTCTCGATTTTGATTTTGGTGGCGAACGCGGCGGCGGCGGCAATACTGGCTTCACGGCATTCTACGATGCGCAGTACTCGCTCGACGGGTTTGCTACGGCCGGCATCAGCGTTGGTACAGGCTCGAGAGTCAACGGTTCCAACGGCAACGGCTACGCCTTGCAGGCGATCGACCTCACGGGTGTTGCCGGTCTGCAGAGCGTGAGCACGGCCGTCACATTCCGCTTCTACACCTGGCACGGTCCGGACAACGACGCAACGCTTGCCGACGCGACCAGCCAGGAAACGCGCTTCGACAACGTTCTGCTCAGCGACGACGTTGTCCCGGAACCGGCCTCGCTGGCGCTATTGGTGATCGGCGGATTGATGGTGATGTCGCATCGCAGGAAATCGTGATGCCACGGGAAGTAGAGACCTTGGACGTTAGGAGCTAGCCGTGTGTTTGGATATGTCGCGCTGGATATTGTGGAGTATTGGCGGTCTGGCGGCCTTGCTGCTGACGGTCGGGGCTGCCGATGCGCAACCGCCCAAACCCGTGCGCCTGTTCATTCTCTCGGGCCAGTCGAACATGGCGGCCATGGACCCGGACGTCTCTTTTACGCCCATGCTTAAGGAAGCCTTCGTCCATGACGACGTGGTCGTCGTCAAACATGCGGTCAACGGGCAGTTGATCCGCATGTGGTACAAGGATTGGCAAGCGCCCGAGGGTGCGCAGGTGAAGGGGAAGGGCAGGAACGGACGCCACTACGACACGCTGCTGGCGGCCGTGAAGGAGGCGTTGGCGGGTAAGCCCCGCCCCGCGAGCGTCACCTTTGTCTGGATGCAGGGCGAAGCGGATGCGAACCATCAAGGATACGCCGAGCGTTACGAAAAGTCCCTCCACGGAATTCTAGCGCAACTGCAGACAGACCTGAACCGCAAGGACATCGACTTTGTCCTCGGTCGCATCAGCGACTACGGCGTGGACCAGACGGAGGACCGGCCGGGCTGGAACATCATCCGCCAGGCCCAGGTCAAGTTCGCCCAGGAGGACCCCAAGACGCGGGCATGGGTGGACACCGACGACCTCAACGGCGAACACAACGGTCTGCATTACAGCAAGGAAGGCTACCAGAAGCTGGGTGAACGGTTCGCCCAGAGGGCCATTGAACTGATTCAGGCGCGCAGATGACGCCGCGTGATGGAGGCAGCCATGCACTGCAAGCGAAATAAAGCCTTTACCCTCATCGAACTGCTGGTGGTGATCAGCATCATCGCTCTGTTGATCGCGATGTTGTTGCCGGCGCTCAGCGCCGCCAAGGCCGCGGCGCGGACCTCGATATGCCTGAGCAACAAGCGCCAGGTGGGTATCGCCGTCATGACCTACGCCAGCGACTGGAAGCAGGTCGTACCCACTGGCCGCTGTGCGTTTCCCGGGGTGGGCACGCGCTGGTGGTACCAATTCCTCGTCCCAGACTCCTACAACTCCACTGAATACTTGACGGCCGGCGCCAAGTCGATCGATTGCCCGGAAGGTGAAGGGTCCGACGATGCGGTCTTCGGGAGTTACGATATTGCCAGTGGCACGCAGGACTCAACATTCACTGTCCATGCCCAGAATAACGCCATAGGTCTCTTGTTTGACGGCATCAACATCAGCAAGGTACCCTTGCCCTCCGATGTGATGGCCTATGCCTGCACCGGGAAATGGAATGCCAGTGAGACCAAGTTCACCCCTGGCTATCAGCTCTTTGCCCGCAACAAGAAGGGCCCGGGCGGGGGCTGGAAAGCCGTATGGACACCTCACGGCCAGAGTGCCACCACAGGCCTGCACCTGGATGGCCACGCCGAGGTCCTGGATGGCCAAGCCATGCTCGATTTGAACAACGCCTGGGTTGATGCCAGCAACCACGGCATCAAGGAGTCGTTCGACAAAGACGGCACTTGGGTCATACATTAGGCTCTGTCCGCACAGTCATGATGCCACCCGCCGTCTGGCACACGGCAACTTGATGCCGCCATGGCACGAAACACAACCATCGGGCAGCACGCAGCGACCAGCAACCCACAGTTCCCGATTCCAACGAGGTATGCAAATGTGTCGTAGCACATCTCCGGACGGTGCGTGGGGGTATGCTGGATCGCCCCACAACTTGATTGCCGCATTAATCGTGGGTTGGTTACCCGCGGCGTTCAGTCTGGCGCAGGTCGACAGACCCATTGTCGACGTGCCAGCATCCGACCATGTAGAAGGAGTGTCCAACGACGAACAGGACGACGCACCGGAACTGACCGAATCAGCAGCGCAGGCGATTGACCGCGGCTTGCGCTACCTCGTCGGGAGCCAGAACCCGGACGGCTCCTGGTCCCGTGGCGAGCAGTTCAAGGTCGCCGATACGTCGCTGGCGCTGATGGCATTCATGGTCAAGGCGCAGTTCGCTGGCGAGGGACCCCACAGGGCGACGCTGGATCGTGGCATGGAGTACCTCCTGGTCGAGGCCAAGGCTTCACCGGATGGCTATCTGGGCACCAGCATGTACGACCACGGCTTGGCGACGCTGGCGCTGTCTGAGGTGTGGGGCATGACCAGCAAGGAGCGAGACGATGATGTCCACAAGGCACTGAAACGCGCGGTCGAGGTGATCCGCCGCTCACAGAACCTTCAGGGCGGCTGGCGCTATGATCCGCGACCTACGGATGCCGACCTGTCGGTAACTGTCACACAGATCGTCGCGCTGGCGTCGGCCCGACAGGCGGGCATCATTGTGCCCGACGAGACAATCGACAAAGCGATCGCGTACGTGAACAGTTGCTGGCACGCCAACTCCGGCGGCTTTACTTACCAGGGCCGCGGCGCCCCGGCGTTTCCTCGGTCAGCCGGCGCTGTCTATGCCCTGCAGTTGTGCGGCCGGCGCGATTCGGATCAGGTCACCAGCGGCCTGCGCTACCTCAAACAACAGCCTGCCGAGTTGTTCGACGGCGGCCCACACTACTACTACGGCCATTACTATGGTATCCAGGCCATGGTTCAAGCCAGCGAACAGCACTATAAGGACTGGTATCCGCGCATTCGCGATGCGATGCTAAAGCGACAGCGACCTGACGGCTCGTGGACCGGCGGCAAGGGCGGGGAGGCACAGTCCACAGCCATGGCGGTCATCATACTCGGCACTCCGTACCGCTTTATCCCCGTCTACCAACGATGAGCACGAAGGCCCCCATGATCGGCGCCCCCAGACCCAGGCAACACGCGAGTCGGCTTGCTTTGGCAGTCGTCACGATGATGATGTCGCTCGTTGGCGCGATCGTCGCGCCGAGCTTGTCTGTCGCCAAAGACGCGACGGCTTTGGCTGCGGTGAACATGGTCCCCCAGCAGAACCTCGACGAATTGGCAGCTCACTATGTACCGCCCAACGCTGCGCTGACTGACCCAGCCAAGCTCAGACGTTACGAACTGGTTCTGAGCAAGGGTCGGCTACTTGAGCGACAGTATCCCCGAGCGATCAATCTGTACCAGGTGCATGACCTGATGCTTGCCGCCGCGCAAAGCGCGGCGGGGATCGGGGGCAGCGACGAGGCCAGGGCGGTGATGCTGGACCTGGCGGCACGGATCGCCGACTCGGCGGCGCCGGCGACCTCGCGCCTGCCGGCCCACCTCCTGCTGACCTACGCCCAGATCGCGCGCCACCGCCCCGGCGACCCGGCGATCGCCATCGCCATTGCCCGCCTGGCGGACCAATACTATCAGACCCCCGTCGAGGCCCAGGCCGCCATGCGCGCCATGATGATGGCCTTTGACGCGGGCCACGCCGCCCTGTTTGCCGCCCTGCGCGACCGCCTGGCCAACCACTTTGGCGACGATCTCCAGGTGCGCGCCTTCCTGCTGACACGCTATGGCGTCCTGGCCGGGCAGAGCATGGTCAGGGGCCAGATCGAGCTTGCCGACGGCCGGGGCCTGCGCCTGCCCATGGACACGCTGGGGCGGAACGTTGCCCTGGTGTTCTGGTCGGCCGACACGGAGCAACTGGAACTGAAGATGGGCGATGTGAAGGACCTGTACCGTGCCGGGCAGGGCATCCTGCTGGTGGGCGTGAACATTGATCCTGCGGTCAAGCACGCGCAGCGTACCGCCGAGCGGCTGGGGCTGGACTTCCCGCAGGCTTTTCGCGCGCGGGGCCTGGAGGACCCGCTGCTGCTGTCCTTTGCCCGCGCCGACTTGCCCAGCATCTGCTACATCGACGCCGCCGGCAAGGGGCTGACCGACAAGCTGCGGCGACACAAGGGGTTTGATACCGATCCCTTCGACAACGACGCGCTGGTGCAGACGATGGTCTTCCTGCGTGCCGGGGAGTTCATGATCACGCGGCCGGTGGGGGTGACGCAGGTGACGACGGCGGCGCCCCCGGAGTTGGGCGAGCCGGAGGCGGCGGCGGCGGCCCTGGCGGGGCTGGCCGGGCCGCGCGTGCCGGCGGCAGTGCTGGGGGCGATTCAGGAGTGCTTCGCCGCGCCGCCCAGGCGACTTTGGCTCAGCGACGAGCAGGCGGCGGCGCGTTACAGCAAGGCCGTGGCGCTGTGCGAGGCTGCGCTTGATCAACACGGCAAGGCGGCGGATTTGTTTCTGGTGCGTAACCGGCTGATGGCGGCGCTGGTGGGTTTGGCGGCGATCAAGACGGACGCGGCGCTGCTGGAGCGGGCCGCGGGCATTGCCCAGGAGGTGCTCGATTCGGATGCTCCCCCGCGTGCCAAGCTGCTGGCCGACCTGTGCGCCACGCGGTGGGCGCTGCGACAGGCCGATGACCACGCCAAGGCGGGCGACGGTATTGCCGCGCTGCTGGCGCGACATGGCGACGGCCAAGAGCGGGCGCCGGCCCTGATCGCCAGTGTGGTGCTGAGCATGGAACTGGGTCTGCCAGAGCTTGGGCGTGATTATCTGGGGATGCTGGCGCGTGAGCACCGCCAGACGCCCGCCGCCCGGGTCGTGCTTCGGCAATTGCGCGGCGACAACGAGGAAGGGCTCACGTTCCGCGCCAAGCTGACGCTGCTGGACGGCTCGACGCTCAGCCTGCCCGACGACTGGCGCGGCCAGTACGGACTGGTGTACATCGTCCGCATGCCCGAAAACCTGAGCGATGACACGGCGCGCAGGAAGCACTCGCTTAGCAAACTGGCGAACCTGCTCAAGCCCAAGTACGGGCCAGGTCAACCCGGCGCGTTGCCGGTGGTGGCGGTTTTGATCGGCGGCACACAGCAGGATGCCCGCGCCATGGCTGATCAGTGGAACTGGCCCTGGCCGATCGCGTTTAGCGGTATGGGCCTGGAGGACCCGGTGGCGCAGATCTATGGCGACCCCGGCTTTGACCGTGGCGGCATCGCGCTGACGCTGGACCGCAGCGGCAAGATTATCCGGCAGGATACGGGCGCAATCGTTCATCGCCGGGTCCAGAAGACGCTGGCGGCCGTCGCCGATCGGATCCAGAATGAGCGAGACATCGCGGCAGCCGAGGCGGCGCTGCATGCCCGTAACTTTAAGGAGGCCGAGCAACACCTTGCGACGATGATCCAGCGCTCTGAGCGGCAACAGCAGGATCCACACGTATGCTTCCTGATGGCGCAAACCAGCGCGGGCCTGGAGCAATGGCCGGCGGCGTTACACTGGCTCAATGAAAGTGCCCAGCGCGCTGATAAAGATCGGGACGGGGCGATTGTCGAGCAGACGCAGAAGCTGCGGGCTGTGTATGAGGCCAAAGCTGTCCAGGCCGCCGCGTTAGCGCCCGAGGCACCGGCAGAGCAAGGCGTGCTACCATGGGACCAGGCCATGCCGGGCGCGCGATTGGTGCAGCAATGGATGATCGTCGGTCCCTTCGGACTGCAGCAGGTCGATCCGGAGCGCTCGCATTACCTGCAGATCGTGCTGACGGAATCCGGCTTGGCCCAAATGTCCTGGAAGCAGGCATTGCCGCCCGAGCAGTTGGTTGATTTTGAGGCGACGTACCCCGCGATGGATGGCGAGCAAGCGCGTTGGCAGCCGATCACCGCGGATGAGCGTGGATACGTATCGGTTTCAACGCTTTTTCCACGGCCTCACGCCGCAGCGGTCGCGGTCAGTTATGTGCACTGCGACAAGGCCGGCGACCATGACGTAGGCATTGGCAGCGATGATCATCACCTCTTGCGCGTCAACGGCGCCGTGGTGCACAGCCACTACGGAGCCCGCGGCGCGGCACCGGCGCAGGACCGCGTTACGATCAGTCTGGAGGCGGGCTGGAATGAACTGCAGCTAAAGGTAGGCAACAGTGCCGGCACCTGGGGTTACTATTTCCAGATTGCAGATCCCAATGGATTGCTGCGTTTGGCTTCGCGCCTGCCCCAAGGCGCTAAGCCAGTGCCCCGGCGTGATCCTGAACCTGCAAATGCCGCGGAAGATGACAATGTGACCAATGATTGACGTGTTCCCCGCACCGTAAGTGTGGTCGTTAGACCCGCCGGTTTGAACCAGGGAGGTCCCCGCCATGAATGACCGTGTCGATGTTCCCGCCGGCGACGCCGATGATGTTGAGGCACTCCAGCGTCTGGGCCAGAAGCGTGACACCATCGTCGGTGAGATCCGCAAGATCATCGTCGGCATGGACGAGGTGATCGACGAGATGATGATCGCCATCTTCTCCAACGGTCACTGCCTGCTGGTCGGCGTCCCCGGCCTGGCCAAGACGCTGCTGGTCAGTTCGCTGGCCCAGGCGCTGTCGCTATCGTTTAAGCGCATCCAGTTCACGCCCGACCTCATGCCGTCGGACATCACGGGCACCGAAGTCTTGCAGGACGATCCGCAGACCAGAGAGCGGCGATTCAAGTTCCTCAAGGGCCCGATCTTCGCCAATCTGATTCTCGCCGATGAGATTAACCGCACGCCACCCAAGACCCAGGCCGCGCTGTTGGAAGCCATGCAGGAGCGTAAGATCTCCTCCGGCGGCGACGACTACAAACTCGATCCCCCGTTCTTCGTGCTGGCCACCCAGAATCCCATCGAGCAGGAAGGCACCTATCCCCTGCCCGAGGCGCAGCTGGACCGATTCCTGTTCAACATCCTCGTACGTTACCCCAGCAAGTCCGACGAAATCGAGATCGCCAAGCGAGTGACTGGGGGCACGGAAATCACCCTGCGCGAAGTGATGGGGCGGGACGAGATTCTCCAGATGCAGAAGATCGTCCGCCGCATTCCCGTGGCCCAGCACATGTACGAGTACGCGGCGACGATCGCCCGCGCCACCCGGCCTCAAGAGCCCGATGCGCCGGACTTCATCCGCAAGTGGATTGCCTGGGGCGCCGGGCCGCGCGCCACGCTGAACATGATTCTCGCGGGTAAGGCGCGGGCGGCGTTGCGCGGGCATGGGCACGTGGCGATCCAGGATATCCAGGCGGTCGCCCCGCCGGTGTTGCGCCATCGCATCATCCCCAACTTCAGCGCCCGTTCGGAGGGCCGGACCACCGACCACATCATCGAGCAGTTGCTACAGACCATCCCCGCCGACGAGAAGCTCTATGACACCGCAGGCGTCACACCCTGAACTTCGCTATCTCGACCCGGCGACGCTTCAGAAGATCGGCTCGCTGGAGTTGATCGCACGCGAAGTGGTCGAAGGCCTGCGTGTTGGTGCGCATCGAAGTCCCTTGCGCGGCTTCAGCACGGACTTCGCCTATCACCGACCCTACGCTCCGGGCGACGCGATCAAACACCTGGACTGGCGCGTCTACGCGCGCACCGAACGCTACTTCACCAAGCTCTACGAAGCCGAGACCTGCTACGAGGGCTACCTTCTGCTGGACGCCAGCAGCTCGATGTCTTACGGCTCGGGACCCGTGAGCAAGCTCGAATACGCCAAGTATCTTGCGGCGTCGCTGGCGTACCTGATCCTCAAGCAGCGCGACAGTGTGGGGTTGGCGATATTCGACTCGCAGCTCCGCAGCTTCATCGAGCCACGCAGCGCGATGGGCATCCTGGGCGTGATGAATCAGCGGCTGGCCGAAGCCACCGGCGAGCCGCGCACCAATATCGCCGCGCAGCTTCACGACATGGCGGCCCGCATCAACCGCCGCGGCGTGGTCATTCTCTTCAGCGATCTGCTTGACGACGAAGCTGGCTTCCTGCGCGGCTTGGACCACCTGCGATTCCGCGGGCATAACGTGGTCGTCTTTCACCTGATGGACCCGCATGAATTGAACTTTCCCTTCACCGGCACGTGGAAGTTCAACGGCCTTGAGGGAGAAACGCAGTTCACCACGCAGCCGGATCGCATCCGTGACCTTTACATGGAAGACCTGCGCGCGTTTCTCGATGCGGTGCGCACTGGGTGTGAGCGCAGCCACGTGGATTACGTGTTGGTCGATACGTCGCGGCCCGTGGACGTGGTGCTCAGCGAGTACCTCATCCGTCGATCCGGCTCGTCTCGCGAGGCGGAGTGGACCGAGTAATTATGGCTTTCCTGAACCCCCTGCTCCTTATCGGTCTGGCCGGCGTTGCGGTTCCGGTGCTTGTGCACCTCTTGAACCTGTACCGCTTTCACGAGACCGACTGGGCTGCGATGCGCTTCCTCCAGCGTGCCGCGCAAGTGCGCTCCCGACAGATCCGGCTGCGCGACATCCTGCTGATGCTGCTGCGCTGCCTGGCGGTGGCGCTGCTGGTGCTCGCACTCGCACGCCCGGTGTTCCGACCGACCGGCCCCGCGGCGATGCTGGGCGAGAGCCGCGCTGGCGTGGTCATCGCCGTCGACGGGTCCTACAGCATGATGCACCAGGTCGCCGGTCGGTCACGCTTCGAACGTGCGATCGAGCGAGCCCAGCAGATCGCCGGCACCATCCACTCGGGTGATCCCGTGTCGCTGGTGTTAGTCGGCACGCGGCACCGTGTGCTGCTTCGCAACATGCCCTTTGATGCGGATGCTTTTGCCGCGGCCCTGCGTGACTTGTCACCGCTGGCCGAGCGGGCCGACCTTGAAACGCTTCCCGAGACGATCGAGCCGCTGCTACAGCAGACGAAGGCCGCGCAGCAGGAGGTGTACCTGATCTCCGATGTCCAGCGGCGTGACTGGCAGGCCCTGTCGCCGGAAAGCCAAGCCGGCTACCAGCGGTTGGCCGGGTTGGCTCGCGTCGCGGTCGTACCCGTCGAACCCGGCAATGACCAGAACCTCGCTATAGCCGACTTTCAACTGGCTTCGGGTATGCTGCGCCGCGACTCGATGGCACGCTACACCGCGCGCGTCGAGAACTTCGGCACTCAGCTGCAAAAGAACGTGCGCGTGATCTGCCGGGTCAACGACAACCCGGTTGACGAGCGCACAATCGACTCGCTGGCGCCCGGCGCGGCGGCGAGCGTGTCGCTCTTTGCGCCGCTGACGGAGGTAGGCCGCGTCAAACTGCGCGCCGAGATTCAGGGCGATGAGCTGGCCATCGACAACAGCCGCTTTGCCGTCGCCCACGTGCGAGAACGGCTGCGCGTGCTGTGCGTGGACGGCAGTCCCTCGCCGCAGCGCTTCGAAGGGGCGACCGATTTCCTCGTCAGCGCCCTGTCGCTGCCGCGCAACGGCGAAACCGGCGCGCCCCTTGAGATCGATGCCCTGCCTTGGAGCGCACTGGCGACGGTCTCCTTCCAGCAGTACGACGTGGTGATGCTCGCCGACCTTGCCGAGTTGCCCGAGCAGCTCGCCCCGTCGCTGAGCGAGTTCGTCCGCGCCGGCGGTGGGCTGGTCGTGTTCGTGGGCCCCAATACGCGCCCGGAAATCTGGAACCGCCGCCTGCTCGAGGGTTCGGTCAAGCTGCTGCCGGCGCGCCTCGAAGGCTTAGCCGAAGAGCCCTTCGGCGAGACCGATGGCTGGCCCCTGGACACCGCTCTAAGTGATCATCCGCTCTGTCAGCCCCTGGCCGGCCTGCCGGGCGATCTGCTGGGGCACGTGCGTTTCTGGCGGTACATGAAACTGGCGCCCGTGGCCGAGTCACATACCGTGTTGCGCATCGCTCCCGGCGCCGATCCGCTGCTGGTCGAGCATCGCGTCGGTCGAGGACGTGTGCTGCTCTTCGCCAGCACCGCCAATCGCCTGTGGCACAACATGGTGATCAATCCCGCCTTCCCCATGTTGCTAAACCAGATGGTCACGTACCTCACGCAGCAGGACCTGGAGGTACCCGTGCCGGCGGGAAGCCCGATCGTGGTGGCGCTGGACGATATGGAGGTCGGTGCGGACGTCACGTTCGTCGAGCCGACGGGCCGGACGACACACACGCAGACCGTCGAGCGGCAGGGCCGCACGGTTGGAGTGCTCGAGCAGACCGAGCAGGTGGGATTCCACCTCGTGCAGTGCGTCGTCGCCTCGCCGGCGTTCGTGGTGGCGGTGAACCCGCAGACAGGTGAATCGGATGTGCGGACGCTGGAGCGAGACGAACTGGAGCGCGTTGCAAAGGAACTTGGCATGAGGGTGATGTGGCCGCAGGCGTCGTTGGCGCCGGCGATCGCCGAAGCACGGCTCGGTCGGGAACTTTGGCTGCCGCTGATGATCGGGGCGGTGGCAGCCATTCTGGCCGAAGCGTTGCTGGCTCACGCGCTCAGCCGGCGGCGCAGTACGCCAACGGAGGCCGTCGGGTGACCCCACCGCCGCACATGAACACCACACTGCTTGCCCAAGCCGGCCGTATCGGGGACGGCTTGTGGCTGGCGCGCGGCTGGCCGGGCGTGCTGATTGTCGCGCTGATTGCCGCGAGCATCGTCGGATCGGTCTATCTCTATCGGCGGCAGCGAGTCATCAGCCTGGGCTGGCGCCTTGGACTGGGCACGCTGCGCGCCGCCGTACTTATTCTCCTCCTTGCCATCCTTCTACAGCCGACGATCAGCGTGACCGAAACGACGCAGTCGCGCAAGAAGGTGCTGGTGCTGATCGACAGCTCGCCCAGCATGTCCGTGCAGGACACTCGAAAAGCCGACGACGACATCGCCGAGGCTGCCTTGGCCATGGGCGCGTTGCCGTTCGAGACGGCGTTGGCTCAGCAACAGATGGCCTTGGGCAAGTCCGCGATGCGCCAAGCCCAGCGTCACCTTGACGCCGGGCGGCGCGACGCGGCGCTGGAAGCGCAGCAGGCCGCCATGGACGCGATCAACTCCGCCGCCGCTGAGCTGGGCAAAGCCGACTCGACCGATGCCGCACGCGCAGGGCAGTGGGTGATGGAGCTCAAGAGGATCGCCGATCACCAGGGCCAACTCCGTCAGCAACTGGCCGCACTCACACAGGGAAGTGACCAATGGGCGATGTTCGCATCACAGCAGATGATCCTCATTGATGAACTGACGACGCTTGCTCGTGGTGTGATCGCCTCACCCCACAGGCTCACGGCGCGGCAGCGCGAGGCCCTGGCTACCACCGCCCGCATTGACCTGGTCAAGTCGGTGCTGAGCAACACTTATCGTAACGTGATTGACTCAATGGGGCCGTCGTACGACGCGCACTACTACCACTTCGCCGAGGCACTATCAAAGATTGGCCGCAGCGGCGCCGATGCTCGGGCGGGCGTGGCGTCATTGACGACGCAGGGAGAGGGGACGCATTTAGCCGATGCGATCGCGCAGGCCGTCGGCGGCCACACGGGCCCCGTCGCCGGCGTCGTCGTGTTCACCGACGGCGCTGCCACCGATGGCGATGCCATCGAAGTCGCGCGTCGCATGGGCGAGCGCGGCGTGCCGATTTATCCCGTCGCTATCGGCCTACCCGAGCCCGACGACGTGTCCATTGAAAGTGTCATCGTTCAGGAAGTCGCCTTCGAAGGTGATACCGTGCCCGTGCACGTGCAGATTCACTCGCGCGGCTACGAACGGCGTCAAACGTATTTGTCCGCCTATCTCAACGACCGGCGCGTCGCACACGAACCGGTCCTGCTTACCGGAGCGCCGCAGTTCAAGGACGTCTTCTTCGACGTCACCGGTGCGTCGACGGGTAGCATGCAAATCAAGATCGGGATCGAGGCGTTTGCCGGCGAAGCGACCGATCGCAACAACATCGTCAGCCGATCACTGCGCGTCATCGATGAAAAGATCAACGTGTTGTATCTTGAAGGCAGCGCGCGGTGGGAGTTCCGCTATTTGCGGGCGATTCTGCTGCGCGACCCGCGGCTGAATGTTAAGTTCATCTCGACGCTCGCCGACGCCGAGCTGGCGCGCACGAGTCGCGATTACCTCGAACGATTTCCCGAGGATCTCGAAACGGCGTTCAGCTTTGACCTGGTGATACTGGGCGACGTGGACCCGGCGTTCTTCCGTGGGGATGAGCTGGCACGATTGGAGCAACTCGTGCGCGAGCGTGGCGGGAGCTTTCTGATGCTCGCCGGCCGCCGATATGCCCCGACACGCTATGCCGACTCGCCGATCCAGGCGATGCTGCCGGTGTACTTCGAGGCCGGCGCTCCCTGGGACGAGATTGGCGATGACGTGCACCCGGTGGTCACGCCTGCCGGTCGGCACAGCATGGTGATGACGCTGGCCGATTCGGCACGGCGCAACGACGTGTTGTGGGCGCGCATCAAACCCCTGGGACACATCCCGCCTGTCACCCAGGCCAAGCCTGGCGCCGTCGTCCTGGCGGAGCTTTCCGACATCGGCCCACGTGGCAACCGCACGCCCGTCATCGCATGGCAACGCTACGGCACCGGCAAGAGCATGTTCATCTCGACTGATCGGCTCTGGCGCCTGCGGTTCAAGACCGGTGACAAGTATCACTGGCGACTGTGGTCGCAGACCATCCAATTCCTCACGCTCTCGCGCTTGCTGGGCGAGAATCGGCGGGTGATTCTGGAAACGGATCGAAAGCTGTACCGTCGCGGCGAGCGCGTGCGCGTGCTGGCCAATGTGCTGGACGAGGGGTTCAGTCCGGTCCTCAGTCCGAGCTATCACGTGACGCTGGCGCCCGCCAGTGTCCAGGGCAATGGCAAGGCAAGGACCGTTGCGCTCAAGCCCGAGCCGGGCCGGCCAGGCCTGTACAGCGGCTATGTCGTGCCTGAGGAGGAAGGCCGGTACCAGGTGCTGGCCGAGACAGATCATCAGCCGTTCGCCAACACCGCGGAGTTCCACGTCAGCGTACTACAGCGCGAGATGAAGGTGACCGACATGCAGTTGGATGAGCTGGAGCGAATCGCGACGGTGTCGGGTGGGCAGGTTCTATCGATTCGGCAACTACCCGCGCTGCCTGCGCTGCTGGATCAGCGGACGCATCAGGTGACGTATGTGCGACAGGTGTCGTTGTGGGACAAATGGCCGGTGCTGGCGGCGTTCGTGCTGTTGACGGGCGTGGAATGGTACCTGCGAAGACGGAACGACCTGGCATGACAACGTTGAACGCATACTACCGCGACCGCGAACTTGACGCGCGACTTTTCGGCGCGTGGCGCCGCCAGCAGTTCTGCCACTTGGTCTACGGCGCGGGCTGCGCGATGGCGGTTGCCGGCAGCATCGCGCTATTTGCACTGGCATTGGACTGGCTGATCGACTTGCCCGGTATCGTGCGCTCGGGCGTGCTGGCGGCTTTGGTGGCGACCGGCTTGTGGCAGGGCCACAAGCGCGGCTGGCGCTTCATGCGGCGATTTCGCCCGCGCCATGTCGGCCTGGAGGTCGAACGCGCCTACCCCACCCTCAACAGTCTGCTGGTCTGCTACGTCGACTTCGCGCACGGTCAAGATGAGGCGGGCACCTCCGCGCAGCTCCGCCGGCATACCTGCCAACGCGCCGTCGCCGAATCACGCGCCCTGCACTTCGACCGCATCGCACCGCACCGCCAAATGAAACAAGGCCTGACCGCCAACACCGCCGTCATCGTTGTATTTGGTCTGTTGAGCCTGCTGTTCCCGCAGTTCATGTGGGTATTCGCGCAGCGATTGGTGAACCCACTGAGTACCGCGGCATATCCGACCGACACCGTCATTGTGATGGTTAGCGGCGATCAGAACGTCGCCGAGGGCGCCTCGGTGACGCTTAGAGCGAAGGTCAACGGCGTCATGCCCAAACGCAGCACGCTCCGCGTCCGATCCGAAGGCGGCAACTGGGAACGCATCGAACTGACGGCGCAGCCTGCCGCAATCCACGACGACGCGGCGCCTGATGCCGGCGACACACTCGACCGTTCTGCTCAGGGCTCCGGCGCAGAGGCCGACACTTTCAGCTACAGATTCTCGCAAGTGCATCGCGGGTTCGAGTATCAGTTTCTGTTAGGCGATGCTCGGTCGGACGCATTTGTGGTAACGGTGGTCGCCGCGCCGCGGGTGACCAGCGCCACCGTCGTGATCGAGCCGCCGACGTACACTGGGCTGGCCGCCTTTGAGCAGCACGCGCTGACGATCTCTGCGCCGGAAGGTGCGGCGGTGCGATGGACGCTGCAACTGGATCGCGCGGTTACCGATGCCCAGTTTCGGGCCGACGGCGACGATCCGATCACCATGACTACCAGCCGCGACGGGCGCACCGTCGACGTGCAGACGACTGCCAGCGCCTCGGGCTCATATTCCTTTGCCTGGAAGGGCAAGTCGCACGGGTTTGCGTACCTCGGGCCGCAACACCACCTCCAGGTGATCGCCGACCACGAACCGCGCGTACGCATCGACTATCCGTCGGAGGACGAAAAGGCGACGCTGGCCAAGACGCTGAGCGTGACGTTTTCAGCGCGGGACGACCACGGCGTGGCGGAGGCGACGCTGGTGCACTGGCGCAACGAAGCCGGTGCAGTGCGCGCGCCGCTGGGCACGCTTGCAGCCGCCACGAATGTCGAGCACACGATCACGTTTCCGCTGAAGGAACTGGTCGCGGGTCTGAGCGAAGGCGACATCGTGTCGTACTACATCGAAGTGGCAGATCGCTACCCGGGCGCCGGCGGGCCGCACCGCGCATCCAGCGACACGCGCCGCGTCCAGGTGCTTAGCATCCCCGAATACATGGCCTACATGCAGCGCCAGCAGGCACTGCTGATCGGGCAGCTTCGACCTGTGTATCGGCAGGAACGGCTGGCTTCAGAGAACGTGCGCCAGATGAAGGACGACAAGCCATGAACGCCCACCCATACCGCTTTGCGCGTGTTGCGATGCTGACTTTCACTGCCGCGGCCCTATTCGCATGCGCGTCGCAGGCGGCCGCGCAGCAAGCGATGAACGCCGGACAGAGCGCGATTCTCGAAGCCGTGAGGCAGGACCTGGTCCGACAGCGGCTCGATGCGCTCACCATGGGCATCGAACATTTGATCCGCGACCTCCACTCCAATGCCTTGCTTGACGCACAGAGCCAGACCGACCTGGACATTTTGATTCGACGCATTCGCGACGTGAACAACGGTCGCGTGCGGCTTGCCGCCAACGCACTGCGAAGCGTCGCCGACGAAAGGGACGCGACGGTCGCCAAAGGCAAACTCGGCATTGCCGAGCGCCACATTGACCAGGCGTCACGTGAGATCGGCAGCATCATGCTACAGCTTGGCGTACAGTTCGCCACCGAAGTATTTGGCCGCGAGTTGCACGAGGTCGTCCTGGACCAGCAGCAGCTCTACATCAGCACGATGGACGCGCGCGACGCCGGCGCCGCTGCCGAGGCATTGTGGAAGCCGCAGTCGGAACTTGCGGACTGGCTCGTGCGCTTGCTGGGAGAACTCAGCAAGGTCGACGACTATAGCGACGATGCCCTGGCGATGGTGCGGCTCAACCGCATCGTGTCACAGCTTCGCGATGCGCAGGTTGAGCAGCAACTTCAGGCCGCGGCCCGGCACTTGCGAAATGGCGATCCCACGCAGGCATTGGCCAGTCAGACTGCCGCCTTGCAGGCGATCATGAAGGCCGAGTTTCGCATACGGCCCGGCTCGGAGTTCCAGGCCCTGATCCTGGCACGCGACGCGCTGGTCGGCATCCGGACAGCGCAGCGTGAATTGCGCGACCGCATGAGCCGGTTCGACGAGCTGGCGTGGGGCCAGAAAGCCACGCAAGCCGCCACTGACCAAGCGGATCTGCGCCGAAAGCTGGCGCGCGTGATGGTGCCGCCGATTCTCGGGGAGCGCGTGCAACTTGCTCAGCAGGTGCTTGGCACAACGGGTCGGCCGACCGCCCTGGCCGAGCCGGCACGCGTGGAGGCCTTGGTGGGCCAAGCCGCAGGCCACATGATCGCCGCGCACGGCGCGATGGGGCGCAACCTGCGTGCCGAGGCCGCCGAGGCAGAGATGGCCGCCGAGCAGACGCTGGAGCAGGCGATCGCGGGCCTGGACCAGCGCATTGAGTCTGCCATGTACCTCGACGCCATCTTCCGCCACATGCAGGAGGCGATGCGCCGTCTGAAGCACATCCAGAAGCTCGAGGAACAGCAAACCGAGCTCATGCAGGAAACCGAACAGGTTGAAGTGGAAAAGCGTTCAACGAGGTTTCTAGCCATGCCGCAGGATCAGCTCAACGTAGAGGTGACCGCCCTGGTTACCCGGCTGACCAACGACAACCAGGTGCAGGCCAAACCAAGCGACTGGATTCCGCTCGTTTGCCGGCCGATGCTTCAGGCCACCGGCCACATGCGGCAGTCGGTGATATTCTTGAAGGACGATCTGCCCCCCCAAGCCAGGCCGCGCCAGGTCCTGGCCCTGCAAGCACTGGGCGAGGCCCGCAAGGTTGCCCAGCAGGAACTCGCTTCGTGGGATCGGCTGTGGCGCTTACTACAGGCCGTCAAAGACCTGGAAGCATTTGCCCAGTACCTGGCGGACCTCGAAGCGCAGCAGATGGAGATCCGCCAACGCACCCAAGCGGCGGGTGATGATGCGCAGGCCCTCAAACCGCTGGCAACGCCTCAGCACACCCTGGGTGCCGCGGTGGGCCAGGCGCGGCAGATTATCACGGGCCAGGACGTGAACCTTTCGGCGCTGTCGGCGCTGATGGATCAGGCCATACTTTCGATGGATTCGGCCCAGCAGCAGTTCACCGGCGGGGCGGGCTGGGCGGCGGTGCCCTATCAGAAACAGGCCGAGCAGCACCTTGGCGCAGCCCAGGACGAGATCCGCCGGCTCGCCGAGCAGTTCAACTTCCTCGCCGAGTGGGTGGCACTGTTACAGCAACTCAATGCCGACTCGTTGGATCTGCTGCAAAGGCAGATCCAATTGCGCTTGGAAACCCAGCTAGCGCAGCCCGCGGCATTCATCGAGCTTGCCGGCGAGCAGGACATCATCCGCACCGAGGCGGTGACGTTCTCACAGTTGTTCCCTATCGGCCAGCAAGACTACGCCAAGGCCGCCGAGCACATGGCTGGGGCGATGACCGCGCTGCGAGGCGACGACCGGATCCAAGCAATCAAGCAGATGGCCTTGGCCGAGGAGGCCCTGGGGTCGGCGCTGGCACAGCTTCTGGCGGCGATCGAGGCGCTGGACCAGGTGCCCGCGCTGGCCCTGCTGGCCGAGCCGCCGACCGATCTGAACTACCTGATCCGCATCCTCACGCTGGCTTCACAACAGCGCACCCTTCGGGGAAAGACGCGGACGATGATCCAAGACATAACGGTGGTACAGTTTGCCAACCCGCAGGAAAGGCTGCGCGCCGAGGCACAGAGCATCGGCCAGATTGTGCCCGAACCGCTCCCACTGCTAGGTCAGGCCGAAAACGAGATGGCCCTGGCGCGCGATGCGCTGAATAAGCCTGCCCGAACGTCGGCGATCGAGCATCAGCAGCTTGCGGAGAAGCACCTCCGGCAGTTGCTGCTGGAAATCGCGCTGGCTGAGTTTGAGATACCCGAGGCGCTGACCGCGGCGATGGCGGTCGCCATGCCCACGGTCATGCCGCCGATGATAACGATGGAAGTCGAGCACGCCTTCGCCAAACGCGCGGTAGAGGGCGACCTGGCCAGCGGCGGGCGAACCGAATGGCGCGTGCTGGGGCAGCGCGACCGTGCGGCCTTGAACCAGAACTTCGCGCGCGAGTTGCCCCTGGAATATCGTGAGGTGCTGCGCGTGTATTTCGAACGGCTCAGTGAATAGCGCGTGGCCGTTGGCCGAATCCAGTTACGCCTTCAGGTCGCCTGTCAGGGTTGTAGTGGCCCAGGCATCTGCTGGGCAGAAGTGAGCCGTTGCGACGGCCAGTTTCTTGGCAACAGGCAGGGAAGACCACGCAGTACCGCGCGAAGCGCGCACGGTAGCTGCTCGATCCTTCGGCAAATGAGGAGGTTCGCCAGACTCAGGCGGCGCTGCAGGTGGAAACCCCAACGTGACGCGCGGCGCTGTCATGGTCATGTTCTGCGCGGCAGCGCGCGGATCGCGGCGCTGGCCTCGTTTTAATTGACGTTAATTGCACGGACGCAAAGATCAAGCTTCCCCCTGCTCCCCAGGCGCTGATCGCGATCATCCGCGCGCAACAGACGCAACTCGAGCAGGTTCCCACAAACAACTCAATGGCAGCATCACACGCTTGCAGTCGATAGAACAGGGGCTCGAGAGTCACACCCTCGCGAAATCGAATTGCCTATCACTTTCAAAAGGCGATCACCCATGCTTCGATTCACTCCCCTCGTCTGCTGCGCCCTGCTCGCCCTCCTCACCCTCTGCGCACTGGCCCAATCCCGACCATCCATCCTCATCAACCACCGGAATACCGATATCACCAAGCTCTCGCTGGCGGATATCCAGCGCGCCAAACAGCAACTTCACATCGCCTACGGGCATACCTCGCACGGAAGCCAGATCACCGCCGGGATGGAGGGGCTGGTCGCGTTCGCCAGCGCCGGCGGCGGGGGACTGAAACTGCCCGCCAATACCTTCGCATTCAACCTCGGCGGACACAATGGCGCGCTCGATCTGCAGGACGGCGGACTCGGCGGCGACGTCGGCTCCTATCCGCAATGGGTCGAAAGGACGCGAAAGTATCTCGACAACCCCGACCATGCCAAATGCAACGTCATCATGTGGTCGTGGTGCGGACAAGTCACCAGCAAATTCAAAGACAAGACGTTGGCCAGCGAATACCTTGAGCCGATGACGCAACTGGAAAAGGATTATCCGCGCGTCACGTTCGTTTACATGACCGGGCACCTTGACCACGGCTCCGATGCTGACAATAAAGCTGCCAATCAGATGATTCGTGACTATTGCGCCAAGAACGGCAAGGTGCTCTTCGACTTCGCCGATATCGAGCAATACGACCCCGATGGTAAATTCTACGAGTTCGCCAACGACAACTGCGACTACTACTCGTCGGCAAGTGGAAACAAAATTGGCAACTGGGCCAAGCAGTGGCAGGACGCGCACACCGAAGGCAAGGATTGGTACAACTGCCGCTCGGCCCACAGCGAACCGCTCAACGCCAATCAGAAGGCGTATGCCGCGTGGGCGATGTTCGTCGAAATTGCCAAACGCAAATAACCGTTGACGTGCCCGCGAAGTCAATGCGGACCCGGAGAAGAGGGACCCGGAAAAAGTGGGACCTGGAAAAGGTGTTAACCCCCGCCCCCACACCATCCATGCCGACCACGCGAAATCAATTTTCCGATCCTTCTGGTTTTTCCGTGGGTGCGTGAAGCTCACCCCCGAAAATGTGGCGCAGGAAAAACCAGTGGGCAAGGGAACAAGGCCAGGCGATGAGTCGCTGGATGCTCCTGAACCTTGGGATCCATCGTGGCGCCGGGCCTGCTTCTGCGGCAACGAAAGCCGGTCAACCTGGGCGGGCGGCACGAATTGTATAACAGAAGATAGGAAACTCTTGTGATTGGCGCCTGTTGTGGGTATGCTGGGAAATACGGCAAAGGCAAGACCTGCCCCGTAGTGACGCTGCGAACGTGAATTGGTGGGCGTACAACACAACCTTGCCGCTGTGTTGTTGCTTTGGGGTTGCGCAATGGAAGGCGGGTCGCGGTTCAAGGGGGTCGCGTCGTGTGGTGGGCTCGGGGAACCACCTTGTTTGGACAGAACAAACGCAGCGATGTGGGCGTTGCGTTGACGGGCTTGTCCCACAGACATTTCCAACCCGCTTGTACAGTTCTTTGGTCCCGCCGACGGCTCGTCAACTCCGCTTACGTCCTGGCGTACCTGGCGGGACTTGCCTTGGCACCGCCCTGTTGGGCCGGTCCCGACCCCGTGGCGGTCAATGGTGCGGTGGCCACGGCCCAGGGCGACCAGTCCGCCGGCGTGCGCAGCGGCGTCCATTTCGCGGTCCCGCCGGTGACGGATCTGCGTGTTAGCGCGTTGACGGAGATGATCGATCCTGCCGCCGGATTGCACGGCGTGCAGATGTACCACTTGGCGGGGGATGGCGATGACGGGATCGGCTTTGCCGGCGGCGGGTTCAACGGCGATGCCGGTGGAGGCGGCCTTGGCCTTATTCTGAGCGTGGACGGCAGCCAGGGGATCATCACCCACGGCCAGGGCGCCTGCGGGCTGGAGATGCAGAGCCTGGGCGGCGGCGGCGGCGACGGCGGGTGGGCTTTTGGCGTGCCGATTCCCCCGATCTTCATTATCACCTCACCGGCGTTCGGCGGCAACGGCGCCAGCGGTGGCAGCGGCGGGGCGCTGAGCCTGAATAATGCGAGTGGGATCACCACCTACGGGGACGACGCCTCGGCGATTTTTGCGCGTAGCGATGCCGGCGATGGCGGCGACGGCGGGTGGGCTTTTTCCACGACCTACGCCGAGGGCGGCAATGGCGGCGTGGGCGGGGCGGGCGGGGCGATCACCCTGGTCAATACCGGCGCTCTACAGACGATTGGTGCTGCGGCCGGCGGCATTGTCGCGGAGAGTTTCGGCGGCGAGGGCGGCAACGGAGGGGAGGGTGACGGCACTTTCGGTAACGGCGGGGCGGGGCTGGGCAGCGGGCCCGGTGGGGCGGTCACTGTCACCAACAGCGGCGGCATCATCACCGGCGGCCTGGGGTCCAAGGGCATTTTGGCCACCAGCGTGGGCGGTTTCGCCGGCGCCGGTGGGGCAGGCGGCGGGCTGTTTGCCTGGGGTGGCAGCGGCGCCAGCAGCGGCGTGGGCGGGGCGGTGGATGTGACCAACAGCGGGGCGATCGTGACGGCCGGGGCGCACGCCGATGCTGTTTTTGCACAAAGCGTTGGGGGCGGCGGCGGCAGCGGCGGCGGCAGCGGGGGGCTGTTCACCTTCGGTGGTTCGGGCCAGGCCGGCGGCGACGGCGGCGCCGTCACCGTGACGCTCAACGCCGCCCTGCACACGACCGGGTCCGATGCCAGCGGCATCTTTGCCCAGAGCCTGGGTGGCGGCGGCGGTGACGGCGGCGGTGCGGTCAGCGCCGGCGCCTTGTTCACCGCGGCGCTGGGCGGATCGGGAGGACCGGGCGGCGACGGCGTGGCCCTGACGCTCCAGGCGGGTCCCGAGTCATCCGTGCGCACGGAAGGTGATCGCTCGTATGGCATTCATG
Source organism: Phycisphaeraceae bacterium (assembly GCA_040878035.1). Taxonomy (GTDB): domain Bacteria; phylum Planctomycetota; class Phycisphaerae; order Phycisphaerales; family Phycisphaeraceae; genus JBBDMX01. The sequence goes on along the minus strand of JBBDMX010000059.1, from coordinate 75,697 downwards.
CCCAGAGCCTGGGCGGCGGCGGCGGCGCGGGCGGCTACGCGGTGAGCATGGCCGTCGGCGAGATGGTGTCCGCCAGTATCGCCATCGGCGGCCGCGGCAGCCAAGGCGGCGACGGCGGCATCGTCACGGTCACCAGCAATGGCGTGATTACCACCCTGGGCCAGATGAGTCACGGGCTCTACGTGCAGAGCACCGGCGGCGGCGGCGGATCGGGCGGATTTGCCATTTCCGCGGCTGCATCCGGCCTGTTCTCCGGCTCGTTTGCATTGGGTGGAACCGCCGGCGGCGGCGGCAACGCCTCGGGCCTGACCGTCACCAGCACCGGCACGATCAGCACGCTGGGCAGTGATGCGGAAGGGATTCTGGTCGAGAGCGTGGGCGGCGGCGGCGGCGGCGGCGGATGGGCGATCACCGGCGCCGGCGGGGGCACCGGGGCACTGGCCCTGGCGATCGGCGGGGGCGGCGGCGACGGCGGCAACGGCGGCCAAGTGAGCCTGGTCAGCGACAGTGCCGTGACGACGCAGGGCTTGCGCAGCTTCGGCATTCATGCCAGCAGCACGGGGGGCGGCGGCGGATCCGGCGGCTTGGCGATTTCCGGCGCCGGCGCCGGCGGCGGGGCCATCACCTTCAACCTCGGCGGCTCGGGCGGTGGCGGCGGCGATGCCCAGTGGGTCAACGTTACTAGCACCGGCTCGATCGTCACCAGCGGCGATGAGGCGGTGGGCTTGCTTGCGGAGAGCACCGGCGGCGGCGGCGGCAACGGGGCATTGAGCATCACGGGTGCCGGCGCCGGCTGGGGGTCGCTGAGCGTGGGCATCGGCGGCTCCGGCGGCGACGGCGGCTTTGGCAGGGACGTGACGGTCAATAGCAGCAGTTCGATCACGACGTCAGGATCAGCGGCGCACGCGTTATCCGCCAGCAGCACCGGCGGCGGCGGCGGATCCGGGGGATTCAGCATCGTCGGCTCCGGAGCCGGCAGCTTCGCAGGTTCGTTCAGCCTCGGCGGCTCGGGCGGCCTGGGCGGCGACGGCGCCACCGTGACTGTCACCAGTGGGGGTTACCTTCAGACGCAGGGCGTAGGGGCGGTGGGGTTGATGGCACAGAGCGTCGGCGGCGGCGGCGGACGCGGCGGCTGGAGCCTGGCCGGCGCCGGCGCGGGCACCGGGGCGTTCACCATCGGCATCGGCGGTTCCGGCGGCGATGGCGGCGCCGGTGGCGTGGTGACCGTCAACGCCAGCAGTGCCATTGACACCCTGGGCGCCCAATCCCACGGTATTCACGCGCACAGCACCGGTGGCGGCGGCGGCATCGGCGGTTTCAGCCTGTCCGGCTCCGGCGCCGGGGCCTACAGCGGTACGTTCAACCTCGGCGGCTCCGGCGGCGGAGGCGGCGACGGCAAAAACGTGACCGTGACCTCCAGCGGCACCATCAACACGCAAGGCGCCTCGGCGGTGGGCATTATCGCTGAGAGCGTGGGCGGTGGCGGCGGGCGCGGCGGCTGGAGCCTCACCGGCGCCGGCGCGGGCACCGGGGCCTTGGCCATCGGCGTAGGCGGGTCCGGCGGTGACGGCGGCGACGGCGGCGAGGTGACGGTCACCAGCGCCAGCGCCATTAGCACCCTGGGTGACCAGGCCTTTGGCATTCACGCCCACAGCACCGGCGGCGGCGGCGGCATCGGCGGCTTTTCGCTCTCGGGCGCCGGCGCGGGCAGCTACAGCGGCACCTTCAGCCTGGGGGGCAGCGGCGGCGACGGCGGCGCCGGAAAGGCCGTGGCGGTTGCCGCCACCGGCTCGGTGATCACCGCCGGCGACCTGGCGGTGGGCATTATGGCCGAGAGCGTGGGCGGCGGCGGCGGGCACGGCGGCTGGAGCATTACCGGCGCGGGGGCGGGCACCAGCGCCCTGGCCATCGGCATCGGCGGGTTCGGCGGCGACGGCGGCGATGCCGCGGGCGTCACCGTCACCGCCGGGGCCGATATCACCACGCAGGGCAGCGAAGCGCACGGCATTCACGCCATCAGCACCGGCGGCGGCGGCGGAGTCGGACGCTTCAGCATCTCCGGCGCCGGCGGCGGCGACTACAGCGGTACTTTCAGTCTCGGCGGCTCGGGCGGCGGCGGCGGCAACGGCCAGAACGTCGCGGTCACCGCCAGCGGCAACGTGCAGGTGTTCGGCGATTCGGCGATCGGCATCCTGGCCGAGAGCGTGGGCGGCGGCGGCGGGCACGGCGGCTGGAGCATCACCGGCGCGGGTGCGGGGTCCGGATCGCTGAGCATCGGTGTGGGCGGCTTGGGCGGCGACGGCGGCATAGGCGGCGACGTCACGCTCAACAGCCTGGGCGCGGTATCGACCCATGGCGACGGCGGCGTGGGCCTGCATGCAGAGAGCACTGGCGGCGGCGGCGGATCGGGCGGATTCAGCATCACCGGCGACGGCGCGGGGTCGGCAGGCAAGGTGTGGGCCATCAGCGTGGGCGGCTTTGGCGGCGACGGCAACATCGGCGGGACCGTGAATGTCCTGGCCGCCGGGTCGGTGCTGACCACCGGAACCGCTGCCCACGGCATCGTCGCCAAGAGCGGCGGCGGCGGCGGCGGGTCGGGCGGATTCAGCGCGTCGATCGGCACCGGCTTTGGCGGCGCCCAGAACACCTGGAACCTGAACCTGGCGACCAGCATCGGCGGGTTCGGGGGCGACGGCAATACCGGCGGCACGGTCGGCGTGACGACGACCGGCCCGATCACCACCCTGGGCGATGACTCGCACGGTATCTACGCCCAGAGCGTGGGCGGCGGCGGCGGCGACGGTGGATCGAGCTTCACCGCCACCATCGGCCTGGGCGCCGCCAATGAAGGCCGCAGCCTCAACGGCGGCATCTCCGTGGGCGGCTTTGCCGGCAGCGGCAACACCGGCGGCACGGTGACCATCGACAGCAGCGCCCCCGCAAGCGACATAACCACCATGGGTGACAAGTCCGACGGCATCCGCGCCCAGAGCATCGGCGGCGGCGGCGGCAACGGCGGCACCTCACGCGGCATCTCCTTCCTGTTCAAAATCGGCAGCGCCACGCTCGCCAAGGACCACTCGCCCGGTGCGAACTGGCAGTTCAGCATCAACGTCGGCGGCAACGGCGGCAGCGGCCACGACGGCGGGGCGGTCACTGTCGATCACGCCGGCGGTATCGTGACCGCCGGTGCCCTGTCGCGCGGCATCGTCGCCCAGAGCGTCGGCGCCGGCGGCGGCAGCGGCGGCGATGGCATCAAGGGCACCGGGACCGCCGCCGACTACGCCACCCTGGCGCTGATCCCCGCCACCGAAGCCGGGGGCAGCGGCAACTTCGCCCTCAAGACTCTGATGGGACTCTTACGCGATCAATCCCTCATCGTCGGCGGCAGCGCCGGGGGCAGCGGCGACGGCGATGTGGTGACGATCACCAATTCAGGTTCCATCACCACCTATGGTTTTGGCTCGACGGCGATCTTTGCCCAGAGCATCGGCGGCGGCGGCGGCGAAGCGCAGAGCTTCACCTCGGGCCAAGGTCAAGGCGGCAGAGCGGTGTCGGGCATGCTCGGCAAGTTCGCCATTGGCGGCGGGGGCGGCGCCGCGGGCGACGGCGACCTCGTCACCGTGACCCAGACGGGCGACATTTATGCCTTTGGCGACGAGGCACACGGGATATTCGCCCAGAGCATCGGCGGCGGCGGCGGCGTGGCGGGCAACATCGACCGCGCCCTGGTCGACGGCATCGGCCCGGTCCGCAATATCGGCCTGGGACTGGCGTTCGCACGCGACGGCGGCGGCGCCGGCGACGGCGGCAACGTGACCGTCACCAGCACCGGCAACATCGTCACGAGCGGCGCCGAGGCCTACGGCATCAAGGCCCAGAGCATCGGCGGCGGCGGCGGCGCCGGCGGCGGCACCGGGATCGGACTCCAGAACATCATCACCCGCTTTGACGGCAGCGTCGGCGGCGACGGATCCGGCGGCATCGTCAACGTCACCAGCACCGGCAACATCATCACCACCGGCGACATGGCAGACGGTGTGTTCACCCAGAGCGCCGGCGGCACCGACAGCGGCGGCGCTATCACGATCGTCATCGACGGCGATGTCATGGCGACCGGCACCGACTCCTACGGCATATTGGCTAACAGCCGCGGTGATGCCGGCGCGGGCGACATCACCATCACCGCCAATGGCTCGGTGATTGGCGGCGCCGGCGATGGCGTCGCTATCCAGTTGCTCGGCGGGCAGCATAACGCGGTGGCGACGCACGGCCTGGTGACCACCCCCCTCGGCTGCGCAGGCTATGCCATCCGCGCCACCGACGGCGATGACACGATCCATAACCGCGGTACCGTACGGGGCAGCGTCGATCTGGGCGGCGGCGCCAACCGCTTCAACAATCTGGCCGGCGCGGTGTTTGAGCCGGGGGCGGTCATTTCCCTTGGCGCGGGTAACCAACTGCATAACGCGGGGCACCTGGCTCTGGGCGGTTGCGGACCCGTCGCCGTCACGACGCTGGGCAGCGACTACGTGCAGGCCCCCGGCGGCACGTACGAAGCTGACATCGATCCGGCCACGCGCCAGGCCGATCTACTGCGGGTTGATGGTTCGGCGCAGGTCGCCGGCACCGTCGAGGCGCACGTCGTCAACGCCGGCTATGCCCTCCCGGGCCAGAGCCAGGTCATGATCATCCAGGCGTCGGCGGGGCTGACCGACAACGGATGCCAGGCGCTGGCGGCCGCGTCGGCGGTCGTGTCGTGCAGCCTGCTCCAGCCCGACCCCGACTGCCTGATGATCTGCATGGGCATCGACTTTGCCCCGGTGGGACTCAACGAAAATCAGACGCGGATCGGCCGGCACGTCAACGCGATCCAGAGCGCCGGCTCTTCGGCGAGCTTTGCCCCCATCGCCGAGGCTCTGGTCGCGCTGCCCGATGTGCCCGCCCTGGCCGACGCCTACGATAGCCTGAGCCCCGAGGCCATCGGGCAAGCGGCCCACCACGCCGTCGCCGCCGGCCTGACCTTCACCCACGCGATGCACAGCGTCCCGGCCCTGGACGGCCAGCACAGGTTCATCCGCGAGCACGACGGCTTCTGGAGCGCGGTGAATGCCCAGCACGCCCAACACGACCGCACCAGCCAACGCCTGGGCTCCGAAAACGACTTGTACATGCTTATCGCCGGGTTTCAAAAGGCATTCGACAAGGAGGAACAGTGGATCGGCGGCATCGCGCTGTCGATCGAGAACAGCACCACGGCCACCGATCCGGCGGCGACCACGGAGGGAGAACATCTTCGCCTGGGAGCTGTGCTCAAGCGCCGGTTCGGTGCCACCCAGGTGGCCGTCTCGGCAGCGATAGGCCACGGCTGGTATGACACGCGACGCCTGGTCGATCTACCGACGCCCGGCCTCACTGCGGCAAGTGACTGGGCATTGACCACCGTGTCGGGCAACCTGCGCCTCTCCCACGACTTTGAGCAGGCCGACTGGTACATCAGGCCCATGCTCGATCTGGGCGTCGCCCACGTGCATCGCGACGGCTTTACGGAAACTGGCGCCCGAGGCGCCAACCTCATCGTAGCCAGCCAGGATCAGACCTTCTTCTACGTGAATCCCGCGATTCAGGTCGGTCTGGAGCGGCGTTTGAGCCGCGGCACGGTGCTGCGCCCGCGAATTCGGGCCGGACTGTCCTATCTGTGCTACGACACCCCGCCCCAGACCGTCGCCTCCTTCGCCGGCGCTCCCCCCGGCGTCGGGACCATGGCCGTCCTGGGCGACCGTGACGAGCTCCTGGGCACCCTGGCGGCCGGCATCGACCTGTTGCAGCACAACGGCATGAGCCTGCAACTGGAATACACCGGCCAATTCTCCGACCGCACCATATCCCACGGCGGCATGTTCAAACTGGCGATCCCGTTCTAACCCGGCCGATCCCCTCTGCGCCGGTCCGACCGATGCTCGCTCTGCAAGGTCATGCGTAGGTATCGTGGCGCCCGCGAGGGCTCATCGCTTGGTGCCCGCACCTGTCGCAAGTCGCCCTGCGATGCTCCGGAGCAATGGGGCTGCGGGGTCCGGGGTCCGGGGTCCGGGGTCCGGGGTCCGGGGCTCGAAGTCTGTCATGGGGAGGTACAGCACGTGGTTACCGGCAAAAGCGTGGTTGCCGCCGTCGCTGCTGCCGTGGGCGGTCGATGGCGTTCTGGGCCTTTGCGTGGCCGGCTATTGGGTCGTGGCGTTGGCGGGCGTTGGCTGGATGCGCGGCGCCGGCTGGCGCGTCAGCTTGACGGCGGGGTGGCGCTCCAGGAAGTAGCGTTCGTGCCAGTCGTCGGGGAAGAGCAGGACTGGTTCGCCGCGCGGCCCCAGGGCGTGCTCGGCGCCGGTGGGCAGTTGCAGCGCTGCGAGTGATTCCGCAGTTATGTTCTCATCGGCAAACCAGCGGGCGATGGACCACGGCGCCGTCTCCAGGCGCGACTCGGCGCCGTACTCACTCTGGAGCCGGTATTGCACGATGTCGAACTGGAGCGCCCCGACGGCGCCCAGCAGGGCCACTTTCTGCCGGCGTTGCGGCAGATCGAAGCGTTGCACGACCCCTTCCTGGAGCAACTGGCCGATGCCCTGATTGAAGCGCTTGTACTGGGCGGGGCTGGGATTGTGCAGGTAGGCAAAACATTCGGGGGGAAAGCGCGGCGTCTCCTGATAGACGATGGTCGGGTCTTCGGTGAGCGTATCGCCGATGCCCAGATCGCGGCCGCCGACGATGCCCACGACGTCGCCGGGGAAGGCCTCGTCCACAGTTTCACGTTCCCTACCAAAGAGGGCCTGCGCGTTGGAGAGGCGCAGCTTGCGCCCGCTCTGCACGTGGTTGACGGTCATCTCGCGGACGAACCGGCCCGAAACCACGCGGACAAAGGCGATGCGGTCGCGGTGCTTGGGGTCCATGTTGGCCTGGATCTTGAAGACGAAGCCGGAGAACGCCTCGTGCGTGGGCGCGATCTGGCGATTGCCCGCGGTTCGCGGCGTGGGGGGCGGAGCGTGCTGGAGGAAGCAGTCCAGCAGCAGTTGCACGCCGAAGTTGTTCATCGCGCTGCCGAAGAACACCGGCGTCAACTCGCCCTGGTGCACCAGTTGGGCGTCGAAGTCGGCGCCCGCCTCTTCGAGCATGGCCAGTTCCTCGCGCACCACGTCGAGCGTCGCCGCCGCCAGGCGCTGGCGGATCAGTGGATGATCGAGGCTGCCCACCTCTTCCGGTGCCCGGTAGCTGCCGTGCGCCGCCCGCTCGAAGAGGTGCATCTGCCCGGCTTGGCGATCGAAGATGCCGGTGAACGCCGGCCCGGTGCCCACCGGCCAGTTCATCGCGCAGGCGCCGATCCCCAGCACGCTCTCCAATTCGTCCATCAGCTCCAGCGGATCGCGCGTCGGGCGGTCGAGCTTGTTCATGAACGTGAAGATCGGCACGCCGCGCCGCCGGCAGACCTCAAAGAGCTTGCGCGTCTCGGCCTCGATGCCCTTGCCCGCGTCGATCACCATCACCGCCGCATCCACCGCCGTCAGCACGCGGTAGGTGTCCTCGCAAAAGTCCTTGTGCCCCGGCGTGTCGAGCAGGTTGATGCGATGGCCCGCGTAGTCGAACTGGAGTACGGTGGAGCTGACCGAGATGCCGCGCTTGCGTTCGAGCTCCATCCAGTCGCTGGTGGTGGCGCGCTGGTTCTTGCGTGCGGTGACCGATCCCGCCAGGTTCACCGCGCCGCCGTAGAGCAGGAGCTTCTCGGTGAGCGTGGTCTTGCCCGCGTCGGGGTGGGAGATGATGGCGAAAGTTCGCCGGCGCTGGATTTCGTGAGCGATGGATTTCATGGGGAATCGGGCTAATACAGCTATGAGGCTAACGCAGCCGTGGGGATGGCAGGTGTCACAATGGCGCAATGAAAGGGAAGAACGTCTCAGGTGGGACTACCGCGGTCAGCGAGAGCGGCAGGATGCGGAATTGGAGCGTGGGGGTTAGTCATAGCGGGACTATTGTAGGCAATCACGAGTTCCCAGTCAGTCGACGCCGGTGCCGTGGGAAACGCCTACGTCTTGCCAAGCCGGGCCAGAGGCTTTGCGCCGGCCCGGGTCGGGGGCTCCGGGGGGGGGTCCGAAACCGCGAACGTGTGGCAAGGAGAACCCGGGGCGGCGCAAAGCCTCTGCCCCGGCTTGCCCATCGCCGGTTAGAATGCGGGCGAGCGGTGTCCGTGGGAGTGTTGGCCTATGAACGGGGAGCCTCAACCCTATCCGCGTCGGTATTGGTGGCTCAAGCGGCTGTCGGCCGCTCTGGTGATCGCACTGCTGGCGTTCGCCGGCCTGCGCTGGTACTGGGCGCACACGATTCACCAGCGGCTCGAGGCGGCGGTGCAGGCGATCCGCGACCGCGGCGAGCCGATCGAGGCCAAGGACCTGATCCGCCCGCCAGTCGCCGATCAGGACAACGCGGCGTGGTACTACCAGCAGGCGCTGGCGGCCTGGCCGTTGGTGGATGGGAAGCTGATCACTGAGAGCGACTGGTACTCGGAGCCGGACAGGCACCCGGACCCCATTACGGACAACGCGGCGTATCTGGTGCAATGCAGGCCAGCCCTCGAATTGCTGCTGCAAGGGAGCCAGAAGGCAGTATGCGATTGGCGCCTATCGGTGCAAAGTCCATTGGTGGGAGGGTGGCGCGTCCCTGACTGTCCGAATCTCTTGTGTTACTTGCTTGCCGACGCTGCTTATCGCGCTGATCGCATCGGTCAGGATCGGGTCGCCTTGGACTTGATCGGATACATCCTCAGTTTGGGGGAGTCGGACGATATCGAAGCGCAAGGCTGCAATGGCGCTTTGAACGCCTTTTTCATCCGCGTGGTTGGAACCGACGCGATGGAGCGCATGTTGATCGAACCCGCAGTTGATCTGGAAGGGCGCGGCGAGGCACTTCGCCAACATGCGCCGCGGTTGATTGGGGAGTTCCTGGATTTGGAGGCTCCTCGGCGAGTCTGGAGCAGGGGATGGATTGGTGAACGCGTCGTGGGCTATGACGCACTGGGAGCACTGTTCAATAAGCGGCTGCAACTCAGTGATTTCAGCCTCGTGGAGACCGATGTTCCAGATTGTCTGCTGCTGACGGTTGGCCGGCCCGTCCTCGAGTACGACGCCGCTATGCTGCTTCGTTGGTATGGCACAGTAATTGTTGCAACGCGAAAGTCCGCGACGGCTACGGACTTCTCCGCATACACCAGTTCAGTGGATATGGAAAGTCGGCGAGCCTTGAAGCTGCGCTCCATGCATCCGCTATCACTGTCCTTGATGCCCAACTATGGCGTTGAGGTGTGGCCTTGGTGCAGCCCAGTGGCGCACTCGCACATGGCGGCGACCGCGCTGGCGATCAAGCTCTACGAGTTGGAACACGGTCGGCGTCCGGCGACATTGGCCGATCTGGTGCCTGCGTACTTGCCCGCCGTGCCGCAGGACCCGTTTGCGCCGCAGCCCGCGCCGATTCAGTATCTGCCCAACGGCGCTCCCACCGACGCCGGAACGGTCGGTCCGGCGATCCTATACAGCGTCGGTCGCGATGGCGTCGATCAGGGCGGCGTGGTGCCGCTCAAGGCCGACGGCACCATCTTTGGTGTCAAGCGCTACCATAGCGGCCACGACCAGTTTTTTCTGCTTGATAAGCCGGCGCTAGCGGCCACGCCGCCTGCGCCGTCAGAGCGTCCGGAAGATGAACCACGTGTGCAGGATGAGGAAGGGGATTAACCCCAGAATAAGGCCGGCCAGCAGCAGCCATAGCAGGGGTAGAGTGATCGCCATCAGCACGATAGCGCCCGACTCGCGGCGGGCGGCGTGTGAGGCCATGGACAGGCAGGTGCGCCAAAAGGCGACGGGAATGCCCGCCAGGCATCCCAAGCCGACCACGAAGAGCAGCTCCGCCGCCGTTTCCATCGGCCAATCGGCGTATTCCTCGGCCACAACCATGCCCACCACGCACGCCAGGATGAAGACCACGATCAACGGCAGATATGCCAGTGGCGCACAGGCGTAGTAGCCCAGCGCCAGTGCGCGGTTCTGCTGTTCGACCGACAACTGCCGCCGGTGGAACCAGTACGTGTGCACGCCCGTGATCAGCAGCAGTGTCGCGGCGAAAAACGGCACGCCGATCAGGGCCGCGATACCCGCAGTCCACAGCGGATGGTCTTGATCATTCTGCGCCCATAGGCAGCCCAGAGTCACGAGGGCCGCCGCCCCAAGCCATGCCGCGTTCCAGGCAACGACCGTGACCTGGAACCGCCGGGCTTGGCGGTAGTCCACCGGCCGGGACATTTCCTGGCAGAACTGTCGGGTGTGGAAGCTGACGCGCCAGGCGGTGCCGAACAGGGCGCGGGCGCGGCCGATGCTTCGCCGCTCGGTCCAGGGAATCTGCGACTTCCGCAGGGCCGCCAGGTCCACTTCGCCGCCGCACTCGGGGCACGCCGCGCCGCTGAGCATGCGCAGGTCGTAGCCGCAGTGCGGGCAGTAGATTGCGTCGTCGAGCGACATGCGCGCAGTGGCGTCGGCGGACTCGGGTGCAACCTGCGACATTATCCGCCCCCCTCCGATACGAACGCTTCAGGATCGCGCGGGCTGATGAGGACCTTGCCGCGGCTAGTTTCGACCAATACGAGCGCGGGGTGCTTTTCGCGGGTGACGTAGGCGTGGAAGAGGCCCCAGCGGCGGTTGTAGCATAGGCCGCAGCCGGCGAACACGCCCCCGTTGCCGCACACGCGCATCGTTGTCCACATCGACAGCGGCTGGTCGATGCGTTGGCAGCCGGTGGCGCCGGTGAAGCGCTTGCGGCAGGCGCGGAAGAACACCGTCAGCGTGTCGCCAGCCAGTTCATAAGCCACCGGCGCCCAGTAGAGATAGCAGTACAAACCCACCAGCGCCAGTCCCGCGCCGCCCAGCAGCAGCGGCCAGAAAAAGTACCCGCCCACACACATGCCTACCGTCAGGGCCAGGTACCCCGCAGTGATGCTGCAAATGGTCAGGCTTGTCGGCGCCGCGGGTTGCTTAATGACGGGACACTCCAGGGATGAAGAGGAGCAGGTACAACAGGCATAAGCAGTAGTGCTTGAGATAGGTGCCGGTTTCCGCGTCCTGGTCGCTGCGGCCGTATACGCGCAGCCCGCACCCATTAAGGGTCGCCAGCGAGGGCGCCTCGGCAACGGGCTTGAAATCGGGGAAACGTTGCGCCAGATCGATATCAGCCATGTTCGGACTCCCGCCGAGCGTCCGCCGCCCGGCCCCCAGACCGTGAATAACGGGATTATCGTCGCGGTGCGAGCGCACTGCAATGTGGCACCGGCCCCCGGACTCGAACCCCCTGCCCCGGCCCCCGGACCCCGGAGCCCGGCCCCCGGGCCCGTGCCGGCACAAAGCCTCTGGCCCGGCTTGGGAAAGGGTGGTTGCGAGCAATGGCCGGCGGTTCATTTTGTCCATGCCTGTGTTCGCACCCGCTATTCAAGGACAACTTGGTCCGAAGTATGATCCTTCCTGCGTCAGCGGTCCGCGCGCTCGCGCGGACTTCCGGAGCCGGGGATCCGGGGGGCCGGCACACGAACAAGGTGAACCTTATGAATGATCGTGAACGATTCATTGCGGCGTTGCGGTTTGAGCCCGTGGACCGCGTGCCCTTCAACCCCGGCAGCGGGCGCAAGAGCACGCGCGAGGCGTGGTATCGCCAGGGCTTACCGGCGGATGTGAAGGACTACCACGGCTACATCCGCGAACTGTTGGGCATCGCGCCGGCGGCGAAGGTGGCGCGCGTGGAGATGCCCATCGATCTGCGGATGATTCCGCAGTTTGAGGAGAAGGTGATCGAGCATCGTCCGGCGCCGGCGGGCAGTTCGGCCCCGGGCAGTCTGATCGTGCAGGACTGGAAGGGCAACATCTGCGAGATTTCCGACGAATTCGATGTGAGCTACCTGCGCAACGCGATCGACTTTGTGACGCGCTCGTGGATCAAGTGCCCGGTGGAATCGCGCGAGGATTGGGAGGCGATGAAGGAGCGCTACAAGGTCGATGACCCGGCCCGCCGGCCCGCCGACCTGGCGCAGCGCGGGGCGCTGATGCGCGACCGCCCGTATATCTGGGCCTTGACCTGCTCGGGGCCGTTCTGGCAATTGCGCGAATGGCTGGGATTCGAGAACCTGTGCATGCTTTTCCTGGACGACCCGGACTTTGTGCGCGACATGATCAGCTTCTGGCAGGACTTCATCGCGCAGATGCTCCAGCGCGTGCTCAAGCATGTGCAGCCGGACTTTCTGTATGTCAGCGAGGATATGGCGTACAAGGAAAAGCCGATGATCGGCGCGGCGATGAGCCGGGAGTTCCTGCTGCCCTGCTGGAAATGCTGGCACGAGATCATCACCAGCGCCGGCGTGCCGCTGTACAACGTGGACTCCGACGGCCACATCGGCGAGCTGCTTCCCGTGTGGATCGAGGCGGGGTTCAATGTCAACGAGCCGATCGAGGTGGCGGCGGGCAATGACCTGCTGGCGTATCAGCGGACCTACGGCAAGCGCATGGCGTACCACGGCGGTGTGGACAAGCGGGCGATCGCCAAGGGCGGACAGGCCCTGCGCGATGAGATCGACCGTCTTAAGCCGGCGATCCAGGCGGGGGGGTTCATTCCCAGTTGCGACCACGGCGTGCCGGCGGATGTGTCGTGGCCTAATTTCGTCGAGTACAACCGGCTGCTGGCGCAGGCGACGGGGTGGCTGTGAAGTTCCGCACGGCCCGTGGGACGCTTGGCGTCACCCTACGGGCGTATGCCCGCTAAACGGTTTGTCATTCGCCGACGGTCATGATCTGGCGTACCTTGTCGCGGATCATGGGCGCCACGGCGGTCCAACTACCGGTTCGCGATTCGCTGCTAAGTTTCGTGCTGCTCCACTTGCGGGTGCGCACGAACATCTGCACGTACCAGCGGCTGGAGAACGGCTACACGCTGCCGCCGCGGATCGTGCAGGACTGGAACTTCATCCACGTGCCGCGGGGGCGGGCGATGTGGGTGATCGATGGGCAGGAGCACCCGCTGGAGCGGGGGCGGTTGGCGGTTGTGCCGCCGCACGTGTTGCATCGGGGCTACAGCCTGAGCAAGAAGTTGACGCTGTTGTCAATTCACGTGGAGCCGACGCTGCCGGGCGGTCAGGACGTGTTTGCGTTGCTGACCCCGCCGCGTAGTTTGCCCGTGGCGTCGCGGAGCCGGCTGGAGCGCTATCTGCGCGGGGCTCGAGTCGAGTGGGAGCGATTGGGCGCCGAGCCGGCGGTGTGCCGATCGTACCAGGCCGGATGGGCCCGGCTGATCGTGCTGGAACTGCTGCTGCGCCAGTCGCCCGATGAGCATCGCGACAGCGCCGCGGTCGATCCCCTGCTTCGCCGCGTGCTGGAGATTCTTCAGGAGCGCGTGGCGCAGGACTTGGACCTCGCGGAACTGGCGAGGTTGGTGGGCTATTCGCCGCAGCATCTCAATCGCCTGTTTCGCAAGGCACTGGGCGTGACACCGCTCCAGCACCATCGCCGGCTCAAGCTCGAACGCGCGGCGCACCTGCTGGCACATGGCGGGCTGACCATTCGTGCCGCCGGCGCCGCGGTGGGGTTCCCTGATGCTTTCTACTTCAGCCGGGTGTTCCACAAGGAAATGGGACTAAGCCCGTCGGACTATCGCCGGTCAACCGAGTCGGCGACGTCGTCGCCGGAGTAGGGTCCGAGGAGCCGCGTTCATGCGCATTTGTCCGCGGCTGTTTTCTTCGGTGACGGCTACGCCGCGCCTTGTTCGCTGTGGCTAGGTATCCTCCAAGGCTGTGATGTCCGAGCGTTCGTCTGATTTTTCCGATCCGTCCCCGTTGCCGGGTAGTGGCGCCGATGCGTCGCGTGAGGGCGACGCCCAGGATCCGGCGCTGATTGTCGAGGGCCATCGCGAGCGCGTCTCGGGTCGATGGTCGGCGCTGCTGGCCAACCTCGGCCGGTCCGAGGGCATCATCGGCCCCATCATGTTGCCCGTGCGTGGCCTGCGCCACGCCTTCTCGGCGTTGCGCTATCCCTATTACCGCATCGTCTGGGCCGGCGCCCTGGTGTCGAACATCGGTTCGTGGATGCAGAACATCGCCCGCGACTGGCTGGTCAATGACTTGAGCGGCACGACGGGCAAGTTCTGGCTGGGGCTTAATGCCTTTGGCGAGGGCATCGCCCTGATTCTCATGCTGCCCCTGGCGGGCGTGTTGGCGGACCGAATCAACCGCAAGCACCTGCTGATCATCACCAATGCCTACCAGGCGGTGCTGGCGGCGCTGTTGTCGCTGCTGGCGGCGACGGGGCGACTGCGGCCATGGCACATCGTGTGCTTCTCGGCGGTCAACGGCCTGGGCGATGCAGTGCGCATTCCCGCGGCGCAGTCGATGCTGCCCTCGCTGGTGGGCCGTGAGGATTTGTCCAATGCCGTGGCGCTGGGTTCGCTCCAGTTCAACATTTCGCGCATGCTGGGCCCGGCGCTGGGCGGGGTGGTGCTGTTCTACTTCGGGGCGACCTGGAGCTTTGCCATTAACGCCGTGAGCTTCCTGGCGGTGATCGCGGCGCTGCTGTGCATTCCGGCGATCCCCATGCCGATCGTGCAGCACCGGCCGATGCTCCAGAGCTTCCGTCAGGGCCTGGCGTTTGTTCGCCGCCGCGCCGACCTGGGCGTCATCCTGCTCCTGATCGTCACCACGGGCTTTCTGTCGGCGCCGATCACCAAGTTGCTGGCGGCGGTGGTCAGCGACCTGCACGGCGGCGACGCACGCAGCTTCGCCGGCACGCTGGTGTGGTTCGGCGGCGGCGCCATGCTTGCCGCCGTGCTCATGGCCGCACGCAGCCGGCATGGCCCCACGCCCTGGCGCGCCATGCCCATCATCATCCTGCTGGGCCTGGTGGAAATGAAGATCGGCCAAAGTGATTCCCTCTTGCTCTTGTACCTGCTTTGCGCCGCAACCGGGGGTTTGTTTATCGGTATCATGGTCCGCCTCAATACGGCCGTCCTGTATTCCTCGCCGGACCATGTGCGTGGGCGAATGATGAGCCTCCAGATGCTGGCGTTTCGCGGGGGCATGCCCCTGGGCGCGTTTGCCGGCGGCATTCTCGGGCAGTTCATGGGCATCCGTGCGACGCTGACCCTCTTTGGCGCCGGCCTCGTGGGCGCCGGCCTGGTCTTTCTGCTGGCCACGCGCTTCGTGCCCTGGCAACGCGCCGAATCGACCACGCCGGCGGTCGAGACCCTGCACTGATCCACTTTGCCCTGACTATGCTCGAACCTGAGATCCGAGACGAGGTGGCGCGGTTTCTTGGCGACGCGCGGGTCGCGGGCCTGGCGACGGTGGACGACGCCGGTCTGCCGCATGCCGCCAACTTGTGGTACGCCAGCGATGCTGACTGGCGGCTGTACTGGGTCAGCAATCCGGCCTCGGCGCATAGCCGGCATTTGGTCGGCCGCCCAGGTGTCGCCCTGACCATCTACGCCCATACCGATCAGGCCCTGCAACTGCATGGCCTACAGATTCAGGGTGCGGCGCGCGCGCTGGCGCCGGGCACCGCCGAGGCGCGCCACGCCTTGGCCACCTATGCCCGCAAGTATCCCTTGATCGCCGCCAGCGCATTATTCAAGCAGCGGATCAGTGGTGAACGGTTCTACGAGGTGACGCCGAGGTGGTTGCGTTGGATCGACAACCGCCGGGGGTTCGGATTCAAGGTGGATACGGTTTTTTGAAGCACCCCGCCAAGCCCCGGCATGCCCCGCTTGGGGGGCTTGCCGGGGATCGATGCGGAGGAAATCCCGGCCAAGCTCGAAGACTCGCATGGCCGGGCTTCACTTTCGCAAAAGCAGAATCAGTGCTCCGAAATCAACTCCGCTGCGGCCGCGATGATCGCCTCCGGCTCCGCCATGCGCCCCGCGCCTTTCGTGCGGCAGGCCTGCCAGCCTTCCTCCGGGCCGACCAATCGGCAGCCCAGGACGTCGCGCGCCGTCGCCACGTTGCGCTGCACGATCGGGTTGGCCCACATGTCGGCGTTCATCGCCGGCGCCAGCAGCAGGGGCGTGGCATGCGGCGAGCGCGGCAGGGCACAGGCCGTCAGTGACACCAGATCGTCGGTCAGTCCCGCGGCCAGCTTGGCGATGATATCGGCGCTGGCCGGGGCGATGATCAATAGGTCGCACCAGCGCGCCAGGCCGATGTGCTGCGAATCCGGCCGATCGTCCGCCTGCCAGATGCTCGTGAGCACCACCGAGCCGGACAGGGCCTGCATGGTCAACGGCGTAATGAAGCGCGTGCCGGCCTCGGTCATGATGACCCGCACGGCGGCGCCCTGCTGCACCAGGCGGCTCACCAGCGTCGCCGACTTGAACGCGGCGATCCCGCCGGTGACCGCGACGATCACCTTGCGGTTGGACCAGGGGTTGGAAGGGGGGGCATCAGCCATGGCGATGCGATGACAACTGAAAAGTGAAAAGTAAAAGGTATAAAGTGAAAAGTACGAAAAGCCCTTGGGCGAGCACTTCTTACTTTCTACTTTCTACTTTCCACTTTACTTTCCAACTCAGCCGACTTCATCTTCTTTGCTCTTGGCTTCGACGGCCTCGAACTCGATGGCGATCTTGCCCTGGGCGATTTCCTCGATGGCGATCTCCAGGTCGCTGCGGCCCTTGCGTTCGACCAGCGGGCGGGAGCCTTCCATTAATTCACGGATCCGGTGTTGAATCAGGGCGCAGAGCTTGAATCGCCCGCCGACGCGCTTGACGATGTCTTCGCCTTTGAGGGCTTCAATCATGGATGGTCCAACTCCAAAGGGGATTGCCGAATAGGAAGCGAGCCCCAGAGTATACCCTGCCTGCCCGCCAGTGGGCAAATCCGGGCGGGGGCGTGAAAATGAAAAGTGAAAAGTAAAAAGTGGGAAGTAAAAAGTCGGAGGAGCCTCTGGAAGCTCGTCGGCGATCCCCGGTAAGCCCCCGGGCGGGCATGCCCGGGGCTTGCTTCTCTTGTTTCCTGCTTTTTACTTTTCACCGTTCGCCTTTTACTTTTCACTTTCCCTCGATTTGCCATGGCCCGGGGATTGGGTAAACTGATGGACTTCGGTTTTTTACCTATAGCGCTTCCAACGAGGATCGACGATGCCACGAGTCTGCAAGTTTACCGGTCGAAAGACGACTTCGGGTTTCCAGTACACGCGGCGCGGCAAGGCCAAATACCTCGGCGGCGTGGGCACCAAGGTCACCGGCAAGACCAAGCGCTCCTTCCGCGCCAATATCCACACGGTCACGGCGCTGATCGAGGGCTCGGTGCAGCGGATCAAGGTTTCCGCCAAGGCCATGCGCATGGGCATGGTGGTCAAGCCGCTCAAGCGCAAGTACGCCTACAAGCCTGAGGTGGCTGCGGACGCGGCGGCGCCGGCGGAGGCCTGAACGGTAGTCCGTTTCGGCACCCATATCCTGGGTTTGCCCCCGGATCCCCCGGATCCCACGGATCTCCCCGGTTTCACCCCGCAATCCCCCGGATATTCCCCCGGATATCCCCCGAATACCCCCTGAATTCCCCGGTATCCCCGCGCTCTATACTGGAAATCACCTGACTGCTACGATTTAGGGCGATCTACTCTTGCCGCCGGACCGTTCCTGTGGCATGCTTCTGACGGTTGGAACATGGATTGGGCGAAGGTCTACTATCAGCAGCCATATCAACACCACGGCGCGATAGATGCAACGATCTTCGGGTTTTGGAATTGACAATCGAGGGCGGTTGAGCGGTGCGGGGCAAACTCGCGCGGTCGGACTGCTGCGCGAAGCCGCTGGCGGCTTACACGAAAGTTGAATCTCGCCCGATGAACCGTGACGACGTCAAAAACCAGGTACAACAGGCCACCGATCTGGTGCGCCTCATCGGCGAGCAGGTGGCGCTGCGGCCCAAGGGCAAGGAGTTCCTGGGCCTGTGCCCCTTCCACGACGACAAAAACCCCTCGATGCACGTCTCGCCCGCCAAGCAGATTTACAAGTGCTTCTCCTGCGGCGCCGGCGGCGATGCGTTCGCCTTCGTGATGAGCTATCACAAGATGACCTTCCCCGAGGCCATCAAGTACCTGGCGGAACGGGCGGGGATCAAAATCGAAGAACGGCCCCGGAGCCCGCGAAGTGGAACGAGGGAGGAAGAACCAGAGGGGCCGACCGAGCGGCAGTTGATCGGTCAGGCCAACACGGTGGGCGTGAGTTTTTTCCAGGCCATGCTCCGCCACGCCACGCACGGCCAGTTTGCCCGCGACTACGTCGCCAAGCGCAACATCAACCCCGAAATGGTCGAGGCCTTCCAGATCGGCTACGCCCCGGACCGCTGGGACGGCCTGGCGCTGACCGCCTTCGATAAAAAGTGGGATGCGCACGCGCTGGAACTGGCGGGCCTTATTACCGCCCGCACCAGTGACCAGAGTTCAAATCCGAAATCCGAAATCCGAAATCCGACATCTTATTACGACCGCTTCCGTCACCGCCTGATGTTCCCCATCTGCGACGCCATCGGCCGGCCCATCGCCTTTGGCGGCCGCAAGCTGCGCCCGGACGACGAGCCCAAATACCTTAACAGCCCCGAGCACAAGCTCTTCAACAAATCGGCGACGCTCTATGGCCTGCACCTGGCCAAGAAGGCGATCATCGACAGCCGCACGGCAGTGATCGTCGAGGGCTACACCGATGTGATCGCCTGCCATCAGGCGGGGGTGAAAAACGTGGTGGCGACGCTGGGCACGGCCCTGACGTCGCAGCACGTGGCGGAGCTTCGCCGCTATTGCGACAAAGTGGTGCTGATCTACGACGCCGACGAGGCGGGGATCAAGGCTGCCGACCGGGCGGTTGAGGTGTTTCTGACGCAGGATGTGGACGTGGCCATCGCCGTGCTGCCCGATGAGCTAGACCCGGCCGACCTGCTGGAGCAGGCCGACGGCCTGGCGCGCTGGCAGGCGTCGATGACGGCGGCGACCGATGCGCTGACGTATCAGTTCCAGCGCGTCCGCGAGCAATTGGAGAAGGCCGACACCGTCACCGGCCGGCAGCGACTGGTCGAAGACTACCTTCGCCGCCTGGCGCACATTGGCCTGGCCAAGCCCGCGCTGGGCACCGCGGCGGTGCGGCGGTCCATGGTGCTCCAACGCCTGGCGGAACTGCTGCACCTGTCCGATTCGGTCATCGCCGACATGCTCAATCGGCTGGTGCCGGCACCATTTCGGCGCGCAGGGGAACAGACCAGCGGGGGACGCGACGAGCAGGAGGGTGGGCAGTCCGACCAAATTGGAATCACTTCCTCCGAAATTCCTGCGCAAACTCTTGCTTCGGGCCTGAGTCAGCATAGAATCAAAGCCTTGCAACTGGCTGAGCGGCAGGTGATCGGCGGGTTGCTCCAGAGGCCGGGGTACTTTCATGACGTGGTGATCGACGGCGTAACCTTGGATGAAGCGCTGCCTCCCTCGGATATGATCAGCGCCGACGGGCGACGCCTCTATGAGTGGCTTTACGATCATCTGGCGGAGGGCCGGAGCGTGACGCTGGCGAGTTTGTTGGCGGACTTGGCCCAGGCCGGCGCGCCGGAGTTGGCGGAACTGGCCACCCTGGCGGACGCCGAGATGGAGGCCGCCGCCGAGCAAGACGCCGAACGAATGCAGCAGATGATGCACGGCGCCGCCGCGTCGCTGCTGGCGTATCACCGGGACAGGCAATATCGGCAGGAGGCAGAGTCGGCGGACTTGGGCGCGTTGGATCAAGGCCCCCTACAGCCCGCCGGCGCACCGACCGTACAACCACGAACTGAGCAAATGCTGCGACAAGTCAGCGAGCACGGCCGGATCCCGTCACCCAGGCGGTTTCCCGGTGTACGTCGCTGACGAACAATCAGAGCCGCGCGGCGTAAGCCCGCGGCGGCGCGGCCGCAAGCTTACCCCTTGCGGCTCGGACACGGACAAGCTTTTAAGAGGCACAACATGATTGGCGAAGAAATGCACCCGGCAGTGGCGGAACTGATCGAGAACGGCAAGGGCCGTGGCTTTATCACCTATGACCAGCTCAACACGTCGCTGCCCGACGAAATGGTCGATCCGGACAAGATCGACGAGTTGTTGGTGCGCCTCGACGGCATGGGCATCCGCATGGCCGACAGCAAGCCCGACGGGATCATGGTCGCCAAGGGCGCCACGCCGCCGGTGGCCGTCGTGCCGCACCGCACCGAGCATGCCCCGGTTCAGCCCCGCAAGAAGTCCAAGCCGATTCACATCGACCCCGATCTGACCGAGATGGGCATCGAGGGCGCCGAGGGCGCCGAAGGTGTCGAAGCGGTGGTCGAGGAGATCGACGAGGAAGAGGTCAAGCGTGACTTGGCCGAGGCGCTCAAGGAGGCCGCCAGCCGGCGCATCGACGACCCGGTGCGCATGTACCTGACGCAGATGGGCGAGATTTCCCTGCTGACGCGCGAGGAGGAAATCCGCCTGGCCAAGAAGATCGAGACCACGCGCATGATCTTCCGCCGCAAGACCCTGGAGAGCGACTACTGCGTGGCGGCGGCAGTGGAGATCCTGGAAATGGTGCACGAAGGCGACCTGCCCTTTGACCGCACCATGCGGATCAGCACGGCGGAAGAGGACGCCAAGGGCAAGATCGCCGCACGCATTCCGGGCAATCTCAAGACCATCCGCATCCTGCTGGAGCAGAACCGCCAGGACTGGCTGACGATGGAGGAGCTGATCAAGGGCGGGCACGTCAAGAACGCCCAGAAGATCGGCGAACTCAAGTTCGCCATCAAGAGCCGGCGGCGCAAAATGGCGACGCTGATCGAGGAGTTGTCGCTGCGCACCAGCAAGATTCAGCCCTTGCGCAAGAAGCTGATGTCGATTCGCGCCAAGCTGATGGAGCTGACCCGCAAGCTGGCCGAAGCCCACGAGGACCCCGACGCCTTTGATCCCGAAGACGTGATGGTGATGCGCGAGGAAGTGTCGGGTATGCGCTCGCTGGTGCTGGAGGAGGCGGACGAAATCAACGCTCGCGTCAAGGACATCAACATGGTCTTTGACGAGTATGAAAAGGCCAAGCGCGACCTGTCGGGCGGCAACCTGCGCCTGGTGGTGTCGATCGCCAAGAAGTACCGCAACCGCGGGCTGTCGTTCCTGGACATCATTCAGGAGGGCAACACCGGGCTGATGCGCGCGGTGGACAAGTACGAGTACAAGCGCGGCTACAAGTTTTCCACTTACGCCACCTGGTGGATTCGCCAGGCCATCACCCGCGCCATTGCCGACCATGCCCGCACGATCCGCATTCCCGTGCACATGATCGAGACCATGAGCCGGCTGCGCAACATCGCCAAGAACCTGCTTCAGGAGCTCACCCGCGAGGCCACGATCGAGGAGATCGCCGAGAAGGCCAAGATGCCCGTGGCGGAGGTTCGCCGGGTGATGAAAATCAGCCGGCACCCGATTTCGCTCGACCGCCCGGTGGGGGAGAGCGAGGATTCGTACTTTGGCGACTTCATCGAGGACGAGAGCGCCGAGAAGCCCGATCAGTCGGCCGCCAGCGAAATGCTGCGCCACCGCATCGAGCAGGTGCTCAAGACGCTGACCTACCGCGAGCGCGAGATCATCAAGCTGCGCTACGGCATCGGCGACGGCTACACCTACACGCTCGAGGAAGTCGGGCGCATTTTCAAGGTGACCCGCGAGCGCGTGCGCCAGGTCGAGGCCAAGGCCCTGCGCAAGCTCCAGCACCCCGTGCGTGCCCGCAAGCTGGTGGGCTTCGTGGACGGCCACTACGAGCCGGAGCTGGAAGAAGCCACGAGCTGACCGAACTCCAGCCGCTTGCGGCTTGGCATCCAAAAAACACACCGCCACAGAGGCTAAGCCGCAAGCGGCTTATGGCCTTGACCAGTGCGTCCACGCAACACCCTTGTGTTGTGCGCCATCTTTCGTGTTGCCCGCACGCAACACGGTCCTCTAATCCGCACAATCAGCACATGGGCGTCTCCTGGAGTGTTGTTCCATAAGTTATTGATATAACGTGATTTGTGCGTGAGCACGAATAAAATAAGAGCTCACGGCGTCGACTGGCAGGAGTGTTGTGATACACTCAAATGACAGCGCGGAAGCGCTCTCGGGAGATCAAGTGATGGACGAGAAGGCATTCCAAACCAAGCTCAGCGAATTGATGGGCGAGATTTCCACCCTGCCCAAGACCGAGCGCGAGAAGCTCGCCGTCATGGCCAGCAAGACGCAGGAGCGCCACACCAAGCTGCGCAAGACCGTGCACGACCTCCAGGAGAGCATGGACTACCTGCGCCTGTCAATCAAGTACCTGGTGTTCGACCTTGAAGCCACGCGGCGCGAGAACGGCTACCTGCGCAAAATGCTCGAAGAGAAATTCTCCGGCGACGAGAACACCGACCGCGACACCGAGGCGGGGATCTGATCCGCGTGTAACTTGACGACCCAATCCAGATGCACGTAAAGCCCGGAGACCCGCGTCTCCGGGCTTTACTTTGCTATCATTCACGCGGCCGTACTTCACGCCGGCGTCAACCACGCTTGCGCTCCAATGTCAACGTAGAAAAAAGGCTTGGCAATGACCGCATCCCCGCAACTCCTCGATCCGACTTCGCAGCCCTGGCCGCAGGCGCCCCTGGGCAGTCACGCCGGTGTCCACCCCACGCTCCAGGCCCCGTACCAGCGCTATCGCGAAATGACCATTGATGAGCTGCTGCTGGAAAACCGCGTCATCTTCCTGGTCGGTGAAATCAACCACGTGTCGGCCACCGGCGTGATCATGCGCATGCTCCATCTGGCCAACCAGAAAAAGGGCGTGGACATCAACCTCTACATCAACAGCCCCGGCGGCAGCGTGGACGATACGCTGGCGATCTACGACACCATGGGTTTCTTGCCCTGCGACGTGGCCACCTACTGCATCGGCCGGGCCATGAGCGGCGGCGCCATCGTGCTCACCGCCGGCGCCAAGGGCAAACGTTTCATGCTGCCCCACGCCAAGGTCATGATTCACCAGCCCTACGGCGGGGTGTACGGCCAGACCACCGACATTCAGATCCAGGCTGAGGAAATCCTCAAGTCCAAACGCACCATCAACGAGCTGCTGTCCAAGCACAGCGGCCAGACCGTGGAACGCATTGAGGAAGACTCGGAGCGCGACCGCTACTTCAGCGCCCAGGAAGCCAAGGCCTACGGCCTGGTGGACGACGTAATCGAACGTGCCCCCGAAACCAAAGAAGAGAAGTGATCCCCTTTCGGCGTGCCCACTTCAGTGGGCATGACCCACGGCATCAGGCGCAAGCGCTACAATGCGCTGGAACACACACCATGAGCTGGATCGAAAATCGCTTCGAGGAAGGTTTGATCATTACCAGTCTCGACTGGGCCATCAACTGGGCGCGCAAGAGTTCGCTCTGGCCCATGACCTTCGGACTGGCGTGCTGCGCCATCGAGATGATGGCGGTGGGGGCCTCACGCTATGACTTTGACCGCTTCGGCGCCGGCGCTTTCCGTGCCACGCCGCGGCAGAGCGACCTGATGATCGTCGCCGGCACCGTCACCTACAAAATGGCGTCGCGCGTCAGGCGCTTGTACAACCAAATGCCCGACCCCAAGTACGTCATGGCCATGGGCGCCTGCACCGTCGGCGGCGGCCCGTACTTCAAGTACGGCTACCACGTGGTCAAGGGCGTGGATATGGTCGTGCCCGTGGACGTGTACATCCCCGGCTGCCCGCCCCGGCCCGAGGCGCTGATCGAGGGGTTGATGCGCCTTCAGGACAAGATTAGCGCCCAGTCGATCGCCATGCCGCGCGGCACCCGCCGCGCCGCCTCGCAGTACGACCTGCCCATGCCCGCCCCCGCGACGATCTAGGCGGCACCGCTTGAGCGAGGCTGCGGATCGCTTCTCGCGCCTATATCGCGCAGTATTCCCCCTCACTTGCTGCGGGCCAGGCGTCAGGCCGACCATCTCCCGCTGCTGTTATTGTTGCTTCTGCCTGGGGTTATCGCCCTGTTCTATGCGTAGGCGTGCTGTTGGCCAAGCCGACCGGCTTGGCTTTGCATATGCTGGAATGGATCTCACTTAGGCGCGTCGCCCAGGTTGACCACCAGGGAGAAGCCCATGCCGTGCCAGCCGTTTTCGATGCGAAAGAGCACCTTGTTGATGCCCTTCTGGAAGTGGACGCGGCGGAGGCCTTCGTCGATCGACCAGTTTTTGAGTGTGTCGGCGCTGGCCCAGACCTTGAAGCTGTTGAGCCAGAGGTCGGAGCGGTCGTCGCTGCCCACGGCGATCCAGGCGTCGGTCGGCTCTTCGAAGAAGAGTTCGGTATAGGCGTACCAGATGCCGTAGGGCTCGGCATTGGCGGGTTCGACTCTGGATTGGTCGCTCTGGATGAACTGCCAGCGCAGCGTGCGGCCATCCTTACCCATGCGGTAGTTGGCGCTTAAGTCCACCACGCTTTCGGGCGGGAACTGGCGATGGAGATTGACGCGGTTGGGATTGGGGAATGGCCCCAGGGTGTACCACGAATCGACGTAGAACCATTGGGCCTGTTGGCCCCCGGCCATGACCTTGCGTGCGGGGAGGGTGACGCCGGTCTTCTTGAGGGTCGGCGCGGCCGGGAGGGGGGCATCCGCGGCGTTGCTGGCGCCTGCGGCGGATCCTGAGGGGGCTTGATCGACCCCGCCCGGCGCGCCGGGGGCGCGGCGTGGGCCTGCGGTCGGCGAGGCGGGGGCGGCTGTGCCGGCCGCCTGCGCCATGAGTCCCGCCAAGTCGGCGACCTTGCCGCCCTGGACCTCATGCGACGCCTGCTGCATCGCGGCTTCCTGGGCGCGCATTTCGCCCAGGGAAAGCTCGATGCCGCTGCGGTCCATGCCCTTGGCTTGCGCCAGCAGGTTGTCGCCCAGCGCCACCATGGCCTCCTCCTCGCGCAGGACGGTGCGCAGGGCCTGGCTTTGCCGTTCAAAGTCCTGGCGGGTCTTGATCGGTTGCCGCAAGGCATTTTCGTCCACTTTGCTTCGTTCGGGTCGGGGCACATCGACGACCTGCCGGGCCTGGCCCAGGGAGATTTCGCGCACCATTGCCAGATCCGTGGCGGTGATGTCCTTGTAGCTCTCGGTGATCTTCCCTTCGGTGTCGGTGGCGAGTTCGTAGAGATCGACGGCGTCCATCGCCTCCAGGTCGGGCTTAGTCTCGGCGACGGGTTGCTCGAGCGCGGCGGGCGGCGGCTCCGGGCTGGCGTCGGGGGCCGGCGCTTGGGCCGCTGCCTGCTCCTTGGCGGCGCGAGCTTTGGCCAGTGTGTCCTTGGCCTTTTCCTGCGCCTGGATCGCATCCTTCTGCTTGGCGATGGCCTGATCCAGCGCCTGGCGGGCGGCCTCCTTGGCGTCGGCGGCGTCTTTCTCAGCCTTTTCCTTCGCCGCCTTGGCGTCCTGCGCGGCCTTGTCGCGGGCCTCGGCGGCTTTGGTCAGCTTGGCGACCGTGGCCGCCTGGCGATGCGCCTGGTTCTTGGCTTGATCCGCCTGTTTCTGCGCTTGCGCGGTGGCCTTGGAGGCGGCGGTGGCTTGCGCCGACGCGTCGGTGGCCTTGGTGGCAGCGTCCTTGGCGGTGGCTTGCGCCGCCTTTTTCTGATCCGCCGGGGCCTTGGATGCGGCGGCAGTGGCGGCCTTGCGCGCGGCCGCTGTCTCCTGGGCCTTCTGCTTGGCTTCCGCTTCCTCCTGTTGCGTCTCTTGCAGATTGGCGTTGGCTTCGGTCGCTTTGGCCTGCGCCTGTTCTAGCTTTTTCTGCTCATCAGCCTGGCGCTGGCGGGCGGCGTCGGCTTCGGCCTGCGCCTTAGTGATCTGGTCCGCGGCTCGTTCGACGGCCTGGGCGGTGTTCTGTGCTCGTTGCTCAGTCGTTTGCGCTGCATTCTGTTGCTGGCTGGCCTTGACCTGGGCGCTCTGCGCCTCGGCCTGTGCCTGGGTGGCCGCGGGTGCTTCGTTGGACAGCGAAAGCTGCGCGGAGGCCTGCGCCTGGTGTTGCTCGGCCTGGTATTGCTTGACGGCGGCCTGCGTGTGATGCGCTGCGACATCTTTGGGCGTAGCGGCGCCCCCGGGGGCGGGCGCCGGCTGTTTGATCTGCTCCAGTTCCGCCAGCGCCTGTTTCTGTGCCTCCAGCGCCTTGTCGGCCTCTTCCTGGGCGGTGGCCAGCGCTTCCTCGAGTTCCCGCGGGTTGACTTCCTTGTACTCCTGGAGCTTGGCCTGGCGAATCTGCTCCAGTTCCGCAAGGATGTCCTGCAGGGCTTGCGCGCGCTGACGCAGGTCTTTCTCGTTGACCTCTTGAAGCTGTTGGGCCAGCTCCTCGAGTTGGCTGGCGGCGATGACCTGATCCTGGCGGGGCTGGCGCGGCTCAAAGACGATGTCGCGCAGGGGCGTGAAGATGAACAACGCCGCCAGCACAAGGGTGTGGACCACCAGCGACACGATCAGCCAGAACGGCGAATCGCGGCGCTGACGACGGCGGTTGGGCCCGCGGTCGTCGGCAACGTGAGCCGGCTTATCGGCGATCGAACCGCTTGGTGTGGACTCCGACATTGTTCAGTCCTCTGAATTGGAGGGCATCGAGAATGTGAACCACGTGCTGCCAGGGCGTGTCGCGGTCGGCGTCGATGCGGACGCGTTGCTGGGGGTCGTTAGCCGCCGCGGTGCTGATCTGTTGCTCCAGTACGCCGAAGGTCACCGGCTGGCCGTTGATGTACGGCTGGCCCGTGCGGTCGATGCCGATCACCATGGTCTGTGGATCGACCGACACGCTGATCGCCGCCGCCGAGTGCGGCAGTTCCAGAGGCAGCTCCTTCTCGATCTTCTTCAACGACGTGGCTACGAGGAAAAAGATGAGCAGCAGGAACACACAATCGATCAGCGGCGCCATCTGCACTTCGACGGCGTCATCATCCTGGAGGTCAATGCGCATGATCAGTTGCCCTCCTTGGTGCCCGGCGCCCCCGGACCCCCCGGCGCCCCCGGAGCCGGCGCTACGGCGGTGGTGGGCGGCTTGGCTGCGGGCTTGATCTGTGTCGCTGTTGCGTTGGCCGGCCCGGTCCAGTCAACGATCAGCTCGCTGGCCTGCTCCTCCAACTGGACGCTGAGGATGCTGACGCGGCCCTTGAGGTAGTGGTATAGGAATAGCGCGGGGATGGCGATGATCAAGCCCACGGCCGTGGTCACCAGGGCCTTGGCGATGTCGTTGGCGAGTATGGAGGCGTCGCCCATCGACCCCGCCAGCGCCACGCTGTCAAAGGCGCCGATCATGCCCAGGATGGTGCCCAGCAGACCCAGCAACGGTTCGAGGGTGGCGACGATCGCCAGCGGGTAGAGCTTCTGGAGGTGGCGGCGCAGCTCGCGCGAGCCGATGTCGCCGGTGATGGTCGAGAGCGTGGTGGCATCGCGGTCGCGATGGCGGACGATGCTGGCGATGATGATGCCCAGGACGCTGCCGTCGCGGGTCGCCATGGCTTCGATTTCGCTGAACTTGCCTTGCCGCCAGAGTTGATCGGCACGCTGCGCCAGGCCCTCGGGCGCGATGGATCGGCGGTTCAAGTGGATCATGCGTTCGAGCACGACCGCCAGGCCCAGGACCGAGAGCAGGAGCTGGACCAACACGGTCAACCCGCCTTGCTTGAGCTTGTGAATCAAAGCGCCGGCCTGGGTGTGGACCACATCGCTGCCGGCGGGCTGGGTGGTCGGCGCAGCGACATCGGTTTCGCTGGCGGAAGGTTCGGCCGGCGCGGTCGGGAGTTGGGCCGCGGCAACGCCGGTCAGTAGCAAGCCCAACAGAATGACGATCAACGGGCGGGATGGGTGCATTGGGTTTCCTGTAGCAATAGAGACGTCTGAAATGGCCGATTATTGCAGGCGGCCCGTTAGCTTAGTCTACGCGCCGGCCGCCGCGGGTGCAGGCGCTGGGGCGCTATTAGTTTCCATGGCAGCGGGGCGCACCTGGGCTGCACGAATCCGCGCCATGTCGAACTTGGTCGTGCGATCAAAGCGATAGATGCCGTTCTGCTCCTGAAACACATCCGTGAGTTGCGTGTAGCAATAGCCGAACATCTCGGGATGATCCAGCAGCACGGCACAGAGCCCCTCGAAGCGCTGATAGAACTCCTCGAGCGTGCCCGGCCGCTGGCCGTAGCCCCATGAAGCGTCCCCGGGTCGGGCGTCGGGGTTCCACCAGATGCCGCCGAACTCGCTGCAGAAATAGGGCTGGCCGCGGTAGGAGACTGACCAAACGTCTTTGCCGTGGGTGTTGACAAAGGGCGTGCCCCCGGTCAGGCCGGCCATCATCTGCTTGAACTTGGCGGGGTCCTGCTCGTAGTTGTGCGAGTCGTAGACATCCGACTCACGCACGCGATGAGAGTAGCCCGAGGCGTCCAGGACCGGCCGCGTGCTATCCATGGCCTTGGTCGCCAGGAACATGCCGCGCGTCACATCGTCCAACACGGTGATGCGGTCGTGCAGAGGCTGGAGCGTTTCGTTGAGCGGGCACCAGCCGATGATCGCGGGATGCGAGTAGTCGCGCCCCAGCGCTTCGAGCCACTGCGTGATGTAGGTGGCGCCGGGCTGCTGGTGGTCGTCGGGCGGGCCGGCGCTGCGGCAGCCCCAATCGCCGAATTCGCCCCAGACCAGGTAGCCCAGACGGTCGGCGTGATAGAGGAAGCGCTCCTCGAACACCTTCTGATGCAGACGCGCTCCGTTAAACCCGGCCGCCATGCTCAGGCGAATGTCATCGATCAGCGCCTGGTCGTCGGGCGCGGTCATCAGCCCATCCGGGTAATAGCCCTGATCGAGCACAAGCCGCTGAAACACGGTGCAGCCGTTGATCTTGATGGCCTTGCCGTCGATGCGGACGCTGCGCAGGCCGGCGTAGCTTTCCACGGCATCGACCACGCGGTCATGCTCATCAATCAGCGTGAGGCGCAGGCTGTAGAGATGGGGATCCTGCGTGGACCAGAGGCGGCGGCGCTGCGCGGGAATCACCAGCGTCAGCGCCGGCGCCAAATCGTGGTCAGCCTCCGTCTGCGCAGCAGCGACCACGCCCTGGTCGTCCAACAGCGTGGCAGCCAGGCGCAGGCCGCGCGTAGGGCCATGCACGGGCTGCTGAATGTGGAACGCCCCGCCGGCGACATCCGGCGTGATGCGGGCACGCTCCAGCCGCGTGTCGGGCACCGGTTCGAGCCACACCGTCTGCCAGATGCCCGTGGTGCGCGTGTAGTGGCAGCCGTGGTTTGCGTAAGTGTCGGACTGCTTGCCGCGCGGCATGGGCTGGCGCCGGTAATCGCGGGCACGCAGCACAATCGTGGCCGATTCCCCAGCCTTGACGATGCCGCGCAAATCACAAGTGAACGGCGTGAACCCGCCGCGATGACGCGCGACCTCCTGGCCGTTGACCCAGACCGTGGCGTCGTAATCGACCGCCTGAAAATGCAAGAGCACATCGCGGCCGGCCCAACCCGCGGGAATGTCCACCGACCGGCGATACCACACCGCAGCCATGAAATCCGTGTGCTCGATGCCCGAAAGTTTGGACTCAGGACAGAAAGGCACGGTAATGCTGCCGGTCAGTTCGCGGCTCATCATTCCGCGCTCCAGCCCGCTGTCGCCCGGGTCCATCTCGAATTGCCAGGCGCCATTGAGGCAGAGCCAGTCCTTGCGCACGAATTGCGGACGGGGATATTCAGAACGCGGGACGGTCATGGGGCGCCTCTCCTTGTGGTGCCGGCCATACTATCCCCGCCGGGACGCGGTCGCCAAGCGCAACGGGAGACGAGAGAGCGGGAGAACAGGAGACAGGAGTCGGCAACTCTCCACCTTCCACTCTCCACCCTGCACTGGGCGCTTCGCCCCGCCTCCACCTTCCACTCTCCACCCTGCATCGGGCGCTTCGCCCCCGCCCCTTGCCCCTTGCATTTTCCCTGTACGAACCGTACCCTGCCGGTCAACCTCAACTCCCGGGCGTTCCCGGGGGTACGGTTTCTGGCTTCCGGGGGCGGGACACGTCCAGCCTTGCGGGGGCCGCTATGGCCAATAAATTCAACCGAGACTTTGTGTTCGAGGTAAGTCCAGGGGTAACTTCACATGACGGTAAGGGCTAACGCCTGCTGCGCGATTGGGTGGCTGTTTCGGGCATTGTTCGCGCTGGCGATGTGTCTATCCGGGCTGGTCAGTGGCTCAGCAATAAGCGCCGCAGAAGTCACCCAAGAACTTTCTGAAGCAGCCAAATCCTCCGTGCCTGATGTGGTGCGTCGCATGCAGTCCTCCGACCCGGACGTACGAGCCGCACTGATCGAGGAACTGGTTATCCCGGCAAGAAGGAGCGGCCCAACCAGAGCGACGCCACGTTATAAGCTCACCGATGAAGACTACTCGCTCATCCTCGAACGCTCCCTTCCGGGTCTGGCGGTTCACCTTCCTGAGCAACGCCAGTATAGCCTGATGTATGAAGTGGCTTTCTTGGTAAAGAACTGCAAGGTCCAGGGATGTGACGTGGGGATCGCGGAGTTTGCCGGCAGCCCCTTTCCCAGCGTCCAGAGGATTGCCCTGAGAAATCTGATCGACATGCGTTCCCATGCGGCGCTGCCCTTCCTGCTGCCCAAGCTACATGGCCAGGACCCGGGGCAGCTCTGCGATGCGATCCGCGACATCGTCGCCGTCAAGGGCACCGAAGCGGGTCCGAGACTCGAACAGATCCTGGAGCACCCCGACAGCGACACCCGGCATTGGGCAGCTTGGGCTTTGTTCCAGTTGGACGCCAGGACTTCCGCCGAAAAACTCTATCTCACCTCGATCAAGGACCGCCAATGGAACCAGATCAATCCTTATGTCCTGGCGGTGCTGATCAAATGGGATGATGCCCGCACCGTTCCAATCGCAATGCGCTGGCTTACTGACGACGCCCTGGAGCGACGCAGCACGATGCGCGATCGGCTTCTGGAGGTCCATGCCAAGACAATCCAGGATGCTCTCATCAAGTTTCTGGACACCGGCGAGTATGAGGGACGCACTGCGGTAGCGAACTTGAATACCAAGGCGGATGCTATGCGCTTACTGGGGGCATTCGGATCAACCAAGGCCATTCCGGCACTCCGCAGGCTGGCCGCAGACAAAGACAGCACATCACAAGTCGCCATCAGCCAGTTGGGAACACTGCGGGCCGAGGAGGCGATCCCGGATCTCCTGACAATCCTGGACACCCGATCCGACACGCGATTGGAGACAACTCTGGCCCTTGCCAACATCGGACATCCCTCGATCGTGGGCAGGGTGATCGCCGAACTGCGCAAGCAATCGACCGGATCCCATCGCATACATGTTCTGGAGGCGCTAACCCAAGCCGCGGCGCCCAAGACCTATGAAAAACTGCGGACAACTCAAGTGAAATCCATCGATACCATGCCGGCTCCCGAATATTTCGCGCAGATCGCGGGCAAGGTCGGGATGACTGCCCAACTGAGTTCGGCTGTGACGCCCAAAGATCGCGAGATCGTGGTGGTGGGCCAGACCGGCCACACGGGCCTGACCGCCTTACGGCATGGTGTGGACGCCATCAACTACGACGGGTACGACTACGCGCTGTTTCTAGAGGAAGACCGTATTCATGTGCTACCAGTCGAAGAGGTCTTTACACGCTGGGATCAGTGGCTCAAGGCCAGCAGGCACCAGCAATGATTCGGGCGGTCCCGAGGGGGAGGCAAAGGGGTCGGGAGTCATATAAACGTTCCGGGGGCCCGGAAAGAGGGACATCACTGGGGGGGGCGAAAAAGGGGTCGGGAGTCTTTGATTGACTTCCGGCTGCCCCCAAAGGCCAAATAATGACTCCCGACCCCTTTTCCTCGTCCTTTTCCTCGTCTTCACTTCTGTTTCTCGACGACCGATGCGACGTTCACCCACACAGCCTGCACCGTCCCCTCATTCAACGGATGCAGGAAGTAGACGCTCCGCCCGTCCCGTGAGAATACGGGATTGGCGTGCGCACGCAGATGCCACGTCGGGTGGCCCAGGTCGTGGCTGGCGAGTATGGCTGCGGGCTCAGTCTTGCCGCGACGGTAGAGGTGTATCGTCACCGGCACCTGGTGATATCTGGGGTCCGTGACGATCCACTGCCTGTCCGGCGAGATATCGAAATGGTTCCCCGGCCCCGCCAGGATCTCCCGCCTCGTTCCATCCTGCGCGTATCGGTGGATGTGCCCGGTTTTTCGATAAACCGCCGCGTAGGTCTCCGTATCGAACCATATCTGGTGCAGCGGTTTGTCGGGGATTATTTCCCATTGTTCGCCGCCGACATCACACGAGATTATCGCCTTGCATTCCTTCAGGTCCCAGCGGGCCATCACGCGCTCGGCGGTGGAGTTCAGCATGACGTGTGAGATGCTCGGCGTGCGTTCCGTTGGCGTGAAGCCCCGGGAACGAACGAAACTCAGCACGTCCTCGGTGGCGACGATCTTCTCAACTGAGCCGGCATCGCAGTCCAGGGCATAGATGCCCGCCTCGTCAATCGCCGGGTAAGCCGCGTTTTCATCGCATTCGGCGGCCGTGACCGAGAAGGGCACTTTCCCCCGCATGGCGTGGTGCCCGATGCCGCCGGCGATTGGTTCGTGCAGCAGTTCACCGGTTTCGGCGTCCACCACATAGATCGTCTCCGTCGGCCCTGCGGTGCCCCGGAAGGCCAGCCGCCGGCCGTCCACCCACATCGCCATCCCGCCGTTGTGCTGGAAGCCCGCACACTCCATCCCCATCTCAAAGACCTTGCGGTGACCGGTAAGGCCGACGCCGCAAACCCATATCTCGCCGGTGAAAGACTGGTGGGTTTCGGAGGCCGGGATGGGCATCCGAAAGTAAGCGACGCGTCGCCCGTCGGGGCTTTCCGGGCAGGTGCCGTTCCAACTCAGCAGCGTTGTGCCCGCGCCGTCGTGCACCGGGTTCAGTTCGAATCGCTCTTCTTTCACGCGGGTTCCCCTTTAGAGGGTCCAGACCTTGGGAGAGAAAAGGGGTCGGGAGTCATTATTTGGGCTTTGCGGACATCCGGAAGTCAATCAAAGACTCCCGACCCCTTTTGCGCCCCTGGGCATACCGCCAGTCTACCCGAATCGCCGCCGACGGTCAATCAAAGACTCCCGACCCCTTTTCCTCGCCCTTCTTTCACGCGGGTTCCCCTTTAGAGGGTCCAGACCTTGAAGTCGGCGTAGCGCGAGCAGCGCGTCCACATGTGGCGGATGCCGACCCGCCCGTGGCTCAGGGGCTGGACGTCCTCCAGTTCCCAGTGGAACACGTCGCCCGCCTCCTCGCCCCGGACTTGGAAGAACAGATCGTCGTCGGTCTCGACGGCGCAGCATTGGTAGGTCTCGCCGGGGCGGAAGAGTCCGGTCATGAAGTTACTGATAGGAAATTTGATTTCTTGGGGGTGAGGGGTTACAATCCTGACACCTTGTCCGTCTCTAACAAGCCGTTGGACCACTATAGCCACTACAACCCATCAAGGCGACGAGTCACTGGACGTCGAAGTTGCGGCGATATTCCTCTGCCATTCTGCCTCAAACCGCGATTTCCTCTCGCTCGCCCACTTATTATACCCATTCACCAGCTCTTCATGTCCCTTTCCCTCCAGTGTTAACTCATTGAACCGAAGTACACGCTTGCCAACGTCGCTCTGCGTCAGGAATTCTTGATACTTGCGCAATTCTTCTGCACGTTTCACATTATCAAACTTGCAATCATCCAGCACTGTTTCAATAGTAACGACACGCAGCATGCCATTTCCATATTCGCCGCTAAGGGCCTCTTTTTGTTCGGCATCCGTCACGCTGACCATCACGTATACAAATACCATGATATCGCCGTCTTTGGCCTGGCCTAGTGTATGCAATAAGACCGAGCGATCCGTAAAACCAACGTCGTTGTCGAACAAGACGGCAACAATGGCTACACGCAGATCATCGAGCGCCGTAGTCATGATCGGTAGTCGTGGCATTAGCAGATCCAAGTGCTCCTTGTTGGTGCGAAAATCGCTGCATGACATTTGACAGAGCCACGATCGCAATGGATGCGTCCAAGCAATGTCCTGCGCGTACTTAAAAAGATCCGCGTCGCTATACTGTTCGTTAAGCTCCTTAAATTCGCCATTCTTTGTCATCTCAACCATTACCTGGCTCAAGGATTCGCCAGTGGTTCCGAACCGTTGCAAAAGCTGCTTCTCAAGGGCGGCCACTGCATCAGGAAGTGGCACGGGACTTTTGCTGCAGCCACTAGCGAATGCAAGAGCGAATGCAAGAGCTATGCAAAGCTTTGTCAGTATTGTCATGGCACGGTTCCAACTGTCGTGAATGCAGGGCCAGCGGCGGCCGGCACCTTGTCGCCTGTCCCCAAGAAGGTGCCCAAGTTAGTCTGGCTTTGAGAAGCTAGGCTCACCCCACCGTAATAAAAGTTATGTGTCGGGAAGTGACTCGCCTTGTAACGGATGGTGTACTGCTTATTGCATCGCAATTCTACATATGCCGACCTCCAGATACTGATAGGAAATTTGATTTCTTGGGGGTGAGGGGTTAGGGGAGCGGGGGAGCCTGTACCGGCCATTGGACACCTCCAGAATACCGATTTCATAACTCGACCGTCCTTGTGAGTGCTTGAATCGCGTACACCCAGAGCCGCAAGGGGACGACAAGGCGGTTTTCCATCGGCTCGGGGAGCATCCCCGGCATTGCAAACACAAGGCTACCACCCGGCCCAGGCGGCGGCAAGGGTTGCAACATGGTGTGGCGCGGGAGTTCAAGGCTCCCAAGGGAGTTCGGGCTGGTCGTTCTGGTCGCTGGCCTCGCGGCGGGTGTGCTCCAGGAAGTCGGGGTCGGCCTCAAGGATGCGATTGGCGTCCAGCGTGCGAACTGTCTGGGATGGGGGCGTGTGCCCGGGCGGACCACGGGCCGGCGGATCCTGCCAGAGGCCGCAGTGTTGGAGGATCTTGCGGATCACTTCGGTTTGTCGGTCTTCAAAGAAGGCGATGAATTTCATGGTGCCGCCGCAGTTGGGGCAGCGGAGCGGATCGGTTTGGTAGATGCGTTTGATGAGCATGGCCCAGCGGCGGCGCTGGTTCCTGGAAGCAAGTTGGTCCGGGAACGGGAGGGGCGGCGTCCGAGGCCGGGCCAGGAGCGTGATTTCTTCGCCTTGACTTCTTGGTGGACGATGGTATTATGAATAGAGAACGAACAGGAGACGGCCATGGAAATGAGAATCAACACGTGCGGCACGCAGTTCCTGGGCCATCCCTACGCGGCCTGGGCGCCCTTGGCGGGCTTGGCCCCAGGTGAATCCGCTCCAGGTTCTGGTCCGAATAATCATGTCAGCCCCTGACATTTTCCTTTTCTTGCTAATCGGCGTGCAAGCCATGTTCAGAGAACGGATTACACCTGCTGGAGCGGATTGTCCGCAATGTCAGACTGACACGCCACTGACATGGGGACTGACATTCGCTAAGTCCTGGAAGAATAAGGAGAAATCAAAAGATGACACCGGGGGTAGGGGAGGGGGGCTGACATGTATCCAGATATCCGTAATTGCCCAGCCCCCGGACCCCCGGGACCCCCGGGGAGGAGTGCGGAGATGAAAAAGCTGTCGGCCAAAGCGGGACGTGGGAGTGCATCATCGGCCGGAGAACTCGACCATGGCCTTGATGCAGCCGATAGGGCCGGCCTAGTTGTTCTCGGGGCGACCCTGCGTCCAGGTGACGTTGTGCACCGGCACCAGTTCCTGGCGCACTTCCGCCAGCAGGTTCAGGTCTATCGGCTCCTCGATCCAGCGCACGTTGCGGCGCAGGTTGTCGGGGTTGGCGGTGCCGACGAGCGTGGTGGGGATCTGGGGATGGGCACAGGCGAACTGCACCGCCAGCTTTTCGATGGGCATGTTGCAGGCGGCGCAGGCCATGGCGGCCCTGGCGCAGGCGTGCTTGACGGCGGCGGGCGCGGGGTGCCAGTCGGGCGTGCCGCGCGTCGAGAGCAGGCCCATGCCCAGCGGCGAGGCATTGATCACGCCCACGCCATGCTCGCGCAGAAAAGGCAGCAGGTCTTCCAGACCCGTGTCGTTCAACTGGTAGTGGCAATAGGACAACACGGTATCGACTTCGACCTGTTGGATGACCTGGCGGAACAGGCGCAGCGGCAGGCCGGTGATGCCCACGAAGCGCGTCTTGCCCTGTTGCTTGAGCTTGTGCAGCGCCGGCACGGTTTCATTGATGATCTGCCCGATGTCGGCGAACTCGATGTCGTGGACCTGGAGGATGTCCAGGTGTTCGACGCCCAGGCGATGCAGGCTTTCCTCGACGCTCTGCACCACGCGGGCGGCAGAGTAGTCGCAGTCGGCGGGGGTGGCGCCGTATCGGCCGCACTTGGTCGCCAGGTAATAGCGATCGCGTGGGACGCTGCGCAGGGCCTTGCCCAGCACGGTCTCGGCGCGGGTCAAGCCGTAGTAGGGCGAGCAGTCGATGAGGTTGACGCCCAGGTCCAGTGCCGTGTGCACGGTGCGGACACCCTCATCCTCGGGCACATCGCGAAACACGCTGCCCAGCGACGAGGCGCCGAAACTGAGCACGGAAACTTCCAGACCGGTCTGACCCAGGGGGCGATACTTCATCACGCGAATCCCTATCGGGACCTTCGAAAAACCCGGCGGCAAGCTCCGGCAAGCCCCCAAGCGGGGCATGCCGGGGTTGCAGGAAGGTTTTCCAAAGACCTCTATTCACCCACGACGGCAAAGTAATGGTCGAAAAAGCGGGCGTTGTCTACCGTGGTGGCGATGCGATGAGGGTGCTCAGCCGCGTCGTGACGGAAGGAAGTCAACCCGCCGAGCGTGGGGCTGAGGGTTTCGACCTCCACCTGGCCGTCGGCATACTGGCACAGATCGGGCTGGAAGATGATCGCCGCTGCCAGCGGGTCGTGGAAGGTGATGACCGGGCGATGCTTGAACCAGACCTCCGCCATTTGGGCGACGATGCCCAGCGGTCCGCCGGCCTTGGTGAAGCGTTGCCGGCATTCGTCGGCGGGAAGCTGGCACTGGAGTGTCACATCCAGGCCGATGCTGGTGAAGACCGGCGGACGAGCGCGGTAGGTCATGGCGGTGGCGATCGGATCGCACTTGGCGTTCCATTCGCGGGCGCCCGGGCCGCGCTGTCCGTGGGCGGTGAAGACGCCGCACATCAGCACCAGTTGTTTGATCAGGCTGGGAATCGCCGGGTCGGCGGCGAAGAGCAGGGCGATATTGGTCATGGGGCCGATGGCAAAGAGCGTGATTTCGTTGGGCCGGCTGCGGATGGTGGTGCGCAGGAATTCGACGGCCTGGCCTGGCGTGAAGTCGCGCTGTCCCCGCCCCCGCCCCGGGCCCTGGGAGCCGGGACGGTCGGCGATGGCCTGGTACTGCGGCACGTCGGGCTGGCCGGTGCCGGTGAGCAGGGGGCCCGGGGCGCCGCAATGGATCGGCACGTCGGCGCGGCCGGCGGCATCGCACACCGCCGCCGCCAGGGCTGCACGCTGATCAACCACGCCCGAGACGGTGGTGATGCCCAGCAGTTCGCACGCCGGCTGTTTGAGCAGATACGCCAGCGCGACCGCGTCGTCGATGTCGCTGCCGATGTCGGTGTCCAAGAGGATGGGGATGGTTGCGGCCATGCTCGGTGTGTTCCTTTTTCTGTGTCGTGCGGACTCTTGGGATCATCCCTGCGATTCGAAGGCGGCGGCCACGGCGGGGTTGACGATGTGGCCGTCGCGCAGATTCAGGGCGTTGGCAAAGCCCTGGTCGGTCTGGATCAGGCGATCGATGCCGTGCTGCGCCAGGCGCAGGGCTGAGTGGCGTGACACAGCGCCTGCGTGCTGGTGCGGCCGACGGCTCCGGGCATGTTGGCCACGCAATAGTGCACCACGCCGTCGATCACGTAGGTCGGGTCCTGGTGGGTGGTGGGGCGGGTGGTCTCGATGCAGCCGCCCTGGTCCACGCCGACATCCACGATTACCGCCCCGTTCTTCATCTCCTTGAGCAGGTCACGCTTGATCAGCACCGGTGTGCGCCCGCCGGGGATCAGCACGGCGCCGATGATCAGGTCGGCCTGGACGGCGTGCTCGGCGACCGCGTGCGGATCGGAGTACACCTCGTGCACGTTGGCGGGCATGACGTCGTCGAGGTAGCGCAGGCGGTCGAGGTTGACGTCGAGAATGGTGACGTGCGCGCCTAAGCCCGCGGCGACCTTGGCGGCATGGGTGCCCACGATGCCCGCGCCCAGAATCAGTACTTCGCCCGGCTCGACGCCCGGCACGCCGCCGAGCAGGATGCCCCGGCCCATCATCGGCCGCTCCAGGTACTTGGCGCCTTCCTGGATCGACATGCGCCCGGCAATCTCGCTCATCGGCGTCAAGAGCGGCAGCCGGCCCTGGCTGTCGGTCAGGGTCTCATAGGCAACGGCGGTGATGCGCGATTTGAGGCACGCCTCGGTCAGCTTGCGGTCGGCGGCAAAATGGAAATAAGTGAACATCACCTGCCCGGCGCGGAGCATCGGCCACTCTTCCGGCAGCGGCTCCTTGACCTTCACGATCATGTCGGCGCGTTCGAATACCGCGCCGTGATCGCCCACGATCCGCGCCCCGGCCGCGGCGTACCGGGCATCGTCATACCCGCTGCCCAGGCCCGCATCGTGCTCAACCAGCACTTCGTGGCCGGCCTCGACCAGCAACTCCACGCCCACCGGCAGCATGGCGACGCGGTATTCGTCAGCCTTAATCTCGCGCGGGATGCCGATGATCATGGGCCAGTTCCTTCGTCGGGTTCTTCCGCGTCGAGCAGGGCGCGCAATGGTGCGACCAGTTGCGGGACATCCTTTGTAACGGTGTGCCAGACCACTTCGAGGTCGATATGCCAATAGCTATGAACGATGATATTGCGCATGCCGTACATCTGCGGCCATGGAACTTCCGGGTGCGCGGTCTTCACTTCTTCGGGGATGTGCCTCGAGGCTTCGCCAATGATGGCGATCGTGGCCGTGACGGCCCTGTTCGTGCGCAGGTCTTGCGCGAATCGGTCGTAGGTGAAACCGTCAACCAACTGGCGCGCCTCCTCCGCAGCCCGCAGGATATCATCGACACGCATTCGCCAGGAGCGTTCAGGCGGCACGGATGAGGTCCTTCATGACGTGCTCGCGTATGCGCGGGTCAAGGCAGTTCTCAGGAACCAAGTCAACTGGCAAGCCGAGAATCTCTTCGAGGTAAAACTGAATGGCGCCAACGGCCCCAAGTCCGAACGGTCGCTGGATATCGACCAACAAATCGACATCGCTGGTCGGACCTGCTTCGCCGCGAGCCGTGCTGCCGAAAAGCGAAATGTGCCGAACGCCCAACGCACGCAGTTCGTCGACGTGCACTCGCAGAGCACTCAGCACCTCGTCGCGTTGTATGGATGCTCTAGGCGGCACGGATCGCCTCCTTCATCACGTGTTCGCGCACGTGCGGCCGCAGACCGCCTTGCGTGACCAGATCGACGCGACATCCCAGCAAGTGTTCAATGTGTTGCTGTAGCGCCACAAGGCCGAGCATCCCGGTGGGTTGGTCGAGTTCGACCAGCAGGTCCACGTCACTGTGCGGGGTGGCCTGGTCTCGCGCTAGTGATCCGTAAAGCAAGAGCGATCTGACGCCGCGGCGATGCAACTCGTCAGCGTGATCTCGCAGGATGTTGAGTGCTTGGTCACGGCGCATCGCGAAACCTCTCGAACGTGTCTGCACGGACATTCTACACGCTGGAAATGGCGGGTGTCGCGCCGCTACTTTCGCCGCCGTTTGCCGATCCAGTCGCGGATGTTCTGGCGGGTGCCGTCCCAGGCGCTGCTGGTGCGTTGGCGCAGGAATGTTTCGTAGAGGCCGTCGAGGCTCTGCGCCAGTTCGCGGCTGCGCAGCAGGCGTTGCTCGACCAGGTCGCGCGGCGAGGCAGTGTCGGTGATCTCCGGCAACAGTGCGGCCGATACCAGCAGCCGATCGGCCTGGAGCGACAGCTCCCACTGGCTTTCGCCATCGGCCAGGATCAGCCCGGTCTTGCGCGGCCACTTGCCGTTCTTCAAGCCCTCGGCCGCTTCGCTCATGCGCGTCGGCGCCGCCTCACGCAAGCCCTGCTTGCCCCGATAGCCCCAGGCACATTCCATATCCAGCGCCTGCACCAGCGTGAAACTCAGTGAGCGCTTCTGCCCGGCCACCTGCGCTTCGACTGTCGCGTCGCCCATCTCGCTGAGCCACCACAGCCAGATCAGCCACTCGTTGCCCAGGAAATCCTTGGCGTCCGTCGAGGTGTGCGCCCAGGGCACGTTGGGAATCGACGCATCCTGCGGCGATTGTGCGGCTTCGTCCTGGTCGCGGTGGCGATCCGAAGGCGGCGGCGTGAACGGCGAGGGATGCAGGTCCTCATAGTCGCGCAACTGGCCCTTGCCCTGGAGCACCGCGCCCGCCAGCGCCCCGGCGGTCAGCATCTCCAAGTCCAGGTCGAACGTGCCGCGGAACCCAGCCGACAGCGCCTCGTGGATCTTGTTCCCGCTGGCGGCACAGTAGAGCTGACCATTGGCCAGGTCCCAGACCAGATCGACTTGCTTGGACCGGCGGTGCTTGCCGGTCGCCAGCTCATCGTGCACCTGTCGATCCACCAGGTCGCGCACTTCCTTTTTCTGGGCACGCGAGAGGAAGCCCGAGGGATTGCCCGCCGCCACCGCTTGTTCGTGTGCCCGCTGATAGGCGTAGCGAACCTCCGCCGGGATGCGATTGCGGTCCACCCGCATGGCGAAGAGCAGCAGGTTGCCAAAGGCGTTCTTGTCGAAGGTGAACTGCGTGTCGTACAGATGGTCGCCGGTGATCCAGCCCGACTCGATCTCGCCCGGCGCGCCGATGGACGAGTCGGTGTAGGCGTTAGCCGACAGTTGATCCAGCAGCTCCTGCGAGATGCTGGCGGGAGCATCGCCGGAGACGGCAAAGCGGCAGAAGCTGACACGGCCGGATTGAAACGACATGGATGGATCTCGGCAAATTCAGTTGAACCACCAAGACACCAAGGACACCAAGAAGAGGGAAGAAAGCGGAAGGAGGAAGGAAGTGAGATAACGCCCGTTCGTCGCTCACATCGCCTTCTTCATTCCACTTTCTTCTTGTCCCCTACCTCCTTCTTCTTGGTGTCCTTGGTGTCTTGGTGATTACCCGAGGGTCTTCTACTGCAAATTCACCGGCATCACGACATACAGGAAGTCGCTGCCGCTGCGGATCACGCCTGGCTTGTTGGAGGCACGCATGTCCAACTGCACGGTGTCGCTGTTGACCACCTTGAGCACATCCAGCACGTACTGCGGGTTGAAGCCGATCTCGATCGCATCGCCTTCAAAGCTGGGCAGATCAACGTGAATCTCGGCCTCGCCCATCTCCGGAGCCCTGCTCTGGAGCGTCAGGCTGTCCTTGGTGAACGCCATGCGTACGCCTTTGCTTTCCTCGTTGGTCAATAGGGCCGCCCGGCGGAACGCGCTGGTCAGGGCATCGGTCTTGAGCGTCGCCTTCTTGTCGCCGTCGCGCGGCACGACATCCTTGTACGGCGGGAAGTTGCCCTCGACCAGGTTGCTCGACAATGTGGCATTTTCGGTGGCAAAGAGAATCTGATTGTCGGCGATCTTCACGCGCACCTGCTGGTCCTCATCGCCCAGCAGCCGCTGGAGCATGTTCAGACCTTTGGTCGGCACGATGGCGGAGCGGTTGTCGGGCTTGGTCGCCTGGCACGTCCCTTTGGCCAGCGCCAGGCGGTGGCCGTCGGTGGCGACGACCGCCAGTTTGTTGCCCTCGCGCTCGACCAGCACGCCGTTGATGGCATACCGGCTGTTCTCGCGGGCGGTGGCGTAGATCGTCTTACTCACCAGGCCTCCCAACTCGTGGGAGCTGATGGTGAAGTCGGCGTCGCCGGTGAACTCGGGCAAGGGGGGGAAGTCGGCCACGGGATAACCCAGGACCTTAAAGTGCGAGTCCTGGCCGCGGATGTGCGTCACGTCCTGTTCGGACTCGATCGCCAGCGTGGCATCGAGCGACTCGCGGACGATCTGGCCGAACTTATCGGCCGGCACCAGCGTCTCGCCTGGCTCCTGCACCTCGACGCGCGCGGTGGTCAAACGCACGGACACTTCCAGGTCGGTGGCTGAGAGTGTCAGCGTCCCCTCGGCTGCCGACAGCTTGACGCAAGTCAGCACCGGCTTGGGCGTGCGCGTGACGACCGCGCCGCCCACCAGGTTCAACGCCTCGACCAGAGCCCCACGATCACAGATCACTTTCATCTTGGCACCTTCTTCATTAAGAGAACCAAAGGTTACCTGTCGCGAGTGATACCGGCAAGCTGGTGGGGCGTCCAATTTGGACTGCGGTGGCCGCGACACCGCTTTAGCTTGCGGCGGAGCCGGCTACGCTCCGCGAAGAGCCAAAGCGGCGTCGCGGCCGCCGCACTCCATAGCGAACCGGGCCACGCCACGGGGTATCATGATCGCCATGAGCGAAGCGCCCGCCGGGCAGGTTGAGCAGGGGCTGCGGCTATCGACGCCCGTTACGGAGGTTGACGGCGTCGGCCCGGCCCGGGCCCGCCGGCTGGCGAGCTTGGGCATCCGCACGCTCAACGACCTGTTGCGCCATCTGCCCATGCGCTACCAGCGCGAACTGGCGGAGGGGTCGATCGCCGACTTGTCGATGGAAGGTATCGCCTCGGCACGGGGGACGATCGTCAACACCCGAGTCATGGGCGGCATGGGCCGCGGTAAGGGGCGATTCCAGGCGACCCTGAAGGATCACTCGGGTACGTTGGCGCTGGTGTGGTTCAACGCCGACTTCCTGCGGCACAAGCTGCACGCGGGCATGGTCATCCGCGTGACCGGCAAGGTCAAGGCGTTTAACAGCTATCCACAGATGGTCAACCCGCGCTGGGAGGCGATCGAGACGGAGGCCCAAGCGCCCACGGCGGCGGCGCAGGAACGCTTGCGGCCGGTGTATCCGGCGACCGATGACCTGGGCAGCCCGGTCATCGAGGGTCTGGTCGCCGCGGTGCTGCCCAGCCTGTTGCCGCAGGTGGTCGATCCGTTGCCGGCCGAGTTGTGCCGGAGTCACAACATGCCGGTGCTGGCCGAGGCTTATCGCATGGCGCATCGGCCGGGGCACGAAGACGAGGCGTCCGCGGCCCGGCGAAGGCTGGCGTTCAACGAACTGCTCCTGCTCCAGATGGGCATTGCCATCAAGCGCTACTTTAACGAGTCGCGCCTCAAAGCCCCGGCCTTGCGCTGGAGCGAGGCGATTGACGGTCACATCCGCGCGCGGTTCCCTTTCGAGCTGACCGAAGCCCAGCAGCGCGTGGTGCGGGACATCACGGGCGATGTGCAACGCTCTGCCCCTATGAACCGCCTGCTCCAGGGTGATGTCGGTTCGGGCAAGACCGTGGTGGCGCTGTACGCCTTGCTCATGGCGGTGGCCAACCGCATGCAGGGCGCGATCATGACGCCTACCGAACTGCTGGCCGAGCAGCACTATCTGTCCATCTCCCGCATGCTCGAAGGCTCCAACGTGCGCCTGGCGTTGCTCACCGGCAGCCTGGGCAGTCAATCCGCCGGGCGCGCCCGCACACTTGAAGGCATCGCCGAGGGCAAGACCGACATCGTTATCGGGACGCAGGCGCTGCTTACCGAGTCGGTGAAGTTCGCCGACC
Source organism: Phycisphaeraceae bacterium (assembly GCA_040878035.1). Classification (GTDB taxonomy): domain Bacteria; phylum Planctomycetota; class Phycisphaerae; order Phycisphaerales; family Phycisphaeraceae; genus JBBDMX01. The sequence goes on along the minus strand of JBBDMX010000059.1, from coordinate 31,881 downwards.
TGGCGGTGGTGGTGATCGACGAGCAGCATCGTTTTGGCGTACTCCAGCGCGCCGCGTTTCGGCAGGGGAACGCGACCGGCACTTCCGGGGGCGACGCCGCCATCGCCAGTCCGCATTACCTGGTCATGACCGCCACGCCGATCCCGCGCACGCTCAGCCTCACGGTGTTCGGCGACTTGGACGTTTCGACGATTGACAAGCTGCCGCCCGGCCGCACGCCCATCACCACCCGCCTCGTCGGCCCGGAGAAGACCGACGATGTGTACCGCTACCTGGCGCAACGGCTGGGGCGCGGTGAACAGGCCTACGTGGTGGTGCCGACGATTGACGCGGCGGGCCATGAGTCGGCCACGCAGCTTAAGAGCGTGCACGAGCATGTCGCCCTGCTGGCGGACAAGTATTGCCGAGGATTCAAGGTCGAGGCGATTCACGGCCGGCTCAAGGCCCAGACCAGGGAATCCGTCATGGAGAAGTTCCGGGCGGGCAAGGTGCACGTGCTGGTGGCGACGACCGTGATTGAAGTCGGCGTCGATGTGCCCAACGCGACACTGATGGTCATCGAGCACGCCGAGCGTTTCGGTCTGGCGCAGCTTCACCAGCTGCGCGGGCGCATTGGCCGCGGCACGCACGGACGCAAGAGCGTTTGCGTGCTGGTCGCCGAGCCGACGACCGATGAAGCGACCCAGCGACTACAGGCCATCGCGGGGACCAACGACGGCTTCAAGATCGCCGAAGTGGACCTCCAGATTCGCGGCATGGGCGACTTTTTTGGCACGCGCCAGCACGGCCTGCCGCCGCTGCGCGTGGCTCAGTTGCCTGAGGACCTGGACCTGCTGAAGCTGGCGCGGCGGGATGCTGAGGCGGTGGTGCGCGCCGACCCGGGGATGATTGATCCCTCGCACACGCTGCTCAAACGGATCCTGGTGCAGCAGTACGGCAAGACGCTGGGGCTGATTGATGTGGGATGAGAGTTTGGCCCCCTCTCCCTTCTTAGGGAGAGGGTTGGGGTGAGGGTGCTTCGGATGCTAAGCCGCAAGCGGCTAAAGCGACATCACCCGCTGTGACAGTTCGGCGGGATCGTGGGCGATATCGGCGGTGCTGGCGCCGGTCAGGCGATCGGCATCGCGGCAGAGCTTGATCTGTCCGCCGACGATCGTCGCCACCGCCTGGCCGTTGACCTTCCAGCCATGGAACGGGCAGTTGCGGCTCTTGCTGACGAACGATTCGATGTCGATCGCATACGCCACGCGCGGGTCGATGAGGGTCACATCGGCATCGCTGCCGGCCGCCAACGTGCCCTTGTGCGTCAGCGAGCAGAGCCGGGCCGGGTTGATGGTCATCATGGCGATCATGGCGGGCCAGTCGATGGTCTGGGTGTCGATCAGGGCTTTGATGTAAAGGGGCAAGGCGCATTCGAGGCCGATGATGCCGAAGGGCGCCGCGGCGAACTCCAGTTCCTTTTCCTCGCGCGTGTGCGGGGCGTGGTCGGTCGCCAGCACGGTGATGGTGCCGTCGCCGATGCCCGCCAGGATGTCCTGGACATCGCGGCGCTGTCGCAGCGGCGGGTTCATCTTGTAGTTGGTGTCGTAGGTCGCGCAGGACTCTTCGGTGAGCAGCAGGTGATGGGGCGAGGCCTCGGCGGTGATGCAATTCTGGCCAAAGAGATCAGCGCGGGCCCGGCGGACCATTTCGACGCTGCCGCCCGAGGAAATGTGCTGCACGTGATATCGGCAGCCGATGTTCTGCCGCATGTTCAGGAGGATGTCGCGCTGAATGACCAGTTCTTCGGCGACGCGCGGCCAGCCCGCCAGTCCCAGGCGCGTCGCCAGCGTGCCGGCGTTCATGACGCCGCCACCCAGTTCCGGGTCCTCGCAGTGCTGCATGAGCACCTTGCCGGTGGTAGCCACGTACGCCAGCGCCTTGGCCATGACCCCCGCCGAGCCGACCGCCGTGCCATCGTCGGTGAATCCCACGGCTCCGGCCTGCGCCATGAGCCCGATCTCTGCCAGTTCCTTGCCCTCGCGGCCCTTGGTCACGGCGCCGACGGGGAACACGTTGGCCAGGTTGGCGCGGCGGGACTGGTAGTAGACAAACTCGACGCGGCCGTCGTCATCGATGGCCGGCTTGGTGTTGGGCATGCAGCAGACGGAGGTGAATCCGCCGGCGACGGCCGCGGCGGCGCCGGTGGCGATGGTTTCCTTTTCTTCCTGACCGGGTTCACGAAAGTGCACATGTGGGTCGATCAGCCCCGGCGTGACGAGCAAGCCGGAGGCGTCGAGCACCATATCGGCATCCCCAGGCGACATGGCTTTACCCGGGTGGACCGACACGACCTTGCCGTCGGCCAACAGCACGTCGGCGACTTGGTCGAATTCGTTTGCCGGGTCGATGACCCGGCCGCCGGTGATAAGCAAGGTGGCCATGGGGGCGTAGCTTACCATTTGGCGATGGTGTGATTTGGAAATGTGGAGATCCTGCGTTTTGGCGAGTTGGTGATTTGAGAATCGAGAAGGCGGCGCGAGTTTGAAGGATCGCCAGATCACCCAATCGCCCAATCGCTAAATGTCTTCACCGCGCCTGATCCGCCAGGCGTTTAGCAAGAGATTCCAGATAGGCCCGCCGCAGGCGTTTGGACTCGCGGATGCGGTCGTACATGTCCACGGCATGTTTGCGCTGTGCCGCCAGGACCGAGAGCATGCAGGTGGCCAGCAGGTATGCCAGCAGCAGCAGAACGAGGCCGACGGATTGCAGGAGCGCCCAAGGCATGGGAGTCATATCGGCACAATGGCGGGCCGGGCTTGGATGGCGGGGGAGTGGGGGGCTTCCAAGCCGGGCCTGAGTCTGCGAAGGCCCGGATTTCTGTGGCCTGTCCACATTCATGAATCCGGATCTTCGGACCCCGGCGACTGGAGGTCCGGCCTGGCGGCCCCTGAAAACCGGATCCCGGACAGACCTTCTGCTACCATTATCCCGCCCGCGTGGCACTTGGGATGAACCAGGGATGAAGCACTGGCTGTTGGCAACCGGGGTCCTGTTTTGCATGGCGGTGGCGTCGGCCTGGGGCCAGCTCGAGACGGTCACGCTGCGCATCGACAAGCCGGACGTGGGCCTGGCGGGGTATTACCGTCCCGGCACGTGGACGCCCATGCGCGTCACCGTCGAGAACAAGGCCGCCAGCGCTCGCCGGGCCATCATCGAGTGGAACTACAACGATAGCGACGGCGACCAGGTCCAGGCGCGCCGGCTGGTCACGCTGTCGCCCCAGAGCGTGCAGAGCCTATGGCTTTATGGCATGCCTTCGCTGAGCCAGGGATCGAACATTTCGTGGAGTGTCCGCGCCATCAGCGTCGGCGCGGATGCCACGGTGGATAGTCAATCCGGCGAGGTGCGCGACCGCCTGCGCGTCATGTCCGATCAGCGCGTGCCCGACTTGAATCATGTGGTGGGTATCATCGGCTCGTCGTCCATGGGTCTGTTGCCCTACCAAACGCAGTTAACCCATCATTCGGGCACGCAATTGATCCGCGGCCTTCAGGCGGACCGCTTGCCGGACCGCTGGTACGGGCTATCACTGCTCGATGCGCTGATCTGGACACCCGAAGGCGGCGATCCGGGGTCACCGGCGATTCCACCGGCCACGCGGCAGGCCATCCGCGAGTGGGTTCGCCGCGGGGGACATCTCATCATCGTCATGCCCAGCGAGGGCGACTTCTGGACGGCCTCGCCGCTGCGCGACATGCTGCCGGTGACCGGCGAGCAGATTCGGCGAATCGATGACCTGCCCGCCGCCGGCTTGCCGTTGTGGCTGGGCAGCCCCAATCCCGGCAGCAAGGACACCTTCAGCCCGCGCTGGTTCGATATTGCCGCCGGTACTGCCGCCAACGCCCGCGAGCCCTCGACGCGCGTCGCGGTATTGCTGGCGGACCGGCAGCTCCGGCCCATGGTCATCGCCGGGCAATACGGTTTTGGGCGGGTGACGATGATCGGCTTTGACATCACCGACGCCAAGCTGCTGCGCATGGGCTTCCCCTTGCCGTTGACCATGTCGCCAGATCCGGTGGGCGCCACCCTGTGGGCCACCGTGTTCGGCTGGCGCGGCCCGGTGCTGCGCGACGAGATGATGCAGCAGGAACTGGCGGACAACACCATCGCCAAGTTGGAGTACCGGCCGCTGATCTCGCTGGATCGGGCGTGGCTGCCCAGCGCCATCGCCATGACGCGTGCCTTTGGCCCGTCCCTTGGGTTGGCGATCCTGGTGTTCCTGGTTTACTGGGCCGCCGCCGGCGCCAGCTTTTTCGTGCTGCGTGGCCGGGGGCAGGTGCGCTATGCGTGGATGGGCTTTCTCGCCGTGGTGTTGGTGTTCACGGCGGTGAGTTGGGCCGGCGCGCTTGCGCTGCGGCCCGCCACGGCCCAGATCGCGCACTTTTCCATCCTCGACTACGACATGGGCAGCGGCCTGGTACGCGCCCAGAGCTGGCTGGCGGCGTTTGTGCCCAAGCACGGCCGCGTCGAAGTTGAACTGGATCCCGCCTATGCCCTGGCGGGCAAGGACACCTTCAATACGCTGGCGAGTCCGGGCGTCGATCCACATTCCGACCAGGGCGAGTTCATCGATCCGCAGACCTACACCGTGGATGCCGCGTCGCCCCAGAGCGTCGTGGCGCCCTATCGCTCAACCGCCAAGATGTTTGCCGCCGACTACCTCTTTGCGCCGCGGGGGATCGCGCCAAGCAGCGCTTCGGAGGCGGTGTCCAAGTGGCCGGCGCCGGTGGGCAACGTCCGTATGAGCAGTATTGGGCAGCCCGTCGGCCAGATCACGCATCACTTTCCCGTGCCGCTGCGCGACGTGCTGGTGGTGTACAGCCCGGGCGATGGCGCCCCGGCGCTGGTCATGCGGCCGCGGTTTGCCAATGCGGCGGGCGCACAGCCTGGCGAATGGGCGCCCGGTACGCCCTTGTCGCTAGTGTTTGACGTGCGTGGCGCCACGAGACTGGTGATCCCGCCGATGAACCACGTATCCGCCAAGGCGGGTGAACGCGCCTGGGACGGACACCTGGGCCGGACGCTCAAGGGCCGCCCGTTACAGGGCATTCTCAGCGATCAGCAAACCGCGCTTGGCACGGACACAAGCATTCAACTGCTGGAGATGATGACTTTTTACAGCACGCTGCCTCCGCCGGATTTCCGCGAAACCTCGCCCGGCAGCACTGCGGCTCACTACCAGCGATCGCTGACGCGGCAACTGGATTTGACCCACCTGCTGGCTTTGCAGCGCATCATCATCCTGGGACACGCCGAGGACCGCAGCGATGATGCCGGCCCGTTGCCGCTGCCGCTGACCCTCGACGGCCAGGAAATTTCCGCTCGCGGTTGGACGTTTGTACGGTTGATCTATCCTGTGGAGGAAAAGTGAAAAGCAGAAGGTGAGAGTAAAAAGTAGCAAAGAGCCCGGCGCCTCCCGGGCTTCTGACCCTCAACTTTATACATCCCACTTTTTGCTTTCTAACTGAACCATGCCGATGATCCAGACCATCAACCTGACCAAACGCTACGGCGACCTGGTCGCCCTGGCCAACCTCAATCTCCAGATCGAGCAGGGCGATTGCTTCGGCTTCATCGGCCCCAACGGCGCAGGCAAAACCACCACCATCAAGATCCTGGCAACCCTGCTGCGCCCCACCTGGGGCGAGGCACGCATCGACGGACTGTCCGTCGGCCCCGTCAACGCCCGACAGGTGCGCGCCCTGATCGGCTACGTGCCCGATTACTTTGGCTCCTATCCCGACATGGTCGTCCGCGAGTACCTGGAATTTTTCGCCTCGGCCTACGGTATCCACGGCGAAAGACGCAAGGGCGTCGTTGATGACGTGCTGGCCCTGACCGACCTGGCCTACAAATCCGACAGCGAGTGCAACGGCTTGTCCCGCGGGATGAAGCAGCGTCTCTCTCTTGCGCGCGTGCTGCTGCATGATCCCAAGGTGCTATTGCTCGACGAGCCCGCGTCGGGCCTGGACCCCCGCGCCCGCATCGAAATCCGCGAGCTGCTCAAAGAGTTGCACCGCATGGGCAAGACCATCCTCATCAGCTCGCACATCCTGCTGGAGCTGGCGGACCTGTGCAACAAGGTGGGCATCATCGAGCGCGGGCAGATGGTCTTCACCGGCACCGTGCGCGAGATCCTCGAACGTGCCAAGGTCGGGCTGGTGGTGCACGTCGCCGTGGCGCAGCGCATGCAGGCCGCCGCCGAAATCATCAAGACCCTGCCCGGCGTCATCAACACGGAAATACGCGACGGCGACATCCGCGTCATGCTCGAGGCCCAGTCGGGCGGCGACCCGGCGCTGATCGCGCAGAAGCTCGTCGGCGCCGGCTTCCAACTCACCCGCCTCCAGGAAGAGCAGGTCAACCTCGAAACCGCGTTCATGCGCCTGACCAAGGGCCTGGTGCAGTAACGCGATGCCTGTTCACGCCAAGGCATGCTCACTTGAGTGAGCATGGAGTCAATCCCCGCGATTGCGTATCTCGATCGCCACCCCGCATCGATCGCAATGCACCGTCACGGGTTGGTTCGCACCCGCCTTGCCCGGCGATGGCGCGTTGTTGAGCGCAACCTGCGCCGCATGAACACACATGCCCGCGGGCGTCGTGGGACCAAAGACAAACTCGCGCTGCTTCATGTCGGCCGCCGGGCACGTTGAGCCGGGGGCGCCCTGGAGCGTCGCCACCCATCTGGGCGACGCCTGGGCGGATGCGGCCGCGACCACGCTGCTGCCCGCACCGGGAGCCGCGCTTGGCTTGCTCAGCCCGTCCATCGACATCACCACCACATCGCGCTTCGCATCGATCGCCAGGTTCGCCAACTCGTCGGCCCGGCGATTCCATTCGCGGCGAACGTGCCGAATCTCGCAGTTCTTCAACTTGCCCAGCAGGTGCCTGGCCTGATCGTACAACGGCTTGAGATCGGGCGATTTGACGCGGTAGTCGCCGCGCATCTGCCGAACCATCAGCTCCGAGTCGCTGATGATCTCCGCCTCGTCGGCGCCGAGTTTGATGGCCCCTTCCAGGGCGCGCAACAGGCCGCGATACTCCGCCACGTTGTTGGTGGTTCGCCCCAGGAAATAGCCGGCTTCGAGCAGCGAAGCGGACGTATCGGGATCCTGGATGACAATGCCCACAGCCGCGGGACCCGGATTCCCTCTGGAGCCGCCGTCGATGTGGATGCGTAGACGCATAGGGGAGAGTTAGCCGCGGATGAACGCAGATGAAGGCGGATAAAGAAAAGCGGCAAAACCAGAAAGCAGAAAAGACAGAAAATCAGACGGCGCCTGGCAGGTTCTTTCTATTCTGCGTTTTCTGCTTTCTATTTTTACGCGTTTCCTCTCCCCATCCGCGTTCATCCGCGTTTATCCGCGGCTACCTTGCTTGATGCCTTGAGGATTTCGTCCAGGTAAAGCATGCGGCCGCAGCCGGGGCAGCAGACCACTTCGTCACGGACCAACAGGGCGTTGACGCGTTCGACGGGGATGCTCAGGTAGCACCCGCCGCACGAGTATTCGCGATGTCGCTTGCTTTCCTCGACAACCGCCGCCATGGCCTCGCCTTCGTAGACATGCGCCAGGCGATCGTAGATGGTGCGGGCGTCGTCGGGTACCTGACCCGCCGCCGCTTCGCGCTGGTGGTTGGCCTCCGTCAACCGTTCGCCCACCTCGGCCTTGGCGCGCTCGACCTCCGCCGCGGAGCCGGCCATCAGCTTCTCCTGCTCGGCGACCTTGGCCTCGATCTCCTTCACCTGCACATCGAGTTTGTCGGCTTCGCCCATCTGTTCCAGGGCCTGGTCCTCGATCTTGCCCTTTTCCAGTTTGATCGTGTTGACCTCCAACAGCAGGGCGGAGTATTCCTTGTTGTTGCGCACGCTGTTCATCTGCTCGCGCAGACGGTTGGCGTGCTCGTCCATGTCGCGCGTCTGGTGCTCGAGCACGCTGGCCTTGGTCTTGATCTGTTTGTGCTGATCGGCCAGTTCCTGGCGTTGCTGCTGGAGCCGCGCCAGGCGCGTCTGCTGAATGCCCAGGCTTTTTTCGGCAGCATCCAGCCGCATCCGCAACCCGCGCACCTGCTGGTCGAGCAGGAAGAGTTGCCGCAGTTTCTCATGTAGGGACATCAATGGCTCCGTGGGAACAGAAAAGTGTTTATATCATATGCCGCGGCGCGGGTCGAGCGCGACGCGCCGATTCGTGGCGGCGGGGGGTGCCGGGCCCGCGGCGTTTCATCGAGTCGCAGGCTTTCGCGCGCAGCGGACAACGCCATTTGCCGTGGCGTCGCCCACGTTTTATAATGCCCGGCTCGCGGTGCGAGAAGCACCGTGTGAAAAGCAACGGGGCCGTAGCTCAATTGGGAGAGCGCCTGGATGGCATCTAGGAGGTTAGGGGTTCGATCCCCCTCGGCTCCATTAGACCGATTATGTTCTGGCAAGCCCATCATCAGCCTGATTTCACACAATTCCTGAAGGTGCTCCAACGCGACAGTCGGCCGGCGCATCTGCCGAGCTACGAGCATGTCGTCAGCGGCGAGTTTATCGAGGCGTGGATGGGTACGCCTTGGTGCGCCCTGCCCATGCATAACCGGGACAAGTGGCGGACCTACGTCGATTTCTGGATGAGCATGGGCTTTGACTGCGTGCCCATGGAGGTGCTGCTCGATTGCCCGCTGCCGAAGAAGGACACGCGCCGGGGCGCGGGCAGCGAAGAGCGCGTTGTGATCACCAGCATGGAGGATTTTGAGCGCTATGCCTGGCCCAGCGAAGCGGCGCCGATTGATTTCGCACCGTTCGAGATGGTGTCGCAGATGCTGCCCGACGGCGTGAAAATCGTTGGCGGCGTGGGCATGGGACCCTACGAATGGGCCTCGACGATGCTCGGCACCGAGGGCATGGCCTTCGCCCTGATGGACCAAGCCGAACTGGTGCGGGCCGTCTTTGCCAAGCTTGGCGACCTGATCGTCGCCGCCGACAAAGTGCTGGCGCAGATGGACAGCATTGGCGCCTTGCGTCAGGGCGACGACCTGGGCTTTCGCACGAGCACGTTTCTGAGTCCGGATCAGTTGCGTGAGTTGGTGTTCCCCACCTACCGGCGCATGACGGACGTGGCGCACGCCGCGGGCAAGCCGTTCGTGCTGCATTCCTGCGGGCAGTTGGAGGCGGTGTACGACGACTTGATCGACGATTGCCGCATCGACGCCAAGCATTCGTTTGAGGAGGCGATTCTGCCGGTCGAGCAGTTCAAGGCCCGGTGGGGCGATCGCGTCACACCGCTGGGCGGGCTGGATGTGGACATGATTTGCCGAGGCAGCGAGGATCAGATTCGCGCCTACACGCGCCGGAAAATCGAGCAGTGCTTTGCCGACGGATATTGGGCGATCGGCACGGGCAATTCGCTCACCGATTACATGCCCATCCAGAACTACCGCATCGTGCTGGAAGAGGCCCGGCAGGTGAGGGCGTAACGCTGCGCCTGTCTGTGGTAAGTTTCTGGTCACTCATGCCGTGGAATAATGCTGACATCGCCGACGCCGTGGAGGCCGGGCTCAAGCGCCGCGCCGCTGCCGACGACCTCGAACACGCGGTCTATGGCTTTGATGCGCTGGACGAGTTGGGCCTGCACCCGTTGATTCATCAGGCGCTGCGCGATGCGGGCTGGGGCGTCTGGCCAGAGCAGCGCTATCCTTGCGATCGGGAACGGACCAAGAAGAGCCACGGCAAGCGCTGCGATGTGGTGCTCACGCCGTCGCCGGACTTACCCCTGCGCGATCCGGACCTGCGTGGCACGCTCTTTGACAGTCGTCCGGCCACCGACCCCGAGGAAGCCTACTGGCTGGAGATCAAGTCGGTGGCCCAGTTCGAACGCACCGGGCCGTTCCGCCGCTACAGCGCCGAAATGCTCGCGCCCGTCGCCGAGGACATTCGCAAAATCTGGAACGACAATCTGCTTCGCCACGGCGGACTGCTGCTCCTGCTCTTCACCATCGATCAAGCGCTGGCGGAACACGATGTACTGGCGTGGCACACGCGCTGCATGGATCGCGGCTATCCCGTCAGCGCGCCGGCGCTGCGCGGCTTTGCCATCAACGACCGCATCGGCAACGGATGGTGCACTATGGCGCTATTCGGCGTACGCGGCGGGTGAAGCGAGCCTTGCCGTGTCGTGTGCAGGCACGCTTCACGTGAGATTTGCCTCTGATGCGACGGCGGCCCGTAATTGCGGGAAGAACGCCCGGAAATCTTCACCCAGGGCCTGGCCCTGTTCGCATAGATCGGCGACGGCGTGCTCCAGTTTCACCTCTCGCCCCAGCCGCTGGCTGAGGCGATGCGACATCCGGCGCAGGCATACCGCCATGCCCTCGACGCTGGTGTAGCAGCCCAGCCAGTCCTGCGCGATCATCCGTTGGATGATGGGCGCCATCGACGCGGGCATCGCGGCGTGCTGACCCGCCAGGTCGGCATAGGCGCCGGCAATGAAATCACGCAGCGGCACATCGCTATGGAGCCGCCAGTCGCGCGCCAGGAAGTGGTCGTAGTACACATCGATCAGGATGGCGGAGAAGTGGCCGTGGCGCTGGCGGATGCGCTGTTTGCTGCGGGCGACGATGGGGTGGGCATCGGTGAAGCGATCGATCAGGCGATGCTGATACACGGCCTGCGCCATGGTGTGGGGCAACTGAGCCACCACGGGTCGCGGGCGGGCCAGGTCAGGCAGAATGCTGCCGACCCGTGCCTGGGGCGAATCGCCGGCCAGAAAAAGATGGGCCAGGAAGTTCATGGCAGCAATCAAACAGCCCCACCATGACGGCGGGGCTGTGTGGTGGGTGGGTTTGGGGTGATCGTCAGACGCCGGCGGCAGCGGGCTCGGCCTTGGCGGCCTTGGCGGCTTTGCTGGCCTTGGCGGCCTTGCTCGCCTCGGCGGCCGCACTGTCGGCGCCGCCGGGCGGCATCGTCTCCAAGCCGCGCCGCTGATCACGCAGGCGGCGTTTCTTGCCCACGCGCTCACGCAGGTAGTAGAGCTTGGACCGACGGGCGTGGGCGCTGCGCTTGACCTCGATCTTGGCGACCTTGGGCGAATGCACGGGCACGATGCGCTCCACACCTTCGTTGGCGACGATTCGCCGAACCGTGATGGCGTGGTTGATCCCCGACCCCTTCATGGAGATCACAACGCCCTCGAAGATCTGGAGTCGCTCCTTTTCACCTTCAATAATGCGGAAATGCACGTCCACTGTGTCGCCGACCTTGATCTGCGGCAAGTCGCTCTTAATGTGGGCCTGTTCCACGCCTCGAATTATGTCCTGGCTCATGATGCACCTATAGGGGGGCTGAATCTCGGCGGGTACAAGCCGAGCCCAGAAGTATATCACAACGCCAGGCGGGCGTAAAACTATGTGTTTGGACTGTCTCGGTAGTGCGTGATGGTGCGGAGCAGCCCGGAATCCGAAATAGGTCCAAAATCCCAGATTTGGATGTCGGAAATCCAGCGCCAATGGTTAGTTGATCGGGGGTGGATCCCGATCCGTGCCATCACCGGAGAACTGGCGGTTGTGCGTGCCAGCGCCGCTGAAGCTGAACTTACCATCACCTTGGACGACGTAGCCGAGTTCGTCGGGCTTACGGGTCTCGACGTGGGCGTCGACGAAAGAGACGTTGGTGGAATCACTGTGGCGGGCGTCGGGGCCGGAGCGGATCCCCGGGCTGCCGTCGTCACACGTGTCACTGTTGCCCGTTAGCCGTGGCGGGTCAAGGGCCCAGCCGTGGTTGCTCACGGCGGTAAGGACGCCGCTACCCGTGGAGACATAGGCGGTGCGGGCACCTTCAGCGTAGTGCGCCGCGGTGCCCAGGCTATCGGCCGACAGCACCGTCTGGCTGAAGACGCTGTCCACCTTCACGGGGAAGTTGGCGTACTGGCCGCTGTAACGACGGCTGTTGCCCAGAAACTGGAAGTTGTAGCCGTAGGCGTAGTTTCGGTTGTTGGTGCGCTCGGGGACCTGGGGGCATAGCAAAGCTTTATTGGCTACCAGCCTGCTGTTGTCGTTGGCGTTGTTCGTATCGTTGGGATTCTCGAAGGCGTAGAAGCCAGCAGAGGCGCCCATGGTGACGAACCAGCGTGGCCGGTAGACCGTGCCGTTGCCCACGTTATAGAGAGTGGGCGCGACATTGGGCATGCGTCCAGGCACACCGATGCCCTTGTTGTCCACGCCGTAGATCGCATAGCCCACGGCGATCTGGTGCATGTTCGACGCGCACAGGGCCGTGCGTGCCGCGCCTCGCGCCGCCCCCAGCGCCGGCAGCAGGATGCCGATGAGCAATGCGATGATCGAGATCACCACGAGTAGCTCGACGAGGGTAAAGCCAGCACGGTGGGCGGTTGGCCTTCGCATACCTGCTCTTATAACTATGGGCCCGAGGCGGGTGCAGTTTCTGCACGATCCAGGGATGTAAACACGAAGGCAGGAAGGCACAAAGGCACGAAGAAATGGGAACGGCGGATGGACGCGAATGGACGCGGATGCGGCGAGATCAGAAAAGGCAGCAGATCGCAATAGCAACTGGCACCCGGTCTTTCCTGTTTCTTTAGGTTTTCTGCTCTTCGGCCCTTTCTTCATCAAACGCCATCCGCAGTTCCCACTCCCTTCTGTCCATTTGCCTTTTCTTCGTGCCTTCGTGTCTTGGTGTTCATCCCCGCTCCTTCCCCTCCCCATGTGTGCTGCGTTATGCTGGTGAACATGACCCTTGCGCGACGACTGGCGGTGCACATCACGGCGTTGATCGTGGGCCTGGTGCTTTTGGCCGGGGCCTCGTTGTGGGGTATCCGCGGCCTTTCCACGCGGCAGGCGCAGTGGGAGGCGCGTGACAGTGAATTGCGTCAACTCTACACGCTTGGCCTGGACGTCGCCGCCGCCAAAGAGGCGATCACCGGCCCAGTGCGAAACCCCGGCGTGATGACCACCCGTGTGGGTGGCGCGGCCACCAAGCTCCAGCGCTACCAGGTTGATCTGTCTCGCGCCGGCGGATCGGAGGATTGGCTTGCGCAGCAGCGTGCGTCAGTCGAGGCGGCGATGAGCAAGCTGCGGATCGTGCTGGTCGCCGATCCACGTGGCATCACGAGTGATGAGGCGCAAACCGATGCCGCCTTTGCCGCCCTGAACCTGGCGCAGAACCACATTGCCGCCATGTCGCAGCGCACCAACCGCGCGATCGACGATATCGAGCGTGCCCGACAGCACCAGGTGAATACCACGATGTGGGTCATCGGCCTGCTCGCCGGGGCGCTGGTGCTGGGCGCGGTCGTCGCTGGTGTGCTTCAGCATCGGGTGGTGATGCGGCCGCTCACTTCGCTTCGTGGCGGGGTGGCCCGCTTGGCGCGCGGGCAATTCGACCAGCGATTGCCCGGCGCCGGCGACACGGAGTTCGCCGAGTTGGCGCAGGATTTCAACCGCATGGCCGAGGAGCTGGACGGCCTGTACCGCGACCTGGAGGGCAAGGTCGCCGCCAAGAGCCGCGAGTTGGCGCAGTCCGAGCGGTTGGCGAGCGTGGGTTTTCTGGCCGCCGGCGTGGCGCACGAGATCAATAACCCGCTGGGCATCATTTCCGGTCACGCCGAGCTGAGCGTGCGCGCGCTGGAGAAGGGCGAGGGCGACGCGGCGGCGCAGACGCTGGCGTCGCTGCGGGTGATCGCCGAGGAGGCGTTTCGCTGCAAGGAGATCACCGAGCGGCTGCTGGCATTATCGCGGCGCGGGCCGGCCGAGGGGGACTTGCGCAACAGCGTTTCGCTGGCGGCGCTGGCGCGGGAAGTGGTGGCGCTGGTGAGCGGGGTGGGGCGGTACAAGACCAGCCGTGTGACCGTGGATGCTGACGACGAGGCGCCACTGCAAGTGCGCGCCAATGCCAACGAGGTACGGCAGGTGCTGCTGAATCTGACGATCAACGCGCTGGAGGCAATCGGCGGGCAGGCGGACGGGCATGTGGAGATTTGCCTGCGGCGGCGCGATGGCGTGGTGGAGTTGGCGGTGATCGACAACGGCGTGGGCATGTCGGCGGCGACGCTCGGGCGCGTGTTCGAGCCGTTTTATTCGGAACGCCGGCAGCGCGGGCATGAGCCGGCCGACGCGGGGCGAGCCACGTCCGGTACGGGCCTTGGGTTGTCGATCGCCCACGCTATTGTGAAGGACCATGGCGGCAGCCTGACGGCGCAGAGCGACGGCCCGGGCCGCGGCAGCCGATTTACCATGGTGTTACCCGCGGCGACTTGAGTCGCGCTGGTGCGAACTTGAACGGGATGGGTGCCATGCTCGAAGCCGAAGACACATCGCGGCTACGCCGCGTGCTGGTGGTCGAAGACGAGCAGCGTCTGCGCGACGTGCTGCTGCGGGCGATTCCGCAGATGGACTTTCATGCGCAAGGGGCGCGGACGGCCGAGCAAGCGCTGGAGTTAATGCAGGCCGACCCGCCGGCGATTGTCATCCTGGATCTGAACCTGCCGGGCATGAGCGGTATGGAACTGCTGGAGGTGATCCGCCGGCGCTGGCCGGGCACCGCGGCGATCATCCTCACCGGCTTTGGCGACCTGGAGGCGGCGCGGCAGGCGATCCGCCTGGATGTCACCGATTTCCTTACCAAGCCGTGCAGCCTGGGCGAACTGGAAAAAGCACTGGACCGCGCCAGGCGACGACTGCATGAGGCGTCGATCCAGGCGATGCGTGAGCAGTCTCGAACGGAGGACGTGGTAGCCAAGGCGCCAGGCGACGCCGGGACCGCACGGGCGGATCAGGACGCCCTCGAGGCCCCGCGCCGCCTGGAGGAAATCGAGCGGCAACACATTCTCGCGGCCCTGGAGCGCCACGCCGGCAACCGCGCCACCACCGCCGACGAACTGGGCATCAGCCTCCGCACGCTGTATTACCGCCTGTCGGAGTATCAGAAGCAGGGGTATATTCCGTAGCAGCGCATGGTTTCTGGGGGACGCTGCGCGTCACCCGCTAAACGTTCGGCTTCTGTCTCCTGATGGCTCTCTTCTGCTACACTTTCCCGCGTGTTGACTCACCGCATTATTCCGTGTCTGGACGTCATGGCGGGGCGCGTCGTCAAGGGCGTGAACTTCGTCAATCTGCGCGATGCGGGTGATCCCGTGGAGATCGCCCGGGCGTACGATCGTGCCGGCGCCGATGAACTGGTCTTCCTGGATATCACCGCCAGCCATGAGAAGCGCAATATCATGCTCGACGTGGTGCGGCGCGTGGCTGAGCAATGCTTCATGCCCTTCACCGTGGGCGGGGGTATCCGTACCATCGACGATGTGACGGCGCTGATCCAGGCCGGGGCGGAGAAGGTGAGCATCAACACCGCGGCGGTGGTCGATCCGGACATCATCACGCAGACGGCCCGGCGGTTTGGACGGTGTGCGACGGTGGTTAATATTGATCCCAAGCGGGTGCCTGTGGAAGAGTTCGAGGAACGAAGAAAGAAGAACGGAGAACGAGATACCGGACGCTTCGCGGACTCAGCGTCGGCGTCGTTGAAGTATGTCTTTGAGGTTCACACGCACGGCGGCCGTCGCCCCACGGGCATCGAGGCCGTCGCCTGGGCCCGCCGGGTGGTCGAACTCGGCGCCGGCGAAATCGTGTTGACCAGCATGGATGCCGACGGCACGCAGAACGGGTACGACCTGGAAATGACCGCGGCGGTGGCGGCGGCGGTGGATGTGCCGGTGGTCGCCTCGGGCGGCTGCGGCAGCCCCGAGCACATCCGCCAGGTGCTCACCAGGACCGGCGCCGACGCGGCCCTGGCGGCCAGCATCTTCCACTACGGCACCTACACCATCCAGGAAACCAAGCGCTACCTCGCCCAGCACGGCCTGCCGGTGCGGCAAGTGGATACTGCGGATAAGATAGCCACGCCCACGCCCCGATAGTGAGGAATCCCCTTGAGCGCAACGACTGATACGGCACTGGATCCGGCCCCCGTGGATCACGTGGAGCAGCGGCGGTCGCTCATGACCACCCCGCTGCGGAAATTCTTCGAGGCCGCGGTCAAACACGAAGCCTCCGACCTGCTCTTGCGCGGCGGGCAGATCCCCAAGCTGCGCATCCGCGGCTCGCTCCAGACGCTCAAGGCCGAATCCATCGACGCGGTCGACTTCGAGCGCTGGGTCGAGGAATCGCTGTCGCCGGCGCAATGGCAATACTTCGCCGAGCACGGCTCGATCGACGTGGGCCAGGACCTGGACGAGAAGCATCGTTTCCGCATCAACGTCTTCCGCACGCGTGGGCGCAGTGCCGTGGCCGCCCGCCGCGTCAACGCCCGCATCCTCAATTTCGACGAACTGCACCTGCCCGCCGTGCTCAACACCATCTCCGACGTGCAGCAGGGCCTGGTGCTGCTGGCGGGCATCACCGGCAGCGGCAAGAGCACGACCATCGCCTCGATCCTCCAGAAGATCAACGAAACCCGCGCCTGCCACGTGGTGACCATCGAGGATCCCATCGAGTATCTTTTCACCGACGCCAAGGCCATGATCAACCAGCGGGAGATCGGCATCGACGTGCCGTCGTTCTCGCTGGCGCTGCGTGCCCTGGTGCGCGAGAATCCGGACGTGGTCCTGATCGGTGAAATGCGTGACAAGGAGACGTTCGAGGCGGCTTTGCAGGCCGCCGAGACGGGGCACCTGGTCTTTGGCACGATTCACGCCTCCAGTGCCTCGCAGGCCTTTGGCCGCATTTACGACCTGTTCCCGCCCGAGGAGCGCGGCGCCATTCGCAACATGCTGGCGTACCAGATGCAGGCGTTCATCTACCAGAAATTGCTGCCGACGCTCAAGCCAGAGCTGCACCGCGTGCCGGCGGTGGAAATCCTGCTCCAGAGCCCCTCGACGCGGAAGTACATTCTCGAGGGACGCGAGCACGAACTGGGCGAGATTATCAAGGACCAGAGGCAGTCGGGCATGCAGACCTTCACGGATAGCCTGGTGCAACTGGTCAACGATCAGTACGTTCACCCGCGGGTGGCGCAAGCGGCCGCCAGTTCACCGGAAGAAATCCGCATGCGCCTACGCGGCATCAGTTCGGAGTTATGATGGCCGCCAGCTCGCCGCTTGCGGTTTGGCCTCCGCCAGGAACCGCGCCGCTCGAGACAGTCCCACCATCGCAACCAGGGCCACTTCCATGTTCCAGACGTTCGCCGCCGTTGACACCGCCGTGCTGATGAGCCTCTACAAGCCGATCCTGGTGCTCATCACTGCCGGGGGCTGGGCGTGGGTGGTCAGCCGGTTGGACAAGGACTTAGAGGCGCTCTACCTGCCGCGCCAGCTCTGGAACGGCGCGCAGATCGCCGCGGCCGCCCTGGCGTTTGGCCTCTGGCTCATCATCCCGTTCTTTTGGCTCGGGTTCTTCCTGGCGCTGATTATCCTGGTCGGCGCTATCCTGGGCTACGTCTTCTACCGCAACACGCAGGTGGACCCGTCCCTTCAATGGACCGCGTCGCTGGCAACCTTCACGCAGAAGATCGAGGCCGTGCAGGCGCAGCAGGCGCGTCGCGCCGCCACCGTGCACCTGTTGACGCCCGACGGCCAGCAGCTTGAAGTCCCGGTGGGCGCCGACAACCCCATCGCCGCGGCGCATTCCCAGTTGGAGGCGCTGCTCGACTTCGCCTTGCCGCGCAAGGCCGACCGCATCGACGTCATGGTCAGCACCGATCAGCAGGTCGGTACGGTCATCCATGTCGATGGATTCAAACACCCGCATCAGGGGCTTGACGCGCGGACGGCGGTGGCGCTGATCGACTACATCAAGACTAACGCGGGCATGGACGTGGAGGATCGTCGCCGCAAACAGACCGGCGTGCTTAACATCGACGCGGGCGAATTGGGCCGGCACGTGCTGGCGGTGGCGGCCTCGGGCTCGACCCGCGAGCTGGCCATGAGTTTGCGCATCGACGCCGACTTGCGCGCTTCGGTCGGCCTGGTTAAGCTGGGCTTGCTCGAGCCGCAGCGTGAGAGCCTGCGGAAAGTGCTGGCGGGCAAGACCCGCGCCGTGCTCATCACCGCGCCTCAGCACCAGGGCATGACCACCACGCTCTATAGCTTCCTGCACGAGCACGATCCTTACACGCAGAGCATCGTGACCTTCGAGGACGAAATCGCCTTCGAAGTCGAAGGCGTCAATCACAATTTGGTCCCCCCCGGCGCCGACGGCAAGGCGGTGGCGGAGAAGTTCCAGATCCTATTGCGGCAAGACCCGGGCGTGGCCATGATCAGCAAGGTGACCGATCCGCAGGTCGTCAAGATGATCGCCACGGGCGCTCGCGAGACGCGCATCTATGCCGGCCTGCGCCAAGACGACACGTTCACCGTCTTGAAGGTATGGATGAAGACGGTGGGCGATGCCCGGCAAGCCGCCGAATCGCTGTCGGCGATCACCGCCCAGCGCCTGGTGCGCAGGCTGTGCACCACCTGTCGCACGCCCTACAAGCCCGACCCCGATGCTCTGCGCAAGCTCAATCTGCCCGCCGACAAGACCCTCACGCTCTATAAGCAGTCAGGCCAGGTGATGGTCAAAGGCAAACCGCAGGTCTGCCCGGGGTGCCTGGGCGTGGCGTATCGCGGACGCATCGGCGTCTTTGAAGTCATGGTGCTCGACGACCAGGCGCGGGTGCTCGTCGCCCAGAACCAGATCGATCAGTTGCGCACCCATCTGCGCAAGGGGCGCATGCTCTGGCTCCAGGAAGCCGCCATGGCCCGCGTCATCGACGGTACCACCAGCGTCGCCGAAGTCCGCCGTGTGCTCGAAGGCAAATAAGGACTCGCCATGACCGTAGTCATCAACCTCATCCTCCTGTGTTACCTCATTCTCATGGTCTATTACTGGGGTCTGGTGCAAGGGCTCTTCAGCGGGTTCCTGCATCTGCTGGTAACGATCGCCGCCGGGACGTTGGCGCTGGCGCTGTGGGAGCCGCTGGTGCTGGGCGTCCTGATCCATCGCATGCCCGAGTATGCCTGGGGCGTGGGTCTGCTGGCGCCGTTCATCCTGTTCCTGATCGGCCTGCGCGTGGCGCTGGACCGGCTGGTCCGCGCCAACGTGCACTTCTCCTCCGTGGTCAACGGCATCGTCGGCGGTATCTTCGGACTCTGCGCGGGCATTCTCACCGCCGGTCTGGTGATCATCGGCCTGGGTTTCCTGCCCCTGGGCGACGACATCATGGGCTATACGCAACTGTCGGTGAACGAACAGGGCAAAGTGCAGCGCGCCGCCTCGGGGCAATTGTGGGTCGCGGTTGACGATCATGCCGCGGGCTTCTTCGGCATGCTCTCGGGCGGGGCGTTCTACAGCGGCCATCCCATGCCCCTCTACCGCGGCGACCTGGCGCAACAAGCGGCGCTCTTCCACTTGCGCGGCGCCTACGACCCGTACACCTCGGTCACGGCCGAGCCCGGCACGGTCAGCGTCTCCGCCGTCCACACCCAGCCGCTCAACACGCTGCCGGGCAACATCCCCGACTCCCTTCAGACCGTGCTCAAAGGCGGCAGCGAACCGGCGGGACGCATGCTCGTCTACATCGACACGCGCTGGGAAGACGTCGAAGCGGCGCGGGGCACCTTCATCGACCACGCCCTCAACGTCATCCCGCCGCAGGTCCGTTTGATTGCCTGGCGCAACGTGGGCGGGGTGGATACCGCCACGACCTACGCGCCAATCGCCGCATCAGTGAAGGAGTCGATCGACACGCAGCGCACGTTCATCCCGTTTAGCAACAGCACCGACTTTGTGCGGATCGCGGCGCCGCCGGGGGATATTGGCTTTGTGTTTTCCATTCCGCTCGAGGACACGCCGCGCGTACTGCTGGTTCGCCGACTGCCTTTGGCGCTGGAAGAGCAGGGCAAGTCCGCGGCTGTGGACCCGGCCAAGCTTTCCGAATTGCTGGGCCGGCCGCCGGGCACCAAAGCGCTGGTCACGCAGGGCGTCGACCCCTCTACGCTCCCCCCGACTGGCAATGGCACTGTCAAGCCGCCCCAAACGGGTAATGGCCCAGACCTGGGCCCGCTGGCGGATCGCATCGAGTTGGGGAGCAAGTTGCCCAGGCCCATCAGCGCCAATGTCAAGGGAACGCTGGTCACCGATGGACAGGAAATCGTCCGTGGCAGTGAGGAAGTCAAGCAGATCGCCGGCATGCAAATGAGCGCCGCGACCCGTATCGAGCAGTTCCAGGTGCCTGGCCATTTGGCCTGCATCCGCCTGAAGATCGAAAAAAACGAGGCCCAGTCGCTCTTCGGCCCTGCTATCAGCAGCGCCCAGATGCTCCAACCCATCTGGCTCGACGACAACCGCGGAGAACGCAACTACCCCATCGGCTTTGTCTGGCTCAAGACCGGTGACGCGCAGACGATCTCCCTCGACCGCAACAGCACTATCCGCCGCGCCCAGGACCTGCCCATCCGCGACATGAAGGACGGCGACGAACTCTACCTCTACTTCATGGTCCCCCGCGGCATCAAGATCACCGCCTACAACCTGGGCAACACCACCAAGCAAGCCATCGACCTGGATATCCCCAAGCAGTAATCCCGATTTGAGTGTAAGCAGCCCCACGCCGACGCTGAGTCCGCGAAGCGTCTGGTATCTGCAATTTCTGTTTTCTAGTTTCTGATTTCCCGATGCAATCTCTCCAGCACAAGCGCGTGGTCGTCATGGGCCTGGGCCGCTTTGGCGGCGGCGTGGGCGTCACGCGATTCCTCGTCTCTCGCGGCGCCGAGGTTCTCGTGACCGATATGGCGCCGCCCGACAAGTTGCGCCAGAGCATGGCGCAGCTCCAGGACTTGCCCGTCCGTTACCGCCTGGGTGAGCATCGCGAAAACGACTTTGTCGCCGCCGACCTGATCGTGGTGAACCCGGCCGTGGACCAGCGCGGCAACGTCTATCTCGCCGCGGCGCGACAGGCGGGTGTGCCCACCACCAGTGAAATCCGCCTGCTCGTGCAGCACCTGCCCAATCGCCTGCGCACCATCGGCATCACCGGCAGCGCCGGTAAGTCCACCACGACCGCGATGATCGGGCATGCGTTGCGCAAGCTGCTTGTTAGCCCAAGCACCAACGGCGCGGGCGAAAGGGTCCACGTCGGCGGCAATATCGGCGGCTCACTGTTGGAGCGCATCGACGACATCCGGCCCGATGACTGGGTCGTCCTCGAACTGTCAAGCTTCATGCTTCAAGACATGCACGACGATCACTGGTCGCCGCACATCGCCGTGATCACTAACCTCTCGCCCAATCACCTGGACCGCCACGGCACGCTCGACGCTTACCGCGCGGCCAAGCAGGTGATCCTCGACCACCAGCGCCAGGCCGACGGCGACGTGGCCATCGGCGGCCCCGGCGTGCACGATGTGTTTCTAAACCGCGTCAGCGATTTCCGCACGTTCGACCGCCCGGTGGATTGGCGTGTCGAGCCGCCTATCAAGCTGCTGATCCCAGGCGATCACAATCAGCTCAACGCGCGCCTGGCGTCCACCGCCGTGCAGGCCGCCATCACCGCGCCCCAGTGGCAATCATGGGACGCGCTGGCGGACTTCGCCGGCCTGCCGCATCGCCTCCAGTTCGTCGCCCAGCACGCCGATGTGCGCTTTTTCAACGACTCCAAGGCCACCACCCCCGAAGCCGCCATGCTCGCCATCGGCAGCTTTGCCGCGGGCATCGTCCACGTCATCCTGGGCGGCTCGGACAAGGGCAGCGACTTCACGGAGCTGGCGAAGTTGGCGCGACAGCATTGCCGCGCGATCTACAGCATCGGCGCCACCGGCGACCGCATCGCCGCTGCCTGCGACGCCGCGCCCGGCCCAGCCGCGGTGCAACGCTGCGGCACCATCGACATCGCGATGCAAAGCATCGTGCAACACTATCACCAGGGCGATGTGGTCCTCCTCTCACCCGCCTGCGCCTCCTACGATCAGTTCGAAAACTACGAAAAGCGCGGCGCCTCCTTCATCGAGCACGTGCTCAGATACACCGGCGAAGGCGCCCCTCTCCCTCGGGGAGCGGGTGGCGAGGCTTTGCGAGCCGGGTGAGGGGACTTGCGAATGAGTGGAGCGATCATCACGGTCACCGGCCTGAGCAAGGACTTCGGCCCGGTGCGCGCCCTGGAGCGCATTGACCTGTCCTTCCACGTCGGCCAGGTCCACGGCCTGATCGGCGAAAATGGCGCCGGCAAGAGCACCTTCATGCGCATCTTGGCGGGCCTGGAAACGCCCACCGCCGGCCAACTGCATCATCGCGGCAACCTCGTGCAGCTTCGCCGTCCCGCTGATGCCATGGCCCTGGGCGTCGCCATGATCCATCAGGAACTCAACCTCGTCGATGAGTTGTCGGTGGCGGACAACATCTTCCTGGGCCGGGAGCGCACGCGCCGGGGCCTCGTGGATCTCCGCCGCACGTTCGCCGAGGCACACACGCTCCTGGCGAGCCTGAATTGCTCGATCGACCCGAGCACGAAGGTGAAGCATCTTTCCATCGGCCAGCAGCAGATGGTCGAAATCGCCCGCGCCCTGGCGACCGACACCACGCTGCTGATCATGGACGAGCCGACCGCCGCGTTGTCCGTACCCGAAGCCCGCGCGCTCTTCGACCTCATCGCTCGCCTCAAATCCCGCGGCGTGACGATCATTTACATCTCGCACATCCTGCCAGAGGTCATGGCTGTGTGCGATTGCGTCACCGTGCTGCGTGACGGCCGGGTGGTCAGCACCCTGAGGCGCGACGAGATTCCCACCGGTCACGCTGGCGAAGCCAAGCTGGCAAGCTTGATGGTGGGCCGGCCCCTGGGCGATCACTTCCCACGCGGGCGGCCCCGCATGAGCGGGGCAGTCCCCGCGCTCGAAGTGCACAACCTCAGCTTGCCCAACATCCTCCACGACATCACCTTCGCGCTGCACCGCGGCGAGATTCTCGGCTTTGCCGGCCTCATCGGCGCCGGTCGCACCGAGCTGGCCGAAACCATCGTCGGCTTGCGCCGCCGCGCCGCCGGGTCGATCATCATCGACGGCCGGCAGATCGCCATCCGCCACCTGCGCGACGCCGTGTGCCACGGCATCGCCTACCTCTCCGAAGACCGCAAGGGCCGCGGACTCACGCTGGGCATGGATATCGTCGCCAACACCACGCTCGTATCCCTGCGGCGCTACTGCCATCCCCTGATCAACCGTCGCGAAGAAGAGCAGGCGACGATGCACCACGTGCAAGTCTTGCGCACGCGCATCGGCCGATTGCGCGACCCGATCGATACCCTCTCGGGCGGCAACCAGCAGAAAGTCGCCCTGGCCAAATGGCTCGAAGTCCAACCGCGCATCCTCATCCTCGACGAGCCGACCCGCGGCGTGGACATCGGCGCCAAGGAGGAAATCTATCGTCTCATTCATACACTGGCGCTGGAGGGCATGGCCTGCCTCTTGATCTCCTCCGAGCTCAACGAGGTGCTGGGCCTGTCCACTCGCATCGCTGTAATGCGCCGGGGGCGGCTGGTGCGCATTCTCCAGGGCGACGAAGCGACCGAAGAACAGGTTATGTATCATGCCGCGGGCGTGCGGGGCGAGCCGGTGTGAACTCGCGATTCTGCGTCTTTGAGCCGCTTGCGGCTTTGCGCAACGATGGGTGATGCGGGCGGCCCCGGCTGATCGTGCGTCGGCGCGAAGCCGCCAGCGGCTGGGCACAAGAGCATGTCGGAAACGCTTTCCTTAACTCGTCGTCGTTCGCTATGGTCGATACTCCCCTCGTGGTCCGGCGCGCTACTCGCGCTGGTGATCCTCATCATCTTTGTGTCGTGGCGCGAACCGTCGTTCCTCAACGCCGGCAATCTGCTCAACATCCTGAATCAGAATAGCGCCCTGGCCATCGTGGCCATGGGCATGACCCTCGTGATCATCCTGGGCGGCATCGACCTGTCGGTCGGCTCGCTCATGGCGTTTGCCGGAGGCGTGGGCATCCTGACGCTCAACGCGCTTCTGGCGGCGACGGGCAACACGACGCTGGCGGTGACCGTGGCCCTGGTCACCACCGCGGCCGTCGGCGCCGCCGCCGGCACGATCAACGGCATCCTCATCACCAAGGGCCGCATCGAGCCGTTTATCGCCACGCTGGGCACGCTCGTGGCCTATCGCTCGGCCGCACAATGGATGGCCAACGGCGGCCAGTTCACCTCCGATGACAAAGCCCTGCTCCCCTTGCTCGGGCGCGGCATGCCCATTCCCTTTACCAACACGGCGCGTCCCGGCGCCCAGCCCTGGCCGCTCTACCTGCCCACCTCGGTGCTCGTGCTCCTGGGCGTGGCGCTCGCTGCCTACGTGCTGCTCAATCGCACGCGCCTGGGCCGATACATGGTGGCCATCGGGTGTAACGAGCGCGCCGCGGTTTACTCGGCCATCAGCGTCGCGCGCGTCAAGGTCGCCGCCTATACCTTCATCGGCTTGGCGACCGGCATCGCCGCCGTCACCTATCTGGGCCGTTTCAACTCCGTCAGCAGCGGCAGCACCGGGCTGCTCCTGGAACTGAAAGTCATCGCCGCCGTGGTCATCGGCGGCACCCGCATGCAGGGCGGCTCAGGCTCGGTCGTCGGCGCCCTCATCGGCGTCATGCTTATCGGCGTCATCGACAACGCCATGATCATGCTCGGGCTGCGCAGCCACGCCCAGGGCCTGGTCATGGGCCTGATCATCATCGCCGCCGTGTTGCTCCAGCGCCTGGCGCCGCGGCGGTGATTTCCCTTTTGTCAGGCCGATTCAGAAATCACTATACTGCGGTCCTGCCTCTTTCCTACAAAGGACTCACCATTGGAACCTGTCAAAGTCGGTATCGTCGGGTGCGGGGTGATCGGTAAGAAACACATTCAGTTGGCGCTGACGATTCCGACTGTTGAGGTAGTGGCCATCGCCGACTTGCGCGAAGAGTTGGTGCGCGACCTGGCGAAGAAGCATGGCGTTCCCAAGGCCTACACGACCGCCGAGGCGTTGATCGACGATCCCGAGGTGCAGGCGGTGGTGCTGGCGATGCCGACCCATGTGCGTACGCCGCTGGGTGTTTACACGCTCAAGAAGGGCAAGCACCTGCTGACCGAGAAGCCCGTCGCGATGAACAGCGGCGAGGTCAAGCAGCTCATGGCGGCGCAGCCCAAGGGTGTCGTCGCCGCGTGCTGCTCGTGCCGGCATACGTCGCTCCCCTCGGCGCAGACTGCGGCCAAGCTCATCGCCAGCGGCGCGCTGGGCAAGTTGCGCGTCCTGCGCATCCGTCACTTGGGGGCCGCCGGCGAGGCGCCCAAGAATCCCGCCCCCGTCTGGCGCTTGCGCAAAGACCTCAACGGCGGGGGCATCCTCATGAACTGGGGCTGCTACGACCTGGACTACATCATGGGCGTCACCGGCTGGCGCGTGCGCCCGCGCTGTGTGCTGGCGCGCACCTGGCAGGTGGCGCCGCACCTGGCGTCGCGGGCCGCGCCGGGTTCCGACGCCGAGACCCACGTGGCCGCCGTCGTCCTCTGCGATGACGACATCGCCCTGACCTACGAGCGCGGCGAGTTCATGGCGGCCGCCAACGAAAGCGCCTGGCAGGTCACCGGTGAAAAGGGCTCGCTGCGCATGCCCCTGGTGCCCCGTCCGGGCGTCGAGGTGATGCACGACCAGTCCTCCGATGACGTGGGCGTCACCAGCCAGTCGATTTGGGCCGGCAGTGAGAACTGGGAAAACGTGCACACCGGCCCGATCGCCGACTTCGCCGCCGCCATTCAGGAAGAACGCGAGCCGATGACGTCGCTGGCCCGCGCCCTGATCGTGCAACAGGTCGCCGACGCGATCTACGATTCCGCCGCCAGCGGCAAGTGCGTGGAAATCAAGTGATGGAACACGAAGACACGAAGGCACGAAGAAGAGGAAGAGGTAACAGGGATGAACACGAATAAACACGGATGGGAAGAGGGAACAGTGATGGACATGATGAGCATGATGTAAGAGGCAACTGAAGTCATCAGCAGAACTGATCGTGACGACCTCCTCCGGTACTCATCCTGTCCATCATGTCTATCCTTGTTCCTTCTTCTTCTTTTCCCATCCGTGTTTATTCGTGTTCATCCCTGTTACGTCTTCATGTTCACCTCTTACATGATTCAGGGCAGAAGTGTTTGCGGATCGCCACCAGGAAGATCAGCCAGGCGATGGTCATTACCAGGGTTGAGACGACCACGAACGGGCTTTGCAGCATGCGTTGCTCGCGCAGGATCGCCAGGTCGTGCTCGGCCAGCCCCATGTGACGGTAGACCTCGATGAACTCGACGCGGCTGAAGGTGAGGATGGTGCTGACGGCGGCCAGCGCCGAGAGCAGGACGGTGGCCCACCACGCCACGACGCTCTGGCGATAGATGCCCCACGCCAGGGCCGCCAGGATGAGCGTGCTGACGAGGATCGCCGCCCATGCCGCCGGGCCCTCCAAGAGCGTGCCGAAGAACGGCATCACGCCATACAGCAGGCCCACGGGCATCGAGATCACCCCCAGCGCCAGCCCCAGGCTCGTCGCCAGCACGATCACCGGCACGCGATCGGTCCAGCCCGGCTGCGGGTTGTAATGCACCAGCGTCGCCTGCACGTGCCGGCTCTGATAGAAGAGCACCATCGCCAGCGGCAGGGCGATGAAGAAGATGGCGATGAAGGCCGCGCTGGCGACGACGGCGACGGCGGCAATGGTCGCCAGTGTCGACGTGTCCAACGATTTTCCCTGCCCCTGGGCTTGCATGCTGGCCGCGATCGTTGCTTCTATGTCGCCTGCCGTGAGGATGAAACTGGCCAGACTGATCGCGCCCATGATCAGCCACATCCACGCGACGCTCAAGGCGATGGATCGCACCCATCGCCGCGCCCGGATCGATCCGACGCCAAGCCAGACAAACAACAAGGCCACTAGCAGGTAGAGCACCACGCCCATGGTGATGCTGCGGACATCAGGCACATGCACCGCGCCGGCACGACCGTCAGGTGCCACAAGGTTAGCCAGCAGCAGTCCAACTGGAATCAGGGCCGCCATGCAGCCCGACAGTGCGCCAATCAGAATCAGCAGGATGCCGGCGACGATCAACGCGGTGCGGCGATCCCTGAACGGTAGCGAAGAGGGGACATCAGGTGTCAGCATGACGGGAAGTGTCCAGTGTCCCGTATTGAATGTCCAACGTCGCGATGTGCGGCGCCTTAACCGCTCGCGGCTTGGCGCGGGCTAACGGCACTTGAGGGACTCTCGGTTTACTTACCGCGGCGCCAAGCCGCAAACGGCTGATCATCACGCCGGGTCATACCCCGACCCGCCCCAGGGATGGCAGCGCAGAATCCGCTTGAGGCCGCGCCACGCACCGCGCCACGGGCCATACTTGCCGATCGCGTCGATCATGTACTGGCTGCACGTGGGATGGAACCGGCAGTGTCCGCCCATGAACAGACCCAAGGTGCCGCGGTAGGCGTAGACCAGCAGAATGAGCAGGCGGGAAAGCATGAGGAAGTCCAAAGCCACTACCGGGCCGCCGCCACGATCGCGCCGCAGAGCCAGCGCTGATACGTCGTCAGGTCCGCCGGCTCGTGCGGGCGCACCACCACCACCACATCGTAGCCCGCCGGCAACTCGTGCTGCCGCAGGCGAAACGCCTCGCGCAGCAGCCGCTTGACCCGGTTGCGCACCACGTTAGTCCCCACGCGCCCCGGTACGGTCAGTCCCAATCGGCTCATCGGCAAGTCGTTCGACAACATCCACACCACCAGCGGTCCGCGCTGGCGACGCATGCCGCCCTCAAACACCCGCGCAAAAGCCACCCGGCCGTGGAGCCGCTGGGCCTGCGTGAATCTGAATCGTCCGGCTTCGGTCATGATTGAACACAAGGAAGAGGTAACAGGGATGAACACGGATGAACACGGATGGGAAAAGCAGAAGAAGGAACATGGATTGGCATGATGGACAGGATGGTAGAAAAGCACGTTGTATCACTGCATCATGTCCATCCTCGTTTCCTCTCCTTCTTTATCCGTGTTCATCCGTGTTCTTCCCTGTTACTTACCTCTTCCTCACGTCGCTTCCTCCAGTTCCGCCTGGTACTGCCGCATCAACGCCGCGCGGGTGATCACGCCCGTTACCTGGTGGATCTCATCCACCACCGCCAGGCTGGCGATGTCATAGCGGGCGAATTTATTGAGCACCGCCTCGAGCGTTTCGTCTGCCGTCACCGCCGGCAGGTCCGCACGCATCAGCTCGGCGACGATCATCAGCGGGATGGCCTCCCGCTCCAGGAGCGCGTAACGCAGGTCATCCCCGACGACCATGCCTGCATAGACCTTGTCCGGCGCGCAAACGACATAGTCGGACACCGGCGAACTCTGCGCCAGGTCCACCAGTCGCTGAGCGGGCTCCTCGGGTCGGACGATGACCGCCTGCGCCAGGGGCACGCGGCCGACCTCGATGCGGCGCAGGATCGTCAGGTCCGACAGCGCGCCCAGGCGTATGCCGCGCTCGCGCAGCGCCAGGGTGTAAATGCTGTCGCGCAAGAGCACCTGGGCGATGGTGGTCGCCAGCACCGCCACGAGCATGACGGGGAGGATGAGTTTGTAGTCGCTGGTAATCTCAAAGACCAGGAGAAAGGCGGTCAATGGGCAGTGAACGCTTCCCGCCAGAACGCCCGCCATGCCGACCAGGGCGTAATGCGCGGGGGTGATGCCGTGGAAGCCCGGTAGCGAGCGGACCAGGATGCCAAAGGCGCCGCCCAGGGTGGCGCCCATGAACAGCGACGGCGCGAAAACCCCGCCGGAGCCGCCGGAGCCCAGGGTGATGCTGGTGCCCACGACCTTGCACGCCAGGGCCGCCAGCAGGAACAGGAGCAGCTTGAGCAAGCCGGGGTCGCCCCGGCCCAGATAGGTCGCCGGGTCAAACAACCATTGAATGACCGGGTAGCCGTTGGCGAAAAAGGGCGGCAGCTCATAGTTGGGCGCCGACATGCGGAAAGCAAAGACAAAGAGCACGCCCAGCACGCCCAGCACGGCGCCGCCCACCGCCGGGCGCAGCGCCGGATGCATCCGGCTGCGCTGCCACTGATGCTCAAAGCGGTAAAGCGTACGCGTAAAGCCAAAGCCGACGAATCCGCAGAGCCCGCCCAGGACCGCGTAGGAGAGAATCTCCTTGAACTGGAAGGGGAAGCGGTGCAGCGTGGGGGGCACGGTGAAGATGGCGCCGCTCTGGCGCACCTCCTGTGCAGTCGGCGGCGCACCCGTCACCGTGCCGGCCGCCGCCTCCGTCGCCAGGGCAGTTCGTGACGGTGCGGTCGGATGCAGCATGGCCTCGGGCAGGGGCAACACATCGATGCCCGAGGTGACCAGCGCCTGCGCGGTGGCGACGCCCAGCACGCCGGCGATCACGATGGGTACGAAGGTCTTGAGCGAGAAGTCGCGCAGCATGACTTCCAGGACAAAGAGCACGCCGGCGATGGGCGCGTTGAAGAGCGCCGCCAGTCCCGCGGCGGCCCCGCAGCCCACCAGCGTGTTCATGTGCTCGCGCCCGACCGCCAGCACCTGCCCCACCGCCGAGCCCAGCACCGAGCCGATCTGCACGATGGGGCCTTCCTGTCCCGCCGATCCGCCCGAGCCGATGGTGAGGGCCGAGGTGATGGCGCGAAACACGCCGGTGCGTTTGCGCAAGACCCCGCGCTGCCGCGCCAGGGCCTCGATCACATCGGGAATACCGTGCCCCGGCGCGCTGCGTGCGATGTAGTGGTTAATGCAGCCCACCGCCAGTCCGCCCAGGGCCGGCACGGGGATCAGCAGCAGCAGCTCCCAGTTGATGCGCGACAGGTCGGGCTGCGATAGCCGGCCAAAGTAATGCTCACTGAGCCGCACCAGCGCGTGGAATGCGGTGGCAAGGACACCGGCCAGCACGCCGATCATCGCCGCCAGGGGAATGAGGAACCAATCGCGTGGAAAGCCCGACTCCACCAGCCACGCGTGGATGCGATCTTGAATTGGAAACGACAGCCGCATGAGGGGAGTTTAGCGAATACGCGGCGCGGAGCTGTTTGGGGTACGACCGACCCAAAGCCGCGCGGGCCCGTGGCCGGGCCCGCGCTCATCCTGATCAGGCCGGCAGACGCTCCGTCACGCCGACATCCGAGCCGGCTCAAATCCGTCGCAACCGCTCACCGGTGTCACCATCAGGTGAATCGTGTGATTGCGCGGCAGGTCGCATTCCTCGACCAGGGTCTCGGGCGCCTCGTGCTTCTTCACGATCTGCTTGCGCATCGACTCCTCCAGGTCATGCTCGCCAAAGTGCGTACACAGGCCGCATTGTCCTTCGTGCAGTGCCACCATGGTTTGTCTCCTTGAACTGGGATTGCGGATGCCTCGCCAGCCGCCTGGCGTCTGTTTCACACTAGGCGCGAAGGCTGCCAAGGCCAAGGGCGGTTGCGCGTTCCTCTGTGTAGCGGTACGCGCAGCGCGATTCTCGGATTCAGCGGGTGACGCGCAGCGTGATTCACCAGTTTAGCGGGTGACGCGCAGCGTCCCTATTCCGCCACCAGACGATACACCGGAGGCGGGGCGGTGAGCTGGTCCACCGCCAGCCTCAGCCGTTCGGAGGCGAACGCCACCGCCAGCAGGGCCAGGTGAATGATGCCCGGCCCATACAGGCCCGCGCCCAGCAGCCAGCCGGCGTCATAGGCGATCAGCCAGAGCAGGGCGGCGCGGAGGAATGCCGACCCGGCCTGGCGCCGCTGCCGCAGGCCCTGGCCGATGGGCCGCAGGAGCATCGCCGTCACGATGGCAAACAACGCGCCGGCGACCACCGCGCCGATCCACAGCCCCGGCCGATCCGCCACCACCAGCCCGCCGCGAAAACGCATCCACGCCAACAGCAGCACGCTCATGCCTGCCCACCCGGCGCACAGCAGCCAGGCCTGTTGCGCCGCCAGGCGCGGCCGCTTGCCCTCGAGCCGATACGCCACCGCCCAGCAGAGCATCAGGTGTGTCATGGCCACCCACACCGGCCAGAGAAACCCCGCATGCGGATTGGCCAGGAACATCAGCAGCACGCGCACCAGTCCCAGCGACAGAATACCCATGGCCGGCAGATACTTGCCCATGCCATTGAAGAAGAGGATGCACGCCGCCGCCAGCAGGCACAGGAACGTGGCGATTTGGCCCAGCAACACCGCCCCCAGCAGCGCCAGGAGCAAACTGAGCACGGCCACGGCAACGCCGGTGCGAATGCTGATGCGCCCGGCGGCGATGGGTCGATGCGGCGAGAACATGCGATCATGCCGGGCATCGAGCATGTCGTTAAGCGCCATGCCGTAGCTGTGCAGGCCCACGGCCACGACCATGCCCAAAAGCAAGACCAGCGCCAGCGGCTTATCCGCCAGCGATGGATTGACCCGGCCCGCGCCGCCGATCTGCGTTTCTAGGCCTGTCGCCAGAAAGATCATGAGCCAGACGTTGCTGACCGCGGTAAACGCCAGCGTCAGCCGCGTGAGCTGTACAAGGTGCGCCAGTTTGACCAGCCATGGGACCATGCGGGTGGATTCTACCCCGTCGGCTTTGGCGTGCGGCGGGGGGAAAAGTGGAAAGTGGAGAGTGGAAGGTGGAGAGTGGAGTGGAGAGTGTAGGAGCGCGTCTTGGATATTCTCTCCACCCAGGGCAATTGCATTTGGTCGCTCTGACCCCCTCTCCCTTCTGAGGGAGAGGGTTGGGGTGAGGGTTGCTCCCTATGCCTATGGCCAAAACAGCGATCTTGCCACGTCATCACCGTACCAATCACCCTCACCTAAGGTACTGTAAATAAATAACTGATACTACCTTGTCCGTT
>JBBDMX010000058.1:0-4090 GCA_040878035.1 Phycisphaeraceae bacterium | reverse complement strand
GCACTAGCCCTGATTGCGCACGGCATCCGCGTCAATGCCGTCGACATCGGCTGGACTATGACGCCCGGTGAGCGACGCTGGTTCACGCCGCAGCAGCAGATCGAACTGTCGAAAGGCATTCCCATCGGCAGGCCCGCCGAGGCAGACGAGATCGCCGCCGCCGTCGAGTTTCTTTGCTCGCCCGACGCCGGCTATGTCGTCGGTTCGATCTTCCTGGTTGATGGCGGATTTTGTCTCAAACCAAACCCTGATACGTGAGACAATGTGACCCATGGAAGCACTTCAGTATCACGGCCCGTGGCAGATGACGTTAGTGGAACTGCCGATGCCAGAACCCGGCGAGGGCGAAGTCCTGCTGCGCACGTTGGCCGTGGGTATCTGCGGGTCAGATGTGCATGGCTTCACGGGCGAGTCCGGGCGACGCCAGCCGGGCATGGTGATGGGGCACGAGGTCGTGGGCGAAGTGGCAGAACTCGGCCCCGGCGTTAGCGATGTGAAAGTCGGTCAACGCGCCGCGGTGTTCAACATCGTCGGATGCGGCAGGTGTCACTCCTGCTTCGCCGGACAGGAGCAGATGTGCCCCGCCCGCAAGGTTCTGGGCGTCAGTGGCGGCACGTGGGGCGCGATGGCGGCGTTCTTCACGATCCCCCAGCGATGCCTCGTGCCTTTGCCGGGGGATGTCGCCCCCGCAGTGGGGGTGCTTGCCGAGCCGATCGCCGTGGGTCTTCACGCGATTCGCAAAGCTCGGCCGCAAGCCGATGACGTCACCGTCATTGTCGGCGCGGGCACAATCGGGATCGGCCTGGCCATCGGGCTGAGCGCTGAAGGTGTCCGTGAATTTATGGCCCTGGACAAGATCGATGCGAAGCTCGACCTGATTCGTCGATTTGGGGCGCGGCCGATCAATGTGGCGCAAGAGGACGCGAGGAAGGTCATAGACGAAGCCACGCGCGGCGAAGGCGCCCGATGCGTATTCGAGGCCGTCGGCGCCGCCGCCACCGTTCGCGATGCCTTCGGCCTGTGCGGCAACGGAGCGACGCTCGTGCTGATCGGGAACATTGCCAAAGAGTTCACACTCCCTCTCCAGGGCGTCACCAGCAACGAGATCACCATTTGCGGCTCCTATGGGTTCACCCGACAAGACTTCATCGATGCGATGAAGATTGTCGCCAGTGGGCAGTTGCCGCTGGACATCCTGGTGTCGGGTACGTGCAGGCTGCAAGATGCGCCCGACACCATGACCCGCATCGCGCGGGGTGAACTGCAGCCGGTCAAGTACGTCATCGAGGTCGGAACCTGACCTGCACATGGTGCTCCAGGCGGTGCTGTATCACGGCACACGGATGGCTTGGCCTCGCCCATCGTGGCGCGCGGTACAACCCCAGGAATTACCGGAGTTAGCGCATGCCCGTTGAACTCTCATTTCTCGCCGGCCTGGCGGTGCTGTTTCTGGTGTCGATCAAGTATCGCGTGAATGCCTTTATTGGGCTGCTGTTGTCGGCGCTGTCTATTGCGTGCCTTTCTCAGATGCCGCTAGCCGATGCAATCACATCAATCACGGTGGGATTCGGCAAGACGGTGGCGAGCATAGGGATCGTCATCATTCTTGGGGTGATGCTGGGCAAGTACCTCGAGGAATCCGGCGGCGCCAAGAAGATGGCCGATCTGGCAATCAGGACAGTCGGGAATCGACGGTCTCCTCTGGCGATGGCGCTATGCGGATATCTGGTTGCCATTCCGGTGTTCAGCGATGTTGCATTCGTAATCCTTTCGCCCCTCGCCAAGGCGATGTCATCCAGGACAAAGATTTCATTGCCCGTCATCACGGTGTCGCTGTCAGCGGGGCTTCTGGCCACGCACGTATTTGTGCCGCCGACACCCGGGCCACTGGCGGTGGCAGGTCTTCTGGACCTGGACATTGGCCTTGTGACACTGTGGGGAATGTTCGCCGCCTTGATGATGACCATGTTCGGCTGGTTCTGGGCGCAGTTCATCATGCCGAGGTTTGTGCCCTCCATAGTGCCTCAAGACCCGGAAGCCGAGGTTCAGGACGCAAAGCTGCCAACGGGTTGGGCGGCCTTCACCGCGCTGTTGACGCCCATGGTCCTGATCCTGGCGGCGACGACGAGCGCCATGCTTCTCAAAGAAGATCATCCGCTGCGGACAGTGTTTGCATTCATCGGCAACGCGAACATCGCGATGGGTATCGGCGTGCTGGTATCCATTGTCGTCCTGGGCCGCAGCATCGGAAAGCAGCGTGTCCTCAAGATCATGGATGACGCACTGCCCGAGGCCGGCGCGATTATCTTCATCACTGCGGCGGGAGGGGCGCTGGGACAGGTGCTCAAGGATTCGGGTGCGGGCGATGCGGTAGCGGAGTTGATCGCGGGAAGCGGCATCCCCTTCATCCTCGTGCCCTTTGTTGTGGCAGCCTTGCTCAAGGCCATCCAGGGTTCGGGAACCGTCGCGGTGATCACAGCAGCGACGCTTTGCCTGCCGCTTGCTGAGCGACTGAATATGTCCCCCATGCTGATCTTTCTGGCGTCGGGTTCCGGAGCCCGGATGATCTGCCACGTGAACGACAGCTATTTCTGGGTCTACACCAAGATGAGCGGATTCGACACCGCGATGGGGCTGCGCACCTTGTCCGCATCCAACTGGTTCATGGCGATGGGTGGGCTGTTCGCCACGTGGATCGCCAGCTTTTTTGTGTGACGTTGTGGCCGCCGGCTGCGCTCAGGCCACTGCCGGCGCCGGGCCGGTGCTGTCGCGCACGATAAGCTTGGGCTCGACGATCTCGCAGTGGTCGCACAGTTCCACCCGCTCGGCTCGGTCCGCCGCGGCAAGCCGCGCGGCCAACAGGCCGGCCTTTCGCCCCATCTCGTAGAATCCGTGGTCAACCGTCGTCAGTCCGGGGATACAGTAGGTGGCGATCAGGTTATCCAGGCCAATGACTGAAACGTCGCCGGGCACGTCCAGGCCAGCAGCGCGCAGTGCCGCGCAAGCGCCCACAGCCCATTGATCGTTATACGTGGCAATCGCAGTCCATTGGCGCTCCGACCTGCTGAGGCACTCACCCAGGGAATGCCGGACGCCATCGATGATGGTTGTCGCTGTCGGGCCCACATTGCTAACCGCGGCCAAGTGCGTCGTGCCTTGGAGGCCCGCGTGCCAGGCCGCATCAATGAACATCTGCTGTCGCACGGATGGCCCGCCGGAAATGCCCACATTGGGTCCAAACCACAGGACGTGCCGATGCCCCAGCGATTTGAGATGCTCGACGATTAACTGCATCGCGACCGGAAAGTTGAACATGATGCGCGGCCGATTGATCTGCCCGAGCGGGTTGACCACCACCAGCGGCAGGCTCGGGTCATCCTCGAACATTGCCGTGGACTGGTGAACGGCGGTGCTTCCGGGAACCACCAGCGCATCGAGGCGTCGCTCCTGCATATACTGAGTTCCGCGTTGCAGCGCGGTGAGGCCCCGGCCTGGATGAATGCTCATCAAGGCCATGCCGGCTTCCTGGGTCGTGAACTCGACGCCGCGGCGAAGCGCGTCGAAGTAGTCGTTGCCCGAACCCGAACCAACCTGTTGGTCCAAACGAACCTCGGGAGCGAAACCAGTTACATTCGCCCGGCCGGTGGAGACTGCCCGCATGTGATAGTTGACGCGATAACCCAACCGGCGGGCGGCGTCCTGGACGCGAATGACGGTCGCGGGACTCACCTGCAAGCGCTTGTGGGCATCCCCCAAGGCACGGCTGGCGGTAGCAGGGCTAACATTCGCAACCTCAGCCACTTGTCGTATGGTCGGCATGGTAACGATCCCGGTGTCCACGCGGCTCAACTCCGGCTAATGAGACTAGTGTACCCTGCAACCGCGATCAATACAATTTTTCCCAATTTTTTCCCCGGCGACTTGACAATCGAACCCCAATGCATGATACTGGTTTCATCGTTGGTGGTGCAAACACGTGTCGTAAGTTGTCAAGGAGCGCCGATCATGGTCCGACGCCCCCGCCCATCTGCAGGATTCATCTCTGTAGGGGCTGTTTGTCAACGGCTGGGGTTGGCTATGGTGCGGGCAT
>JBBDMX010000057.1:17609-22479 GCA_040878035.1 Phycisphaeraceae bacterium | reverse complement strand
CCGAGGAACTCATGGCTTTGGAGGCCCTGGACCAGAGCGACCAGTGGTCGGCCTATTGGCGACTAGCTCTCTCCACCCCTAATTGACGCTGCCCGAAAGTATTGTCACGCCCCGGTACAATGCAGTGAACATAAACCTTGACGGAACATGGCCCGGCGCGGTATAAAGACTTGGCTTTTCAGCGTTTTTACGACTGGATGGAGGACAAATCCGATGCGCGTTCGTGCCGCATTGCTGACGTTACTGGCAAGTGTGATCTTGGCCGTCGCCGCCCCGCCGATGCAGGCGGCCTTGGTCGCATGGGATGATTTCGAGTCCCACGCGGCCGGCAGCGGGCTCAGCGGCGGCGCCGGCGGCGCCGGCTGGACGAGCAACTGGTCGGCGGACCCCGGCGTGCTGGTGCAGAACGCGCAGGTAGACCAGGGCGGCAGCCGCTCGGCGGAAATCGCCGGTGCGGTCAACAGCGTCTCCGTTGCCAATCGCTCGTTCGCCACGCGGACCACCACCACCTACTTCAGCGTACGCATTGAAGCCGTCGCCGGATTGGAAAACAGCGATTTCCTGCACTTCTACCTGGGCAACAGCACCAGCACGATCAACGGCAACAACAACTCCGGCGGCGTGGGCCTGCTGTCCACCACTACCAGCTTCCTGGGCACCCGCGTCGGCACGAGCAACGGCGGCACCACCGTCAGCAGTTCCACCACGGCCATCCAGGGCACGACCTATCTGCTCGTCGGCAAGCTCTGGAAAGACGGGTCGTCCAACTTCAACCGGATCGACCTGTTCATCGACCCGGCATCATCCACCGAGCCGGTCACCGCCAACGCGACACAGACCGGCGACTCCGGCCTGGGCGGCATCAGCGTATTCGGCGTGCGGTCATTCAACTTCGACAGCGGCGATATCTACCAGTTCGACAGCGTGCGCATCGGCACCACCTTCGCGGATGTGATCCCCGAGCCGGCGTCGGCCGCACTGCTCCTGGGCGGCGTCCTGGCATGCCTCAACCGACGGCGCGGCCCAAGCCCCAACGCGGTGGCTTAAATCCAACTTGGGGAGGATGAGCGATCAGAGTCGCTATCGGTGTCTCTGTCGGCTCAATGCGACGCGCCAACAAGAAAGAGCGGGACGGGGCAGACACGTCTTTGGCCACACCTCCCCGCTGCGCGGCCGGCCACGGAGGATATCCCTGAAGCGCGCATGCACCAACGTACCTGTCTCGTTTGCTTCCCTCGCCTCCGCCAACAGAGACAAGGCCACCCGAGCTTCGCTCGGGTTTATCTACGTGCGCCTCTTGACAAGTCGGGCCATATAGGGGTTGGGCCACGTCATCGTCTCCTCCTCAAAATAATGTGCGCAACGCCCCAGCCAAGCCCTGCGACGGCGGCGAGCGCCGTAATGTAACTCGAAAAGCCAACCGCATAGCTCACCTCTCTAATCGCCTGCCGGTTGGCGTCTCGTATGATGAAGACGTTCCTAAAATAGAACTCGGGCTGATTGATGAACGCGCTCGCCGAAGTCCGACGATAAATCTCGAAATGAGCCACGAGGCAAATCAAACCAACGACAACCAGAAACACCGCGAAACCGGTCGAACGGATCATTCGTGTCAGCGTCGTGCGCATAGTGGCCTAACGAAAAAGGCTCAGTTGCCGGCCGCCCGCGCAGAGCGAGCTACGAGCCAACAATAATTATCCATCGCGGGCGTCGCCGGTCAACTGCAGCCGCTGGTTAGCGGCATTACTCGTAGCCGAAGTAGGAGCGGATTCTTGATGACTCGGCTACCCAGTCAGGCAACACATCGAGTCGCTTTCCTTTCGACTGTATTACGGTCTCTAAATCCGAGAAGGCCTGTCCAAGCTCGCGGGTGTCGTTCCCGAAGTACACGGTTCGGATTTCAGCAGAAGCGTCACCAGGTATATCTACGCGATAGAACCACGGACCGCCAGGCACAAATGGCGGTTCAACATTGCCGGGGCCGACAACAAATTTGTCGGGAATTGCTGGCGAGGTAGCGCTGTAACTGAATATGATCGTCTGCGTGTAACCGGGAAATATATGTCGCTGAGCGACAACCTCGTCACCGTAAAAAGCGAATACCCACTCATACGTTGGATCTGATCGGTTTCCTAAAACTCGTACTTCGACATCGGAGAGCGGTGCAGGTTCCTGACAGCCACCGAATAACAGCAGCATTAGCGAAATGGTGGTGGCGATTCTCATGCCGCTAACGTCCGAAATCACCCGGTCGCGACGAGAGATTCTCAATTGTCAAAACGCCCGACTTCGCGACTCGGGTGCATTGTTTTGTTACATGGCGCCCGCGTTTGCGTCTTCGATCATGGACTCAACCGTTTCTCGGAACAATGTCCAGCTGCCGCATTTTGCCGCGTGTGATTTTAGGTCTTCGATTGAAACCTCGCATTCGGCAGCGTTTTCTAGCAGTTCCATCACGTAGTTCTCGTTAACGTAACCGCGGTTGCGCAATATGCCGCGAATGTAGTACAGGTCACGGATGTAAGGTTTTTCCTTTGCGACATCGTTTGTTCGAAGTACACCGGGAATCTTTTGGAAAGCAACCGCTACCGATTCGTGAGTTGGTGTTTCGCCATCGTACTTCACATAGATATCTACAGCGGTGTCAACAGCGTCAACGACATCGGCGTAGCCGTGTTGTTTCACGAGGCGACGTAGCGTTTGAAGTCCGGTTTCAGTTGGAGAAAAGCCGCCAACACGCTTTGACCAATGTTCGGCGACCCGATCGACCAGTGTCTCTTTGAGATTGGACAGCTCTTCCTTCCATTGGATCATCAGTTCGAGCTGTTCACGACGTTCGTTAAGTTCCTGTAGCTGATTTTGTTGCTTTACAAGGGCGGCATCGTCATCCAATTCACGCGCGCCTTTGCCCGAGTTGCACTCAGTGCACGAAGTAATGAGATTGAGGATGTCATTCGTTCCGCCATTGGCAACTGGCTTGACGTGGTCAATCTGGAGAAGCACGTTGGGTGCAGATGCACCACAGTACTGGCATTGGAAACTATCGCGTTTCAACACCTCAAAGCGAATTTTCTTGGGGAGCGATTTTCGCGCCATCTCTTTAGCCATGTAACAGTTGATTAGGCATCGGTTTTGATCTCCAAAGCGAGGTGGTGGCAATTCAACTGCAAACCCTTTCGAAGATAAAGGCGATGTGCGGCATGACGGGTGTAGCCAGTGTCCAAGTGAACTCCCTGACATTCGCGAGCCTTTGCATGGTCAACCAACCAGTCAAGCAAAGCGCCGGCGAACCCCCGCGAAGTTTCGCCGGGGAGAGTGGATAAATCGTCAATGTAAAGAACCCTGCCCCAAGCCAAGAACTCGGCGAACCGAAAACCCGCGACACTCTTAACCACTCCCTCATGTTTAAGAGCGAGTATTTGGTAAGACTGCGTTTGCTGGCGACGAACCTGCGGCAAGAACTTGCTCTGCTCCAAGTGAGGACGAAGCACGCTGAAAGCTGGGAAACAGGATTCGATTTCCGCGTCCGTATTTGCGATGAAAATCTCGGTGGCCATTGGCGTGCGAACGATGCCTAACGTAAAAGGCTCAGTTGCCGGCCGCCCGCGGAAGCAGGCGTTCAACCGACAACTCAATTATCCATCGCGGGCGTCGCCGGTCAATTGCAGCCGCTGCTTATGGTGCGTGATTTATTACTCTGACTTTGGCTGCCAGCCCGCATGCGTCCGACCTCCCTCGTTTTCTGTGAACCATTCGTCAAAAATCCCCATGCTCTGCTTCGCACATTGGTAGCAAATATACACGTGACCCGCCAAGAATCGACGAGGTCCAGCGACGTGCGGCCCCGTTTCACGGCTGGAACGGAGACAGAAACTGCACTTCGTTACGTCATGTCGAACTGGCGGCGATGATGAAACCATAACGGGTTGCCGTTCACTGGCCGCGGCCGCGCCGACGACCATTCGAACTACAGTAAACGTTCTGCGGCCGCGGTCCAGTGCAACGGCGGGTTATCCGACATTTCGCGGTCGCCGCTCGAACTTCGCTCGCTCTTCCGCCGAGCACACGTTCGGAATCATCTTCTCATCACACGCACCAAACTTAGCAAAATTTGCGCGCCCTTCGCGC
The DNA here is from genome assembly GCA_040878035.1 of Phycisphaeraceae bacterium. Taxonomy (GTDB): domain Bacteria; phylum Planctomycetota; class Phycisphaerae; order Phycisphaerales; family Phycisphaeraceae; genus JBBDMX01. The sequence continues at coordinate 18,351 of JBBDMX010000057.1, read as the reverse complement.
AACGTGATGTGATTTGGACCGGAATGATCGTCAAGCTGGTCCATGTCTTGGCCTTCGTCCTCCCAGAAGCACACAGGGCAGATCAGGTAATTCCCTCGCTCCGGTAGTGAAACGTAATCGCAGCAAGGACAGACCTCGCGCGGAGTCGGATCGGCTGGTGAGTACCAAATGCCCATGTCGGATAACAGTTGTTCATGCAGAATCGATTCTGCCTAATCATCCTTGCGGGAATGGCCGTGTCAAGGGCCCTGGCATTGCGGAAATGAGGAAATCGCGCCATTTGTCAGGTGAATGTCTTGACCTAAACGGGTGGCAAACTACGGAATCGGCGGCATGAACTGCTCAGATGATGGAGGGTCGGGAAGTCGAATCCGCCATCGTGGGGTAGGCCAGGGGGACATCCACGATTATGGGGTAGTTGGTTGGGGCAGGCTTTGCCTGCCGTTCGATCCTGCCGTGGCGAAGATGGCAGGCACAGCTTGGCCTGCCGCCTCGAATCGGGTTTTGGGCAATCCGCATGGCCAAGCCATTGGTCGGCGCTGACGGGCCACCTGTTGGCCCGAGCGGGGCGCTTGGGCGAAGCGCCCAGTTCAAAGTGCAAGGTGGAGAGGGGCGAAGCGCCCGTGCAGGGTGCAAAGTGCAAAGTGCAAAGTGGAGGGGGGGCGAAGCGCCCAGTGCAGGGTGGAGGGTGCAGGAGAAAGCCGAATCCACGTTCATCTGCGCCAGCGCAGCGCCGCTCTGC
>JBBDMX010000057.1:0-17509 GCA_040878035.1 Phycisphaeraceae bacterium | reverse complement strand
GCGAGCGCAGCGCCGCTCTGCGCGAGCGCAGCGCCGCTCTGCGCGAGCGCAGCGCCGCTCTGCGCGAGCGCAGCGCTTTACAAAGATCGCGCAGGGCGGCGAAAAGTTGGTGCAGAGTCGCAATAACTCGTGGCAGAGTCGCAATAACCCGGGTCCTCGGGCCCATAACGCAGCCCAGCGGGGTGATGCGCGAGCGTTGCGCTGCGCCCAGGGGCGCGGCTGGAGGTCGGGGCTGGGGCGCTTGGCGGAGTTGGGATATTTTTGAGGGTTGTAGTGAAGTTGCCGGTTGTAGCGGTCGATAGGGGATCGAGACAGAAGACCTTCCAGTGTGAATACCCGTGGGCGGGTTTCGGGGGCCGGGTCCGGGGTGCCGGGTCCGGGGTGCCGGGGTGGTCTTCTACACCTTGGAATGCGCGGCGCATTCCCCGGAATATGCGGCTCTCGCCCGGAATGGGCGGCCAATTCCCTTGAATACGCGGCGCTTTTTCCCGCATCATCCGGTGATCGGCGCGCAACTCTGCTTGGTACTGTTGTATGCACCTGCGGAAGTGTGGAGCCGCGGTGGTTACGTGGAGAGCAATCCCCAGAAAGAGGGGCTCCCCCGGCAGCAGTGCCCTTTCGTCATCGCTTAGGATAATTGACCTTTGCACAAGCAGGCGCGGTAAAGGCGCCGGCGGGTACAAGTGGCCGTGTGCCAAGTCCGATCACTCGTAGCCCCGCCCTCAGCTTGCAGACGCTCAGAAGCGAGTAGGGATGTCGGTCACGGCGTTACCGGCGTTTCATCCAACCGCACACCCACGATGGTGATGCCGGCCTTGTCGGCGGCGGCGAGCAGTTCGGGCTTGTCCAGCAGGATGACCTTGCCGGCCTCGACCGCCAGGCCCGCGGCGCGGGCCGCGTGCAGTTGCTCGATGGTGCGCAGGCCCACCGTGGGCACGTCGAAACGCATGTCCTGCCCGGGCTTGGCCACTTTGACCAGCATCCACCCGCCGGTCTTGCACAGTTGGCCGGCGCGGTGAATCATCTCGTCGGTGCCTTCCATGGCTTCGACGGCGATGACGTCACGCGCCTTGACGGCGATGGACTGGCCGATGTCCCATTCGCCCATGCGGCGGACGATGGGCAAGGCGAACTCGATGTCCGCCAGTTGCGCGGCGGTGGGACGCGTGCGGGTGAGCACGCCCTCGCTGGCCAGGTAGTCCGGGATGTATTGGGTCGAATCGATGAGGCGAATTCCATAGGAATCGAGCAAGTCCGCCACGCGGCCCAGAATCTGGTCGCTGCGCGTGTCGTGGCGGATGCGCAGCCACAGGCGCACCGCGTGCCAGTCCGGCAGCATGCGCAGCATCGAGACAGGATCGTGCACGCGCGTCTTCTGCACCCGCCCGACCATCACCGCCTGGGTCACGCCCCAGCGCTTCATCAGCCTGATCCATTTGCTCAGGTGACCGACCGAAGCGGCGGCAAACTGGTCGCACTGTTCCGGCAGCACCGGATCGAACTGGTCCCGCAAGCCGACACAGACCACCGGATGACCCGCGGCGCGAATCCCTTGCGCCGTGATGATCGGGAGCCGTCCCTGACCCGCGATGAGACCGATCGGTTGTGCCATGAATCCTGGGCAAGTCCGGGGTTACAGTGCGGTTTCGCCGCCGGAATTATACCAGATCGTACTGTCTCAAGCCCTAGCGTACCCCAGATCATCCAGCGCTGAGTCTGCGAGATCCCGGATTTCGAGTAGTGGCGGCAGCACCTGCTCGGCGGCGAAATGGGCGGCGACCCAGTCACGCGCGGCATGGCAACGCTGGGCATACCCATCATCGAGGGCGGCGACGGCGGCGGCGGCCTGGTCGGGGTCGGAAAAGGGCAGCACGCCGGGGCAGGTGGGCAGAAAATCGGTCCAGCCGGTGTCGTGGACGATGGCGGGCCGGCCACTGGCCAGGTATGCCAGGGTGCGCTCGCTGAACCAGCCGCTGTGACTGGCGACGTAGCCATGCTTGGCGACGCCCCATTCGGCGCGGCTGTGCTGGATGAATTGCTGATAGCGCCAGGGGTCCCGCGTGGCCTCCAGGACATCCACGATGCGCCAGCCATGGGCGCGCAGTTCATCGGCCGGGGCGCCGCCGCCGATCGCCAGCTCGAAGGTGGCGCCGCTGCGCTGGGGCAGCGTCATGTAGGGCGCGAAGGACAGCGACTTCTGCCCGTACTGCACGCCTTCCCATTCGCGCGGCGGATAGCTTTGCCATTGCATCACCGTGGTGATGGGCTCCTCCGGGGGCGGGGGCGGGGGCGCGGGCGCGGGGGTCACCGGCCAGAGGTCGAGCACCACCGGCTGGCGCGTGGGGTACCACCACAAGCCGTCGTCGGGAATCGAGCAGCCGCGTTTGCCGAAGTTCTCTCCGAAGGTGAAGAACGCGTTGTGCTGTTTCGCCAGCGCCATGGCCGAGGGCTCGGTGAGGTGGCGAATCTGGGTGAAGGCCGGGTCGGTATCGATCAGCACGCGGCGCGGCGCCTGCATGAGCCAGGGGCGCAGGGGATTGATGCCCGAGACGTTGAGCACGACGGCGGCGGATTCGCACAGGCCGCGGGCGCGATCGCCCAGCGGCCCCAGCCAGCGCGTGGTGTGCTGGTCCCAGTAGCCCCATCGGTCGCCCAGCCCCAGCCGGTCAAATGCCTGACGGGCAAAGCGCAGGCCAAACGACGGGTCGGCATCGGTCACCCAGCGCGTCGGGTCGTAGCACGCCGGCTCGTCGCCGCTGTCCTCGATGAAGTAGACCTCGTGGCCCAGGCGTGCCAGGCCCACGACGTACTGGAGGTGATGCCACGCCATGCCACCCAGCGGGCCACGCACCAGATAGCCGAGGACGATGATCTTCATGGCGAACCTTGAGTTGAGCCACAGATGAACACAGATGGACACAGATATGAAAAGGCACAAGCGCAGAAAAGTCTGATGCTCTGCTTCTCTCCTTGTTTGTTGCCTTCCTGCGTGCTGTTATCTGTGTTCATTTGTGTTCACCTGTGGCTACTTCTTCTCGACCGCCTGCCAGTACGCGTTGCACTGGTCCATGCCCCAATCGACCCAGCGTTTGAGCACTTGCGGATGGACCAGCGACGCCACGCGCCCGGCCATGCGGTCGTGCCCCTGCTGGAGCAGCGGATATTCCGCCAGCCGATCGTGCCGCACCGCCAACATGAGGTTCTGCTGGTACCAGTAGTCGATCCGCGGGTCGTCCCAGAGTTGGAGGCGCAGACAGTCGATCAGGACGTAGCCGACATTATGAAAGTGCTCGGCCCAGTAAGCCGGCCATTGCTCGTTGATGTGATCCGTGCCACCCTGGTGGGGGATGGCGGCGGAAAACAGCACGAGCGGAGACAGGCGGCACAGGTCGGCGACGAAGGAGGCCGCACGCTCGGGCTTGAGGTGCTCGGCGACCTCCAGCGACATCGCCAGGTCGAAGGTGCGGTCAAGCTCGATCGGCTGGTTGAGGTCATGCGCGGTGAAGGTGCCCGCGGGGATGTCCAGCGTGGCCTGTTCAACGTAAGCGCCATCGACGCCGCGGAGGTCCATCACGTCCAGTTCCCGCCAGACGGACAGCCAGGTGCCGCTGCCGCAGCCGATGTCGATGACGGACTGGATTGTCGTCGGCTTGACCAGTTCGCGCAACTGTGGGAGCACGGCTTGTGCCGAGCTTCGCGCCCCGGCGCGATGAGCATCAAAAAAGGCTTGATCGTACTTTTCCATTAGGTCACTTCACACGCCGGCTTTGTTGAACGCGGCGTCAATCCGCTGAAGTGTGGCAGCCTGCGGCTTGTGCTTAGCGCTCTCCAGCCGGCTGATCGTCTCCACGCTCACCTTGGCGCGCCGAGCCAGTTCCTGCTGAGTCCAGCCAGCCTTGATCCGCGAGGTGATGATGTTGCGCGCGATGACCACGCGCACCGCCTCCCTCGCGGGCCGGTGACCACGGGCGTTGGCGGGCGGCAGGGGCGGCAGGGTCTCGCCCGCGGCACGCGCCAGCAACTCCTCGTACTCCCGCTGCGGCAACAGCACAAACGGCTCATGTTTAATGCTGATAGTCGTGGCATGGGTCATGCTCGATGCTCCTCTAATCGGCATAGGCGTCGCGGCGATCAGCGATTCGAACGATCAGAAGCTCGTCACCACTCAACAAGCGGAAGATCACCCGGTAGTCGCCGGTTCGAATCCGCGCGTGGTGTTTCCAGTCGCCCGTCAACCACTTGACCCCGCTGACGCGGGGCCACTTCTCCAGTCGCGTGATCACCGATTCTCGACGCGTGCTGCGATCACTCGCGGAAGCTGGCTGATCTGCTCCAGTGCTTCGTCGGTGACCGTGACTTGCATGCGGCTCACCATAGCGCGTTTGCCAAGTTTGTCAAGTGTGTCTACGCGGCCTGAACCAGGAGATTGGCCAGCACGCGGTCCGCGGCAAACCATTCGTGAGCAACCTCCAGCGCCGCCTTGGCGTGACGTTGCGGGTCGGCGGCGAGGCGCCGGATCGCATCGGCCGCTTCGTCGATGGTCGTAAATGCCACCAACCCAGCGCCCGGTTGAATCACGTCGCTCCAGCCCGTGTCCTGCACGATCGCCGGCACGCCCAGGGCCAGATAGCAGGCGCTGCGGCAGGAGAACCAGCCGCTGCGGCTGGCGACGTAGGCGTTCTTGGCGACGCTGCACTCGGCCAGCGAGTTGGCCAGGTACGCGCGGTAGAGCCAGGGATCGCGCGAGACGTCCAGGCCGTCGCGCACCTGCCAGCCGTGCTGGCGCAGGCGGTCGTGCGGCGCCGGGCCGGACAGCGCCACTTCGATGGGCACGGGCAGGTGTGCCGGCAGGTCGATGAAGCGCGCAAACTCGGTGCTCTTGCCGCCGTACTGCACGCCGCCGTAGCTGGGCCCTTTCTCTGTCGGCTCCCACGACGCCACTGTGGTCAGCACTTGCCGCCGCTGCGCCACGGGCACGCGCGCCGGTTGCCACGCATCGAGCACGACCGGCTGCCGCGTCGGCCGCCACTTGATCGGCCCCGTGGGCACCAGGCAGTCGGCTTGTCCCACCTTCTCGCCGAAGGTGAAAAACACCTGATGATGATCGGTCCACCACTTGAGCTTTTCAGCCGCCTTGGCCGGGTCATCGCCGCCGAACAAGGATGCCTGCGTGTACATCGGGTCGCTGTCGACAAAGGCGATGCGTTTGACCTTGAGGTAGTCGTCGCGCAGCCAGCACGACGCCGAGATGTGCAGGAGCAGGTCGGCGGACCGGCAGAACTCGGCGACGCGTGCCGCGTCCCAGCCATGGGTCTTGCCTGATACGTCGCGGTAGTGCCAGCGTTGTGCCAGTTCCGGGCTAAGCTTCGCCAGATGATTTGCGAAGGCCGCGGCATTGGCGCTGCCGTCCTCCACCCATGTCTGTGCCGCCGGGTCGTAGCACCACTTGCCGGTGTCCTCGAGGTAGAGCACTTCGTGGCCGAGCTTGTGCAGGCCAAGCGGGTACTGCATGTAATCCCAGAACACGCCGCCGAAGGGGTACGTGACTGCCATGCCGGTGGTGATGATGCGCAGCGGCGATTTCATACAGAATCCAGTTGTATGGTGAGCGGCGGCTCTGGTCCCCTCTCCCTTCTGAGGGAGAGGGTGAGGGTGAGGGTGCTTGCAGGTTGTTTCGCACCCGCAGGACAGCAGTGCCATCGGCCGAAGGTGCTTATGTTGTTCCCGCTGTCATTCATTTCCAGACACCCTCACCCCAGCCCTCTCCCTCAGAAGGGAGAGGGGGTCGGATCATGCCGGCTGCACCTCGGTCGCATCGATCTTCTGCCGGTCGGTTTCGATGTGCACGCCGCCTTCTTCCACGCGCAGAATCAGGTCGCAGTTCTGGAGCGTGTTGAGCCGGTGGGCGATGATGAAGACGGTGCGGCCATGCATCAGCTTGTCCATGGCCGCCAGGATCGCTGCCTCGGTTTCCAGGTCAACCGAGCTGGTGGGCTCATCGAGAATGAGCACGGGAGCGTCCTTGAGAAACGCGCGGGCGATGCTGATGCGCTGGCGCTCGCCGCCGGAGAGGCGCATGCCGCGTTCGCCGACGGGCGTGTCGTAGCCTTGCTCCTGTTTGAGGATGAACTCGTGGGCGTGGGCGGCGCGGGCGGCGGCCTCGATCTGTTCCTGCGTGGCGCCCGGCCGGGCATAGGCGATATTCTCGCCGATGCTCTGCGAAAACAGCACGGGGTCCTGCAAGACCATCGAATACTGGGCGCGCAGGTCCGCCAGTTTCAGATCGCGCAAGTCCGTGCCGTCGAGGGTCAAGCGCCCCTGGGTCGGATCGAAAAAGCGGAGCAGCAGGCTCACCAGGGTGGTTTTGCCGGCGCCGGTGCGGCCGACGATGCCGGCGCGCGTGCCGGGCGCGATGTCCAAATTCACCTGCCCCAGCACCGGCGACGCCGGGTTATAGGCATAGCTCACGCCTTCAAAGCGCACATGGCCGCTGGATCGCCCCATGGCCTGCGCGTGGGGCTTTTCCACGACGTCGGGCACCTGATCGATCAGCGAAAACGCCCGCGCCGCGCTGGCCAGCGACGCCTGGAGGTCGGTGACCTTCTTGCTCATGCTCTGGAGCGGGCCGTAGAGCTGCGCCAGGTACGCCATCACGATGAGCAGGTCGCCCAGAGTGATGCGTGGCGGCGTTTCGAGCACGTGCGTAACGCCCAGGTACAAGACCGCGGCCGTGCCCAGCGCCAGCGTCAGCCCCGTGAGCAGGTCGAACCCGCCCTTGATCATGGCCACGCGCAACTGGCCGCGCACGCTGCGCCCCGCCTGGCCGACGAAGCGGCTCTGCTCGCGCTCCTCCTGGCCAAAGGCCTTGACCACGCGCAGGGCGCTGAGCGTTTCCTGCACCACGCCCATGGCCGAGCTTTCCAGTTGCCGCACGTTCTCCCACTGCGAGCGCAAGCGGCCCCCGGCCATGCGCGTCAACGCCATCAGCACCGGCGCCACCACCAGCGCCACCAGCGCCAGTTGCCAATCGAGCAGGGCGATGACGTAGATCATGCCCGCCAGGGTGATGGCGTTGGTGACAAAGGGGATCACACCGTCGATGCTGATCCATTGGAGAGCGGGCGCGTCGTACTGGATGCGGTAGGTCGCGTCGTTAGCGCCGCGGGCGTCGTGATACGCCAGGGAGAGCCGCTGGACGTGGCGGAAAAGCGCGGCGCGGAAGTCGAGCACGAGCTTCTCGCCGGTGTAGCTCTGCATAAGCCAGATGGCCAGGCCGTTGAGGTACGACAGCAGGCCGATGACGACCAGGAACACCACGGCAAAAAGCAGCAGGCCGGTGCGCGAGGTTTCCATGGCATCGGGTACGAACGCCGCCAACCAGTGCGGCAGAGGCAGGTTGCTGATCACGCTGTCCACCGCGATTTTGAGCGGCAGGGGGGTCAACAGTGCCAGTGGCGTGGCCAGCAGGTTGAGCAACAGAATGACCGCAATGCTCGGCCAGTACGGCCGAGCCTGCCGGAACACCCGGCGGTAGAGCTGCATGGCTGTGTAGTCACCGGGCATGGGGTTGAACACGAAGACACGAAGGCACAAAGGGCGAAAAAGTGAAGAACGAAGAACGAAGAATGAAGAACGAAAGAAAAAGACCGGGCCACGGCACGAGCAACGCGGTCCGCGCTGTTCGTGCCTGGTTCTTCGTTCCTCGTGCTTCGTTTTTCGGTTTTGTTCTCACTTCGTGCCTTCCTGTTTTCGCGTTCCCTTCCGCCGGGACGGGTCGATGGCTTCGATCATGGCGGCGATGGCGGAGCCGGTTTCGGTCAGGGCCTTGAGGCCCAGGCCCAGCGAGCTGCCGGCGAGGATCGAGCCGACGATCCAGGCGCCGTCCGCCAGGGCCGCGGCGCCCAGCACACCCAGCATGACGATCAGGCCCAGGGCGATGGCGGACCATGTGGGCCAGAGGGCAAAGCATAGTTGCTGCTTGCCCTGGCCGTGCTCTTCGAGCGCCATGCGCAGGCGTGCGCCGCCCAGCAGGCCGCCGCTGACGCGCAGGTCCCAACTGTCCCATTCGCCGCCGCGGCGTACCGCGGCGTTATGTCGCTCCAGGTTAGTCTCCACGGTTTCCAGGTGCTTTTCGGGCGGGGACCACTCCTCATGCCAGACGGTGATGCGTCGGCGCCGCGGTAGCCTGAAGCGCGTGGCGCCGCGCGGGCGCAGGGGGTGCAATCCGCCGCGCAGCCGGCCATGAAAGCGAACGATCGGCTGGAGCAGGTGCAGCCAGGCGGTGATCAGGTACTTGTCCGCCAGGGCCATGCGATTGGTCGAGGAATTGACGAACGACGCGTGGGCGGCGCCCATGAGCGCCTGCATGATCGGCGCCGCCAGGGCGATGGCTAGCAGCGGCGGCGCGGGCCAGAGGTGCGGCCAGAAAACACTCATCACCGACAGCGACGCCAACGCGAAGATGATCAGATACCACTCGGGCATCAACGGCAGGGAGCTGACCAGTCCCGGCGGCGATTGGTACATCGACTGGAAGGGTGCGGTGCCCCAGATGCCCTGATAGATGTGGCCGCGGCGGCGTTGAAAGGTTTCGAGCTTGCCGCGCCCGTAAATCCGCCCCGACCAGGGGATGTGTCCCGCGGCGTTGTACTTCCAGGGCCACTTGTTTTCCAGCATCGCCTCAGCGCGCCCGTAATTGCGCTGCTGGCGCAGGTACGCATCGATCGAGTTGCGGCGGTGATGCCAGACCATGGCGCCGGGCGAAAAGCCGATGGTCCAGCCCTGTTCCTGGAGCCGCCAGCACAGGTCCACGTCGTCGCCGGCGATGCGGAACTGGGGATCAAATCCGCCCACCGCCATCAGCGCCTCGCGGCGCACGGCGAAGTTGCACCCGGGAATATGTTCAGCCACCTGGTCGGTGATCAGCACGTGCAGCGGCCCGCCGGGAGCGTTGGCGACGCAGTCGGCGATCATCCCGTCGCCCACCGGCGGCAGATTGGGCCCGCCCACCGCCACATGGTGGGTCGTCATGAACGTGTGCGCCAGGTAGTGCAGCCAATCCGGATCAGGCCGGGCATCGTCGTCGAGGTAGACCAGGATCTCGCCGGTGGCGGCTTCCATGCCGGTGTTGCGGGCGCTGGACAGCCCGGCGTTGAGTTGGCGAATGACCTTAAACCCGTAGCTGTGGGCAATGGGGCCCACGCTGTCGCGCGAGCCGTCATCCACGACGATGACCTCGATGTTGGGATATTTGAGCGAGAGAATGCCCTGGCAGCAGTCGCCGATGGTCCTGGCGCCGTTGTAGGAGCAGACGATGACGGAAATGCGGGGCCAGTCGCGATGGTTGGAGAAGGGGATGCCGGTAAAGGCGTCGGCGACGCTCTGGAGCGCCGGTTTGGGCTGGCGCTGGCGTGTGGTCAGGCCAAAGGCCCAGTCGGTGATGTCGGCGCCGCCGCGATGCCACTCGTCAGTCCAGGAGAAGACGAACAGGCCGGCGCACGCCGATTCAAAGGCGGTGCGAATCTGCCAGTGCAGAGTGTGGGCCTGTGCTTCTTGTCCATGGCGCAGGCTGTCCAGGCCCAGTTCCGCCATGATCACGGGTCGATCGCCGGCGTGGCTGTGCAGCTTCGACAAGTAGGCCGTGAGCTTCTCGGGCGACTCGAGGTAAACATTGAACGCGGCAAAGTCGAGAAACGGCAGGTTCAGGTATTCGGTGGTGGGGAAATTGACGTAGGTGACCAGGGCCGAGGGGTCGCCACGCTTGACAGTTTTGTAGAGGCGATGCAGAAAGCGTTCGACTTTGGCCGGGCCGTGCCAGCGGACGATGGAGGCGGGGATCTCATTGCCGATGGCGTAGGCGAGGATGGCCGGGTGGTTGGCGATGGGCTGGATCATGGCGCCCAGGCGCTGGATGATCTGGCGGGGGCGACGGCGGTCGTCCAGAAAAGCCACGTGTTGCTCCCAGGGCATGCCGATCATCACTCGCAAGCCATGGCCCTGGGCGATGTCAAGGAGCCATCGCGGAGGCACGGTGTAGAGGCGCACGGCATTGATGCGCCGCCGCGCCATGGCGGCAAAATCAGCTTCCACCGTCTTCTGGTCGTGGTATTCGCAGCCCTCGTTGGTGGGTTGAAACGGGCCGTAAGTCACGCCACGGAGATAGAACTTGCGGTCGCCGACAAAGAGGAATTTGCCGCGCACGACGGGGCGCACCATGGTCCGCACCTCGGCGGCACGCGCGGGCCGGGACGTGGCGAAAGGGATCGCCGTCGGCGGCAACGTCGGCGCTGGCCTGGGAACGGGATCGGCGGGCATGGTCGAACGGTCGCTGTTCATGGCGGGGCGTGTCAAACCACCGGTCGGGTCTGCCCACAATTCCAAGGCGGGGGTACCACGGCGCATCCGCGCAGTGGTAAGCCACAACCGGGCCGGAGATTGGGCAGCCCCCTGTCAGAGTGCCAGACCTCCTCCTATCTTACCTGCGGAACCCCGCTTAGCGATAGTTTCAGTTCCCGTCGCTATTGGCCGACCCCCCAGCCGACACCTCCGGCGACGGCGACTGGCCGCGAATGGTAGCCAGCAGCAAAGCGATCGAACAGCCCTTGGGCAGGAATGCTTCGGCGCCCGCACTGCGCATGGCGCCGGCCGCGCTTAGCTCATTGTGCGACGACAGGCCCAGCACGCGCACGCCCGTCACCCGGGTCATGATCTGCCGGGTGGCGTCGATCCCATTGAGCCGCGGCATGTTCACGTCCATGAGCACCACGTGCGGTCGCAGCGAGACCGCCAACTCCACCGCCATCGCGCCGTCCCAGGCCTGGCCCACCACCTTCAGGTCGGCATGCGCCTCGAGCACTTTCACCAGGGCTTCGCGAAGGATGCGATGGTCGTCGGCCACCACAATGCGGATGATCTGATCCGGTAGAGCTAGAGCGGCCGCATCGCAAGCGCCCAGGGTGGCCACTGCCTGAGCCAGATCCTCCGATCCGCCGGGCGCGGGCGTCAACAAGCCATAGTCCCCCGCCAGATATGCTGTTCCCATTGTCACTGTTTGTACTCCGGGCGCAGGCGGCAACGCGAAACACTGGACCAAGCCGCCAGTAGCCGGTCCACCTCCTTCTGCATCACCGTCAGATTGTTAACCGATCCGTCGTTCACAGGCGACGGCCAGACGCGGCAAGAATGGCGAAATCGCAATTATCCAACACTGGCGAAGAACAAAATGATCCGGCCGCGTCAAGCGTTTCTGTTACTCCAAAGGTAACCCATCGCGATGCGGCGGCTATAAGGGAAACCCCTAAAGTCCCATGGGGACAAGGACACAAGTTGCTGGCTCAACGCCCCAAGGGCAGGGGGGCGATCAGCCTGCCGGGGACAGGGAGCGCCGCGGCTCGCCCGGCCGACGTGCATTCCCCGCCAAGCTCGGCGCGACGGTGACGACCGGGGCCTCCGGGGCCTCCGTGGCCTCGTGGGCGCCGTGCGCCGTCTCGGCCGGGCGCGGATCGCGCGCCTCGCGCCGCTCGGCTCCGCTGGCGACAGGCCGCTCGGCTCCGCCTGTGACAACGGGCCGCTCGACCACCTGCGTCACCTCCAGCTCGTGCTCGTGCATGGCAATGGCCGCCAGAAGCCACGACAGCGCCGCATGTGCCGGTTGATCGGGACTGGCGCCACCCGGACGCAGGACCTCGGCGCAGGCGCCCGTAGCGTGGTCCACTAGCGGCACACGCAGATCGTTGTCGCCCAGGTACCAGCGCAGGCAGCGCTGCGCCTCGCGTTCCCAGCGCGTGTCGCCGGTGACCCGGTGTGCCTCCAGGCACGCCTGCACCAGCCCTGAGGCCTCGAAGGGCTGCTGATGGAATCGCGCCTTTTCGCCGCTGCGCGGATACCAGCCTTCGCTGCCCACCGGCGTCAGGTGGCCCTGCGGATCGGTCTGCACGCGCAGCAGCCAGTCGAGGCTGGCCAGCGCGGCATCGACCATGGTGTGGTCCTGCATGAAGTGACCCGAGAGCAGCAGGGCATGGGGCAGGCGGGCGTTGTCGCTGGTGAGAGTATCCAGGGGCCAGGGCCAGTTGGGATCGTCACAGCGCTGGAAGTGAGCAAAGAGCCGCTGCGCCAGTTGCTCGCGGAAGCGGCGGACGGAGGTTTCGCCGCTGTAGCGGCGCAAGTAGGCATGCGCGCCCATCAGGCCGTAGGCCCAGGCACAGAGCGACGACGACTCGTTGACCGCCGGCAGCGCTTTGTGAAACAGGCCGGCCGCCAGCGGCAGATAGCTTGACGCCCCGCTGCGTGCCACGGTCTCGCCCAGGGCCCAGACGGTTCGCCCCTGCGACTCGTCGGGCGCCTGGTCAATCCACCGCCGGTCGTAGCTCAACAGGCCGTTAAAGCGTCGGGCCTCCTCGTTAAAGGCGTAGTCGAGGAAACTGAGGTAGCAGACCGCCAGTCGGCGGCAGAGTTCGGCGTCGGGGACGTGATCCTCGGCCATGAGCACCACCATCAGCGCTCCGGCGTTGTCGTCGGTGGAGTAGCCGCCCTGGCGCAGGGGAATGACGCCTCGCGCCTGCCGCAACAGGCCGGTGTCGTCGGTGAGTGAGCGCAGGTGATCGAGCTTGATGGCGGGCAGATCGCTTTCATCGGGCGGCAGGGGCCGGCCCAGCGTGTACCGCCGGGCGTCACCCGCGGGCTGGGCGTCGCCGCCGCCGGCGGTCGATACCTTGGTACGCGGCTGCTGGAGACGTTCACGCTGCACCTGGCAGAAAAGGTCCAGATACTGGCCCGCCACCTGCGGCCAGGTCATCTCGCGGGTGTGGGCGTAAGCCCGCTTGCGGGTAGCGTGGCGGCCCACCTCGTCGTCGAACAGGCCGATGATCGCCTGCGCCAGTCGGCCAGGCTCGGCAAATGGCACCAGCACCCCGCGATCCTCCGCCAACATTTCCTGGGCGTACCAATAGGGCGTGGAAACCACCGCGTTGCCCGTGCCCATCGCATACGCCAGCGTGCCCGAGCAGATCTGTTTCTCGCTTAAGTAGGGCGTGACGTATACATCCGCGGCGCTGAGGAATTCGGTCAGCTCCTTCAAATCGACAAAGCGATTATGAAAGGCCAGGTGCTTCGAGACGTTCAGCTCGCGCGCCAGGCGCTGGAGGCCCACGCGGTATTCCTCGCCGTTGTGCGCCAACACGCCCGGATGAGTGGCGCCCACGACCAGGTAAATCGCATCTGGGTGCTTTTCGACGATGGTGGGCAGGGCGTTGACCATGTTCTCAATGCCCTTGCCCGGCCCCAGCAGGCCGAAGGTCAGGATCACCTTGCGTCCCTCGACGCCGAACTGGTCCTTGTAGAAGTTGGGATCGATGAACGCCACGTCGGGTATGCCGTGGTGAATCAGGCGCGCCTTGTCGCGCGGCACCTGGTAGATGTCCTCCAGAAAATCCAGTGCCTTTTCCGCCATGACCACCACGCGGTCGGACAGATCGACGATCCGCCGCAGGGTCGCCTTCTGGCCGGGGCTGGGGTCCTTGAGCACGGTGTGCAGGGTGGTGACCACGGGCATGCGCAGGCGGCGAAGTAGCTCGACGATGTGCTTGCCGTCGGGCCCGCCGAAGATCCCGTATTCGTGCTGAAGGCAGACCACCTCGATGCCGCTCATGTTGAGGAATTCGGCCGCCAGGCGGTAGTCGGCCAGATGATGGTCGCTCACCTCGAATTGCACCCGGCGGGGGTACTGGTACCCGTCGGATTTGTCATTCATGGCGACGGCGTGGAATTCGGTCTCTGGGGCCACGCCGGCCATGGCTTCGAGCAAATCGCTACTGAAAGTCGCGATGCCGCAGCGCCGCGGCAGGTAGGTGCCAACTACTGCCACGCGTCCGATCCGCGATTCACGCGGGCCCTGTATTTGTTCTGTCTGCTGAAGGTTGGGCATTTCCGTAAGTCTAGCAGGCAGTCGGCGCTGCCGAGGGGCGCGAGGTATCGGAATTATCCCGCGTCTGGGCGCAGGGGATTTTCTGACGGCGGGATATGCAGTCGCGACAACCCCGGAGTCGCGGCGCTTGGTAGGGAACGCCTGCCTACCGTACGAAGCGCCGCCGCTTGCCGCGTGCGGGGTCCGGGGTCGGGGTCCGGGGGTCCGGGGGCCGGGTTGCCGCGTGTGCGGCAAACCAACATAATGCCCCCTCATGCAGGAAGCGCTGCGCGTCATTCAGTTGCTCGTCGCCCCGGTGGTGATCATCTCCGCCAACGGGCTGGTGTGCCTGGCGCTGTACAACAGGCTCACCGCCATCATTACCCGAACGCGCACGTTCATTAAGGAACGCTATGACTTGACGGCGCACGTCGCCGGTCTGTCTGATCAGCAGCGAGACCATCCCTCGGCCCGCCACTGGCGCCAGCGCAGCACCACGCTCAATACGCAGGTCCAGCGCATGCTCCGCCGCGCCCGGCTGCTGCGCAACGGCTTGCTCTGCCTGCTCACCACCATCCTCTGCATGCTCATTTGCTCGCTATTGCTGGGCCTGTCGATTCTCTACGTCAATGCCGCGGTGGCGGCGCTGGTCGTCTTCTTCCTGGGCATCGTCGTCATGATCGTGGGCACGGTCCTGGCGATGGTGGAGTTGCTGGCCGCCCTGGAGCCGGTCACGCTGGAGTTTGCCACCCTCGCCGATGCCCAGATCCCCTCACCGGAAGAATCCCCACTATGAAGTTGCACTTTCTGGGCGCCAACCGCCAAGTCACCGGATCGCGATACGTGCTGGAAGCGGCGGGCAAGCGCTTCATGATCGATTGCGGCATGTTCCAGGAACGGCCCTTTCGGGACCGCAACTGGGCGCCCTGCCCGATCGAGCCGCGCAGCCTCGACGCCTTGCTGCTCACGCACGCCCACCTGGACCACTGCGGCCTGATTCCCCGGCTGGCACGCGACGGCTTTGATGGACCGATCTACACCACCGCGCCGTCGGTGGACCTGGCACGCATCATCATGGAAGACTCGGCACGGATCCAGCAGGAAGACGTGCAGTTCAAGCGGCGCCGTCACGAGCGGCAGAATCGCCAGCCGCCGCACCCCTACGAACCGCTTTATACCGTGGAGGATGCGCAACGCGCCGCGCGACTGTTCCATGCCGTGCACTACGGTGAGCCGCTCAAGCTCTGCGATCAGGTCGAAGTGCGCTATCACGATGCGGGGCACATCCTGGGCTCGGCAATGCTGGAATTCCGTGTCAAGGAAGCCGGCGGGGAAAAGCGGCTGGTGTTCTCCGGCGATCTGGGCCTATGGAACAAGCCGCTCATCGGTGATCCGACGTTGCTGGCGCAGGCCGACGTGGTGGTGATGGAATCGACCTACGGCGACCGCGACCACGACGGCGCCGCCACCATCGAGAACCAACTGGCGGACGTGATCAACGACACGCAGCGGCGCGGCGGGAACATCATCATCCCCACCTTCGCCGTCGAGCGTGCCCAGGAGCTGATGTTCCACTTAAGCCGCCTGCTCCGCGCCGGACTCATCCCGCCCATGATGGTCTTCCTCGACAGCCCCATGGGCGTCAGCGCCACCGAGGTGTTCCGACAGCATCAGCAGTATCTCGACGAGGAAACGCGGCAACTGCTGGTGCAGCATCACTCACCCTTCGACTTCCACGGGCTGGTGCTGGCACGCAGCAGGGAGCAGTCCAAGGCCATTAACCAAATGCGCGGCACGTGCATCATCATGGCCGGCTCGGGCATGGCCACGGGCGGCCGCATCAAGCATCACCTGATGCACAACATCAGCCGGCCCGAGGCGACGGTGGTGTTCGTGGGTTACCAGGGTCGTGGCACGCTGGGCCGGGAAATACTCGAGGGCGGCAATCCGGTGCGCATCCTGGGAGAGCCTCAGGTCGTGCGGGCGCGAATCGCCAGGATCTTCGGCCTCTCGGCGCATGCCGATCGCGCCACGCTCTTGCGCTGGCTGGGGCATTTCCAGGCGGCGCCCAAGCATCTGTTCCTGACGCACGGCGATGAAGACGTGGCGCTGAAACTCGCGGGGACGATTAAGGACCAGTTCGGCTGGCACGCCCAGGTGCCGGAGTATGGGCAAGTCGTGGAGTTGGATTGACCCCCTCTCCCTTTGGGAGAGGGCTGGGGTGAGGGGATCACCGGATGAACAGATGCCGGGACAACTCGCACGCCTTCATCCGAAGGTTGGCTACAAGGTGTTGACGCAGGCGACTCAGACGTCCCCTCACCCTAACCCTCTCCCCGAGGGAGAGGGGACCGTTCATCCCTTGCACGCCGCCGACAGCCAGTCGGCGACGATCGCCGCGCCGTCGGGCGGGCGTGTGTTGCGCAGGTTCTCCGCCATCTGGTAGCGCTGCGTGGAGTTGCTCATCAGCGACAGCAGGCGCGGCCCCAGTTGCCGCGCGTTGGTCGCCGGATCGATCTGGTCGAGCATCAGCACTGCGGCGCCCGCCTGCGTCAACGGCTCGGCATTGTGCTTCTGGTGCAGGTCTTTGTGATACGGGTAGGGAAAGAAAATCGTCGGCACCGCATTGACCCACGCCTCGGCGACGCTGCCGGCGCCGGCCCGGCTGATGGCGATCGACGCGCTGCACCAGGCCTGCCCCATGGTGTCGCAGAAGGGCAGCACCCGTGCCGGCACCCCCGCCTTCTCATACGCCTTTCGAGCCGCCTCAGCTTCTTCGCCCTTGTCCCCCGTCAGGTGCAGCACCTGCCACTCCTCGCGCGCCCGCAGCGCCTTGCGCACCTGCGTCTGTCCCACCAGCTCGATCATCATGCGATTGAGCGAGGACGCGCCCTGGCTGGCGCCGGTGACGAAGATGGTTTCACGTTCGGGATCCAGACCCATGGCGGCACGGGCTTTGAAGCGATCGGCCGGGCCGATGGCGACCTTGCGCAACGGCATGCCGATCCGCTGCGCCTTGGCCAGCGTCGGCGTGGCGTAGACACTGAACACCGCCGTGGCCCGGCCCGCCATCCACGCATTGGCTTTGCCCGGAATCGCATCGAGATTCACCAGCGCCACCGGCAGCCCCAGGCGATGAGCCGCCGAGATCGCCGGCCCCGACACGAATCCGCCCGTTGCCGCCACCGCTCGCACGTTCATCTGCCGCATCAGTGCCGCGGTCATGTCCACGCTCTGCCGCCAGGCTTGGTAGAACGCCGGCCAGCGCCACGGCTTAGCCGTCAGGGGTTGCACGGGGATGGGCGTGTATCGCTGTTGATGCTTTTCCAGAATCTGCGCATCGAGCGGCCGCTGCGAGACAACAAAGACGGCACCCACATCAGGCCGGCGCTCACGCAGGCGTTCGAGGATCGCCAGGTTGGGAAAGATGTGACCCCCGCTGCCGCCGCCGGCAAGAAGCACGCTGCACTGAGTTGAACCACTGGCCATGAGCGACCATTATGAAATGGGCGGGGGATTTGTCGAACACGCGTGCATGGCGGGTGAGCCTCTAACCCCCTCTCCCTTCTGAGGCAATGCTGTCCGTAACAAATCGCCCATGAATTGTTA
>JBBDMX010000056.1:0-22928 GCA_040878035.1 Phycisphaeraceae bacterium | reverse complement strand
CATCCCATCCCAGCCGCAGGAGCGGCTGGGCTTTCCCGCCCCTCTCACCCTCCTTTGCCTCCGGGGGTCCGGGATCCGGGATCCGGGATCCGGGGGCCGGGAGACCAATTCCGGATATCCGGACACATGTCAGCCCCCCTCCCCTCCCCCCGAGTGTCATCTTTTGATTTGTCCTTATCCCTGCATTACTTACCGAATGTCAGCCCCCCTGTCAGTGCCGTGTCACCCTGACATTCTGGATGTATTGCTCTGTCACTTGTAATCCGTGATTTGAACATGAGTTTCCTCACAATTAGCAAGTTTGTGAAAATGTCCGCCCCGGGCAGTTGCTGAAAAACGCGCGATTGCCTTGAGAGTTCCCAGCCCGCATCGCCCACGAGGACGACCAGGTATTGAAACCCAGGCCCCGCATGGCCTTTCGCTCCATCTCGGCGATCGCTGCGCCCTCCGCAGCGAGTCGGCCGTCAGTCCCAGAACCAACGCAATCCGGTAGTTCAATATATATGATACCTCCCGCGCCGCCCATGTCAACCCCTCCCAGGCGAAAACCCCAACGGAGCATGGCGGCAGGAAGACCTTGGCGCGCCAGTAGGCGAAGAATCTCGGGTCGGCCACTTTCCCGCACTTACCAGACTCTACTGACTGATTTCCTCCGCATAGCGCACACCCTCTTCGATGAAGAGGATCCAGTTCTCGATCTCGCGTTGGGTTGGCTGGGGGTTTTCGTAGTAGCCGGCACTGGGGCAGAAGATGTGCCGCCGGCCGCGCCCGGCATCGAGCGCTTCGTGGATCTTGTCACGCAGCACGTCCGGCGCGACAGTCATGATGTCGTGCGTTTCCAGGTTGCCTTCCAGCGCCACCCTGTTGCCCACGCGGCCGAACGCCTCCGCCAGCGTCAGGTCACCCATGGGCGGCGGCTCGAGCGGATTGAGCACGTCCACGCCCATGGCGACGAATCGCTCCAGCACCGGGCCCATTTTGCCGTGGCAATGCACCCACACCCGGGCCCCGCCCTCGTGAATCAGATCGATGGTGGGTTTGTCGATGGCGAAAACGAACTTCTCGAATGCCGACATGGGCATGAGCGGCGGAATGCACAACTCGGGGCCGACCCAGCCAAACGGCCCCGTGACGCCCGCCGCCAACGCCCGCTTCACCTGGTCCTGAAGCCGCCCGGCGAACACACGCACCGCCTCCAGCATCAGGTCCTGGGCCTCGAAACTCCATAGCGCGAAATTCTCCGGGCCGATGATCCGCTGCAAGGCACAAAGCGGGTTGTCAAGGTGATATTGCGCGATGCCCGCATCGCCCACGGCCACATCGGCGGCGCGGAACCGCTGCACGTCAATCGGGCACGGCTCGTAGGGCATCGACAGCAGCTTGCCGATGTCGTCGGGCTCCTTGAGTGGGAACTCCACTTCGTAGCCCGGCTGGCCGTGGGTGCCGATGTAGTTGACCTCGCGCAGGTCGCCCCGCGGAGTGTGATAGATCAGAATCTCCTCGACCCAGTCAGGCGAGGCCGTTTTCTGCTGGCGCACTTCGTAGAGCGTCTTGCCATGCTGACCGCAGTAGACATGGTGGAGATCGAAGCCCAGGGTGATCAGCAGGTCGCTTCTGGCCACCGCCAGGTCGCGGACGGGCTCGAAAGCCGGGTGGGCGCAGCGCTGGCCGGGCTCGGCGCCCCACACCTTGATCGCCGAGCGATCGGGGATCTGCCCGGCGTAAATGGCCTGCATGCGTTGCCGACGCGTCATCTTGGACATAGTGGCTCCTGCGCTTCGCAAAGTGGAGCCGACTATACAGGCGGGGGACAGCGCACGGCAAAGTCCGGCGCGGGGACCAGTGCCCGGAGCCGGGTGCGAATGTGACGCTCCTGCCTGCGGCAAACCGCTGGCGGTACGTGGTGGCGTTCACCGTCGCCGCCGCCTACGCTACCGGCCATGCACGAACACAACGGCGATGCGATCCAGTTGATCTGCCTGGACCTGGGCGGGGTGATGATCCGTATCTGTGGCGGATGGGAGGAGGCGTGCCGGCGGGCGGGGATTGCGTTTCCGGCGCGGCTGGCGGACCCGGCCATTTGGATGACGCTACAGGACATCGGCAACCAGCACGAGTGCGGATTGATCCAAGACGATGCGTTTGCCCAGCAGACCGGGCAACTCATTGATACGCCGCCGCAACACGTGCTGGCGGGCTGTGACGCCTGGCTCAAGGGGCCGTACCCGGGCGCGGTCGAACTCATCGGCGAACTGTCGCGACACGGCCAGGTGCGCAGCGCCTGCCTGTCGAACACCAATACGCGTCACTGGCGGATGATGACCACGCCGGGGCCGCACTTTCTGGGACTGGATCGGCTGACTTGGCGCTTCACCAGCTTCGAGGCGCGGATGATGAAACCGTCGCCGGGGATCTTTCGGCAGGTGGAGCAGGCCACCGGCATTGCCGGGCGGGCGATTCTCTTCTTTGATGACAGCCAGGCCAATGTGCACACGGCGCAGCAGCGCGGCTGGCAGGCGGTGCGCATCGACCCCGCCGGCGACCCGGTGGCGCAGATTCGCGGGCAACTCAAGGTGCGCGCGTTACTGGATTAGATAAGGAAGAGACAGCGATGGCCAGGATTTGATTCAGCCAGCCGCCCCCGGAAGGCCATCTCGGCCTCGGCGGCGAAGCCCACATTGCTGGTTTCAGTTTTAGCTCCCGCTGTTGAAGCCGTCCGATTTAGCGTTCCGCTGTTGAAGCCGTCTGATTCATCCTGTCCATCATGTCCATCCCTGTTCCTTCTTCTGCGTTCCTGTCTGTATTCGTCGGCGCACATCCGCGGCTAATTCCTGTTTTGGTTGCGGCTTCGCCGCCGCCGGGGCCGAGACGGCCCGGCTCGCTCCGGCCCACATTCGTGGCGGCGATGCTGTAGAATCGCCTATCCGGTGATTTTGAGAAATCCATGCTGACGAAACATCTGAACACGAATTGGACGCTTCGCGCTGTCGGTGATCTGTCGGACGTACACGAATCAATCGATCTGGACGCCATCCAGCAGGCCATCCCCGCCACGGTGCCCGGCACGGTGCACACCGCTCTGCTGCGTGCCGGCCTGATTCCCGATCCCTACCTGGACCGCAACGAACTGTTGACGCGCTGGATCGGCCAGGTGGACTGGCAGTACCGCTGCACGTTCGACCTGCCTGCGGACATGCTCGATCACGAGCACGTGGGCCTGGTGTGTGAAGGACTGGACACGATCGCCAGTGTCGAGCTTAACGGCCAGCCCGTCGGCCAGTCGCACAACATGCACCACCCGCACGTCTGGCCTGTCAAGCCGCAGTTACGCGCCGGCGAGAACGAGCTGGTGGTCACCTTCGCCTCGCCGTTGAAATACGCCCTGGCGATGGAGGCGAAACTTGGCGAAGTCCCGCGCGCCGGCAGCGGCAACAACCCTTCGCTGCCGCACAATTTCATCCGCAAGAACTCGTGCAACATGGGCTGGGACTGGGGGCCGGTCGCCACCACCGCGGGTTTGTGGAAACCGGTGTACCTGCGTGTGTGGGACGCAGGGCGAATCGCGCAGGTGCGCCCGCTGGTGACCGCGGCGACGACCGACGGCGCCACGGTGGAGGTGCACGTGCAACTGCGGCTGTCCAAGCCGGCCACGCTCGAGGCGACGCTCAGCCACGGGCAGCAGACGCGCATCGCCCAGCGACAGATGGTAAATCCCGGCGACGAGGAAGTGGCGCTGACGCTCAAAATCGCCCGGCCGGAATTGTGGTGGCCGCGCGGCCACGGCGAGCAGCCGCTCTACAGCCTCAACCTCATCCTCGTCGATGAAGACCGTCAGGAGCTAGACCACTGGTTCGGCCGCATCGGCCTGCGCACCGTGGAACTGGATCGCACGCTCGATGACCCCGCCGATCCCCGCATCGGCAGCGCGTTTGCCCTCAAGATCAACGGCCGGCCCATCTTCTGCAAAGGCGCCAATTGGATCCCCGACGACTGCTTCCTCGACCGTGCCTGCGAGCCGCATCGCGTGCGCCAGCGCATCGAGCAGGCGGCCGCGGCGCACATGAACATGTTGCGCGTCTGGGGCGGCGGCATCTACGAGACCGACGCCTTCTACGAAGCCTGTGACGAACTGGGCATCATGGTCTGGCAGGACTTCCTTTTCGCCTGTGCCTCGTATGTGGAGGAGGAGCCGTTTCGCTCCGCTGTGGAGGCTGAGGCACGCTACAACGTCGCCCGCCTGTCGCGGCACCCGAGCCTGGTGCTGTGGAACGGCTGTAACGAAAACCTGTGGGGCTATCGCGACTGGGGCTGGCAGAAGAGCGGACTGCTCAAGGGGCGCACGTGGGGCCCGGGCTACTACTTCGACCTGCTGCCGCGCATTGTCAAGGAACTGGACCCGACGCGGCCATACTGGGCCGCCAGCCCCTGGTCTGGCGACGCGGACGTGGACGCGGGCATTCATCCTAACGATCCCGACCACGGCAACATGCACGTGTGGGCCGGCGCCCCGCATGGCGCCGGTTACCGCCGCTTTGTGCCTCGTTTCGCCAGTGAGTTCGGGCATCAGGGGCCGCCGACCTGGGCGACGTTGACGCGTGCCATTCCGCGTGATCAGCGCCGCATCGATTCACCGGCGATCGAGCATCATCAGAAGGCCGGCGGCGGCAACGCCGAGCGATTGCATAAGCCCCTGGCAGACATCTTCGAACCGCCCGCAGACTTCGAGGACTGGCATTACCTGACGCAGATCAACCAGGCACGCTCGATCCAGACCGGCATCGAGTGGTGGCGCTCGCGCCGGCCACGCTGCATGGGCACGCTGTACTGGCAGCTCAACGACTGCTGGCCGGTGCTGAGTTGGGCGGCGATCGACGGCGATGGCCGGCTCAAGCCGTTGTGGTTCGCCACCCGCCGGTTCTTCGCCCCGCGACTGCTGACAATACAGCCGGCCGGCCCCATCGACACGCCCGACCACGACCGCCTGGTGTTGTTTGTTGACAACGAGACGGCCGAGTCTTGGCGCGGCCAGGTGATGTTCAAGCGCATCGGCTTCGACGGGCAGGCGCTGGCGCACGCGCAATCGAACTTTGATGTAGCGGCGTACGGGAACACTTCGCTGCCGATCCCGCCAAACATCGCGGCCCCGCATGATGCCGCAAGTGAGTCGATCGTCGCACAAATAGATGATGCCAAGCCCGGGCATGCCCCGTCTCCGGGGCTTGCCGGGGATCAGCCCCCCGCACCTGTTTTCTGGTTCTTCGACGTCGACAGGAACCTGCGTTATCCGTTGCCGAAGTTCGACACCGACCTGGCGCAGCGCGGCACCGAGTATCACCTGACGGTGACCGCGCGTTCGCTCTTGCGCGACCTTTGCGTGTTTGCCGATCGTTTGGATCCCAACGCCACGGTGAGCGAGCAGATGATCACGCTGCTGCCCGGCGACTCGTTCACGTTTGTAATCGAATCGGAAGAATTGCTCGACAAGGATGCGTTATCGCGCCGACCGGTATTGCGCTGCGTGAATGACGTGGTTGTTTCAAGTTCCGAGTTCCGAGTTTCGAGTTCAGCCGCTTGCGGCTTCGCGCCGACACAGGGCTTGCCTGGAGGCATCGACTAACTCATTCCCGCGCGAAGCCGCAAGCGGCAATACCCGTTTCACACACATCGGAACTGGCAACTCGCTATTACGCACCATGACCACCACTGCTGATATTTCCAACCCCGCTGTCTTGCGTGTTTCGCGTGTCGAAGTCTGGCCGCGGACCGGTGAGCCCGATCCGCTGGCCCAGGCCGTGCTGGCGCAGGCCCGCACGATGCTGGGCGCCGTGACGCAGGTGCGCAGCGCGCGAATCTATCTGATCGAAGCCGCGCTGGATGATGTCATGCTCCAGCGTGTCGCCCAGGAGTTGCTGGCCGACGCGGTGGCGCAGCAGGCGACGCTGGGCGCGGCCCCGGCCGGCGAGGGCAACCGCACCATCGAAGTGCACTACCAGCCCGGCGTCATGGACCCCGTAGCCGAATCCACGCGCGACGCCATCGCCGAGATGTTCCCCACGCTGGATCCCGCCGCCATCGAGGTGCGCACTGGGTGGCGCTACGACCTGTCAGGCGCCGACGCCGCGCCCCAGGTCCTGCGGCAATTCGCCGCCCGCGCCCTTGCCAATCCCGTCATCCAGGACATCTACGACCAGCCCTACCAGCCCGACCATTTCACGCATGGTTCAGCGTACACGATGCGGCTCACGCACGTGCCCATCCGCGACATGGACGACGAGGCCCTTGCCAAGTTGTCCCGGCAGGCGCATCTTTTTCTCTCGCTCCAAGAGATGCGTGCCATCCGCGATTACTTCCGCAGTCTTCCGGGGGTGCCGGGCGGGCCGGGGGTGCCGGGCGGTCGCGAACCGACCGATGTGGAGTTGGAGACCATCGCCCAGACCTGGAGCGAGCACTGCGTCCACAAGACGCTCAAGTCCAACATCACCTATCGCCAGTCCAATTCCGAACTCGAGTTTGCTCATCGCCCGGGCCACACCGTCAACGCCGACGGCTCGGTGACCATTCACAACCTGCTCAAGTCCACCATCGCCGCCGCCACCAACCAACTGATGCAGGAAGACCACTTCCGCAACTGGTGCATCAGCGTGTTCAAGGACAATGCGGGCATCGTCGGCTTCGACGACGACGATGCGGTGTGCATCAAGGTCGAAACACACAACCACCCCAGCGCCATCGAGCCCTACGGTGGCGCGGCCACGGGCATCGGCGGCTGCATCCGCGACGTCATGGGCACCGGCCTGGCGGCACGACCCATCGCCAATACCGACGTGTTCTGCGTGGCCCCGCCCCAATCCGAAATCCGAAATCCGCAATCCGAAATTCCCAAGGGCGTCATCCCCCCCCGCCGCACGCTCGAACAGGTTGTCGCCGGCATCCGTGACTACGGCAACCGCATGGGCATTCCCACCGTCAACGGCGCGGTGGCGTTTCATCCCGATTACCTGGCCAACCCGCTGGTCTTCGCCGGCTGCATCGGCCTGATCCCGCGCGATATGTGCTTCGGCAAGGCCCAGGCCGGCGATCACATCATCGTGCTGGGCGGGCGCACCGGACGCGACGGCATCCACGGCGCCACCTTTTCCAGCGCCGAGCTGACCGACACGCACGCCGACGAGTTCGCTCATGCCGTGCAGATCGGCAACGCCA
This sequence comes from Phycisphaeraceae bacterium, assembly GCA_040878035.1. Lineage (GTDB taxonomy): Bacteria > Planctomycetota > Phycisphaerae > Phycisphaerales > Phycisphaeraceae > JBBDMX01. Next base: position 15,725 of record JBBDMX010000056.1, on the reverse strand, counting down.
TCACCCAGAAAAAGACGCTGGACGTGATTCTTCAGGCGCGCGACAACCCGCCGACGGATGGCGGCTGCCTGTTCACCGCCATCACCGACTGCGGCGCCGGCGGGTTCTCCAGCGCGGTGGGCGAAATGGGCAGCGAACTGGGCGCGGCGGTTCATCTCGATCGCGCTCCGCTGAAATACCAGGGCCTGTCGTACACGGAAATCTGGATCAGCGAAGCGCAGGAACGCATGGTGCTGGCGGTGGCCCCCGGAAATATCGCGGCGCTGCAAGCCATGTGCGACGCACAGGGCGTCGAGCTGTGTGACTTAGGCGAATTCGGCCGGCAAGGCCCTGATGGCCACGGCGAACTACAGCTCTTCTATCACGGCCAGGAAGTCGGCCGTCTGTCAATGCACCTGCTGCACGAGGGCATCCCCACACCCACGCGCGAGGCAAAGTGGCAACCTGGATTCGCCGGGGCCGAGACGGCCCGGCTCGCTGTTTCAAAATCCGAAATCCAAAATCCGAGATCCGAAATCTCCGATCTCCTCCCCGCCCTCCTCTCCCACCCCAATATCGCTTCCAAGCACTGGATCATCCGCCAGTACGATCACGAAGTGCAGGGCGGCAGCGTGGTCAAGCCGCTGGTCGGGCCGCAGCAGGATGGCCCATCCGACGCGGCCGTGTTGCGCCCCAAGCTCAACTCCTCGCGCGGCATCGCCATCGCCTGCGGCTTACAAACTAGCTTGGGTGAGAAAACCCCCGGCGGCGACTCCTACTGGATGGCGCTGGCGGCGATCGATGAGGCCGTCCGCAACGCCGTCTGCGTCGGCGCCGATCCGGAACAGATCGTTATTCTCGACAACTTCTGCTGGCCGCGCTGCGATAACCCCTATCAGCTTGGCTCGCTGGTGCGCGCTGCCGAGGCGTGTTACGACGGGGCGCTGGCCTACCGCACGCCGTTTGTCTCGGGCAAGGACTCGCTTTCCAATCAGTTCACGACCGAGGATGGCCGGCTGATCACCATCCCGCCGACGCTGTTGATCACCGCGTTGGGCATCGTGCCGGATGTCGCTCTGGCGCGCACGATGGATGCCAAAGCGGCCGGGAACGTGCTGTTGATCGTCGGCCCCACCGGCAGCGCCTTGGGCGGCTCGCATTACCTGTCGATTACCGGCGATGACTCGCGCGACGGGCGCATCCCGCACGTGGACCTCCAGCAAGGCCCAGCCATCGCCCGCGCTGTCGCCCACCTTATCGCCGCAGGCCAAGTCGCCTCGGCTCACGATTGCTCGGATGGCGGCCTGCTCGTCGCCGCGGCGGAAATGGCCTTCGCCGGCCGCATCGGCCTGGAACTGGACTTGGACGCCCTGCCCGTCGACCGCGAACTCGACGACCTGACCGCCTGCTTTGCCGAATCCCCCAGCCGCTACCTGCTGGAAATCGCCCCATCCCACCTCGACGCCGCCGCCCGAACCCTGCGCAACGCCAACCTCCCCTTCGCCCAGATCGGCGCCTTGGCCCGCCACGACCGCCTCACCGTCCGCTGCGCCAGGCATGGGCGGTTGCTGGATGCATCGTTGGAGGAGTTGCGCGATACATGGCGCAAGCCGCTGGATTGGTGAACGGCGTCAGACATTTTGGAGTGCGGCGGCAACGACGCCGCTTTGGCTGGACGCGGAGCGTCTTGCGCTGGCGGCGATACTGTTTCGGGAACCAGGACGGCTCCGCCGCAAGCTAAAGCGGGGTCGCAGCCCCCGCACTCCATATGGCGTCACTGCGCCGGGGCGCTGAGCAATCGTTCCAGGAAGTGAATATCCACATCCGACTTGAGGAAGTTGCCGTTGTTCATCAGCATCGCCTGAAGCGGGATGGTGGTCTTGATCGGCTCGATGTAGAACTCGCGCAGGGCGCGCTTCATGCCCATGATCGCCTCTTCGCGCGTGGGCTTGTGCACGATCAGCTTGGCGATCATCGAGTCGTAGTGCGGCGGCACGTGATAGCCGGTGTAGCAGTGGCTGTCGATGCGCACGCCCGGCCCGCCGGGCAAGTCGTAGCGATGAATCGGGCCCGGCGAGGGGGCAAAGCGGCGGTCGGGGTCCTCGGCGTTAATGCGAACCTCGATGGCGTGGCCATGGCGCTTGATCTGCTTCTGCGAGAAGGGCAGCGGCTCCCCCGCGGCGATGCGAATCTGCATCTTGACGATGTCGATGCCGGTGATCATCTCCGTCACCGGGTGTTCAACCTGCACGCGGGTGTTGACCTCCAGCAGGTAGAACTTCTTGTCCTTGTCCAGCAGGTACTCGACGGTCGCGGCCGAATAATACTTGGCGGCCTTGGCCAGGCGCACGGCTGAGCGGCACAAGTCCTCGCGCGTGCCTTCATCAAGCACGGGGCAGGGCGCTTCCTCGATGAGCTTCTGGTGGCGGCGCTGGATGGTGCAGTCGCGCTCGAACAGGTGCACCACGTTGCCCTGCTGATCGCCGAGGATCTGCACCTCGACGTGGCGGGCGCGTTCGAGGAACTTCTCGATGAAGATGGTGCCGTCGCCAAAGGCGCTCTCGGCCTCGCTGCGTGCCGAGTGCAGGCCGGCGCGCAGGCTGATGTCGTTGTGCGCCACGCGCATGCCGCGTCCGCCGCCGCCCGCCGCCGCCTTGATGATCACCGGGTAGCCGATCTTGCGCGCGGTCTTGACGGCCTCGTCCTCGTCGTTCACCGCGCCCTTGGAGCCGGGGAACAGGGGCACCTTGGCGGCCGCGGCCGTCTCCTTGCACGTCACCTTGTCGCCCAACATCGCCATCGACTGAACGCTGGGCCCGATGAACTCGATGTTGCACGAGCGACATACCTCGGCGAAATGAGCGTTTTCCGCCAGGAACCCGTAGCCGGGATGAATGGCATCGACGTTGGCGACCTCGGCGGCGCTGATAATCCGCGGAATGTTGAGATAGCTTTCCCCCGGCGGCGGCGGCCCGATGCAGATCGCCTGGTCCGCCTGCTTCACGTGCATGCTCGTGCGGTCGGCCTCGGAATACACCGCCACCGTCTCAATGCCCAGTTCCCGGCAGGCGCGGATGATCCGCACAGCGATTTCACCCCGGTTGGCGATAAGAATGCGGCTGAACATAGGCGGTCCAAACATTAGCCACAGATGAACACAGATGGACACAGATAAGAAAGGCAGAAAATGCAGGAAAAGCAGAAAATAAGAGGGCTGCGGGCCGGGATCGAATTTTCTGTCCTTTTCTGCGTTTTCTATTTTCCTGCTTTCGGCGCTTTCCTATCTGTGTTTATCTGTGTTGATCTGTGGCTATTTTTCCGGGTCATTGCGGGCGGATCATGAACAGTGGCTGGCCGTATTCGACTGCCTTGCCGTTGGTCAGCAGTATGCGTTCGATGGTGCCGGCGACCTCGGCCTTGATTTCGTTGAAGACCTTCATGGCTTCGATGAGGCAGATGACTTTCTCGGCGTCGACGCTGTCGCCAACGCTGACGAAATCCTTGGCACCGGGGCTGGGCGCGGCATAGAACGTGCCGACCATCGGGCTGCTGATGGCGATCAAACCCTCATCAGCGGCCGCAGTGCCGGCCGGGGCGCCGACCGCCGCCGGTGCGGGCGCGGTCGCCGGCGCCTGCGGCACGTAGGCTGCCTGCGGCTCGCCCTGGCGGCGCTTGATCGTCACCCGCTCGCCCTGCGGATCCTGCAAATCCAGTTCCGTCAGGTCATTCTCGACCATCAGTTTGATCAGCGATTTAAGGCTCTTGTTGTCAATCATGGTCGTGTCTTGAGAAAGAGGTAACACGGATGAACACGGATGAACACATGAAGAAGAAGGAACAGGCATGGACATGATGCGCCCGGACCGCCCTGGTTTCTTATCATCCTGTCCATCATGTCCATTCCTGTTACCTCTATCTCCAATCCGTGTTCATCCGTGTCCATCCCTGCTTCTTCTTCGTGTCTTCGTGGCCAAGGCTTAGATGATGGCGGATTCGAGGTCTTTGGGCAAATCGCTCAGGACCTGGTGGCCATGGTCGGTCACCAGCACATCGTCCTCGATGCGAACGCCGCCGATGCCCGGGAGGTAGATGCCCGGCTCGACGGTAACGATCTGGCCGGGCCGGAGCACACCGTCGGCGCGGTGTGAGAGCACCGGCTGTTCGTGGATGTCCAGGCCGATGCCGTGGCCCAGGCCGTGGCCGAAGCGCTTGGCATAGCCGGCCTTCCTGATGATGGCGCGCGCCACGCCATCGACTTTCTTGAGCGACTTGCCCGGCGCGATGGCGGCGATGGCGGCGAGTTGGGCGTCCAGCACCACTTTGTACACCTCGCGCAACTTCGCCGGCATCTGCCCCAGGGCGACCACGCGCGTCAAGTCCGAGCAATACCCGCCCCACCGCGCACCCCAGTCGATCAGCACGATGCCATGACGCTTGACCGTCGTGGCCCCCGGAATCGCGTGCGGCAAGGCCGCGTTGGCGTCGGCGGCGACGATGCTGGGAAAGCTCGTGCCGTCGGCGCCCAGCGTGCGCATCTGGTATTCCAGGTACGCGGCGATGTGGGCCTCAGTCTGGCCCGGCGCCCCCGGTCTGATGAACTTGAGCGTGTTTCGGTACGCCTGCTGCTGAATATCCAGCGCCTTGCGGATGGCGGCGACCTCGTCGGGCGTCTTGACCGCGCGCTGCTCGAGCAAGCCGTCGTCCACGGCGGTGAGCCGCTTGGCGCCAAGGGCCTTGACCAGTTTCTGCCGCTGCGCCAGCGTGATGTGCTGGGCCTGTAGCGCCAGCCGGCGGATGCGGAGCCCCTTGACGAGCTTCTCCAGTTCCTCCACCAGCCCCTTCTTGCGCATGTGCGCTCGGGCCTGCGGCGCCTCGCGCTGGATCTGCTCCTCGAAGCGAAAGTCGCTGAGCAACTCGACACGCGACTCATCCTGGCGGACGATCGCCCAACTGTCATCGCCGACGAAGCCGGTGAGATAGCGGATGTCGCGCGGGTTGCTGACCAGCAGCGCCGAGGCCTTCCATTTGGCCATGCGAATCTGTAATGCCGCAACGCGTGCCGCCTGATCGTCCAGTCCGCCACGCCCTTGTCGTATTGCCTTACTCATGGCGAGCCAGTATATCGGTGCTCAGCCCCTGTGTGCCGAGTACCACCATGTTTGATTCTGCCCTGGCCTTACACCTGCTACAGCGATGGTCGGATCACAGCGAACGCTACTGGCACGACTTGCCGGGGCGTCCGGGGCATCCGGGGGTTGGCTGCTACGGCACCGGTTACAACCACTGGGGCTACCACACCAATCAGCGTTACGCCGCCGCCATGGCGGTGCTGGCGACGCATCCACAGAGTCCGCCGGAGACGGATCGGCCGCGCGTGTTGGCACGATCGCTGGCGGCCTTGCGATTCTCCCTGGCCAGCCACGTCACCGGCCCGCTGAGCTGCACCGATGGCACACGCTGGGGTCACACCTGGATCAGCCCGCTGGGCATCGAACGCATGATGCATGGTGTGCACGCGCTGGAGCCGCACTTGACTGATGAAGACCGCGACGCTTTGCGACGCATGCTCATCAGCGAGGCGGACTGGCAGACCACCAGCCACGAACGTTCCGGTCACAAGGGCGTGCAGGCGGACCGCTGGAACCATAGCAGGAAGAACAATCCTGAATCGAATCTGTGGGTCGGCGCCCTCTTGTGGCGCGTGGCGCAGATGTATCCCGACCATGCCCATGCCGACGACTGGTGCCAAGCGGCCCATGCGTTCCTGATCAATGGCGTGAGCGTGCCGGGCGATGCCAAGTGCGAACAGATCGTGGCGGGTAAACCCGTGCGCCAACGCCACGTCGGCGCCAGCTTCTTCCCCAACTACGGGTTGGATCACCACGGCTACCTCAACGTGGGCTACATGGTCATCTGCGTTTCGCAGGCGGCTATCTGCCACTTTGATCTGCGGGCGCGGGGACTGGCCGTGGCGGATTCGCTGCATCATCACCAGGCCGACCTCTGGCAAGTGACGCGGCGGATGATTTTCGGTGACGGCCGATTGGCTCGCCTCGGCGGTGACTCGCGCGTGCGCTATGCTTATTGCCAGGAGTATCTGCTGCCTTCGTTGCTGTACGCCGCCGACCATCTGGGCGATGGGCATGCGATGGCGCTGGCCGATCGGCAGCTTGATCTGATCCGCCGTGAGGCTGAACACGACGGTGATGGCGGGTTCTACTCCAAGCGCCTGGCATGGCTGGCGGACTTTAGCCCCTACTACTACGTGCGCCTCGAGTCCGACCGGGCGGCGGCGTTGAGCATGGCGCTGACGTATGCACCGCTGGTGGCGGCGCAGGTCGAGCCGCGCGACAGCTTTGAATTTTCAGCCACCGGCGGATGGATCGAGCCCGAGCACGCGGCCGTGTTGCACCGCTGCCCCACGCGGCTGGCATCCTTCGCCTGGCGTGCCTATGGCCTGGCACAGGGCATTTGCCAGCCGCCGGACGACGGCCACCTGTGCGAGTGGCTTCAGAACCTGGGCGGCAGCGTGACCCTGGTGGGCGAACAGGCGCCCGACGGTGAACCGCCGGCACGCAAGCTGCACAGCGCCAGCGTCGCGTCGTTCGACGGCGGCTGGGTCACCGCCGGCTGCGTGATCGAGGGCGCCAACCTGATGCTGGCCGACGGCTGGCGCGGCAGCGATGCGGCCCGCCACAGCCTGGCGCTGGCGGCGCTGCCCGATGGCCACACGGTGGTCGCCCTGGAACTGTGCCGGGCGCTGGACAAACGCATTCTCGCGCGCCAGCTCATGGGCATGTGTCTGAACCTGCCCAACGATCTGTACAACGACTTTCGACGACGCATTATTACGCCGTCAGGCGATATCACGCTGGCCGCGCCCGTTGCCGAGCCGCAACGCTTGCCGCTGGGGCACTGGGCGAATATCGATAATCGCGTCGGTATCGTCGGGCTGCATGGCGCCGACGCACTGACTGTGCATCGCGTGTCGCAACGGCGGGGCGGACGCTACCGCTCGCTCCATGTCGAGCAGATCGGCTGGCCTGCGATCACGCAACCGACCTGGTACGACCCGGGCCAGATCATGCTCAACGTCGCCTGGGCTGTGCTGTCGAGTGCTGATGCACGCCAGACCCGTGCCTTCTCGGCCGATAATGCCGGCCAGATGATCCCATTCACGGGTCCCGAACTGCGCGGCCTACGCGTTATCGGCCTGGATGCCCGACGCTACGCCCTCCTGGCCAACCTGAGCGACATGGCTGTCGATGTGGATACCAACCAAGTCGGCCTGAACTCCGTCATCGACATGGTCAACGGCCAGCGCATTGGGCGAGGCTCGGAGTTGGGTCCGTTCGCTGCGACGCTGTGGCGCGAAGGGTGAAAGCGAGTATGGCGCACTGATTTTCCGAAATAACCGCGTGAGCGTTGTCGAGTCAGACCGAAGGCGAAGCCAACTCACCAATCTCATGTACGGGGACATTCAACTGGCGCGCCCATTCCTCAGCCAGTTCGCTGCTGAGTGTGGCAGACCTGACCATGGCGCGATGTTCGGTGGCAACAACGAGTTTGCGCTCCTGACCGTCGTCTGCCCTGATCCTCAGTCTGAACCTTATGCATCCCGTGGCGAATGGTCCCCCGGGGAAGCTGGATCACCCTCTTGCTGACCCATCGCGTTACTGGGCGAACCGTCGCCCGCGGCCCGCGGCGACCACATGCCGGCACTAGGAGTTGAGGCGCGGAACAGAGCACCAGCAGCAGCGGTCGTGTGACCGTTCGGCCCACCCTACCTGTCTACCGATCGCCCTTTTGCTCACCAACCATCTAGGGCATCCGGGGCGCAACGCAGGCTGTTACGCACGTCGGCACTGATTTGCTCATCGAACTTCGCGTTGGACCAGAACTCGACGTGGCCGTCGAAGAAGCTCAGGCTCAGGCCGTCGAGGTGCCGTTCTGTTCGGCCATTGCTGGCGATCGGTTCGAGATTGCCGTCGTTCCAATCGGTACCGCCTTCGCTGGGTGACTTGCCTTCCCAGTAATCCACGTCTGTGGACCTGAAGTCTGTGATGCGAAACGGGGCGACGAAGTCCGCCGGCAGGACGTTCTCGCTCCCCCGAACTGTGGCATTCATCAGGTAGCTGGTCATCTTGTACACATTGCCGGTGACGTCTTCCACGGCATCCAGCGGGCAGCGATATGGCTTGCGATCCTGAAGGTAGTACCACAGGACACCGGTCTCCACAAAGGAGGCCTGGAAATCGGCGTTGTGGTCACTAATGCCGAAACTGTCCTCGAGCCGGCGCCAGTTATACAGCCAGCCACCGCCCTTCCAGTAGTAGCTCGCTCCTATTTCCCGGCTCTTGGAATTCGGAAACGGCATGTACTCCCCGCTGTCATAGGCGTAGTTGGCGGTCGCCTGTCCGATGCCGCGCAGATTGGCCGAGCACTGCGTCTGCTTGGCTCTATTGCGCGCCGCCGCCAGAGCCGGCAGCAGAATGCCCACCAGCACCGCGATCACGGATATCACCACCAGCAGTTCCAGCAACGTAAAGGCCCGGCGCATATCCGTGACTCCCAGACTCCAATGATTCTTGTATCCGCAAGGGACGACCATCATCCGTCCCCGGGGCTGACTGTCTCTATCTCTATTAAGACGCTTGAGACGGCCCCATTGTTGCAGAAATACTTGGAAAATTGCGGCAAATCCTGCTCAGGGGGGCCAGCACGCCGGGCTTGAGTCCTTCCAAAGGTCCGGATTTCCGGAAATCCGGACTTTCGCACTCCGGATAGACTCAGGTTTTGCGTGGCGCCCCCCCGCTGGCTCACGTCTTTATTCCCCAGAACAGCCACATCGCCAGGGGGAACAGCAGCACCGCGGGCAGCCAGGCGGCAAAGACGGGGTTAGACCCCACACCCACCTGGAGCACCACCAGCGAGGCGGCCCACGCCGCCAGGCACGTACCGGCGGCATAGACGCCCTGCACCATCAAGTTCACCGGCTCGCGCGTCAGGAAGAACGGCAAGGCGATCACCAGCAGCAGGATGCTGACCACCACCGCGCTGAAGCGTGCCTGCATCAACCGGCGGATCGCGTTGGTGTCCGCCGCGGCGCTCTGGGACATGGTGATCAGTTCGCGCATGCTCAGCAGGCGCGTATAAATCGCCGCTCGCCGCGCCAGGAGAACATCCGGACTCAGCGCGGTGACAAATAGCATGTTCGCCACGCCCTGCACCTGGGTATGACCCAGCGTCGGGCCCGTCGGTTCCAGGAGACGTACGTCGTGCAGCATCCAGCCTCCGGCGTCGGCGTCCCAGGCGGCGCGCTGGGCCTCGATGCGGCGCAAGACCTGCCCTTGCTCACTGCGCTCCAGGATTACCGTCTGTTGCAGCTCGCGCTTTTCAGGGTCCAGCGCCGCAGCACTGAGCAAGTTGCCCCGGCCGTCGGGGGCGTAGCTGATGCGAAACGTCTCGACCACGTCGAGCTTGACCTGGCTCTTGCCGCGTGCCAGTTTGGATGCCAGGGGCGGGATGACGAATTCCTGGAGCGGGATCGCCAGGGCATTGAGCAGCCCGCCGATGATCAAGACCGGGGCGGCGATGCGGTACATGCTCACGCCGCAGGTCACCATGGCCACCAGCTCGCGTGTGCGTGTCAGGGCCGCCAGCGTAAAACCCATCGCGCCCACCACCAGCACGCCGGACAGAAACGTGTAGAGCAGGAAGGTCTGCGGGTAGTAATAGTCCACGACGGCATAGAGCAGGGAAAAGGTATAGCTGTCCCAGAAGCGGGCCTGCCGCGCCGCCGCCGCCTGGGTGAACTCGTCCAGGTCAACCACCATGTCCACCATGAAGATCAGCGACAGCAGGACCACCGTCAGAATGACGAAGTTGAGCAGAAAACTGCGGGCGATGTAGCGGTCGAGTAGCTTCATGTCTTAGCCACAGATGCACACAGATGGACACAGATGGGAAATGACGAATGACGAATGACAAATGACAAATGAAATCCCCAATGACTAATGAGACCTTCGAAAACCCGGCGGCAATCCCCGGCAATCCCCCAAAGCGGGGCATGCCGGGGCTTGCAGGAAGGTTTTTCAAAGACCTCTAATGATTGAATTGGAAGTTGAAATTTGGAGCTTCATTGTTTATTCGGATTTTATCATTCGTCATTCTTCCTTATCTGTGTCCATCTGTGTCCATCTGTGGCTCCTTTAATTCCTCACGACTTTCATATACCCCATGACGATCGCGGCGATCAACAGCAGATTGCCCGCCCAGATGATCGTCACGCCCCAGTATTGGTTGTAATCGAGATTATTGCACATGGTCTGGCCGGACTGGTTGATGATGACCACTCCCAGAGTCAGGAGGAAGCTCCAGAAATAGACGACCAGGGCCGGCTTGTGGCGCAGGACCATGGGCAGCAGGGCGCCTAAGAGGAGGACGAACATACAGGTGAACGCGGAGCTGGCGCGTTGATGCACTTGGGCCAGGATGTCGCGGCGGAGGTGATCGAGCACGCCGCTGAACCTGGCGGCGCCCTGTTGCACACCGCGGTCCTGGGCATATTCGCTGCGCGCCAGCGCCAGCAGGGCGCCGCCGGGCATCGCCGCCAGGCCGCCGACAATGGTGTTGGGCCAGTGCATGGGAGGCAGGTCGAGTTTCACGTGTTCGGCGGGACGCGCCTCGCCCCGCCGCTCCACGCGCGGGTCGCGCACCTGCGCCTGGTGCAACTCGATGACGGCACGCGGCTCGAGGGCAAACTCATCCTGCCGGCTGGTAATCACCACCTGCGGCGACGTGATCTTGCGGTACACCTCCCGGCCGTGCCGGGCTTCGATCTGCACCAGCCCGCCGTCAATCCCCGTCAACTCCAGGCCCCGGCCGGTACGCTTGACCACGGCCGGGGCGATCAGATAGCGGTCATCCGTCGGGTCCAGCAGCACGACCGCCTTGCCCGCGCCCAACTGGGCCTCGATGTGCCGCAGCAGATTCTCCCGCGCCAGCAAGCGGACCAGTTCATCTTTCTCGCGGCGCACCGCATCGCTGCGCTCCATGTTGCCGCGCAGCTCCGCCAACGCCGTGCTGCTCAGGAACTGCGGCTTGTCGGAAAGCGGACTCTCGATCCGCTGCACGAATGTCAGGTCCCGGCTCTGGAACAGGTCGTTGCTCACCGGGTCGTAAATCACCGGTTGTTCCAGGTAGAACGACGCCAGCTTCGACGAGCCATCCTGGTAGAGGAAGATGTTGGCACGCTGCGACGTCGCTTCCTTGCGCGTCTGCCCCGCGTCACCCAGCGCCGACACCGCCACCTTGTTGAGCATGATCACGCGATACGGCTCGAGCGTCGATCCCTGCTGCCGCAGCGCCGCCTTTTCCGCCTCCGTCGGGTCGCGCTCCTCGGCGTCATCGGCGTAAACCAGCAGCTTGCCGATCTTCTTGGACTGGCCACGCTGAATCTCGGTGACCAGCATACGGATCAGGTCGCGCTCCACCATCGACGCCGCCGCCTGATTGAATCTGGGCACCACGTGATTGGAGAAGCCGTAAAGCCCAAACAGCAGCGCCACGCCCAGCGCCAGGATCGGAAAGAGAATGGTGAAATAACTCATGCCGCTGGCGGAACAGGCGGTGACCTCGTTGTCCGAGACCATGCGGCTGAAAAAGAGCGTGGTGGCGAAGGCCGCGGCAAAGGGCAGGGCGAACTGAAGCATGGTCGGCGCCGTGTAGAGCACGAACTTCATCATCGACGCCGGCGCCAGCAGGCCATCGGTCAGCGGCTTGATCGCCGCGGCCGTGCTGATCAGAACCACCAGCACGGTGGCCGCGATGAGCAGCAACTTGAGGGTTTCCTTGAGGATGTAGAAATAGAGCGTGCGGGGCATGGCCAGGGCATACCGTGGCTAATTTCGGATTTCGGATTGCGGATTTCGAATTTGATTCTGACTTCTAATTTCTGATTTCTGATTTGGCGAAACGATGTACAAGCCGTCGGAGTTCGTATTCCCCTCTCCCTTTGGGAGATGGGGAATCACGGCCCCATACGTTGCACGCCCGCCTTCATCATCGGCATCAGCAGGCTCGTCAGCGGCGAACCGCCCACCTCCATCGTCATCGTCGCCTGATCGTCCTTGGCGTCGAGTTGAATGCTCTGCATGATCTTAAGCATTGGTTCGATCGTGGTCTTCACCTGCGGCGGCATCTGACCCATCATCTGCGTCATCTGCGCCACCTGCTGCTGCGCCTGCGTGCGGAACGTGTCCACGGCCGTCTTGATCGCCGCCGCATCCTTGCCCTTACCCTGGAAGGAGAGCTGCATCGTCGCGCCCTGCTTCTTGCCCACCAGGGTGATGGTGTCGAAGGGCACAAAGAGCGGCACCTGGCGATAGCTGGCGCTCATGGTTGCCACCGACCACATGGGGGCGGCGGTGTCCACGGTCTTGATCAGGGCGCTCAAGGTGGCGTCTTTGTCGATGCCGCCCTTGCCGGTCTTGAGGGCCGCGATGACCTGATCGACGGGCATCGCGGCGCGATTGGGCCCGCCGACCAGCACCAACTTCTCATCGGAATAGGGGATGACGGCAAACTCACGCTCCATGCTGAACACCTGCACGCCGTCCTGCTCCTGCGACGCCATGCCGTTCTGGTGCATCATGGCGCCCAGCGCCAGCCGGTCATACTGGCCGCTGGCGATGATGACCACAAAGCCGTTGTCGGGGTTGTCACTGATGGTCTGGGACACACCCACGGTCAGCGTGTCGAGGCGCACGTTGCCGATCTGTCCCGCGATTTTGACCAGTCCCTGGTGGAACGTCGTCACCACCTGCTGGCGTTGTTCCTCGGTGATAGCCTGGCCGCCGGCGATCATGCCGCCCAGCGCCTGGTTGAGGTCGAACTGGCCGGTGGTGTCCATGACCACTTGCCCCACGACGCCGACGCCGGCCGGCAGCAGCCACACGTCCGCCAATCGCTTGGCCGGATCGATCGCGGGCGTCGCGACGACCGCGCTCTTGAGCCGCGCCAGTGCCACCTGGGCATATTCAGCCTCGAAGGGGGCCTTGGAATCCGCCAGCTTCTCCAGCGTGGCGGCCACATCCGCCTGGCCCGACTCACCCAACGCGCGGATCGCCATCAGGCGATCCACCTGGGTGATCTTGCCCTGCGTGTTCAACTCGGCAATCAGCGCCTTGGCGGCCGCGGCACGCTGCGCATTGTCCGATTTGGCAGCCTCCTCCAGTTGCGGGATCACCTCCGGCCCGGCCTCGCGAATCTCCTTGCTCACCAGGTCACGCACCTTGGCGCTGTCCGAGCCCAGGTTCTCGATCTGCCGGCTGATGTCCTTGGCGGCACTTCCCGAGGCGCCTGCGGGGGCGAGTTTCTCCTGCATCGCCGCCACCGTCACCACCACGCCGCGCTGCTGCCAGTACGCGTCAGTCGAGGCGTAATTGAGCAACTGGTTGCCCCCGCCGCCAGACAACAGCGCCATCATGATCCACGACATCATGCCCATACCCATGTCAATCACTCCGTGAAGGATGCGTTAGGAACTCTTTGATTAACCACCACGACACCAAGGACACCTGGAAAAGCAGAGAACGAGGAATGAACACGAAGACACGAAGGCACGAAGAAGAATTTGTGAATTGGGATTTCCGGTTGTTCTTCGTCCTGTTCTTTTTCTCCTTCGTGTCTTCGTGCCTTCGTGTTCATCCTCTCTTCTTGGTGTCCTTGGTGTCTTGGTGGTTCATTGCGGATTGTGAGGCGCCAGATTCCGTATCGCCTGGCGCTGGAGGGCGATGAGTTTGCGGATGCCGCCGGCCGCCAGGTCCAGGAGGGCGTCGAGTTCCTTGCGGCTAAACGCCGCGCCCTCGGCGGTGCCCTGCACTTCGATCAACTCGCCGCGATGGTTCATCGCCACGTTCAGGTCCACCGCGGCCCGGCTGTCCAGGGCGTAATCCAGGTCCAGGTACCGCTTGCCTTCCACGATGCCCACGCTCACCGCGGCCACCGGGCCGGTGAGCGGATCGCACTGAATCATACCCGAAGCCCGCGCCGCGGCGATCGCCTGCGCCAGCGCCACATAGGCGCCGGTGATGGCGGCGGTGCGCGTCCCGCCGTCGGCGGTCAACACGTCGCAGTCGCAGGTGATGCTGACCCCCGGCATGGCGGCCAGGTCCACCGCGCCGCGCAACACCCGGCCGATCAACCGCTGAATCTCCGTCGCCCGGCTGTCGCCGCCCCGCTTCTTACGCTGCGGCGTCGAGCCGGGCAGCATGGCGTACTCGGCGGTCACCCAGCCCCGCGCCGGCGCCTCGCCGGCCTTGGGACTGAGCCAGCGCGGCACCTCGCTGTCGATGCTGGCCGTGCACAGCACGCGCGTACCGCCCATGCTGATGAGCACGCTACCGGGGGCGGCGGCCGGAAACGGCGCGATGGTCGTGGGCCTCAGTTCGTTGCTCTTGCGTACCTTTGTCATTGTGATCCAGATCCGAGCCGCGCGGCTCTTACCCCCTCTCCCTTCTGAGGGAGATGGCTGGGGTGAGGGTGATCGAAGCGCCCCCGGGCTAGTGAATCACATTTCTTCCAACATCACCGATGATCCAGTCACCCTCCCCTACCCTCTCCCTCCGGGGTCAGAAGGGAGAGGGACCGGAGCATCCGCGGGCTTACGCCGCGCGGCTCTGATACGGACGACGCGCCAATCATTGCCCCTCATGAACCAGCAACGCATCGTCCGCACTGGCGGCGGAGAAAAGATCGTCGTTGGTATGTGTCGTCGAGCCGTAGTTGGTGTTGGGCATGAAGGCCGAGGTCATGAACTCGGCGTGAGCATCGTTCCATCCCACGCTGCCGCGCCAGTCGCCGGGCCTGGACGTATGGATGCTTTCGTATCGCTGCGGTGTGGGGCCGCCCATGTTGCGGTCCGACACGATCGCTGCCTGCGAATTGGTGGTCGCCTTCCACTCCTCGCGCCGCCTTCCGGCGTCCGCGAGTGACAGCATCGAATAAGAGTAGTTACTGGGCGTCACAGTGCCGCCGCTGTATTTCGCCATGGTCGGATCGTTCTCCGACGGACTCAATGCGTAATCGGGAGTGAAAAAGTTGTGCTGCATGAGGACCTCGAACCGCTCGGGCACGCTGGCGTTCTGCGGATTACCGACCGAGTCGAGGCCGGGGTAATACTCGTTGTTGCCTTGCGCGTAGAGGATGCAGCCCATAGCAAGCCCGCGGACCTGGGTGGTGTTCTGCATCTGCTGAGCCGTGCGCCGCGCCGCGCCCAGGGCCGGCAGCAGCAGGCCGACCAACAGAATGAGGATCGAGGCGAACGTGCCCACGCCGCCCAGAACGATCGCCGCGATGGCCAGGCCCTTGCCCTTCTTGGCGCCGTCGGCGCGATCGATCTGGCCGATGGCCATGACGCCCAGCACCAGCCCGACGATGGCGATCACCGGGCAGCCGAAGCCCAGAATGCTCAGCACCAAAGCGGTGATGGCCAGACCCGAAACGGCGGCGGCGGCGGTCGGCTGAATCATCGGCTGCTGACGCGGGGAATACGGCGGCGGAAAGGTCGACATGCAAAGGCTCCTGATTGACCCCGGGCAAGGTCATGCTGAAAGGCCCGGACCCCGGACCCCCTTGGGGGGATGACGGTCGCCAGTATATCTTCTCCCGCAAAATCGGATATCCGGACACATGTCAGCCCCCCCTCCCCTCCCCCCCAGTGTCATCTTTTGATTTCTCCTTAT
>JBBDMX010000055.1:0-23419 GCA_040878035.1 Phycisphaeraceae bacterium | reverse complement strand
CGACGACGCGCTCGCCCGTGCCTGCTGCCGACTGCACGTGGGCGTCCACGCTGCGTGCGAGGTCAAAGCAGGTCGAAAGCGGAGCAGCGATCGAAGTTGTGACGCACAACCGGTACATGCGGCGAGGCGGGATGACGAAGATCCGGCCAGTTGCGAGCCGCCCGCGGGAGCAGACGTTCGGCTCGAAGAAGACTATCCATCGCGGGCGTCGCTCGTCAACTGCAGCGGGTGGTTAGGCCCCTACGAGCAGGGCACGCTTCTGACCCAGCAGGTCGCTTGGCATTCGAGACTCGGCAGCCTGCGCAAGTTCACGGTCACGGCACGCTGGAATGAAAAACTCAATATCTGCGGCTGATCGAAGGTTCTCTGCGTTCTGCAAATCGGCCCACATCGCATAGTCGAAGATTCGGTCGAGCATGTCTTCGTCGCCACCGGCGATGGCACACTTGGCCATCTCGCGGAGATCAGCAAACAACGCAACCTTGCCGCGGGAGTAGCTATAGGCTCCGGCCTCGAAGCCGAATGTGTCGTACGCCCGCTTTCGCCAGGTGGTGGTCATGGGGGCCTAACAGTAATTCGACAACTCTGAAGTTGTATAACGCGCCAGCCAGTATCAGCGCGGTTCCCCGGCCTGTCAAGCGGTTTTTCCGTGTGAATTTCGCGCATCGGGTACTCTACAAACTCTGGACCGAAGAATGTACTTATCCCCGTTTCGGCCTCCTATATGTGTTTGGTGCAGTTCCGCTGCAACCACGATCGCAGAAGCCGTCCACCGCAGAAGCCCACTTCCGGGGGTTCCGGGGGGTTCCGGGAACTCCCGGCGGGACGATCCCCGCATCCGCTTCAGACCCAAGGCCCACCGGAGCTTCGCTCCGGCTTTATTCACGTGCGCTCCTTGACATACGGGGCCATATATGGGCTATGCATCCTCATGACGAACCCATTCTGCACCCACGGCAGGACGGAATGCACTATACCCGGGAGGCAGATCGGCAATTTCGCGAAGTGTCGGATCCATAAGTAATGCCGTCTTCATCGAGATCACTCGACCGTCGCTTGTCTCATTCGTCGTGCCGCAAACAATCGCCCACGAATCATCATCGTCGTAATGAACCGCACACAGGATCGGGTACCCATCTTCAATCACTCGCGCAGTGGTAATCGCGGCGACGTTCGGGGCTTGGTCAAAAGGCCAGTCCGGCGGAACGTCAGACCAGTGGAAATCGCGAGGTGGATGCATATCAGTGATTATATTGCGCCGTGCGCAAGCTATCACGGGCAGCGACCGCCTCGGCGGTGAAAGGGCGCGAAGCGCGCAGTGCAAGGTGCAGAGTGCAGGGTGGAGAGGGCGAAGCGCCCGGTGCAGGGTGCAAAGTGGAGAGTGGAGGGGGCGAAGCCGGTGCAGAGTGCAAGGTGGAGGGTGGGCGAAGCGCCCAGTGCAGGGTGCAAAGTGCAGGGTGGAGGGTGGAGAGGCGGGGCGAAGCGCCCGGTGCGGGTGCAAAGTGCAGGGTGGAGGGTGGAGAGTTAAGGGTGGAGAGTGGAGGGGCTTCCGGGGGCGGGGGGGCCGATAAAACCGGCCCGGCCGGGCTTCGGGGATGGTTGGCGGGGCTTGGGGGCATTTCTGGCCGCTTCCCGACGCCCCCGGAGGCGAAAAAGGAAGTGCGTGCGCCGCGTACGGAGGTCCGTGAGGCGAAAAAGGAGGTCCGTAAGCCGCAAAAGGAAGTCCATAAGCCGCGTACGGACGTCCGTGAGCCGCAGAAGGAAGTCCGTGCGCCGCGGACAGAGGTCCGTGAGCCGAAAAAGGAAGTCCGTAAGCCGCATACGGAGGTCCGTAAGGCGCAAAAGGAAGTCCGTGCGCCGCGCGGGGGAGTCCCTGCCCGGCGCGGATAGCTCTTTTCTCAGCGCAGATAGCTCCTTTCTCGGCGCGGATAGCTCCTTTCCCGGCGGAGGGATGTGCTTTCTCGGGGCAAGGGCTTCTTATTCGGACCTGCGGCACCGCTTCGCGGCGTGGCAACGTCCCTGTTGCCCCTGCCGGGGCCGAATTTCTTTAGTACGTTCCTCTCCACCGGTTGTGCCCTTCCGGGGCGGGCTTCGCCTTCCGGGGCCGGGCTTCGCCTTCCGGGGCCGGGCTTCGCCTTCCGTGGCCGGGCTTCACCTTCCGGGGCGGGCTTCACCTTCCGGGGGCGTGGCTACATTCTGGCACCCCTTGGGGGTGAGGGAGAGGATGGCGTTGATCGGCTGTCTATCGGCGCCACTTGACAGAGGTCAGCAGGCCCCACACAGGCGGCTCCGGACCACGCCGTCGAACACCCAACCCTCAAGATGACCCGGCGAAGGTTGATCCGGGCGTCGGCAATGGTGATCAGGTATTATGTTCGCTTCACGTGGCGCGGGGACGGTCTCTGGGCCAACGTGATGTCACGCATGGCCGTGTGCGTGATCCTGGCGATGGGGATGGACAACGTGGAGAGCTGCCGGAGCGAGCCAGCCGCTTCCCGCTCCCCCAGGACTCTCACCGCCTCGCCAGCCACGCAGACGCGGACCCCAATATCCCGTTCGTGAGGACCGGCCAAAGAGCCGGGCTCGCGCGGATCGCGGAATACTCAGGCGCGGACATCGAACCAGCCGGATCCTCTTCCTGCTGTACCCCTGTTACAAACATGAAGCGCAAGACCTCACCGCTGCCGGCGATTGTTGCCAGTGTAACCCCGACCGACAGTGCGTCACCCAAATCCGCCAGGCTACGTACTTCGCCGCCGGCCGCCATCCTGGCCAGCCTCCAGCGCCGCGGTATCCACGTCGACGACTTGGCGATCTCGATCGTCAGCGACATCAACCTGCTGGGGCAATACGCCACGCAGTGGCTGATGGCCACGACCAGGGAGCTGCTGGTTTACGCCGAGGCGCAGCAGGAGGAGCCCTTGTTGACGCTGGAGTTGTGCGAGGCCTCGGAGTTTCGCACCGTGGCCGTGGTCGGCTCGGGGATTCTTCAGGCCAAGGTCGGTGAGATCTGGCTGGACCTGCTGCGCTACTCCAACCGGCAGAAGTACTATTTCGGCCGGACCGCCAAACGGCTCGACCAGCTCCGCGCCAATGAGAAGATCACGCTCAGCGAGGAAGACGATCATGATCCGCGCCGCTGCGCCAGTTGCGGGCTGATGCTGACCTTCCAGGGTGAGACCTGCCCCCGCTGCATCAACCGCGGCAAGGCGATGTCGCGCATCTTCCTGCTCCTGCGGCCATATTGGGGCGCGGCGATAGTGATGATGCTGTTGCTGCTCACGCAGCTCACCCTGTCGATGGTCAACCCGCGGCTGACGCAGTTCCTGATCGACGGGGTGCTTAGGGGCGGCACCCCCGGGAGCGCGGGGGGCGACGCCCAGGCGCCGAGGCTGCCCTTTGCCTTCATGCACGGCATGACTCCGACCCAACTGTTGCTGTTGGTCGTCGGCGCGGTGGCGGGCGTGGCGGTGACGCAGGCCTGCATCAACATCTTCAATGGCCGGCTCGCCAGCCGGGTCGGCACATCGATCACCTACGATGTCCGTGGCCGCCTGGTCGATCACCTCCAGCGCCTGAGCCTGAGCTACTACGACAAGCAATCCACCGGGTCGCTGGTGGGCCGCGTGGCATACGACACCGAAGCCATTCAGGGATTCATGAGCCAGCTCACCGGCGGGTTCCTGATGCAGATCCTGATGGTGATCCTCACTTCCTTCTTCATGTTCAGCATTTCCCCCAAGCTGGCCTTGTTCACCCTGGTGCCCACGCCGTTCGTGCTGGCCGGCTCGATCATCTATTACCGCTTTGTCTATCCGCGTTACTCCAAGTTCTGGGATCGCTCCAACAAACAGGCCGGCATGCTTAACGGCCTGCTTTCGGGCATCCGCGTGGTCAAGGCGTTCAACCAGGAAGACCGCGAGCTGGGCCGATTCCAACGCTCCAGCGGCATCCTCCGCGACGCCCGCAGGCAGGTCGATACCTCCGCGGCCACCTTCTATCCCATCATGAGCCTGGTCTTTCAGATGGGCGGCTGGGTGATCTGGTACGTCGGCGGCCAGGATGTGCTGCTCCACAACATCGACCCCCAGGGCGGCATGACTCTGGGCAAGCTCATGGCCTACTTCGGCTACATGGGCATGTTCTACGGCCCCTTGAGCAACCTTACCAACCTCTCCTCGTGGATCACCAGTTTCTCGACGCAGACCCACCGCATTTTCGAGGTGCTCGACACGCCCATCGCCATCAGCGACGCCGCCAAGCCCGTCAGCGCCCCGGCGGTCAACGGCGACATCGAATTCCGCGGCGTCACCTTCGGCTACAGCCGACAAACCCCGATCCTCAAGAACGTCACTTTCCAGATCAAAGCCGGCCAGATGATCGGCGTCGTCGGCCGCAGCGGCTCGGGCAAAACCACCATCATCAACCTGATCTCACGCTTTTACGATGTGGACGACGGGCAGATCCTCATCGACGGCACGGACCTGCGGCAGATCGCCACCGGTGACCTGCGCCGGCAGATCGGCGTGGTGCTCCAGGAGCCCTTCCTCTTCCGCGGCACCATCTGGGACAACATGGTCTACGGACGCACGGATGCCCACGTCGAGCAAGTCATCGCCGCCAGTCGCGCGGGCAACTCGCACGACTTCATCATGCGGCAGATGCACGCCTACGACACCTGGGTGGGCGAACGCGGCGCCGGCCTGTCCGGCGGCGAACGCCAGCGACTGTCCATCGCCCGAGCCTTGCTCTGCGAGCCGCGCATCCTGATCCTCGACGAGGCCACCAGCTCCGTCGACTCCGAAAGCGAACTGGCCATCCAGAACGCCCTGGGCGAACTGGTCAAAGGCAGGACCAGCATCATCATCGCCCACCGCTTGAGCACCCTGCGCAATTGCGACCTGATCATGGTGATCGAGGAAGGCAAGCTCGTCGAGAAGGGCACGCACGGCGAATTGATGACGCTCGACGGCAAGTACGCCAAGCTGGTGCGCATTCAGACCAGCGTGACCAAGAGCGATTCCATCGACACGATCACGGCCCACGACGAGCAGCAGAAGAAGCTTGGCGGCGCCGCCGTCATGCCCGAGCTGCTCGCCGACCCGGACACCGATCTGACGCCGATCACCGGCCATCGCCCGCGCTGGCTCAAGCCGCAGTCCGCCAACATCCACCTGGGCAACCGCGGCGCGCTGCACGTGACGGTGATGAACGAACGAATCTACAACGGCGTGTTCGCCCTGCGCTGTCGGCCCGTGCGATTCCCCAGCCAGTACATCTCGCTGCGCTGGTTCAACTCCGAGAGCCGGGAGCAGGAGATCGGCTTGATCCGCGACCTGGCCGACTGGCCCGCCGAGGCGCAGAAGCTGGTGCGCGAGTCCCTGCTCCGCCGCTACTTCGTCCACGTCATCAGTCGGGTCGATTCCATCCAGGAATTCCAGGGATACCTCAATTTCCAAGTGGATACCGACCTGGGCCCGATGCAGTTCTTCATGCGCTGGAGCTACGACACTGCCCAGGACTACGGCGAGCGCGGCAAGGTGCTGCTGGACGTCGAGGAAAACCGCTACGTGATCCCTGACGTCGCGAAACTGTCGTTGCTCAGCCGCAAGGCGTTCGAGCGGTACATCTACTGGTAAGACGGGAGTCGCCCGGACCACCAGCGCTCCGCCAGGCCCTCAGGTGCAACGCCCGCCTCCCCGCCGTGGGCTTCAACCAGCGCCACGGCTGGCAACGCATCTGCGACATCTTCGAAATCCCCAGCGCCGGCCCGCATCGACGCATGCTCCAGCCCAACTCCTGGCCCGCAGGTTGTCCAAATCGAGCGTGCCTCGATGAGTCGAATTGTCGGCGCGGGGCGAGTTGCATACGCCGCTCGTGCTCATCACCCAGCGTGTATCGGGCATACCACCTATTCAGATCCGTCAGCGACAACTGTCGGTACGTCGTCTCCGACCAAGCCGTTTTCAGTCGGCCGCGGAGCCGAAAAGTGTTGGATTCCTCAAGGGGTGGTGTTACACTGGGATATAGAGAGCCTGATGACGTAGCCGGGCCGGGGTCACATGCGAATTGGCGGCGTATACGACAGGTTGCGTAATTCACTCAGAAGAGACTGACTCCCAGGCTTGGGGTAAACTTTACCTGCAGGAGGATGACGCCATGTCGAACGATAACCATTCCCGCCACGTGACATCGATAGGTCCGCCGTGTCGAGCGGCTTTTCTGGCTGCGGCTGTGGCTGCGTCGGTGGCGGTGATGAGCCTCGGGCCGCGGGCGGAGGCGGCGATCGACGCGGGCACGTTTCTGCTTCAGGGCTGGTTCGATGAGGACAGTTGGTCGCCGATGCAGGTGCCGACCGACGCCGACGACGTGTTCATTGCCGCCAACAGCGGCATCCACCTGAACCTTGATGCACCGGAGCCGACACCCGCTGCCGCCGAGGCGCTGTCGCTGAACATCGGGTTCAAGACCGACACCATCAGCAACAACGGCACGCTCACCGGCACGGGCGGGATCAACTTGGCCGTCGGCGGCGCGCTCAACGTTGGCGGGGGAACCGCCACGACCGCCAACAGCCAGGGCGACGGCACGTTGACGCTGACCGACACAGCCGTCACGACCGACAAACTGTTCGTCGCCAGCGCCACGGCCAATGGTGCCGGCCTCGAAGCGCGCGGCACCGCCCACGTGACCTTCATCGGCGACAGCACCCTCGATGTGGGCGGCTTCGTCCGCATGTTCACCGCCGACGGCTTGGGCGACGGATCAACCGCCGAGTCCGGCGGCATCTGGAGCTCCAGCGGCACGGTGACCATCGGCTCATCACTGATGATCGCCGGCGCCCAGGCTGTCGAAAACGCCAACAGCCTCGTCAACAACGTGACCTTCACCCACAACGCCGCCATGCCCGGCGATGACTTCTCGGCAGGCACCGTCATCGTCGGCGGGGCCACCAGCTTCGGCGGCACGGCAATCGTTCAGAATGTCGACGTCTTTCTCGCCGCCGATGAGTTCACTTACGAGTTTTACGGCGTCGCCAACGGCACCGTCTCCACCTTCACCGCCGCCACGCCGATGGTCGTCGTCAACAACATTGCCTTCACCGCCGAGGGCAACACCGCCACCACCGGTCCGATGCGCATCGCCAACGTCGACAACGCCAACTTCGATACCGGCGGCGGCGAGGTCGAGGTCTTCGATATCCAAGCCGTCTGGAACGTGCGCGGCCTCGCCGTCAACGACCAGGTTCAGATCGGCAGCGTCTTCGGCGGCAACGGCGGTACCTCCTCCACGATCGACACCGTCACCGCCACGTTCACCAACTCAGACACCACTGTCGCGGGTCCGACCGATGTCGGCACCGTCACCGTCGGCAACGGCGAAGCGGCGTCAGTCAAGGAGATCACTGTCACGATCTCCAGCGGAAGCTACCTCGCCACCGGGTCAGTCGCCGACCTCAACATTGCCATCGTGCAGGTGACCTCGGGCACCGCCGGCGTTGTTCAGACGCAGGCCAGCGTGAACGTCATCGACGCTGACGTCAATCTCGACGGCGTCGTGAACATCGGCGACTTCCACGCGTTCCAGGCGGCCGGCGGCAGCTTCGCCCAGGGCGAGTTGAACCTCGTCAACAGCCGCCTGACCGCCGATGCGGTGAATGTCGGGACCAATGTCGGGAAGGGCCTGTGGTCGGGCAACCCCAGTTATGCCGGGATCACTGGCGACGTGGTGCTCGGCGACGGCGCGACACTGCGATTTGGGATTCACGGGCTGGCGCGCTCCTCGGCTGCGCTCCTGGCCGACTACGCCGCAATCGATGCCGCCAACGCCACGCTTGCCGGGCTGCTCGAACTGGCCTTCGACTTTCCGGGGGTCACGCTGGGCGACACGTTCGAGCTGATCCGCCTCGATGAGGGCGGCGCCTTCATTGACGACTTCGCCGACATCACCACCACCGGCCTGCCCGGCGGATGGAGCGTCGAGGCGTTCAAGTTGGAAGGCAGCTACTACGTCACCGTCATCCCCGAGCCGGCAACGGCAGCGCTGATGGTGCTCGTCACCGCGATCGCTTGCCGGCGCCGCCGTGGTTGTCGATGAATACGTCAACGACCGACTCCGTTTCCGCCCCCTGAGATGCACGAAATCCACACGGAAAAACTGCTTGACAGGCCGCGGAATCGCGCGGATACTGGCTGGCGCATTATACAACTTAAAGTTGTCGAACTACTGTTATGTCGCGGAGAAGGATCGTTACCCTTGGAGCCGTCTCGCTGGTGATCGTCGGTGGCATCGCTCTCGCCGTCGTCGCCGTGATCGGGCGCGCGATGGCCCCGGCGAATGACGTGCGCGTCTACGAGCCGGCGCCTTTCGCGTCGGCAGCCGAGGCGTCCAAGGCGTCTGGGATTCCACTCCCGCCGGAGGCAAAGAGTGTTCGGGTCGCCAGTTGGAGTCAGTGGATCGGGCATGCGACGTACATGCGATTCGATGCTCCGGTCGCGGTCTGTCTCCGGCACGCCGCCGTGCTCGTACCGGACGAAGCGCTGGCGCCCGTGGCGGCCCGTCAACTGGCCGACGACGCGACGCCGCCCGAGCCAGGCATCTTTCGTGATGTGAGCTGGTTCGATCTGGGCGCGGCGCAGAACGTGGTCGCAGCGGGCGGCGGGTCGCAGCGCCCGCGAGTGTGGGTCGATCGGACGCGGGGCGTACTCTATTACCGCCTCACCGATTGATCGCGGTTGGTGGCCTTGACATAACCTGCCAATGTAGTGAACCGAGCCGACGGGTAAGCTTCTGGTGGTTCGAGAGCCGGCGCGGCCACTGATCGGCACTACGTTATCCACCTATGGCACGTGTGACACGACGCATCTTGCTGATCACGGTTGCGGTGCTACTACTTGTGGCGATCGCGATCACGGTCGCTTGGGTGCAGTCACCGGCGGAGTACGTCCCGGTGGTAATGGATGGGCGTCAGCAACTGGTTGAGAACCCCGCGCTGCTGACGCCCGAACATTTGGACCGGCTTGAGGTCGTTCTCAAACGTTACGGCGAGTGGTATCAACGGACTGACGCCACGCACCTTCGGATTTCGCGGAGCTTGTCGCGCGACCGTGATTTGTTGTGGAACTACACCACGAAGTCAGAAGACGGCCAATCGTCCGGTGGATAAGCCATATATGGCCCCGATTGTCAAGGGGCGCACGTGAATAAAGCCGGAGCGAAGCTCCGGCGGGCCTTGAGTCTGAAGCGGATGCGGGTATCGGCCCCCCCCCGGAAGTTCCCGGAACCCCCCCCGGAACCCCCCGGAACCCCCGGAAGTGGGCGTTTGCGGTGGACGGCTTTAGGCTGCAGCACGGTAACACCCGCAGGCGTGCCCAATTGACTGCGATCTACTCCGGCCGCCCGCCGATGCGTTCCTGGAATCGCCTTGCCTGCCGGCGTGCCGCGCGGCTCGCTGCGCTCGCCACGCGGCTGTCCGCACAGGCGATGATCACCGCGAAGGGGTACTGTCCGTGGGACAGTTCCTCGCGGCGCCCCGTGGAGAGGTCCACCGGCTGGCTCACGCCGGCGCTGAAGCGGGCGTTCCCGGAGTTCAGGCGGTCCAGCGCTTCCTGCGCGCTGATTCGGGGTCCGGCCTCATTGGCGCTGGCGGGGGCCAGCCCGGAAAGGAGAACAAGAAGGACGAGGACACAACCGTAGAGACGTTTCATGGCAGGCTCCTGAAAGCGGTGGTCGCTGAAAAAGAGCGCCACGGCTTTCGCCTTGGCGCCCTTAGGGAAACCGAGGGGTCAGGCGGCTCTGGCCGTCTTGCGCGCGGGGACTCTGGCGAGGACCGCGGCCGATCCGGCGGCGGCGGCATTGGTCTTGAACTTGCCCACCAGCGTCTGGAGCTGCTCGGCCTTACCCGAGAGTTGCGCCGCGGCGACGGCGGCTTGGCCGGCGCCTTCACTGGCTTGCTTGCTCACGGCGTTGATGCTCTCGACGTTGCGGCTGACCTGCTCGGAAGCGGCCGACTGCTCCTCGGCGGCGGCCGCGATGCTCTGAATCATCGACGCCACGCCCTGGGCCGCGGTGACGATCTTGTGCAGGCTCGCCCCGGCCTCGGTAGCCTTTTCCACACCGGTCTTGACCTGCTCGGTGCCGGTGTTCATCCGCTCGACTGCGGCCGTGGTCTCGGTCTGGATGGCCTGGATCGAGCCCTTGATCTCCTCGGTCGCCTTGGTCGTGCGGTCGGCGAGCTTGCGGACCTCGTCGGCCACGACCGCGGAGCCCCGGCCATGCTCGCCGGCGCGGGCGGCTTCGATCGCGGCGTTGAGGGCCAGCAAATTGGTCTGATCCGCGATGTCGTTGATGACGCTACCAACGAATTGCCTGAGAAAACACTTGCGCTGCGGCGGCTTTTTCGTGCTTTGGCTTCGCTCAGAGGCGTGACCGGTGCGGACTCAGCCGCCAACGGTAGATCGTTCAGGAAAGAAGGGGATTTCCACAGGAGTGATAGGACAGTGGGGCGCGGTTGTGGCCCGTGGGCTCTGGTTGGCCGATTGTTTCGATGATGAAGGGATAGGGTCCCTTCGGGAAGCTGGCGGGCGAGCCATGTCAGATCGTTTCGAGCAGCGTGGCCATTTCTTCGGCGGCATGCAAAGCGTCGGGATTGCCGGCCTTGCGGCCCACGGCCATGCCGAGTTCCAGCACCGCGCGGGCTTCGTCTTCCCGGCCCATTTCCGAGAGGATCTTGCCCTTCTGGAAATAGGCGTAGCAGTATTGCCCGTCGAGCTCGAGCGTCTTGTCCAGCCAGGCGATCGCGTCGTCGCGGCGGCCGGCCTTGGCGTGCTCCAGGGCGATGCCGTAGGTGCAGAACGGATCGGCCGGGTCGGCCTCGTGCAGCTTCTTGAGTTGGTCCAGGCGATCGGACATTGTGGAGAGAGTCAGGAGTCAGGTGTCGGGAGTCACGACCGATTGATCACGCCAACGCGGTAGTTGAAGTAGATCAGGTAGGCGACCATTGCCACGGAGATGAGCATCGAACCGATGCCCATTTCCACGCTGACCACCTGCGACGCCTTGAAGGCATAGAGGCCAAAGGCGAAGAAGAAGAGGATGGCTGCGGAGATCAGCACGCGATGAAAGTTGTACAGGGCCATAACGGGTTCCGTTCTGAGAGACCAGCAGATTATAGGCGTACAATCGCGGCATGAGCGACACACCCATCCAAAGCATCGGGTACATCGGCATGGGCATCATGGGTTCGACGATGGCGGCCAATCTGCTCAAGGCCGGCTTTGCGGTCACCGTGTGGAATCGCACCAGCGACAAGTGCGATGCCCTGCGCGACAAGGGCGCCCAGGTCGCCATGTCGCCGGCGGACCTGGGCTCGCGCGGGCTGGATGTTGTGTGCATCAACGTCACCGATACGCCGGATGTCGAGTCGGTGCTCTTTGGCGTCGATGGCCTGGCGGCGAGCGCCAAGACGGGGCTGATCGTGATCGACCATTCGACGATCAGCCCCGCGGCCACGCAGGCGTTCGCCGGGCGATTGAGCCAGAAGGGCGTCACGCTGCTCGATGCCCCGGTGTCGGGCGGCGACTCGGGCGCGCGGGCCGGCACGTTGTCGATCATGGTCGGCGGGCCGGCGGAAGTGTTTGAGCGATGTCGGCCGGTGTTCCAGGCGGTGGGCAAGGCGATCGCGCACCTGGGGCCCTCGGGCATGGGCCAGGTGTGCAAGGCGTGCAACCAGGTGGCGGTGTCGTGCAATCTCATGGGTGTGTGCGAGGCGCTGGAGCTGGCGAAGGAGCTGGGCTTGGACCGGCGCAAGATGATCGAAGTCGTCGCGGCCGGCGCGGGGGCATCGTGGCAACTGGCCAACCTCGGCCCCAAGATCATCGCCCAGGATTTCGCCCCCGGTTTTATGATCGACCTGGTGCTCAAGGACCTGGCGCTGGTGGCCGAGGCGGCGCACAGGCAGGGGCTGGACCTGCGCGGGGTCGAGGCGGCGCGTGCGTATCTCCAGCAGGTGGCCGACAACGGTGGCGGACGTCTGGGCACGCAAGCGATGGCCAAGGCGGTGGGGCGGCAGTGATGAACACGACGACACGAAGAAGAGGCAACAGGGATGAACACGGATGAACACGGATAGACAAGATGGAACAGTGATGGACATGATGAGCATGATGTAAGAGACAACCAAAAGTCAACAGTTGAACTGATCGTTACGACCTCTCCTGCTACTCATACTCGTCCATTCTCATCCGCGTTCATCCGTGTTCATCCTTGTTACTCTTCCTCTTCTTCGTGCCTTCGTGTCTTCGTGTTCCACTCATTCTGACGCCTCAGTTTCGTACTGATACAGCGCGAAGCTGAACGGGCTGGGCAGGTGGAACTCGGCGTAGCCGTCGGCGTCCACGGTGACCTGCATCTGGCGTGCCTTGTCCGCCAGCGCGTTGGTGCAGCGCAGGGTGCGGCCGGCGAGGTTCCATAGTTTCACCTTCGCGCGATTCCCGGGGTTGAACTCGCGCAGGATGAGCAGATAGCCGCGATCGCCGCTGCTGGATTGGAAGCCTGTCCAGCGCGTGCCAT
Organism: Phycisphaeraceae bacterium; assembly: GCA_040878035.1. GTDB lineage: Bacteria > Planctomycetota > Phycisphaerae > Phycisphaerales > Phycisphaeraceae > JBBDMX01. Next base: position 10,849 of record JBBDMX010000055.1, on the reverse strand, counting down.
CGGGTTGGTCGCCGATGGGGAAGATGTGTCCGGCGTGCATGGCTGGGGCGTGCTTGCGGTATTTCTTGACGAGCGGGGCGATGTCCAACGCCTCGGCGGGCAGGTTCGACGCCTCGAACCACGCCAGCGGCTGGGCCATCATGGTCAGGGCAAAGCAGTAGGCAAAGGGCACTTTCGCGGGGGACAGCGGGTCGTCGTCCGCATATTTGTGCGCGTTTCGCCAGCGGTTGACGAACTCGATCTGTAGAAACTGTGCAGGCGTGTAGCGCGCGAGCATCCACAAATTGCGTAGCGTCCAGTGCGGGTAGTAGTTGCTCCAGTCCGTGTAGCGGTTTTCCAGAAACAGGTTGCCATACTCGCGGAACATGTGGTATCCGCCGCGACGCTTGGCGGTGACATCGAGGTTGAACGACACAGCCCCCTGGCTGGCGTCGATCACACGGTCCAGGAAGGCGCGGAAGTTGGCTTCGGCGGTCTTGGTGGGCAAGTCCACCATGTCGATCTTGAAGAGCGCCACGGCATGCTGGCGGTAGAGGCCCAGGAGGACGTCGGCGTCGCGTTGCCAGTTGGCGTAGTCGTGGTCACGCGCCGGGGCGAACCACAGGCCCAGGCGCAGGCCGCGCTGGCGGGCGTGCCGGACCACCGGTTCGAGCCCGGCGGGAAAGCGCTGCGGGTGGGGTGTCCAGTAATCGGGCCGATCCCAGATGCCGTCGATACTTCCGGCGGCGCCCCCGGTAGTGGCGGAGTTGATGGTCTTGCCTGTCTGCCAGCCGTCGTCGAGCATCAGGTGCGTGGCGCCGAACTTGGCGGACGCGTCGATTTCCGCGATGGCGAAGTCGGCGTTGACCTTGCTGTCCTGACTGCGGTCGCCCCAGGTGTTGACCAGGATCTGGAAATCGCGTTGCTCATCGTAGCGGCGCAGGTGGTGCTGGTAGTGGCGCAGGGCTTGGAGCAGGGCGGTTTCGTCGCCGCCGGCCAAGCCCATCACGCAGCCGTAGCAGCGGGTCCAGGCATCCTCGCGCAGGTCGTGCGGGTCGGCGCCGATGCCCACGACCTCGACGCTGTCCCCGCGGACGACAAAGTCGCAGCCGGGGTTGGCCAGTTGCGTGTCCGAGCAGGGCGATTCCTTGAGCAGGAAGAAGCCCGCATCTTCCAGTGTCAGCCGGCCCAGCAGCAGGTTGCCTTGCAGGTAGATGGGTTGCCGGTAGGGGAGCACCGGCTGCTCGAACACCAGCGTGTTGCGACGGTCGGTGATATCCAGGAAGCGCACGGCCCTGACTGCGACATGCGGCGAAGGGAGCACGAAGCGATCCAGCACCGGCGCCTGGAGAGGCGTGTTGGCCTGGGTCAGCGTTTCGATGTTGACTTGCTCGCCGGCGGTCGCCGCGGCGCTGCGCCAGTGTTGGGCCGCGGCCCGGCCACGCAGGTACAGATCGCAGGCGATGGCGGGGCAGTTGTCGTACAGGCGGAAGACTCGCCGCACATGCAGGTCGCCCAGGCTGTAGGTCGCCTCGACCTGCTCGTGCGCCGGGGCGATGGCGGTGCTTGCCACACGTCGCCGTTCGACCGTCCCGGCCGTGGCCGTCGAACACTCGCCGGACAACCGCACATCCGGCTGGTCGCCGACGAACGCCCACGTCCGGCCTGTGCGTTTGTCCACCAAGGCGGTGGTGATCAGGTTGCCGCCGATCCACTCAAGGTGTCGGGCGATGCACTGATTTTCCAGGATGAACGGGGCGTTTTCGGTCATGGCGTTCACCGGGAGGCTCAGGAGTCAAGAATCGCATGGTAACAGCCAAGGGGCGGGTCAACGGTGATGTCCAGGATTCGCGTTCCGCGAGCGACAAATCGGATATCCGGACAATGTCAGCCCCCCCTCCCCTCCCCCCCGGTGTCATCTTTTGATTTCTCCTTATTCTTCCGGGGGTTAGCGAATGTCAGTCCCCATGTCAGTAGCGTGTCACCCTGACATTCCGGACAGGTCGCTCCACCAGTTGTAATCCTATTTCTGATCATCGCTTACATGGCAAATAGCAAGATTATGGAAATGTCAGGGCCTGACAGTTAATTTGGGAAACCTTCGAGCCGGTCCACACTCTCACCCTCCACTCTCCACCTTCCACTCTCTCGTTCTCCCTCCGCCGTCTGACCGGCGGGAGCTTATTCAATGCATATTGTACCACGCCCGCCATGAAAGGCAAGGACAAATCGACAACGACACGGCTAATTCCCCCGAGGTTGCCCGTCCTGCCGGCCACGCCCGCCCCGCAGAAGCCGGCGCAGCCGGGCACTTGCTCGGATGGATCGGGCATTTGAGCCACAGATGAACACGGATGAACACGGATGGGAAAATCGCCGCAGGCCATGAGGTTGATCCACCGATGGCCGCAGATTGACGCAGATGGGAACGCTGAAGCGCGGTCTGGAAACCTGTGAAATCAGCGTAATCTGCGGATCAGATCGAAGGCTGGAAGCAGGACGGCCTGCCCGTCCCCCCATCGCCCAAGGCTTGCTCGGACGCATATCGGCGACGTATCTTCGCTGCTGGCCGTTGAGCGTGCGTGCCGCATGCGCTAATGTGTGGCAGTCTTGAAAGGTCCTTGGGCCATGGCGATGAAGGTCCGGGAGGTGCTGCGAATGCTGCGCGACGATGGCTGGCTATTGGTCATACATCGCGGCAGCCATCGCCAGTTCAAACACCCGGAGAAATCAGGCCGGGTCACCGTGGCCGGTTAGCCCGGCTAGGACATGGACACCGGCACGCTGGGCAACATCTTCCGTCAAGCCGGTCTCGATTGGAGAAAACGCCCATGAAATACGCCGTGGTGATTGAGAAAACCAGAACCGGCTACAGCGCCTATGCCCCCGATGTCCCGGGGGTAGGCGTGACCGCCCGCACGGTGGCCAGGGTCAAGAAACTCCTGGCCGAGGCGATCGCCCTTCAGATCGAAGGTTTGCAGCAGGACGGCCTGCCCATCCCCCGCCCGACCACGCGCACCGATTACGTGGAAGCCCACGCGGCGTAAGTTTCCCTCGCCGGAAACGTAACTGTCCCGGTTGTCCGCCCACGGCGTCATCTCTTGCTCCATGCTACGCGCCATACGTGTCCGTCCTTCACCGCCAGGCCTTCCACCTCTCCCGCCGAATTTATCCTCGATGGTCCCAGATGGTCATACGCGCCGCCCGCCTGCCCATCAATCACCACCGTCCATTGTCCGTGACGCTTCGCCTGATAAGTATGGCTTTGCCCGTCCCGGCTGAATCGAATGTCCCGTACAGCGTCAAATGCTGGCTCCATCTTCCCATCCAGCACCACCGCCCACATCCCTTTCTGTTCAACCGCATACGCAAGTCGCGTGCCGTCCGGGCTGTAGACGATTTGCCCCACGTCCTCATACGAGCCCAACTCTTTCGCATCCGACACCACTGCCCATAACGCCCCCGCCCGAATTTTCCCCCGGCGCCCGACATAAGCAAAATGTTTGCTATCCTCACTGAACGTCATCGCGTCCCCGTGAAGACCCGGGAATTCTCCGGTTCCATCGAACGCTGGCCCTTCCTTCCCGTCCAACACCACACGCCCGTTCAGGCGCCCCGATTCGTGCCGCATGGCCCAATAGGCCACGTGTTTTCCGTCCGGGCTAAGCACCGGCATTCCCAACCCCTGATAAGCTTTGCCTGGCCGCCCGTCGATCGACCACGATATCCCCTCATTTCCGCCTGACTGGATCACGCGCCTGCCGCCGGGCGTGAAGATAGCTCTTGGATCCTCGAGGTTCTTGAACTCCTCTGATTCCTTCCCATCGACGATCATGAATTCTTCGCCCTGCTTAACCGCTGTATAGGCCGTATGCTTGGAGTCAGGACTGAAAACCAGCAAGCCGATGATGTCGTAATCCGGCCCGCGTTGACCATCCATAACCATCGCCTCTCTTCTCGGCTCGGGTTTGGCGGTGTATCCCACATGGCTGCCATCCGGACTGAAACGCGCGACGCCGGGCGTGATCGGACTCGTGTCACCCTCTTTTCCATCAATCACCATCGCCCAGCTTGCGCCCTTTCTTGCCGGATACGCAGCGCGATTTCCATCAGGACTTAGCACCACCGACCACGATGGTATCTCGTCATACGCCGCGCCCGCGCTGCCGTCGTGCACCACCCACTGCTTGTTATCCTTGGCCACGATCCACGCGATGGAGGCCCCATTGGCGCTGAATCGTACGTCTGTCACCCCCGCATCCAACTCCCATAATTGTGTCGCGCGGGCCTCAAAGAGTTCCCCCGACGCAATGGGCGTCACGGCCTTCTGGGGCTGTTGGCCTGGCCCCGCGCATCCCAGCATCGCCAAACCCCACGCCAACGTCGCACACATGATCCACGTGTTACTTTTCATCACCAATACTCCTGTTCGCGCCAACGCGAAGTATCGTCCCATCTTTCTCGGTGGATGACAACGCTCTTTCAACATCGCACCAGAATCGGGAAAGTGGCCGTCGCTAATTGGTCATACTGCCGGGATCAGAGAACGGGACATCACCATGATGCCCGGTTCGTATGCTTTGATGCATGCGCACGACGATCAATGTCGATGATCACCTGTTTGGCGAACTCAAGCAGCTTGCGGCGAGGACCAACCGGACCTTGTCGTCGGTGATCGACGATGCGTTGCGAACGGGTCTGGCGGCGGGCGCAAAGCCCGCGCGGCGAGGGAAGGTCAAGCTGCCTGTTTCCCGGCAGGGTGGTGGGTTGCGCCCCGGTGTGGATCTGGACAATAGCGCGGCGTGGCGCGATCTACTGGATCAACGTGATGCTGCTGCCTGACGTCAACGTTCTGGTCTACGCCTTTCGCAGCGAGATGGCGCGACAGAGGCGCGCATATTTTCAGGACTGATCCGCAGATTTGCGCAGATTTGCGCAGATTTCCAGAGCAACTATCTGCCCTTTCCAAACCTGCGAGAATCTGTGCAATCTGCGGATAGCTTTTTTCCGAGTTCTACCCGCTCCGTCCGCGTTGATCCGCGTTCATCCGTGGCTAATTCCTCCTTGGTTGCGGCTATGCCGACCTGTGTTAATCTGTGTGCATCTGTGGCCAACCCCATGATGCAAACCATTCAGATCGGTGACGTTCGTATCGGCCCCGCGGCGCCGCTGGCGATTATCGCCGGGCCTTGCGTGGCGGAGTCGTATGACCTTTGCATGCGGATCGGCGCGGCGGTGCGCGATCGCTGTGCCGCGCTGGGGCTGGGGTACATCTTCAAGGCCAGTTTTGACAAGGCCAATCGCAGTTCGGGCAAGAGCTATCGCGGGCCGGGGTTGGAAGAGGGGCTAGCGCTCTTGGCGAAGGTGCGGCGGGAGTTGGGCGTGCCGGTGACGACGGATATTCATGAGTCGCAGCAGGCGGCGGCGATCGGGCAGGTGGTGGATGTGATCCAGGTGCCGGCATTTCTCTGCCGGCAGACCGATCTGCTGCTGGCGTCGGCGGCGACGGGCAAGGCGGTCAACGTTAAGAAGGGCCAGTTCCTTTCGCCTGCGGAGATGAGCAACGTGGTGAGCAAGCTCATCGAAGGCGGGGCGGATAGGGCGGGGATTGTGTTGACTGAGCGGGGGACGTTCTTCGGCTACAACCGGCTGGTCAACGATTTCGTGGGCGTGGCGGACATGATGGAGATGGGTTGGCCGGTGTGCTTTGACGTCACGCACTCGACGCAGCAGCCCGGCGGTCAGGGCAGCGCCTCGGGCGGCCGGCCCGAGCGGGCGCCGTTGCTGGGGCGCTGTGCGGTGGCGGCGGGGGTGCAGGCCTTGTTCATCGAGACGCATCCCGAGCCGGCGAGCGCCAAGTCGGATGCCGCGTCGATGCTGCCGCTGGAGCGGACGCTGACGCTGCTGGAGGAGTTGGCGAGCCTGCGGCAGGCGGTGGCGGCGCTGCTATCGCGATAGATCGGAAGATTCACCGCAGAGTTCGCGCAAGGCGCAGAGGTCGGACGGAGCAAGCGTTCATGCTGCTTCAGGCAAATCGCTATCCACAGATGACACCGATCAGCACCGATTGTTTAGCAGAAGTATTTGCATCCAGTCTGCGAACATCTGTGTAAGCCTGTGGATCGTCAATTTCTTGAGGGTCTTCCTCTGCGTTCTCTGCGACCTTTGCGGTGAATCCTGTCACTTGCGTTTTTTGGCGGTCTGCAACTGCATGAACATGACGACGCCGGCCGCCAGCAGGCAGAAGGAGATGGGCCAGGCGATGAGCATGAGCAGGGCCATGCCGGTGGCGCCTTCGCGTTCGGTCGAGGCGATGCCCATGAGGGCCATGAGTGCCCAGATGCCGGGGATGATCAGGAGCACGCCGACGGTGATGACGACGGGCACGGCCATGGCCTTGATGCCGCCGGTGTCCTGGGTGGGCCGGCGTCCGCGGGTGCGCACGCTCGGGCTGGGCGTGGCGCCGATCGAGGTGCGCGTGTACGCCGGTGCTGCGCTGCGCTGGGGCCGACTGGATCGGCTGGGCGCCGGTTCCTGGGCCTGGCCCAGCAGCTCGCCCGACTCGTCCTCGACTTCCGCGACGATCATCTCGTCGTTGCCGGCGTCGTCAGCGTCGTCAGCGACATCAGCACCGCCGTCCGGCTCCTCCCGTAGCGCCTCGTCCGACGGCTTTACCTCGCGCGCCGCAGCGCCCTGGGCCATGTCCCGCAGTACATCCGACAGTCCTTCGCCGGCGCTCATTCATCGTCTCCTGGCGAGCTGTACCGCAAGGCCGTGTTGGCCTGGGGTTACGTGATCCGCACCAAGCTCCGAGGTTCACCTGCTCCGCCTCGATCGATACCGGGCGAGCATTCCATCTTAGCCAATATCCGCTGCGGACAAAGCCTTGCCTGCAAGTGTACCGATTAAGCAAGGGATTGGCTGGTAACCACGTGGCAGCAGCGTTGCCCGGTGGGGCGATCGCTCGGGCGCAGGGTAAGCTTGACCTGGCCGGCCCCAGGTACGTACCATGTACGTACTAACCCGCGATTGCGGTTCATGAATTCGCGCCGACGGCGAACAGGGAGTGTGGCGATGATAAAAAAGCTGACCCGCCAGGGCCATTCTTCCGCGCTCATCATTGACCGCACGATGATGAACCTGATGGACATCGATCGCGACACGCCTCTGAAGGTGACGGTGCGTGGCCGCAAACTTATTGTTGAGCCGCTGACCGACGCCGAGCGAAGAGGAAAGTTCAAGGAGCTTCTCGAGAAAGACACCAAGCGCAACGCCAAGCTGTATCGTCGATTGGCCAAGTGACAGGGGGCACTGATGTCCGAGCCCGCATCACCAGGGGAGCCGGTATTCCTCACGCTCGATGAGGTGCTTCAGATTCATACGCACCAGATCGAGTCATTTGGCGGTTCGTCGAGCATAAGGGACTTGGGCCTGCTGGAGTCGGCGATCGCGCAGCCACGACAACGCTATGGCGGACGGTGGCTCCATCCTGATTTGGCAGCCATGGCGGCGGCATACCTGTTCCACATCACCCGGAACCATGCGTTTGTCGACGGGAACAAGCGAACAGGCACGCAGGCGGCAAGCCTGTTCCTGAGAATGAATGGTTTCGATGTTGACTACCCGCTCCGAGAAACCGAGAAGCTCGTTCTTGCCGTCGCCGAAGGTTCGGCCTCGAAAGATCAAGTCATCAAGTTTTTCAGGAAGTTACTTGCAGGGGATTAGCGGCGCCGGTAGGTATCGGCCTAAGTGGCGGTTTTTAGCGTCATTCTGCCCCTGAACGATGGGACCAGCCGATTATGGAACATGGGCATGGTTCGCAGCGTATTACAGAGGTATCATTAGGTGACCCTGCCACCGGGAGTCCATCATGAACGCAATCCAGCACGCCATTCGTGCCGCTCGCACCCGCATCTCACTTCAACGCGCTCTGCACACGCTGGGCTGGCTGGTGCTGGCGGGCATCGCCCTGGCGGCCGTCATCCGTCTGGTGGACCGCATCGCGGCGGTGGCCATTCCTTATTGGGCCTACCTGATCGTCGCCGGCCTGGCGGTGATCGCCGCCGGCGTTCTGGCCGCGATGCGCCGGCCTGATGACAAAACCACCGCGTCCATCATCGACCATCGTCTGGGATTGAAGGACCGCCTGGGCACCGCGCTTTACGCGCAGGGACTCAAGGATGATCCCTTTGCCCACCGCGTGGTGAGCGACGCCCAACAGGCGGCATCGCAGGCGCGTATCGGCGCCGCGTTCCCGGTTCGCTTCACCAGGGTCTGGGCCTGGGCGCCGGCGGCCGCGGGCGTGCTGGCGCTGCTGTTTGTTTTCCTGCCTGCCGACATGATGGGCTATGGCAAGGCGCGCGACGGCATGGTGCGGAAGCAGCAGGATGCCCGCATCGTGGAAGCCGCCGCCAAGGAGGAGATCGTCAAGGTCATCGAGGCCATGCGGAAGTTGGACGAGAAGCGTGACCCCGCCGACCTGACCAACGACCCGTCGAACGAGTTGCAGAACCAACTGGCGCAACTGACCAACGAAAATCTGACCACGCCGGAGATGCGGAAGAAGGCGATGGCCACGTTGTCCAACGTCGCCGACAAGCTGGCCAAGGACGCCCAGGACAAGGAGCAGGCGGCCCAGGTGATGCAGTCGGCGCTGTCCAAGCTCGATACGCAGCAGTCCGGCCCGGCCGACCGCTTTGCCGACGCCCTTCGCCGCGGTGACTACTCCACGGCTCTGAAGGAGCTCGAGGCCCTGGCCAAGCAGGTTGACGCCATGACCGGCCCGGAGAAGCAGGCCATGCAGCAGCAGCTTCAGAACCTGGCGCAGCAGCTTCAGCAGGCGGCCCAGCAGGCCCAGCAGATGCAGCAGCAGGGCCAGCAGGCGATGCAGCAGGCCATGCAGAACGCCGGCCTTAGTCAGCAGCAGCAACAGCAGATGCAGCAGCAGCTCAATCAAGGCGCCACGGCCCAGCAGATCCAGCAGCAGCTTCAACAGCAGGGCATGAACCAGCAGCAGGCCCAGCAATTGGCGCAGCAACTTCAGCAAGCGCAGCAGCAACAGCAGGCGGCCGGCCAATGCCAGAGCGCCTCGCAACAGATGGGACAAGGCTTGCAGCAAATGGCGCAGGGCATGCAGCAGCAAGGGCAACAGGGTCAGCAAGGCCCGCAGTCGATGCAGCAAGGTCAACAGCAGGCCGGCCAGGCCATGCAGCAGATGGCGCAGATGCAGAATCAGCTCCAGCAGCTACAGATGGCGCAGTACCAGGCGCAACAGGCGATGCAGCAGTGCCAGGGCGGCGGGCAAGGTCAAGGCATGGGGCAGGGCATGGGCCAAGGCATGGGTCAGCAGGGTCAGAGTGGTATGCCCAACAGCATGGCGATGAACCAGAAGCCCGGCTCAGGCCCGCCGCAGGGCCAGGGTGGTGTCGGCCCGGGCATCGGTACCCAGCGCGGCGGACCACCCTTGGGCCAGGAGCGGCAGATGACCGGCTACCAGACCGAAGCGCACGGCGACATCGGCCAAGGCCAGGGCAAAGTGATCGCCTCGTGGATGACCCCGGGCGGCGCCAACAAGGGTCAGGCCACCGTCGAGTTCGACCAGGTGGTAACGGAGGCCAAGGATGAGGCCCGCAAGGCGGTCACCGAGGACCGCGTGCCGCGCCGCTATCACGAGGCGATCAAGAGCTACTTCAATCAACTGCCCCAATCGCCCGAGCAAGTGCAGCAGGCGCCTGAGGCGCCCAAGTGACCCCGAGGCGCGGCGTTTTCGCCGGTCGCAGCCCGGCGGCCGTGAGCAGCAGAGGACGAATGTGCATGCCTGCGACCAAAGACCAATTGAAGTCACACCTGTCAGACCTCCCGGTGGAAGATCGTGCTGAATTGGCGCAGTTCCTGATCGATTCCCTGGATGGCGATCAAGGCCAAACCGATGCCGCGTTCGATGCGGAACTGGCTCGCCGCGTCGAGGAAATCGAACAGGGCCGGGCGAGCGGGGAACCTGCCGACCAGGTCATCACCGAACTTCGGACCGCATAGGATGCATGGGCATGACGGCACTGACAGACCAACTCAAGTCGCAATTGCTACGGCTTCCAGTGGAGGATCGCGCCGAGTTGGCGCATCTGTTGCTGGTGTCGTTGCCCCAGGATGAGCAGGGCGAGGACTCGGACTTCGACCCGGTATTGGAGGCGGAACTGGAGCGTCGCGCGGAGGAGCTGCGCACCGGGAAAGTGCCGGGCACGCCAATTGAGGATGTGTTAGCCCGCGTGCGCGAGAAGCATGCGTGAAGCGCATCATCATTCACCCTGCCGCCGAGTCCGAACTCGAGGAGGCGGTTGCGTATTATCAAGGTCGCGGGGCCGGCCTGGGATTGGAATTTCACGCCGAGATCGAGGCTGCGATTCAGCTCATTCGGCAACAGCCCGACGTCGGGGCGCCCTACGGCCGCCGAGGTCATCGCAAGTATGTGCTCAGACGATTTCCGTATTTGGTGTTCTACCTCGATTTGGGTCAAGCGTTGGGTGTGGTCGCCGTCGCTCACCAGAAGCGCCGGTCGGGATACTGGCTGTCGAGGCGTATCGGGTAGCAAGACATTTGATCGTTGCGAGTATTGGCTACCATGACATCGACCAGTCGGCGGAATAAGTGAGGCGCGGCGGCACCTGGCTTGTGTTGTCACTGAAATTTGAGCATTGGAACTTCATTTGTCATTCGATTTCGTCATTAACCCCTGATCTGCGCCGGTACTCTCAATCGACGTGTCCAAGTCGTATCTCTCCCAACCTCGCACGCCGCTTCGCCGCCAAGGGGGGTCCAGCGGTTGGGCGCGATGGTTGCGGCCGGTGGGACGCTATGGCTTGGTGCTCCTGGC
>JBBDMX010000054.1:0-23622 GCA_040878035.1 Phycisphaeraceae bacterium | reverse complement strand
GCCGCACTCCAAAAACATCAGCCGTCTCGATGGGCTTATCCCGAACTCAGGTTGACAGATGCGACCCCCGACCCCCCCTCGTCTGCTCTTTACCGCCGCTGAGCTGCCCCCCGTGCCCGCATCGGCCCGCCGGCCGCCCGGGGCTGCCTCCGGCGGATGGTTCGCTCTGGGAGACGAGCAGTAGCAGCGCGCCCCGACCGCCCTCCGGTCCTGATAACCGCGCCGTCGCGGCCCGGCACGGCACGTCAGATAAAACCGCCCGCCGCCGGCTGGCAGAGCCGCCCACCCCCGCAAAGGCCCGCCACCACCCCCGAACCGCCCGAGAAAACAGGAGTTTCCGTCACGCGCACACGTGTTTTAACGGCGCGCACCGAGGTTTGCGCCGCGCGAACTGAGGTTTGCGCCGCGCAAACTGAGGTTTGCGCCGCGCGAACTGAGGTTTGCGCCGCGCGAACTGAGGTTTGCGCCGCGCAAACTGAGGTTTGCGCCGCGCGAACTGAGGTTTGCGCCGCGCGAACTGAGGTTTGCGCCGCGCAAACTGAGGTTTGCGCCGCGCGAACTGAGGTTTGCGCCGCGCAAACTAAGGTTTGCGCCGCGCGAACTGAGGTTTGCGCCGCGCGAACTGAGGTTTGCGCCGCGCAAACTGAGGTTTGCGCCGCGCGAACTGAGGTTTGCGCCGCGCAAACTACAGTTTTCGCCGCACGCACTCATGTTCCCGCCCCGCGCACAGCAGCTTCCATGCGGCGAACTTCAGTTCGTACGCCGCGCGGCGGCGTCCCTGATCCCTCACCGGCTCCTCCGCCCACTCTCCACCCTCCACCTTGCACCTTGCACTTTGCACTTCGAACTGGGCGCTTCGCCCCCTCCACCCTCCACTTTGCACCTTGCACTGCGCGCCTCGCGCTGATTCACCCCCGAGTGCCGCGCCAGATCGCCCAGGACGGCATGGGCCGCAGGCAAAGAAGCATCAGCCGCCGACCAACACGGATGAACACGGATTCCCCTCCGTCCGCCACTCTCCACTTCGCACTTTGAACTGGGCGCTTCGCCCCTCCCCCCTCCACCTTGCACTCTGCACCGGCTCCTCCGCCCCCCCCGTCTCTTCCTCGCTGTGGCGCTTCGGAACTGAATCCGCCAGACTCAGTACAAAGCTCGCAAAGCATGCGGAAGCATCGTAATATAGGAGCCGGTAACCGTGTTCTGGGAACGCACGTCGATGGGCGCTCGCACCCAACGACCGCCGGGAATATCGCAATGAGTCGCCTTCTTTCCGTCTCCGACATTTTCCGAGATCGCATCTTCCGCATCCCCGATTACCAGCGCGGATACTCTTGGACGCGGGTCAATCTAGACGACTTTTGGAACGACGTTGCAGACCTTTCAGACACCCATGTGCACTACATGGGTGTCATCAGTGTTGAACAACCACGAAGCAATCAGTTGTTAAGTTGGGAAAAGGAGTCACCGCTGTTCTCGTCATGCAATTGGAGGTCCGACGGAGATTCGGCACTGCTTCACCTCAACGGACAATCGCTTCGCCCCTACTACATCATTGACGGACAGCAACGGTTGCTGACGATTGCGATTCTGTTATCGTGCCTGAATAGAGGGGGGTGGCTGCCGCCTGACGCGTCTGCGATGCTGCGGGGGTACCTATGGCAGCCCTGCAAAGACGACCAGTGCTACCGTCTTGGATATGAGGTCGATATCCCTAGCCATCATTACCTGATCCACGAGGTATACAACAACGGCAAGAGCGATGAGATCACCACGGCATATACCAAGAACTTGGGACGGGCCAAGGAGTTTTTTGCCGATAAGATCAACTGGCACGCCGATGAGTGCGAGCGACGTTCAATCGACCTGCTTCGTACTCTCACTGAGCAACTTCGGTTCAATTTCTACGAAGTCGATAAAAGCATCGACGTGTGCGTCGTGTTCGAGACCATGAACAACCGGGGAACCCCGCTATCAAGGCTTGAACTGCTCAAGAACAGATTGCTGTACTTGTCCACGCAACTCGGTGGGGACGATACCGAGGTGCGCGCACGACTGCGCGACAGCATCAATCGGGACTGGAAGGAAATCTACGCTTGGCTGGCGAAGGACGAGCAGAAGCCTGCTCTGGATGATGATGACTTCCTTCGCGCGCACTGGATCATGTACTTCGAGCATGCCGGCGACACCGGGAGGCACATCCGCACGTCTGACTTTGCGCGCGATCTATTGACCATGCGGTTCAATGTAACACGGGCCCGTGCGGGGGAGTTGACTGCATGCGAAATCGAGAGATACGTCGCGAGTCTACGCGAAAGTGTCAGATGGTGGTTTGCCATCAATAATCCGCTCCATCCCACGGCCGGGCTTGGCCCTATAGTGCGCACCTGGGTACAGCGCATACACCAGGTCAAAGGCAACAAATCCTACTTCCGTCCCTTGGTGATGGCGCTGCTGCAAAGGAGGGACCTTTCCGAGGAAGAGCAGGCGGCAGTCTTACAGGCAATTGAACGGCACGAGTTTCTACTCGGTCACTTGGTGGGGTCGCGAGCCACTGCCAACCGTCCTCATTTCTGGCGAAAGGCCGGAGAGGTATTCAGGAACGAGGAGAATGTCAGCGACACAATCAGCGACATCCGGTCCAAGACGCAGAGGTTCTACAATCAACCGAAAGTCGCGGACAACATCAAACGCTGGTACGCCAAGTATCCCAGGGAGGACGGGGGCTGGGCGCGTTGGAGTGGGCTTCGCTATTTCCTGCAGCAGTACGACGCATCATTGGATGTCGACGACGCCGTTCCGCGCGCTAGCGTCGCGATCGAGCATATCCTTCCACAGAGGCGGCAACGAGGGCCAAGCTGGTCGGCTGACTTCGATTCACACTCGAAAGCCAGAAGAGACCTTCTTTGCAGCACGATCGGGAATCTGGTACTCAAGTCGACTGATCGGTTCGAGGATGTCCACGATGCGGGGTACCCTGAACGTGAGCCACACTCCTTCGACGAGAAGCGTAGACGCTTTCGACAAGGTACGGCGAGTCAGCGAGAGGTGGCGGAGTATCCTCAGTGGCGACACCGGGACATTCTTGGCCGTGGAGTGCAACTACTGGGGTTCATGGCGAAACACTGGGACATCCTGCTCAGTGAGGACTTCCGCAAGCAGCTAACACAGGTGAACTTCGACGGCGAGACAAATTGATCCCCGGCCGTGGGGTGGGAGGGTCGGAAAAAGGCACATCCACAATCATGAGGCGGAACGCGGGACGGGCAGACGAGCAATGGCACGAATGCTACCGCAGCAGATGGCGATTGTCGAAAGGGAGCCTGCGAGCGCAGGGGGATGAAACGGGGGCCGCCTCCGGGGCCGCCCCCCGTTGCCATGTCCTGCAAAATGCTATCGGCGTTGACTCCTCTGGTTGCTGACTGCTGTATGCTCGCCCGCTCCATCCGCCCCTTCGACAAGCTCTCTTCGACAAGCTCAGGATCTGCCCTCACATCACGCATACCTGCGCGGAGGCGCGACGACAGCCCAAGCGAGGGCATAGAGGCGCGGTTGCTTATCCGCGGCAGCCAGGAACAGTTGATTCCCGTCCCTTTTGTTCCGGCAGAATCCAAAACAAGCAGTTGATCCCCAGATTACGCCGATTTGCGGGGCTTTCCAAGACAGGATTCTCGATTCTCATCTGCGAAAATCGGCGCAATGTGCGGATAGATTCCCCATCGAGGCTTTCGAATAACTGAATTGAACCACCAAGACACCAAGAACACCAAGGAATTCATGCGCAAAGATTGCTGCTTTCTTGGTGTCCTTGGTGTCTTGGTGGTTAATCGAAGGTCCCCATCCGTTATTTTCGTCCGCGTCCATCCGCGTCCATCGGCGGCGAATTCTTCCTGGTTGGCCGGTTGCATCGCGCGGTTGTTTTCAAGGCAATCGTCGCCGCCGCAAGGTCAGCAGGGCCATCGTCACCACCAAGGCCAACGTGGACGGCTCGGGCGCGGTGGCAATGTACGCTTGGGCAAAGCGCTGGCCCAGTTCCATCTGGCCGGCGGCGTTGATGTGCTCATTGGAGCCAAAGGTCAGGCTGTCGGCGTCGATCAGATACGCCAACGGGTCGGCTGCCGCCACGTTCTCCTGGGCGGTGCGGATATTGGCCAACTGATCCGGCAGGAGGGGCGACCCGCTGGAAAGCCGGGCCAGGAAGAACGGCAGGTCCTGGCCATAGTGGTTGGTGCGGAGGTCGGCGATGAACTCGTTGAGGTCGAACTCGTACTGCTCGGTGGTGCGGTTGAGCTTGGCATCGGCCGCGCCCTGATACCAGAGCATGCCGACGATGACGGGCGTATGCCCGGCGGCGACCAAAGCGTCCAGACCGCTGCTGACGGTATTACGAAACTCCCGGTAGAAGCTGCCGCCGGGAGCCCCCCAGTTGATGTGCAGATTGGTGCCTTCGGCAGCGTATTTGATGAGGGCAAACGACTCGTCGGGGAAGGCGTCGGCGACGGTTTGGCCAAAGGTCACCTCCGGGCCGAATTCATTGATGGTGCCGCCGCTGCCCGGTTGCAGCGTGGTCAGTCCCGAGGTGACCAAGGGGTCGTTGACCGTGCCGTTGCCTTGGCCCCAGAAGAACAGTACGTCATCCTGCGGAGCCTGGAGCGCCACGGGTAGTTCGGCCGTCTTACCCTTGCCGACCATGTTCGACTGACCGCCCAGCAGAAACACTTTCACCACCTCTGCGTCAGCGGATGTCGTCGGGAGCAGCAGCGCCGCGGCGAAGCCCAGGCTCAACAGGGAAGACAATGCTTTTTTCAGGAACATGAGGTTTGCCCTTTTTATGCTTTGGTTGAGGAAGGTCGCCGCCGCCGGCTGAATATCACCAGCCCGCCCAGAGTCGCCAACATCAGCGTCGCCGGCTCGGGAATGCTGTTGATGTAAGCTTGCGCGAATCGCTCGCCCAGGATCATCTGCCCCGCCGCGCCGAAATGCACGGTGTCCGCCATTTGCTGCCGGGTCAGCCCATCAATGTCGATCAGGTACGCGTGCGCGACGGCCGCGGCCACGTGCTCCTGGGCCGTGCGTATATTCGCCAGATGCTCCAGGCTGATCTGCGTTTGTGACGTCCCCAAACGGTTGAAGAAGAAGGGCAGATTTGCGCCGTAGCGGGAGCGGACGTCGGCGATGAACTCGATCAGGTTGGCCTCATACTCGCCAGTCGTCTGGCCGTTGTTGGCGTCGGTCTCGCCCTGGGTCCAGAGCATGCCGACGATGTTGTAGGAATAACCAGCAGCAACCAATTCAGCCAAGCCGTCGCTGACCGTGTTCTGAAAGCCGGCGTATGTGCCGCCCTGGGCGGGACCTTCGGGCGTGGGGTCCCAGCTTCCGTAGAGGGTCGTCCCGTTTGCGGCATGCTTGATCAGGGCGAACCGTTCATCGGGTAAGGCGTCGGCTATGGACCGGCCAAAGGTCACCTCGGGGCCGAAGCCGTTGGCGCTGCTGCCGCCGCTGCCCGGCCCAAGAGTGGTCAGCGGCGTCACGCTGCCCTGGTAGCGATAGTAGAACAGCACGTCGTCCTGGGGACTCTGGAGCGCCGCGGGCAGTCCCGCGGTCGGCGCCTGGCCCACCATATTCGACTGGCCGCCCAACAGAAACACGTTGACGGGCATCGCGCCCGCGCTGCTGGCGACGAGCATCAGAACCCCCACGAAGCCGACGGACAGGTAATGTGGTGCACGCAGGGAGGTGGTGATCATGGGCGTCAGAGTGCTCCGTACCGCTGCGGGTCAACTAGTATATACATCAATCAAGTTAGTTGCACAAGGGGGTACACGAACGTCTGAATATTTTCTCCTGGAATCCGACAAAACGCCCAGTGTAAACATGTGTTACATATTGTAAAAAATGATTTTATAAATATAATATGATGGCGGAACGGGGTGCTGATGTGGCCATTGCAGCGAGTTCTCGCCCAGGTTACAATGGGCTGATAAAATGTCTAGACAAGTAGCCGCGTCGGCATGATTGCCCAGCGTGCCAGACATACCAGCCCATGACAGACTAAAGCCTGTCACAATCAGTCACGCCTTCGCGCCCACCCTTGCTGGGCAGCCTGCGTGGCTTAGTGCATGATCGTGGTCATCGAGATCTGTGTAAATCGAGGCAAACATGAGCGATCAAACTCGGCGTGACTTTCTGCGGCTTTCGAGCTTGGGCATGCTCAGTGCGGGCTTGGGGGCACTGGGGTCCTGGCGCCTTGCGTCCGCTGCCGACGCTGACCCCATGGGGGTGCCGCGTGCGGCGGCGGCGGGGTCGCGGCCCAACATCATCGTGGTGCTCGCCGATGACTTTGGCTACGGCGATGCGCACTTCCTCGACCCCCAGTACAGCAAAATCCCCACGCCTCACATGGATCGCCTGGCGCAGCAGGGCATGGCGTTCACGGATGCCCATTCGCCCTCGGCGGTGTGCACGCCGACGCGCTATGGCATGCTCACGGGCCGCTACGCCTGGCGCACGCGTTTGCAGCGCGGCGTGCTGCGGCCATGGGACCCGCCGCTGATCAGCCCGGGCCGCCCGACTTTGCCAGGCCTGCTCAACGAGCAGGGCTATCACACCGCCGCCATTGGCAAGTGGCACCTGGGCATGGGCTGGCCCAGGCAGGACAAGGCCGTGGATTTTGACCGTCCCATCACCGGCGGGCCCACCACGCATGGGTTCGATCACTACTTCGGCATCGATGTGCCCAATCAGCCGCCCTACACGTTCATCAACGACGACCGCGTGACCCAGCAGCCCACCGATCATTTCGATGTGGCCGGCAAGGATAAGGAACGGGCCGCCGAGATGTTCGTCAGGCAGAGCGGGCCGATGGTCCAGGGCTGGCGGTTTGATCAGGTGCTGCCCACGCTCACGGAGAAGGCGGTGGGTTACATAGACCAGCGGGCCAAAGAGCAGGCGCCGTTCTTCCTCTATTTCGCGCTGACCACGCCGCACGAGCCGGTGGCGCCGTCCGAGCGATTCAAGGGCAAGAGCGGTATCAGCGGCGTGGGCGATCTGATCATGGAAACCGACTGGGCGCTGGGCGAAATCATGGCGGCGCTGGAGAAGAACGGCCTGGCGCAGAACACGCTGCTGATTTTCACCGGCGACAACGGGCACTGCCACTACACCGAGCCCGAGCATTTCCAGCGTGCCGGCCATCGCGTGAGCGGCCCGTACCGCGGCATGAAGGCAGACATCTGGGAGGGCGGCCACCGCGAGCCGTTTGTCGCGCGTTGGCCCGGCGTGATCCAGGCGGGCGCCCGATGCGATCAGACGATCTGCCTCACCGACCTGTTTGCCACCTGCGCCGCCCTGGTTGGCGCCGCGCTGCCAAAAACTGGTGCAGAAGACAGCGTCAGTTTCCTGCCGCTGTTCAAGGGCGCCGACACCGCCGTGCGGCAGACGATGGTAGTCCATTCGACCCGCGGGGAGTTTGCGATCCGCGATGGCAACTGGCTTCTGGCCTTGTGTCCCGAGCCGACACCGCCCGGTGCGGCCAGGGACAACCAGCCGCCGGGACAGCTCTACGATCTGGCTGCGGACCCCTCGCAGACGACCAATCTCTACGTGAAACATCCTGAGATTGTGGCCCGACTGCTGGCGGCCCTGGAAAAGATCGTTGCCGACGGACGCAGCACGCCCGGCCCCGCCGGGAAAAACGACGTCGCCATCGATCTGTGGAAGGCCCCTCGCGCAGCCGCGCCGCCCAAGGGTGACTAGCACACCATTCATAAGGATAGATGCACCATCGAGACTCGCCCAAACGTCATCCTCTTGATGGGTGAAGACACAGGCCTTCACCTGGGCTGCTACGGCGACTGCGCGGCGAGCACGCCTAACCTCGACCGCCTGGCCAGAGAAGGATGTCGCTACACCTCCGCGATCTCGACCGCGCCGGTCTGCGCTCCCGCACGTTCGAGCGTGGTGACCGGCATGTATCCCTGGTCGCTGGGGACGCATCAGATGCGCTCGACGCTGCTGCATCCGCCGCGGCTGTTCACCCACGAGCTGCGCGACGCGGGATACTACGTGAACTGGCCCACCAAGCGTGACTTCAACTTTGACCCGACGCCCGGCTGGTGCGATGACTGCAACCAGGACATCGCCGTTCCCGACTGGCCCGACGCGTCGCGTGCGGGCACGCTGCCCCACAAGCCCTTTTTTCTCTACAGCAACTTCTACGTCACGCACGAAAGCACCATGTGGTCCAAGCCCTTTGGCAACGACCTGGGCGCGCGCCACTATCGGCTCCAACTCGATCACCTCCTCAAGCCCGGGCAGCGCCATGAGCCGGCCACGATCTCCGTGCCGGCGTATCTTCCCGACGTGTCCGAGGTGCGGCAGAACCTGGCCTGGTACTACGATGCCCTGTCGATTCAGGATGCCCAGATCGGCCAGGTGCTCGACGCCCTGGCGGCCTCGCCTTACGCCGACAACACCATCGTGATCTACATGACCGACCACGGCCGCGGCCTGCCCCGCGAGAAGCGTTGGTGTTACGACGCGGGTGTGCATCTGCCGCTGATTGTGCGCGGGCCGGGCATCGCGCCGGGGACAGTCGATGATGCCGTGGTCAACTGGGTCGATATCGCTCCGACGATCCTGTCGTTGGCGGGTGCAGACATTCCCGGGCACTATCAGGGCCAGGCGTTTCTGGGCGCGGCCAAGGCGACGACGCCGCGACAGTACGCCTTTGCCGGGCGCGATCGGATCGACGAAGCGTTCGACCACGTGCGCGTGGCGCGCGATCAGCGGTGGCACTACATCCGCAACACCTGGCCCTGCCTGCCCTATGCCCAGCGCAGTTGGTACATGGAACGCATGGCCACAATGCAGGTGCTGCGACGGATGCGTGCCGCCGGTGAACTCGGCGCTCCCGGAAGTGCGCCGGCACTGTGGATGAGTGACACCAAGCTCGCCGAAGAGCTTTATGATGCCGTCGCCGACCCGCAGATGGTGCACAACCTCGCCGGCGATCGCGCGCATGGAAGCACGCTGGTGCGCATGCGGGCCGCGCT
The DNA here is from genome assembly GCA_040878035.1 of Phycisphaeraceae bacterium. Lineage (GTDB taxonomy): Bacteria > Planctomycetota > Phycisphaerae > Phycisphaerales > Phycisphaeraceae > JBBDMX01. The sequence continues at coordinate 14,572 of JBBDMX010000054.1, read as the reverse complement.
CGACGAGCATCTGGCGACCGTCGGCGACCTGGGCGCTGTGTCCGAGGCGCAGCTCATAGCCCGTGGCCTGGTGAAGGACCGACTCGAAGAGTTCGGCGCTCGCATCGAGCCCCTTCCCCCGGAGCACCGCATCGGCCCCGAACTGACCGTACTGGAGCTTCACGAAGCACAGGCGCTGGCCGTCGCAACCGCGGTGGCAGACACCCGCGCCGCCCCGATGGCTTGAGCCAGGCCAGACGTCCCCCGCGTCGGTCGGATGCATGCCGTCCACCGTCGCCTGGCCGCTGCCGCCCAGCAGGTCATCGCACGACACATGGTGAACATGCTGCCATCTCTCCTGAAGCTGCCGGTCATCGGTCTGCCGCAGGGATCGGGTTATGAAAGACTGCCTAAGCCCCCGCCCCCGCGCCTTGACCCTCACGCCACGAGGGAGGATAACTCTCGCATGGCGCAACGACCCAACATCATCCTCCTGATAGGCGAAGACACCGGGCTCCATCTGGGCTGTTACGGCGACGGCGCCGCCAGCACGCCCAACCTCGATCGACTGGCCCGGCAGGGGCGCCGCTACGCGCAGGCGATCTCGACTTGCCCGGTCTGCGCTCCCGCACGTTCGAGCGTGGTGACCGGCATGTATCCCTGGTCGCTGGGGACGCATCAGATGCGCTCGACGCTGCTGCATCCGCCGCGACTATTCACCCACGAGTTGCGCGATGCGGGCTACTACGTGAGCTGGCCCACCAAGCGTGACTTCAACTTTGAGCCGACGCCGGGCTGGAGCGATGACTGCAAACAGAACACTCCCGTGGCCGACTGGCTCCCCGCCCTGGGCGCAGGCACGCTGCCGGACAAGCCCTTTTTCCTATTCAGCAATTTCTCGGTCACGCACGAAAGCACGATGTGGTCCAAGGCCTTCGGCAAGGACGGGGGCGCTCGCAAAGCGCGCCAGGAACTGGATTACCTGCTCAAACCCCAGCAACGACACGACGCGGCCACGATGCCCGTGCCGGCGTATCTCCCCGACGTGCCCGAGGTGCGGCAGAACCTGGCGTGGTACTACGACGCCCTGTCGATTCAGGATGCCCAGATTGGGCAGGTGCTCGATGCCCTGGCGGCCTCGCCTTACGCCGACAACACCATCGTGATCTACATGACCGACCATGGCCGTGGCCTGGCCCGTGAGAAGCGGTGGTGCTACGACGCGGGTGTGCACCTGCCGCTGATCGTGCGCGGGCCGGGCATCGCGCCGGGGACCGTCGATGATGCCGTGGTCAACTGGGTCGATATCGCGCCGACGATCCTGTCGCTGGCGGGCGTGCCTGCGCAGGCGATCCCCGCGCACTACCAGGGCCAGGCGTTTCTGGGCGCGGCCAAGGCGACGACGCCGCGACGGTACGCCTTTGCCGGGCGCGATCGCATGGACGAGGCGTTCGACCACGTGCGCGTGGCGCGCGATCAACGCTGGCACTACATCCGCAACATCTGGCCCTGCCTGCCCTACGCCCAGCGCAACGAGTATATGGAACGCATGGACACGACGCAGGTGCTGCGGCGAATGCGTGCCGCCGACGAACTGGGCGAGCCCGGGTCGGCGACCGGCCTGTGGATGAGCGACACCAAGCCGCCCGAAGAGCTTTATGACGCACTGGCCGATCCGCAGATGGTGCACAACCTTGCCGGTGATCCTGCTCATAGGAGCACGCTCGACCGCATGCGAGCGGCGCTGGACGAGCATCTGGCGGCTGTCGGCGACCTGGGTGCGGTGCCCGAGTCCGAACTGATTGCCCGGGGCCTGGTAAAGGACCGGCTTGACGAATACCGGGCGCGCATCGCGCCGCTGCCGGCAGAGCATCGCATCGGCCCCGAGCGGACGGTGCTCGAGCTTCACGAGGCGCAGGCGGTCGCCGCATCAACGGCGCCGGCAGAGGCCAGCGCCGGCCCGAGGGCTTGAGCCAGCGCCAGGTGCCCCGCGTCGGTGGGATGGGTGCCATCCACCGTCGCCTCGCCGCTATCGCCCAGCAGATCATCGCACGACACATAGTGAATGTGCTTCCAGCCCTCCTGGAGCAGGCGGGCATGGATATGCCGCAGGGCGGCGTTGGATTGCGTGCAGCGGTCGTGCCGCGCCTGGATATAGCGGGATTGTTGATACACGATGTTCTCGACCAGCACGATCGGCGTTCGCGGACGGGCACGGCGAAGGGTTCGGATAAGCGGGTCGAGGTGTTGCGTCACTTCGTGCGCGAGCAAGTTAGGCAGCGGGTCAAGTACGTAGGCGCAGGGATCCAACTCCGCCAGGAGATCGGCGACGGGCGTTTCGGCTTTGGCGTTGCCGGACAAGCCCAGGTTAAGCACGGGCCGCATCAGCCGCCGACCGAGGATCGCCGGGTAGGCCATCCCCGGTCGGGACGCGCTACCGCCCTGCACGATGGACGTGCCGTAGAAGCAGAGGGGCTTGTGAGGCGACGGAGCCGCCGCGGTGATCGCCGCGCCGGCTTCGATGCCGATTTGTACGCTGTCCACGCCGTTGTAGAGCGGCAGATAGAGCCTGTATTCCCGTCGGCCTGGAACCAGTTCCGCAGCCAATGTGCGGGAGGTCTGGGGATATTCCGGTTCCCGTCCGACGCCGACCCAATGCCAGCCCTTGTCATCGGCCGCGTAAAGGTCCAGGCCGCTGACGCCCGTGGCCGGCATGTGATCCATCGCCAGCGCCGGGAAGCGCAGCATCCACCGCGCCGCGATGGTTGTCGAGTCGGTCACGAATCGCGCGGCGATCCCCGCCGATCGCTGGCCCAACTGCCAAACCACGTCGCGCACCGTCCCCTTGGCCCGCGCCGGCCAACGGTCATAGAAACTCTCCGTGTCCTGCCAACCCTTGCCTTCGATCGTCAGCTCACGAAGGTCGTACCACACCAGGTCTGAACCCGCGTGGGTGATGGCCATGTTCCGATCCAGTTGCTGAATGGCGCTGCTCATGGCACTCCGTGGGCTAGGGGTCAGGGTTTGCCTGCGCCGTTGGGCATGGTGGTGGGTTCATCCACGATCGTCGTCTTCTGGTCAATCTTGATGAGCGCCGTCGGAGCATGATTGCCGGCTTCGTCACGGAGCAGGCCGGGCGGATTGGTGTCGTAACCATAGCCGACTTCCGCGGGCAGCTTCAGTTCACGTTCGAGCGTCAAGGTGACGACGGTTTTGCCCAGATCGACTTTCGTAGAGCGGATTTCCCCGGCGGCATCGATTACTTTGAAGTCCTCGATGTTTCCGCCGGAGAGTTTTTCGACTTCCGCGAAATGGACCACGACGGTGCGGCCATCGTTGCCCAGGCCCGCCTTGTCCAGCACGGGACCGGGCCAGTTCACGTCCTTCTTCTGGTGTCGGAAGCTAAGGAGGGCTCGGCCGATCTCGCGGCCCAGTTCCGCCTGGCTTTGCGCCGTAAGGTGTCCGCCATCGATCGTGGCGCGGCCCAGAGCCGGGACCAGCACGGCGTGGCCATCTTCCACCACCCACTGCCGCTGCGCCTCGCGGATGGCGAAGATTTCCCCCGTCTGTAGCATGCCCCGGCCGCGGCCGCCGGACTGCACGATCACGACGGTCATCTGCGGGTTGCCCGCAGCCGTACGTATGTCCTGGATCAGCTCGGAGACCAATCGTTTGTATTTCCTGGGCTGCATGCCGCGATCGGCGCCGCCATGGAACCAGATGAAGACATCCGCGCCTTTGCCCGCGGCGCCAATCACTTCGTGCAGCTTGTCCAGGCCCGTGGGATCGCCCTTGGGATCCTTTTCCAGCCAGTGCCGGATCGGCGCGCCGCCCTTGGCGTATCCCATCATCTTGACGGTGAAGCCTGCCTGGGCGACCTCGGCCGCGGCGGTGTGAAAGGGGCTATACCTGGCCGTCATGCCCGGCAGGTCGCCCGCCACGGGCGAAAACTGCTTCTGCTGAAGGTCGTACCACTGCACCTTCTCACTCTTGGGCGGTGCAAATTCATCGGGCGCCTTGCCGCCGGCGTTGGACTGCCCCGAGAGTATCCAGAGCTCCGCACCAGTCGGTTCGTCAGCCAGCGTCGCCGCGGCGCAGAGGGCCATCATGCACAAGGCCAGGAGTTTGGGGGTCATCGCTGTTCCTTTTGATCAGGCGTCGTTGAGTTGGGCGTCGCGTTCCATTCAAACTGGTCGATGGTGGGTGAGCCGGTCAGGTAACCCAGTGACACGAGGAACTCGTCGGCGGCCTTCATCGTGCGACGGAAGGCGTCCACATTGCTGTGGTGGTTGAAGAAACCATGGACCTGGTCGGGATAGGCCGCTAACTCGCAGCGCAGGTCCAGCTTGGTGGCCTTGAGCACATACCGTCGCACCGTGTCGATAGGCACGGTCGTGTCGGCTTCACCATGGAAGATGATGGTGGGGGGGTCATCTTTGCTCAAGTTGCGGTAGGGCGACAGTGCCGCGCGTTCTTCCTTGCTCAGGCGCTCGGCCATGCGCGCCTGATAGTCGGCGGGCAGCGGTTCTTCGCCTGGGCCGGCATCAAACACCAGCGCGGGGTTGAACAGGAGGAGGGCATCGGGCTTGGCGCTGACCGTTGCGTCCTGATCGGGTTCATCGAGGCCGTTGATCACGCCGATGCACGCGGCGATGTGTCCGCCGGCCGAACCGCCGCCGGCGGCGACACGCTGAGGATCAACCCCCAGACGCTGGGCGTGGGTTCGCACCCAGCGGACCGCGGCATTGGCGTCCTGGACGCATGCGGCGGGAGCGGTGCCGTGGCGGTTCTTCACGCGGTACTCGGCGGTCATCGCCACCATGCCGCGCGATGCCAGGTACGCACACTGCGGCGCGAACTGTCGCGCGTGGCCGTCCACCCATCCGCCACCGAAAAAGAATACGATCGCCGGTCTTGAATCACCGGACTTGTGCCCCGAAGGGTTGAAGATGAACATGCGCAGCTCGATCTCGCCTATGGTGCGATACACCTCGGTCTGCGATGCCTGGGGCACCTCCATTGGGGGCGGGACGGCGTGCGCGATGTCTGTACTCATGCTCAAGATCACTCCAGTCAGCAGCAGCCCCATACATGTTTGAAGCATCGTCATAACTCCAGAATGAAGGTCACCCGGACTGGCCGGCAAGAACAGGTGTCATCGGGGCTGGGGATTCAAACAGATCACTCACCTTCACCATCCGTCCCTGCCGGGCCGAAATTTCCGCGGCCTGGCCCACGGCGGTGGCCCACAACCCCTGCTCGGCCGTCGAGGTGTTGGAGATCTCGCCGTGGAGCACCTTCAGAAACGCGTCCACGGTGCCCGTGTCGGCGCCGCCGTGCGTTCCGACGAGCGGCGGAATCTGATGGAGAACGGTCTCCTGGCTCCAGCGCGGGCGAATCAGAATCGTGCGCTGGTGCAGGCTGACCTCGGCCTGACCACGGTCCCCGACGATCGTGTACAGACGGTCGGTCTGCGACGTCACGAAGCACTCGAGGTGGCTGGCGCGGATGCCCCCCTGGTATTCCACGATCGCAATGCCGTTGTCGTGCACGTCCTTGTCCGAGGTGTAGATGCACAGGTCGCGCGCGTAGTGGTCGATCTGCATTGCCTGATCGTCCCATTCACTGCCGGTCTGGGCCGCATCCCAGTAGTCGGGGCAGCGCTGCTGATAGGCGCATTGGTGACAGGTCGGACCGACCGGCACGCCCGCATCGGGCGTAAAGGGCAGGTGCTCGGCGTCCAGGGCGTTGATGCCCGCGGTGGCGCTGACCCGAACAGGCCGGGGAAAGCCCAGCAACCAATGGAACACGTCAAAATCGTGCGAACCCTTATGAATCCACAGCCCGCCGGAGTAGTCAAACCGTCGATTCCATCGCGCCATGTAGGTCTTGCCGCCGTCGTAGAACTCGCGGTTCTCGATGAGGAAGATCCTGCCCAGCACGCCCTGATCGACGATTTCCTTGACTCGGCGCAGCGTCGGGTCGTGACGCAGGTTGAAGCCCATCATCACCGTCTTGCCCGAGCGTTGCGCGGCATCGAGGATGTTCTGCGCTCCGCGCACGGTGGTGGCCAGCGGCTTGTCCACCAGCACGTCCAGGCCGTGCCCCAGCACGGTGGTGGCGTGTGCTTCGTGCAGGTAATCGGGCGTGGTCACCACCACTGCATCCAGCGACGCCTGGGTTAACATGGTGTCCAACTGGGTGAAGCATGCGGGGGTGATTTGCAGGCGCTGGCAGATGCGCCCGGTGCGTACGGGATTGGGATCGCACACCGCGACGACCCTGGCGTCGGGCCGCCCACCGAAGCACTGCGCCAGTACCGTGCCGCGCCCGCCCAAACCAATGATGCCGATGCGTTTCATGCCGAGGCTCCATGGGGGGACCGCACGCTTCTGTCGCCCGCCGGGGTCCGCGGTGGGCGCATGCAGGGGGGCGGGACCAACCACTTGGCGACCAATCTACCGGGATTTTCACAGCAAAGCACCCTTGCCTGTGATTCGCTCAGCTCCAGATGCCGCATCACGTTGGCGTAGGCTTGCGGCATGGTCAGGGCGCTGCCCGCCAGAAAGCTCTGGCCCGGCGGGTGCACCTTGCCGTCGGGCCCGACCTCGACTTCGTAGGGGCCGATGTGGTAGCGGCCGGGCGGGCCTCCGGCCGGACACGTGCCGTCCGTGGTGATCATGCACCGCTCCAGGCCCACCCAACGGATCCAGTTGCGCAGCAGAAACCAAGGCACGTGGTGGCCATCGGGAATCAGGGCAAAGTGAATCTTCTCCAGGCTCAGCGCCCGGTTGAGGATGTTGTCGTGGTGGGGGACCATCGTCGCACAGCCGTTGCCGAAGTGGGTGAACAGCCGCACCCCGGCGTCTTGGGCATCGCGCAGGAGCCCCAGCGGCGCATTGGTGTGTCCCACCGCGACTACGATGCCCAACTCAGCGAGCCAGCGCGTGGCGTGCAGATCGCGGTCCATTTCCGGCGCCAGGGTCACCATCGCCACGCGCTGGGGACCCCCGGCCGCCTCCAGCAGGGGCTCGAACAACGCGCGGCTGGCGGGCCGCATGAACGCCGCCTGGTGCGCGCCGCGGTAGCCATCCTCGGGCGACAGGCACGGCCCTTCGATATGGAACGCAGGCATGAGCCGCTGCATGTCAGGTCCGGCGGCGTCGATCACTTGCCTGAAAGTGCTCAGCAGCACCGCCATCTGCGCCAAATCGTTGGTGATGATGGTGGGCAGAATGGCGCGTACGCCGTCATGGCGCAGCCGCTGGGCCACGCGCTGGATCTGCGCCGCCGTGACCGGCACCAGGAAGTCCACGCCGACGTGGCCGTTGACTTGGATATCGACGAAGTTCATGGGCTGCCTTTCCTCGTACGTCGCACTCGCGTGCGCCAATGCGGGCGTTGTTTCAAAGGACGCATTGCGCCTCAGTAGTCAACTATCACTTCGTTTCATCGGGCAGGGCGCGCCGCCGTCGTTCCGCCACGACCAATTCGAGCGGGTCGGCTTCCACGCCATGTTTTGCGCGTTGTTCCTGGAGCCAATGGTTGAGCATCGAATCACACGTCGCCACGATATCGGGCAACGCTTCGCTCAGGTCTCGCGTCTGATACGGGTCCTGCTCCATGTCGTACAACGCCACCGGCCGAAACGGATAGCCCTTGTCATCGTACGTACGAACCATCAGGTGGCGTCGGGTCCGTACGGCCCGTTGCACGGCGTAGGTTCCGTGGTCCCACACCAGGTATTCGCGGCCAACCGCGGGCTGGCCGCGAAGCTGCGCGGCAAACGATGCTCCGTCCCACGCCGCGGGAATCGCCGCGCCCAACATTTCGCACAGCGTCGCCGAAAGGTCCACGTTGTAGAGCAGGTCGTCACAGCGGCGGCCGGGCCCGGTGACGCCCGGCCAGCGAACGATCAGCGGAACACGATGCACGCATTCGTCAGCGCACACGTGGTCGGAGTAGATGCCGTGTTCGCCGAAGGCGTCGCCATGGTCCGACGTGATGATGACGGCCGTGTCGTTCATCAGGCCCTGGCGTTCAAATTCGTCGAGGATGATCCGCAAGTGATGGTCCACATAGCGGATGGCCGTGTCGTAGCCGGTGATCATGTGCTCGAAGTCGGCGCGGTTGGTCACCGCATCGGGCATGAGCGGGAACGGGCTCTTGTGGTCAGTGAATTGCAGACTGGCGGTGAAGGGGCCGGGGATGTGCTGATGCGCGGCGATGGCGGCGTCATCGGGCCAGCGTTGCGTCACGGGGTGGCCCCGCAACGGATCGCCCCAGGACGGATCCATCTTGTAACAACGGTGGGCGTCCCAGTAGTTGACATATAGCAGGTAGTTGTCGCGCGCCGCGTTGACCTTGAGCCACGGCAACACCGCGTCGTTGACTTCCTGGGCCGTCTCGCCACCGCACTTGAGGTTGGGACTGTGGAACTCGCTCCATCCGCACATGAACCACGCAGCGCTGTGGCGATCGGGAAAATTGGAGAAACCGATCGTGTCCATGCCTGCCCGCCGCAGACTTCGCGGCAGCATCTCGTTCTCGGGGTATGGTCCGCCGTAAGGTCGATGACGGATGTGAAACTTGGCGCCGGCCCATATGTTCGAGCAGCAGCCGTTGTTGATTCCGAACCGACCGGAGGCAAAGCTCATGCGCGAGGGCAGGCAGGGCGAGTTGGCGCAGTAGTAGCGATTGAAGCACAGGCCCTCCGCGGCAACGGCATCCAGTGTCGGCGAGGTCGGCCGACGGTAGCCGTAACACCCCAGGTGGTCAGGCCGAAGTGCGTCGATGTCAAACAGGAGAACGCGCATGCCACACTCTTCCTCGCGCCGAGCGATCAGTTCACCGTCCCCAGCGCCTCGCCATAGGCCTGCCAGAACACCGACCCCTTGTCGGCCGTGTCGCCCAACTCGTCGCGCCAGCGGATCATCTCCGCACCCAGACGCTTGAGTCTTGCCGCATGCTTCGGCCTGCTCGACAGATCCTCGGTCTCCAGCGGATCAGTCTGAAGATCAAACAGCAGCGTCTTTCGCTGGATGCTGCCGCCATCCTTTGGCTTCCACGCGAATTCGATGAGCTTGTACCGGTCGTCGCGCACGCCGCGCCAGGTATCGATGTAGGCGAAATACTGGGTCGGGCGGTGGACGGCGCGGGCATCGCGCATCATCGGCACCAGGCTCTTGCCTTCGACGGTGGCGGGTGCTGACACGCCGATGAGTTCGCACAGCGTCGGGAACAGGTCATACAGGTAGCACATTGACTCCCGCCGCGCTCCCTTGGGGATGCCCGGCCCGCGCAGGATCAGCGGCACACGCACGTCATGTTCGTAGACCGTCTGCTTGTGCAGGCCGCCATGCTGGCCCAGGCCCAATCCGTTGTCGCCCGCGAACACAACGATGGTGTTGTCCGCCTCGCCGGTCTCCGCCAGCGTGGCCATTAGCCGGCCGATCTGGGCGTCCATGTGGGTGATCATGGCGTAGTAGATGGCGGTAAGCCGCCGGGCGTTGGCGGGATCGATCGGCCGCTGCTGCTTGTGAAGGACCGACGCGGGCGTGCAGTCGTCGGCGGCCAGGAAAGGTCGCACGAAGTCGCCTTGTGGCCCGGTGTCGAAGAGGTGCTGGCTCATGAAATTGGCCGGCAGCTTGATCTTGTCCGGGTCGTACATCGCCGTGTACTGGGGCGGCGCCATCAGCGGCTCGTGCGGCGCGGTGTAGGAAACGTACATGAAGAACGGCTGATTTTGCGGCCGGCTCTTGAGAAATTGCACGGCGGCGTCGGTGAACACCTCGCTGGAGTATTTATCTGTGGGGCGCGCGGCCGAGAAGGGGTATTCGCCGGTGAGGTCAAAGTCGTTGACGTGCGCGCCCATATGGTGCGACATGCCGCCCAGGAGCATGGACTGAGCATGGGTGAAGCCGCGCGCCACCACGGCCGGGCCGTTGTGCTGCTTGCCCGTGGCGAAGGTGGCGTAGCCGTTCTCGCGCAGCGTCTCGGGAAGCGTCAGGTACTTGTCGCCGAGTTTGCCGTTGTCGGTGTGCTTGGCGCCCCGGCTCAGATCCAGGTGGAAGAGCGATCGCCCGGTCATGATCATGGCACGGCTGGGCATGCACACAGCCTGAAAGTTACCCCCCATGATGTAGGCGTTGTCGCATGCCAGGCCCTGGGCCGCGAGCTTGTCCAGGTTGGGCGTGATGATCTGGTCGTTACCCAGGGCATGAATCGTCCCCGCCCGCTGGTCGTCACTGAGGATGAAGATCACGTTGGGCCGTTTGGCGTTAGCGGGCCCGATGCCGGCCGCGGGTCTGCCCTGGGGTGCTGCATCCCGATTCCCCATGCACCCCGGGCTGATCGCCACGGCAGCGCCCACCCCAAGACAGTGAAGGAAACGGCGACGGTCTAATAAGTGCGACATAAGGGAGTTCCTCTAAACAGGATGCGGGCTGTCTTGCCCAATTATGTTGTATAGACTAGATAATTCCGACGATCGCGAGGCTGGTTATACAGGCACATCAATCGGCCGCACTCATCACATCATGGCTCTGGTATGGCGACGTGATAATTTAGTTTAACTTCATTAAAACATTAAACTTACGCGGTTATTATTACCGCTTATCTCTGCTCTCAATGCCCCCGGTGCTTGGCAGGAACTCCAAGTCATGATAAAGATTTTCGTGCCCAGATGCAATAGGGCTTGACTCCCCGACTAGTTTGATGTATAAGCTAGTTGTAGTTTTTCCTCGTGCCCGTGCCATCGCCTCGTGGACCCGTTCATGATCTCCACCAAGCACCAGCACATCCGCAGTGATCTCAAAGCGAAAATCGCCCGTGGTTTCTACTTGCCCGGGCAGGCCCTGCCCTCACAGAATCAGCTAATGAGCGAGTACGCCGTCGCCCAAGGCACCGTGCGACAGGCCTTGGTTCGTCTTCAGGCCGATGGCGTGGTCGTCTCACAGCGGGGCAAGGGTACGTTCGTCCGGCACCCCAAGGGGCCCGAAGCCATGGCCCAACGCGCCGCTTCGATCGGGTTGATCGTGGTCAGCTCGGCTTCCCACGACCTGATCGTCGATGATCAGCTTCCCGTACTCCAGCAAGCCGCCGCCAAGCTCAACTACGAGCTGGGCATCCGCGTGTTCGACATCAGCGAGCAGGATGCCGCCGCCCAGTGGGCCTCGCGGCACACCGGCATCGTCCTCTGGGGCGCCGCGCCCTGCGCGTTTGTCGAATGTCTTCTCCAGCACCAGGTGCCGATGGTCGTCATCGGTGAACTGCTCGACGGCGACTGCCCCGCCGGCGTAAGCTGGATCCGCTATGACCTGGAGGCCCTGATCGGCACGGCGTTACAGCTCATGGTTGGAGCGGGGCACCGGCATCTATGGTTCATCAATCGTGAGAGCTCGGCCTACTTCCGGACCCTCTCGCGTTTGTTCGCCCAACAGGCCGCTGAACTGGGCCTGGACGCCAGCGCCCGCGAACTGGTTCTGGAGCGGCCCGAGGACGAGCCTTTGCTCATCACGCACCTGGCCGCGGCCGACCCGCAGCCCACCGCCCTCCTGATCGAGGGCGACATGCGCGCCTGCCGTTTCATTCACCTGCTTCAACAGGCCGATTGGCCGGTACCGCAGCGCATCGGCGTGGTGGCGCTGGGCGCCGCCGAGGCCCACCGCCTGGGCGTCCCCGACCTGTACCGTGTGATCAACTCGGCCGCCACCGGCGTCAATCGCGCCGCCGAAGTGCTCGCCGAGATGATCGACACCGGCCACGTCGTGCGCCACATCATCGCACCCAAACTTTCAATTGGTCGAACCTGCGGCCCCATCACGCCGGCGGGTGATACACCGGTCGGAGTCTAACGTCATGTCCACATACTCACACCCCTTGGGAGGACGATTTATGAATCGGATCGAAAATCGAATGCGGATGATGTTGGCCACTGGAATTCTGTTGGCGATGTCCGGCGCGACGGCCCATGCCGTCACGGTTGACCGAACATGGGACGGCTCGACGGATTTACTTTGGAGTACGGACACCAATTGGTCGGGCGACAGCGCACCCGACACAATTGGCACTAACGGTGAATTCGCTGTGATCGGAGACACTGCCGTCGCCCGGAACATCAGTGCGGATGAGCCATCGCACCTCGGCATAAAGACGTGGACTCAGTCATCCAACGCGGTCAACAAGATCACGCTTGCGATGGATGTGACCGAAGCCAACCTCAATACCAACGGCTTCTCTAACACCAGTGGAAATGCCGCAAACATGGTGTTGGATCTGAATGGCTTTACGTACTCACGAGGGGGCAATACTCACAAGCAAAATCTTAACGCGGGTGCCGCCACCCAAGGCTTCACCATCCTTTCAACAACGCCGGGTGGCATCTATCGTCAGGCAATTCTGGCCTTCATGAGCGATTCGATGGTGATCGGGGCGGGCGTCACGATCAAGACGTTTTCAGGTTTCTTAAACCAACTGGCCGGCACTTGGGACGATTCGTCCACCTACTGGTCTGCGGGTAACTACACGGGCACCGGGGGAACCAAAACCAACCTCACCGCGTTTTCCGCTGACGGCACCGGCAGCATCGCTAACCTGATCATCGGCGATGCCGCCTCCGCGAATATCAACTATACGGAGATGCTTGCCAGCCAATCCGGTGCTGGCGGCAGGATTCGCGGTAATGTGACTATCAACACTTATGTTGGTGCGACGGGCGGCGCTGCGTCGAGGCTGGTGTTCACCGGCAACGCGGATACGACTGCCGTTCCCTACAACCTGATTGTAGGCGGCAATTGGACAGACGCGGCCACCGACGCCACCGGCTACGAGGGTGCAGCCAAGTTCCTTGATGACGACGGTGTCGGCCCTAATCCGTCCCAGTGGTTCCGTCGCACCATCACGTTCAACGGCTCGCCCGTTACTGAGCGTACGATCAGCATCCAGCGCACGGCCCTGGTCAACGACTTTGCCGTGGGCGTCGATGCGACCGACAAGGGCAACATCCTGCTGGTCAACGATCTGAGCACCGCGGGACGCTTCCTTGTCCGCGCCGACTCGCACCTCAACGTTGATGACCAGACCCTCGCCGCCACGACCTTTATCAGCGACGAAGGCGCGATCTACAGCTACATCGCAGGCGCCACCGACGCGGGCGTGATCAACGTCGCGGGCGCCAACGCCGACGGCACGGTGGGCGTTCTCACTCTCGCCGGCTTCGACCTCAACGTTGATCTGAACCAGGACTGGGTCGACGGCACCGACCTGATCCTGTTCACTTATGCGTCTCTCAATGGCACGCCGACACTGCTCACTAACCCCAACAGCTACAGTTTCAGCTTTGATGAACTTGCCTACGACGGCGGCACGGTTCGTCTGACGAACGTGGTTGCCTTGATCCCCGAGCCGGCGACCATGGGACTGATGGCGATAGGTCTGGTGCTGATGCTCGGCCGCAGCCGGCGGCGGTAATCGACGGACGGCGGCAGTGCGCAACATCCGGGTGTCCTGTGAATCCTTCGTGGGCAGGCGGTGAGAGCCGCCTTCTCACTTTCAGACCGGACGGTGTTTAACCCAGCCGCAGGCACCGCAGGGGAGCGCGTGCCAAGTATTAGTCGAAGGAGCGAACCGATGATCTTCGCCCATGACCACCGTTCGAAGGTGGGGTCCAGGTTTCAGGGCTTTACCCTCGTCGAGCTATTGGTGGTGATCTCGATCATCGCCTTGCTGATCGCGGTGCTGTTGCCGGCGCTGAAGAACGCGCGGGAGTCGGCGCGCAGCGCGGTGTGCCTGAGCCAGCAGAAACAGATTGGCGTCGGATTCGGCGTGTACATGAGTCAGAACAAGGACTGGCTGCCCGACGCCAGCGGGTACACGACGTCTACCACCGTCACTCAACACACGCCCCCCTGGGCGCGCGCCGTCGCCCATGCCATCGGCGCGTCTTATGTGACCGAGCAGGGGCAAAATCCCCTGCACATGCCTTTTGCGCCCGAGCAACAGCCGCTCGAGGCAGACACGAGCGGCGACGGGGTCGTCCACACAAGCGAACTGCTGGCTTTCAACAAGACCCACAATGGCATCTTCCGCTGCTCCAGCGACAACTACATCAACTCTTCCGGCGGAACGCACTCCACTTCTTACTCCGGTAACGAAAGCGCTCTGGGCAGGTCCGATTTCGACGATTCCTCCCGGCCCATCCAGTTCCAAGCACTACCCCAGCCATCGAAGACCATGATCATCGGCGAAGGCAGTTGGATTCAAAATGATCCGTCCTCCAATAACTTCTTTGATTGGAGCACCAACCACCAGTTCAAAACGAATGGCTTCACCGACGGCTTCGCCAATCCGGTGCCGCCGCATCTGAACGCCGGCGAGATCCATCTGGAATCAGGCAACTACCTCTTCGCAGACGGCCACGCCAAGAACCTAAAACCGGACGCATTGCTGCCCGAAAACGTTAAGCGAGACCCAAGCAAATGACTGTCTTGGTCACGCCACGCGCACCACTCGGGATGCTGCATTGGACATATATAGATGGAATCTGGTTATGCACTTTACTCTAGTTCCCGACGATCTGATGGTAGGTCCGGGC
>JBBDMX010000053.1:96647-105448 GCA_040878035.1 Phycisphaeraceae bacterium | reverse complement strand
CCAAAGACGCTCCGCGTCGAGCCAAAGCGGCGTCACAGCCGCCGCACTCCAAAAACATCAGCCGTCTCGATGGGCTTATCCCGAACTCAGGTTGATAGGAAATTTGATTTGGGGTGATCGCGGGAGGATGCTCTGGGGGTGAGGGGTTAGGGGAGCGGGGGAGGCTTTGCCGGCCATGAAACACTTCCAGAAGATTGCATTCGGCACTCGAGAAGCAAAGGGGTCGGAAGTCATTATTATGCCTTTGGCGGCCGGACCACGCGTGGGCGTCTGGGCATACCGCCAGTCTACCCGAATCGCCGCCGACGGTCAATCAAAGACTCCCGACCCCTTTTCCTCGCCGCATGAAGTCAGCCCTAGCCTACCTGGTATGGTGGTCGGCGCTGTTCATCGCGTTTGTTGCGCTACTGTTCTGGACTGGCAGCTTGCCGTAATCCAGAATTTCAAAATGATCCACTACCAAATCCCCGAAGAACCCTGAATTTCTTCCCTAAGAAGGGCGGGATCGAGTATCATGCTTGTGTGTGACTGGCTTGGGACGGTCTGCGGACCGTTGTAAAGCCCCACATGGAGCCTACGAATGCTCCAGATGATGGACAAGCCTGACGCTCTATTCACGTGGACCGTTGCTAACCAAGGGAGGGTTGCGATGAAGAACACTTCGAGCACGCGCATGATCTGCGCGTCACCGCTGGTGGCGATTGCTATGTGTTTACTGCTGGTCTGCGGCCGCCCCGCCGAGGCGGTGGTGGTCTATGCGGTGGACGACGGCACCTCAGAGTCAGGGGTCGGCTTCGGAGGCACCGGCGACATGTGGTGGGCCAACTTCTTCACCGCGCCAGCCGGCGGCGACACGATCACGAGCATCGAGATCGCCTTCGGCAGTGGGATCTTTTCGACGGGCCTCTCCAACGGGGATGCCTTTACCGTTTACCTCTACGACGACACCGACGACAACGGCAGCCCCTATATCGGCCTGTCGCTGACCAGCAGCCTGTCTCTGCTTACCAGCGCCTCGGCCACGGTGCAGAATGCGGACACGGACATTTTCCAATCCATCGACATCCCCGACACGGTGGTCAACGGCGGCTTCTTCGTGGCGGCGCGGATAGCGTTCGAGCCTGGCTTGTTCCCCGCGTCCCTGGATGCGTCAAGCTCGCAGGGGGCCAGTTGGGTCGTCGCCAGCGTTACGCCAATCGACCCCTCGGACGTCGTGGGGACCACTCCTCCCCAGGCCCTCTTAACCACCGATTTCTTGGGTCTTGGCGGCAACTGGTTGCTCCGGAGCACGGGTACGTCCCAGAATGGCCAAAGCGGCGCCGTCCCCGAGCCCGTGACGGCGGTGACGGGGATGCTGGGGTTGGCTGCCTTGGCGCTAGCACTACGCCGCCGCCGTTGCTCCTGAGGGGCGCGGCCACTCCTGGGGCGGAGAAAATGGGACAGGTATGCTCTGTCGAAAAGTTCGCGCGGAGCGTTGATCAGGCCGCAATAGGGCGGGCTGCTCGTGCGTAAGTCTGGTCATGAGCTTAACCTCCAAGTCGCCACGGACGGTGGTCTTGGCGGCTCTTGCGGTGGGCAAGGGCGCTTACGCCGACTACTCCCATCCCAACAGCCCCAGGAAGTACACCCAACCCCAGCTCTTTGCCTGCCTGGTGCTCATGACCTTCCTGCGCACCGACTATCGTGGCGTGGAAGAGCACCTCAAGGACCTGCCGGCCTACCGCGAATGGCTGGGCCTGGAGCACGTCCCGGATCACTCCACGCTGCACAAGGCCGTGCCGCGGCTCCTGGGTCACACGCTGGCGATCAAGGCCGTGCACAGCACCATCCGCATGACCCTGGGCGAGCATCCGCGGATCAAGAAGGCGGCGGCCGATTCCTCCGGACTGGAGTCGGGCCATCGCAGCCCGTACTTCGTCAAGCGGCGCCAGCGCGGGCAGAAATCCGCACAAAACCCGCTGTTTCAGACCACCACCTACACCCGCTTTCCCAAGCTCAGCACGTTGGTGGACTGTAACACGCACCTGGTCTTGAGCATGCTCAGTGGTACAGGCCCCTCGCCGGACATGCACGACCTGCCGGCGCTCTTGGCCGATGTGCCCGCGAACGTGACGCTGCTCAAACTGCTGGCCGACGCCGGCTACGACAGCCAGGCCAACCATCAGTACCTGCGTGAGGAACACGGCATCCAAAGTCTCATCCCCGCGCAGATCGGCCGGCCCACCAGTAAGCCGCCTTCAGGCCACTGGCGACGTCTGATGCGCCGCCTGTTGGGTACGCCCCAAAGTCGGCAACGCAGTGGTTACTCGCAACGCTGGCAGGTCGAAACCGTCTACTCGATGATCAAACGCAACTTGGGCGACGAACTGGCCAGCCGCAGCTATCATGCGCAATGCCGCGAGCAGCGCTTGATGGTCATCACGCACAACGTGATGATCTTGTTAGTGTTTATCGAGGTTTTCGACAGAGCACTCCCGACCCCTTTGTCGTCCCCGCGTGGACGTCTGAGCATACCTCCAGTCTACCCGAATCGCCGCCGCCGACGCATCAATCAAAGACTCCCGACCCCTTTTCGTCGCCCTGCTCTCACGAGGTCGGCCACTGCGGTGGCTCCCTTTTGCTTGCGCATTCAATTGCTCAAATGGTTCCCTTTTGCATGAGCGTTACCACACCAGTAGCAGCGTCGGAAAGACTGGACTGCTGGGGCGACCCCACAGCACCCATGACAACAGAAACCAACCTATCTCGACTAAACATAACATACACAATGCTAACACAACCATTGGAATCACCACACTCCACCGTGCCCACCACTGTCGAACAGCGTACAGCGACATGCCAGCCCCGACTGCAAATACGACTATCTGCGGAACCAATACACTGGGTCGCACTCTTGTGTACGCCGTACCACCTTTTACCCAATACCACAACCCTATTAGGTACAGCACTACGGCAGCGCTGGTTGCCAGTACAGAGGCGTGAGTGTGGTCCGGTCGCCGGTTAAATGTTCGTTCATCCGATGGATCGAACGATCGTCCACACTCGGGGCATCTGTTGGTGGACAGCCCGACAAGCATATAATTGCATCCCTTGCAGTACATATTGCACCTCATGCTATCGACTGCCCCATTGACCCTCGGTTGGACTGTTGTCCAGTCCCACAGGAAGGGAAGGGCAAAGGGGTCGGGAGTGCTCTGTCGAAAACCTCACTTTTCGGTCCTTGAGGCGAGGGTTGCCGCAAGAAAGGCGTTTCCGGAAGTACTGCTTTTCCGGCCCTTGGCAATGACCAAGCAGAGGCAGCCTGGTTGCGGAACCACCACGGATCGAGGTTTTCGACAGAGCAGGTCGGGAGTCATTATTATGCCTTTGGCGGCCGGACCACGCGTGGGCGTCTGGGCATACCGCCAGTCTACCCGAATCGCCGCCGACGGCGAATCAAAGACTCCCGACCCCTTTTCCCCGCCTTTTCCCCGCCCCCCTTTTCCCCGCCCCTTTGCCTCGCCATTACGGTGCAATGCGTACGGGTAACCACCGGCGTTTGAGAGACTCCGGCAAGGAGTCAAATACCATATCTGGCATTCGACGGACCTCAAGTCCGCCGGTTACCGTATGACGTTGGTACCCTAGATTGGGGTCTTTCTGCCAGATAAAGGTGCCAATATCAGAACTATGCACCCAAAGCTCATGATCTACTGACCAGAACAGAAACCAACGCGCAGAAGCCGCACCGGCATCGCCCGATACGATTAAAGCATCAGAAACTGGGGCGTGTAGCTCGTACGTAACCAAGTGGCCATTATCATCGGGTTGAAGTTTTACAATAAGCCTGTAATCGCCTGGCGAGAGCTGGTATACACCGGCTTTGTCAACTTGTGATTGCGATGTGTTTATTGTCGTGTTGGGCAAGCTTGTCGCACCTGGCGTGCGCCCACATCCCATTAGAAGGCATCCGATGGTGCCCAGTAATATTGTTGCACGCGCCCTTATTGGCAGGCTGTTTATGGACATACTGGATGAGAAATTGGCAATATCAATGGTTGTCATCGTCTAACCGCTCTGAAAATACCGCTGCCAACGGAACGCTCAAACATCTGTAAGCCACTATATTGTCATGACCTGCTGGTGGCCCGACAGGGCCGTGATTGACTGATAAGAAATTTGATTCGGGGTGGTCGCGGGGAGATTGCGTGGGGGTGAGGGGTTTGGGGAGGGGGGTTGCGACGCTCATGTTTGGCCCTCCTGGATGTTGAGACTTGCTCCCAGGGTTAACTCATGGCCCGTTGGCCGCCGCGCAGAAGCCCCCAGACCGTCCCCCGAACCGATTCGGGCTGCGCCTAAGTCACTATGACACCCGCCCCCGGCCGCGTCAAGGCCGAAATGAGCAGGTCAAACGGCATCTACCAGGGCGAGGCGCGGCCGCGGTGGTTTTCCAGTCTTGACTTTGTGCGTGATGATGGTATTATATATATTGAACGCCACCACGAGGCTGGTGTGCAGCCAACGCCCGTCCTCGTGGTCCGTCGTGTCCTGGATCGTTGGCGTCCTGGTCAGTTCCAGGGTTGCCCAGATTAACTGTCAGGCCCTGACATTTACATAATCTTGCGATTTGCGATGTAAGCGATGTTCTAAACGTGGATTACAACTGGAGGAGCGGTTTGTCCGGAATGTCAGACTGACACGCCACTGACAAGGGGACTGACATTCGCTAAGTCCTGGAAGAATAAGGAGAAATCAAAAGATGACACCCGGGGGGAGGGGAGGGGGGGCTGACATGGTCCGGATATCCGATTTTCGCGCGAGTTTTCAGGTTGGGAGGATCCCACCCGCCGGACCCCCCGGACCCCCGGACCCCCGGAAGCGGGTGGGCTTTCGGGTTACGATTGGTTGCATGCTCTTTCTTCGTTTTTCGTTCCCCGTACTTCTTTCTTCGTTCCTCGTTCCTTGTTCCTCGCCCTCCCCTGCCCCCCGACGCTTCCTTTATTGTCGCCGACGTTGAGCCGACACTATCCTTATCTGCTCCCGGCCGCTCGCCGTCGCGGCTGTCGTGTTGCCTCAGCTTGGAAGGAATTGGCCTATGCGCATCACCATGGTCGGCACCGGTTACGTCGGGCTGGTCACCGGCACCTGCTTTGCCAACACCGGCAACCACGTGACCTGCCTGGATGTCGATCAAGCCAAGATCGACAAGCTCAAGCAGGGGATCTCGCCCATCTACGAGCCGGGGCTGGACGAAATGATCCGCCGCAACGTCAAGGCCGGCCGGCTGGTGTTCAGCATCGACAAGGCGCAGGCTTATCAGTCGGCGGAGATCATCTTTATCTGCGTGGGCACGCCCAGCGACGAACAGGGGCGGGCGGACTTGAAGTATGTGCTGACGGCGGCGGGGGACATCGGGCAGGCGATGGAGGCGGCCCCGGGGCCGACCGGCGGCGACGTCGCCGAACGCCGCGCCAAGATCGTCGTCATCAAGTCCACCGTGCCCGTGGGCACCAACGCCAAGGTGCGCGACGCCATCGCCGCCAGGACCAAGAAGCCCTATCGCATGGCGTCCAACCCCGAGTTCCTCAAGGAAGGCGCCGCCATCAACGACTTCAACAAACCCGACCGCGTGGTGATCGGCGTGGACGACAAGGGCACCGCCGACCGTCTGCGCGATCTTTACGAGCCGTTCGTGCGCCAGGGCAACCCGATATTCGTGATGGACATTCCCTCGGCCGAGATGGTCAAGTACGCCGCCAACGCCATGCTGGCGACCAAGATCAGCTTCATCAACGAGATCGCCAACCTGTGCGAGTCGTATGGCGCCGATATTGACGAGGTGCGCCGCGGCATGTGCAGCGACCGCCGCATCGGCAACCAGTTCCTCTACCCCGGCCTGGGCTACGGCGGGTCGTGCTTCCCCAAGGACGTGCTGGCGGTCATCTCCATGGGCCAGCAATCCGACACGCCCGCCCGCCTGCTCGAATCCGTGCACCACGTCAATCAGCAGCAGCGCCAGGCCTTCATGAAGAAGATCGATCAGCACTTCGGCAATCAGGAAAGCTCGCCCGCTCGGGGAAATCATGAAAGCCCACCCGCGCCGGGAAATCATGAAAGCCCACCCGCGCCGGCGGGTGGGACCCGCGACGCCGGGGGCAACCCCACCAGCCCGCGCGGCACGATGGCGGGCAAGACCATCGCCATCTGGGGCATCGCCTTTAAGCCGGGCACCGACGACATCCGCGAAGCGCCGTCCACCACGTTGATGCAGCACCTGCTGGATCGCGGCGCAACGGTCGTCGCCTACGACCCGGTGGCACGGGAGAACAGCCAGCGCATTTTCCAGGACAAGGTCAGGCACGTGGACGATCCGATGGCGGCGCTGGACGGCGCCGATGCCCTGGTGATCTGCACCGACTGGGACGAATTTCGTCAGCCGGACTTCGACAAGATGAAGGAGCGGATGAAGTCGCCGGTCCTGTTTGACGGGCGCAACCTGTATCGCCTGGACCAGATGAAAGAGCACGGCTTCACGTATCACTCGGTGGGCCGGCACACGGTGCAGTAGCTGAGTGGCGCGGTTCCGCTAAAGCCGGGCACTCACGCCGGGTATCCGAGCCGGGCCGCCAAGCCGGGGCGCCAAGCCGGGCTCCCAAGCCGGGCCTGAGTCTGCGAACGCCGGGATTTCCGACGAGCACTTGGGACACGCTCCCGCCGCCGCCGATGGCTTCCCGCCGCGGTCGCGGGTAGACTTAGCGGCGCATTCCACGGGGTGTAGCTCAGTTTGGTAGAGCGCCTGCTTTGGGTGCAGGAAGTCGTCGGTTCAAATCCGGCCACCCCGATTTTTCTGCTCAAGCGTGCGGGATAGAAGAAGACCCGCACTTGCTGCGTGTCGGGTATCGCCTCGAATCGATGCACGTAGCAGGAGATCACGTCGCGCTTTTCTTCCAGGCTCCAGCCCCAAGAGCCCGCCGCAGTAGCCGCAGAACTTCGGTAATGCCAGCCCGGACCGTCGCAACGTGGAGCAGCTCGGTACAGCGCGTGCTGATCATCTGCCCGACGTCACTCAAAGCATCAGTGTGCTCAGGAGATTGGCAAGTACTCGCGCCGCAGCCTGCGGAGACCCTCATAACAGGCGCAAGTTCCTATTTCAACGATATTTATATATACCAAATTGACTTTTTAACCGTTTATACACACAATAGGGGGTTGCTATGTCGCCACCGGCCGCCATTATGAAACCCAAGCGCTCCCAGCGAAAGAAGACGACCAAAGTGATCCAGACCAAGACAGTTCCCGCGCGCGCAAGTGTAAGTAAAAAAAAGACTAAGAGTCAAACGACCACCCCGGCGGGCAGCTTGCGCCGAGGTGGAAAAGGTGGCAAACCCGGGTCGGAAATCACCAATTTCCCCTCCGCCATGCGCTGGCTCCACGAGCATACCGACTACGAGCGGATGCGCATCGTCTCGTACAACTCGCGCACCTTCAGCCTCGACCGCATGCGCCGCCTGCTGAACCTGCTGGGCAACCCGCACGAAGAGCTCAAATGCGTGCAAGTGGCGGGGACCAAGGGTAAGGGCTCGACCTGCGCCATGCTGGCCAGCATGCTCCAGGCCTGCGGCTATGCCGTGGGGCTTTACACCAGCCCGCACCTGACGGACATCCGTGAGCGGATCGCCATCAACGGGCAGATGATCAACCACGCCGACTTCACCGATCTGATGAAGTTGATTGCCGCCAAGAGCGCGGCGTTGGGCGAGGAGGCGAGCTTCTTTGAGATTCTCACCGCTGCGGCGTTGCGCTACTTTGCCGACCAGGCGGTGGACATCGTGGTGCTCGAGACGGGGCTGGGCGGCCGGCTCGATTCGACCACGGTGGTGACGCCGCTGGTCTGCGGCATGACGCATCTGTCGCTGGACCACACGCACATTCTGGGGCGCGACCTGGCGTCAATCGCGCGCGAGAAGGCGGGCATCTTCAAGAAGAACGTGCCCGCCATCAGCGTGGAGCAGGAATCGTCGGTGCAGCGCGTGTTTGACGAGGTGGCCGCCAACAGCGGTACGCCGTTGGAGTACACCGGCAAGCAGATCGACTTTTCCTATCGCTTTGAAGCCAACCGCGAGCTAGGGCCGCATACGCGCGTGAGCATCACCACGCCGACCTCCCGCTGGGAGCATCTGCCCGTGCCGCTCAAGGGTGAGCACCAGGCGCTCAACTGTGGCCTGGCGATGTCGATGCTCGACAAGCTCAAGGCGCACGGCTTCCACATCCCCGACGACAAGGTCATCCTGGGACTGGCGGCCACGCACCTGCCCGGGCGCATGGAGCAGGTCTGGCACCAGCCCCGCATCATCGTCGACGGCGCCCACAACGGCGTGTCCATCACGGCGCTGATCCGCGCCCTGGGCGCTCACGTGCAGTACGACTCGCTCATTCTCATCTTCGGCTGCGCGCAGGACAAGGACGTCAACGGCATGCTCAAGCAGGTGGCCCTGGGCGCTGACAAGGTGATCTTCACCAAGGCCAGATCCAACCCCCGCGCCATGGAGCCCGAGGAACTGCTGGCACGCTTCAACGACCTGTCGGGCAAGATGGCCCAGCTGGCCCCCACGCTGGAAGAGGCGGTGCGCATCGCGTCGCGAGCCGTGTCACGCGAAGACCTGATCGTGGTCACTGGCAGCTTCTATCTGGTGGGCGAAGCCAAGAAACACTTCGCGGATTTGGCAAACCAGCGGAAGAAGAGCCTGGCCGAGGCGCGGTGAGACGAACGCGACCAGAGCCGCGCAACCGCCGCGCGGTGTCGCGCATCAGCACAATCAACG
>JBBDMX010000053.1:12455-96637 GCA_040878035.1 Phycisphaeraceae bacterium | reverse complement strand
CCCCCCCCCCCCCCCCCCCCCCCCCCCCCCCCGCGGCTCTGATTCCGGGGCGATACCAAGCATCTGCCCCGGCTTGCGCCTCAAGTTGTCAGGCCGCGCCGCGCAACCGCCGCGCGGTGTCGCGCATCAGCACAATCAACGGGACGAGCAACAACAGCCACCAGATGCCGTCGGATGTGAAGGTAATCAGCACGACCGTGAGCATCCAATCATAAACGCTCGACCGGAAATATGACGAGGACGAGAATTCCGTAACTACATACCACCGATATGCGTGAATGATGCCAATTTCGTACGCGCTTCTTAGTATCAGCAGCACGATCAAGATGACAAGAAAAGCGGCCACGCGCCGACGTGAATAGAGCTTTGCCAAGCGCACCAGCACTACTTGTACGATTGTCAGCGCAGCTATCCATCCAAGGGTTGCTGCTATCAACCAGTAGGCGACTGCTGGTGGCCAGTTCCAGGGCCTTGGCGATATCGCAAGAGACCAGATGACGCCAGCCGTCACGAGCGTAGCCCACTCGGAGCCGCGCCGCTGGATCGGATTCATGAGACGTGGCAAGGCCAGCATTGCGCCAGTGACAATCCACACTCCAGTGAACACGATGTTCCACGAGATCGATGGAAGATACCCGTTGAGCGAGTCTTTGTAGCTATTGATCAGTGTCAGCGCCCATACGCTACTGGACAGTCGGGCCAACCACCGTGCGGCGAATCGAAGCTGCACGGGACCATTGCAGGTCCGCGTGAGCCACCAGATCCCCACCACGCACGGGAGGAAAGACAATGTTGAGATCCCCAGCAGTACGCGGAACCAGAGTTCGTCAGCTTGATACAGCACTGGTATCCGCAAAGCCGTGAGCGCGCCGGCAACGACGAGCATCAACATGCCCCACCACGCCCAGATGAACCACATGCGGTGGGCTGCGACGGCGATGTAGCTTGTGTTCAGCGACCGCCTCACGGCGTGACCGCATTCTGGGCATGCGGCATCGGAGGGTTGGGCGCGCAGGTTGTAGCCGCAGGCGATGCAGGGTAGGTCCAGCGTCACCCGGCCGTGCCCGTCGAGTATGCTTGTGGAACCCGGTAGAGCACCGGCCTGAGTCATGGGCCGCAAGTATAGCACTAAGTCTTGTTTGCACGCCGGGTGGGCCTACGATGTCGCATGCCCGACTCGCACCAGACTTGGTTTGGCCGCTTCGCCAAGACCACGGCCCATTACGGCGGCCGGCCCATGACCTTCCTCGTCGCCGTGCTGGTCGTCGTGCTCTGGGCCACCCTCGGCCCCGTCTTCGGCTTCTCCGACACCTGGCAACTGGTGATCAACACCGGTACGACCATTGTCACCTTCCTCATGGTCTTCCTGATCCAGAACACCCAGAACCGCGACTCTGAAGCCCTCCAAATCAAACTCGACGAACTGCTGCGGGTAAACAAAGACAGCAACAAGGCTCTGTTGGATTTGGAGGAACTGGACGAAGACCACCTCGAGGTTGTGCGGAAACACTATCTGGACCTGGCGGAACAGGCCCGTCGCGAGCATCGGTCCCGCCGAAAGAAGTGACGATTGCCTGCCGGCGACTCACCGGACGCGATAATCCTTTTTTAGCTTTGCCGTGTTTATGCCGAATATAGGGTACAGCCAAGTCGGAGCCGCGCGGCGTAAGCCCGCGGGTCGATAGCCGCGCAAGGTCGTTCCTCCGCGGGCTCACGCCGCGCGGCTCTGATTATCACGTTCCTCCGCGGGCTTATGCCGCGCGGCTCTGGAGTTTCACCCATGCCCAAGTCCGTGCGTCGTGTCGGGGTGTTGACTGGTGGCGGCGATTGCCCCGGCCTCAACGCGGTCATTCGTGCCGTGGTCAAGAGTGCCATCCATCGCTATGAACTGGAAGTCTGGGGCATCGAGGACGGCTTCCAGGGCCTGATCGAAAACCGCATGCACCTGCTGGACTGGTCGGCCGCAAGCAACATCCTCACGCTGGGCGGCACGATCCTGGGGTCGAACAACAAGTGCGACCCGACGCGCTGGGCCGTGCGCAAGGGCAAGGGCGAAGTCGAATTTCAGGACGTGACCGACCGCTGTATCGACCACATCCACGCGCGCGGCCTGGAGGCCTTGATCGTCATCGGCGGCGACGGCACCATGACCGTGGCGTCCAAGTTCGTGCAGCGGGGCATCAACTGCATCGGCGTGCCCAAGACCATCGACAATGACCTGTGGGGCACGGACATCACCTTCGGCTTCGAGAGCGCGGTGGCGGTGGGCACCGATGCCCTGGACCGCATTCACACCACGGCCGCCAGCCATCATCGCGTCATGATCGTGGAGCTGATGGGCCGCAACGCGGGTTGGATCGCCCTGCACGCGGGCCTGGCCAGCGGAGCGGACGTGGTGCTGATTCCCGAGATTCCTTACGACATCGACAAGGTATGCGAGTACGTGGCCTGGCGGTCACAGCGCGGCAAGCGCTTCTCGCTCATCGCGGCCTCGGAAGGCGCCAAAGCGGTAGGTGGTCAGCAGGTCGTGGCCAAGATCGACCCGACCAGTCCCGACCCGGTGCGGCTGGGGGGCATCGCCGCGGTGCTGGCCAAGCAGATCGAGGACAAGACGGGCATCGAAACGCGATTCACGGTGTTGGGCCACGTGCAGCGCGGCGGGACGCCCGTTGCCGCCGACCGTGTGCTGGCGACGCAGTTCGGCCACGCCGCGGTACAGAAGCTCTCGCAGGGCGCCGAGGCACGCTTGGTAGTGAAGAAGGGCTGCACCATCACGGATTGCGACCTGACTGAGTGTGCCGGCAAGCAACGGCTGATCGACCCCGGCCATCCGCTGATTGAAGCGGCGCGGGACGTGGGCACGAGCTTTGGGGAATGAGCCCAAGCCCTGGAGCGCTTCTCCGTTCTACGGTGCCGTATAGATCAACCAGAGGCCGCCGAGGATGACCAGCACGCCGCAGACCTGGCGGAGGCGCGTGATGGCGCCGTGGCGTTGATTCCAGTTGAGGTAGCGTTGCACCCATCCGCCCGCCGAGCCGGCGGCGACGATGATCGAGCAATGCCCCAGGCCGTAGAGCAGCAGCAGGGCGGCGGCAAAGAGCGGTCGCTCCCCGCCGACCTTGAAGGTCGCGCCAAGCACTGGCGCCATGTAGGCGAAGGTGCACGGTCCCAGGGCGACGCCGAAGATTAGTCCCAGCAGCAGTGCCGCCAGCAGACCTTTGCGCTTCACCGATACGTTGGCCGGCTGTGACCAGGGCATGGGAATCACCTCCAGCAGGTTCAATCCGACCAGCAGGAAGATGACGGCCACGGCGTAGTAGGCCCAGGAGCCGACATCGCCGGCGATGCGCCCGGCGGCGGTCGTGACCGCGCCTAAGGCGGCGATGGTGATCAGGATGCCCAGCGAAAACAGGCTGGCCAATCCGACGGCCCGGCCGGTGGTCACCCGACCCTGGCCATTCACAAAGGCGACCACCAGCGGGATGCTCGCCAGGTGGCACGGGCTAAGCAGGATGCTCAGGATGCCCCAGATAAACGCCGTGAGCAACGCCAGGCCGACCGAGGCGGACATGGCGCTGTTAAGCTGCTCAAAGAGTTGCTGTATCACCGGCTTGTCTC
Organism: Phycisphaeraceae bacterium; assembly: GCA_040878035.1. GTDB lineage: Bacteria > Planctomycetota > Phycisphaerae > Phycisphaerales > Phycisphaeraceae > JBBDMX01. The sequence continues at coordinate 93,019 of JBBDMX010000053.1, read as the reverse complement.
CAAAGAGGCAGCCGTGTCGAACGGATAACCCAGCTCAAGCCACTTGTCCAGGATCTCCTGGCGCGAGTAGAACCCCTCGTGGCGAAACAGCTCGACGCCCTGGGGGTCAAGAAAAATCTGCGTCGGGATGATGCGGATGTCGTAGGCCTCGCCGGCGGCGCGATCCTGCCAGACATCGAGGAAGGTCACCAGAAGCCGCCCCTGGAAATCCTGGCGAAGCTGCTCGAGGATCGGCGCCATCGCCTTGCAGGGGATGCACTTGTTTGCCCCCAGATCGACCAGGTGCGGCAGCGGCGCCGGCAGGGGCGCCGGGACCGAGGCGGCATCACTCGGCTTGGCGGGTGCCGCGGCCGACGGCGCGACCTGGGGCGATGCATCGCCGCCGACCTGTTTCATGGCCACCACACCGACGGCGGCCAATAGCACCAACATCACAATGGCGATCTTGATTGTCGTACTCATTTACTTACTCCCCAATTAGTTGTTTGATGGCCTGGGCGTCGAGCACTTTGCCCACCGACTTGACCTGTCCATCCACCGCCAGCGCCGGCGTCATCATCACACCGAACTTGATGATCTCGTTCAGGTCAGTCACTTTGACTAATTCGTACTCCAAGCCGAGTTGGTCGGCGGCGGCCTTGGTGTTCTCGGTGAGCCTCTGGCACTTGGGGCACCCGGTGCCCAGGATCTGAATCTTCTTCATCGTCAGCTTCCTTTCAGGTTCAGGGGGGTACAGGATCAAGCAACAAACCAATTCGCAGAAATAGCGCAGACATTTACATGGTCAGCGACCCGGTCAACCTGCGGCTAAACAGCACATACAGGCAGGGCACGAGGAACATGGCGACGGGGATCGTCAGCAGCAGTCCTCCGATGCCCGCGACGGCCATCGGTTGGAGCATGTCGCCGCCCTCGTGCAGGTTCAGCGCTAGCGGCAGGAATCCGACCAGCACGCCCGTGGAGGTCATCATGCGCGGACGGAAGCGGATGCGCGCCGCGTGAATAACCGCGTCCAGCGGCGTGCGCCCCTCGTTTCGGCGCAGCTCCTCGGCATAGTTCAGCAGCAGCACGCCTTCCATCACGTTGGCGGCCACGACCACCAGCACGCCAATGATGACCGTTGCGCCCAGGGGAATGCCGGTCAGATAGAGCAGCATCACCAGGCCCGACAGTGACACGGGCACGCCCGCCAGTACATAGAGCGGCAATTTGAGGTCATTGAACTGCACCACGAGCACGACGAATGCGAAGAAGATGGCAAAGCCCAGAATGCTGAGCATGACGCGGTTGTTTTCCGCCATCATCTGGGCCTGCCCGCCGTAACCGAACTCGTAGCCCAGCGGTTTGTCGATCTGGCCCAGGGCCTGTTGCATCTCGGCCAACGCCGCGCCCACGCTGACCCCGGCGGCGTCACCGCGCACGATGACCTGCTTGACCTGGTCTTCGCGGACAATTTCCACCGGGCCGACCGCTTCTGAAACGTGAGCCACGTCGCGAATCCGCAGGTAGCCGCCCTGAGCGCAGTTGAGGGTGAGATTCTCGATGTCGCGCCGTGAAGTGATTCGCTCCTGAGGCACCATGGCGCGAATGTTGTAGTACTCGTCGCCTTCGCGGAAGCGCGTCGCCACGTCGCCACGCACCAACGCGCGAACCGTGCCGGCGACATCCTGGACCGACACCCCTAATTCGGCGGCCCGCACCCGATCCACCTGCACCTGGTATTCCGGCTTGGTCATGTCCATCGAGACATAGACGTTCTTGAAGTGCTGCTGTCGCTGCATGGCTTGCGATACCTCGCCCGCCAAGGCGAAGAGTTGCTCGACGTCTTGCCCCTTGATCTTGACCTCGATATCCGACTCGCCCATCCGGCGGATGCCCTTCATCTTCTGCTGCATCACCATCGCTTTGCCCGCAGGCAGGTTGACCTTGGTGAGTTTGGCCTGGATTTCCGCGATGAACTGGTCGGTGCTGACGGTGCGGGCATGACGCGGCACCAACTGGAGGTCGATCTCGCCCTCGTTGGCGATCTCGTAGGTGTACAGGCCCCACACCTTGCCGCCGACCAGCGTGAACGAACTCTCGATGCGGGTGTCCTCGCGCAGGGCGGCCTCAAGCAACTGCAGGGCCTTGTCCGTTTGCGCCAGCGCAGCCCCGGTGGGAAGGCGGACCTTGACCATGATCCGGCCGTCATCCATCTTGGGGAGGAACTCGTTGCCCAATCGGGGGAACAGCCATGCCCCGACGCCCAGCGCGACTATGAACAGCGCGATCGTGGCCCAGCGCCAGCGCAGAGCGCGGGCGAGCAACCAGGCGTAGCCTTCCGTGACATGCTCGATGAGCCGCTCGAAGATGTTGAGCCGCTCGGGATGCCCGCCGCGGCGTCCCAGGACCAGGGCCATGACGATGGGCGTGACCGCGATGGCCATCACCAGGCTGATGACCATGACGCCCGCGATGACCATAATCAGTTCGCGGAATAGCAAGCTGGCCAGACCAGGCACCAGCAGGAAGGGAAGGAACAGCGCCAGGAAAGAAAGCGTCGCGGCGATGACCGCCGGTCCCACCTGATGCGTCGCGGCCACGACCAGTTCGCCCAGGGGCATGTCGGGCCGCTCGCGGCGGAGTCGAGTGATGTTTTCGATGACGATGATGGAGTTGTCCAGGTCCACCGCGATGGCGACCACCAGGCCCGCCAGCGAGAAGATGTTGAGCGAGAACCCCGCCAGGTTCATGAGCCCGAAGTTCAGCAGCAGCGTCACCGGCAAGGCCCAAATCATCGCCACGACCTGCCGCCAGCTTCCCAGAAAGAACGCCATGATCAAGACGACCAGTACCGCCGCTTCCAGGGCTGTATCACGCACGCCCGCCAGAGACGCGCCGACATAATCGGCCTGGTTTTCCACGACCCCGAAGCGCAGGTGCTCCGGCATCACGGGCTTGAGCGATTCCACGCGCTGGGCGACCGCCTTGGCGACTTCAACGGTATTGGCGTCGGCTTGTTTGAGGACACTGAGCTTGACCGCCGGCTTGCCGTTGAAGCGGGTGATCACACGCACCTCTTCGTGCGCGTCTTGGATCGTCGCCAGATCGCGCAGCAGCAACTTCGATTCGCCCTGTCGCGCGATCAGCACGTTGCGGATGTCTTCCAGATCGCGGTATTCGCCGGTGGTGCGGGCGATGAACTCCCGATTGCCCTGGGTGACTCGGCCGCCGAACTGTTCGATGTTTTCCTGCTCCAGCCGCTTGATCAGGTCGGCGATGGTCAGCCCGTGCTTCTCCAGCACGTTTGGATCGAAGTGAACGCGGATTTCCCGCTTAAGGCCGCCGACGATTTCGGTGCCGGCCACGCCCGGCACGGCCACCATCTGGTCCTGGAGCCAGTTGTCAACCCAGGTGCGAAGCTGCACCAGATCCCATTGGTCGGAGGCGATGGTCAGTTGCAGCACCGGAAGTTGCGACGGGTCGGCCTTGATGACCACCGGCGGGTCCATGTCCTTGGGCAATTCCCTGGCCACCCGCGCCATCGCCGCCAGGGCATCCTGGTAGGCCACATCCACATTCACCCCGTACTTGAAGTTGGCCTCGAGGGTGTACATGCCCTCGATGCTCGAGGAGGTGAGATAGTCGATGCCATCCACCGTAGCCAACTGCCGTTCGATGGGGTCCGCGATGTTCCGGTCCATATCGCCCGGCGTCGCGCCGCGCCACCAGATGTGCACCTTGATCATCGGGTAGGTGACGTTGGGCAGCAGATCCACGGGCAGGCGCACCATGCCGTAGATGCCCAGCACCAGCAGGGTGAAAACGATGGCACTGGTGGCGAGCCGGTGATGAACGGTCCATTGCGTCAGTTTCATCACTTGGGCTCCGCCGAGAGCGCGATCGGCTTGGTCGGGGGCAGGGGCGACGATGCGGCCACGCTAACCGCCATGCCGTCCTTGATGCGGCCCAAGCCCCCGACGATCACCCGTTGGCCCGGCTCGATCCCGCTGATGATCTGCACCCAGCCGTCCTGTTCGATGCCCAATCGAATCGGCCGACGATGCGCGTGCTGGTCGTTGACGATGAACGCTACGCCTTGACCGTCGCTTCGGTCGGCAATCGCCTCGGCCGGAACAGCGACGGCATTTTCCGCGGATTCCAGCACCAATTGCAGGCGCGCGAACATGCCCGGCGACCAGTCCGCCTGTTGGGTGGCTTGGGCCTCGAGCGTTCTGGTTCTCATGCGGGGATCAAGTTGTGGATACACGCGGCTGACCTGGGCAGCGATCGGCTTGCCAGGAGTCGCGTCGAGGCGCACGTGGATGGCCTGACCCGGCCGCACCCGGCCCGCCAACCACTCGGGCACGGCGAAACGCACCACCAGTGATTGCGGATCGAACATCTCCAGCAGTGGCGCGCGGGGCGAGGCCATGTCGCCTGCCCGCACCTCCACGCGGCTGACCACGCCGGCGAACGGCGCCGTGATGGTGCACTCGGCCAGTCTGGCGGCGGCCATCGCCAGCCGCGCTTCGGCCTCGTACACCGCGGCCTGCGCCACCGCGATCTGCGTCTTGGTCGGCCCGCCTTCAAGCATCGCCAGGCGCTGCTTGGCCGACGCCAGCTTGCTCTGGCACTCCACCGCCGCCACCCGCGCCCGTTCGGCGGTTTCCGCCGGCACCGCGCCGCCGGCCACCAGCTTCTCAATCCGCTTGAGATCGTTAGCCGCAAACGCACTGCACGATTCCAACTGCCCGACCGTCTCACGGGCCTGAGCGATCTCCTCGGCTCGGGCACCGGCCTTCAGGTCCGCCAGCTTCGCCTGAGCCACGGCCACGGCCGCCTGGGCTGCCAGCACATCCGTACGGTAAGTCGGCCGATCAATCCGGATCAGCTCCTCGCCGGCGCGCTGGATCACATCGCCCTCACGCCACGGACAGAAGCTGATCGGGCCTTCCACCGTGGCGCTGATCGTCACGCTTTGCGCGGCGACCACCTCACCGGTCAACTCGGCGGTCCATGCCATCGTGCGTGGTTGGGCGATAATGGTTTTCACGCTGATCGGCTTACCCGGCGCATCGCCGGCGGGCGCACTTTGCCGCTCGCACCCGGTCGCCGGGGCGATCACCGCTAATAAGATGATCCCGAACAGACGTCTGGTCATGGCGCTTCTCCGGTCGCCAGCTTGAGCTGGGCCAAGGCGATGAGCCGATCGGCCAGCGCCCGGTAGTAGGTGGTCTGGGCTTCGAGCAACGCGGATTGGGCATCAAGGACATCCGTGATCGTGCCCTTTCCCTGGTCGTACTTTTCACGTTCGATCCGCAGGCCTTCGTCCGCCTGCTTTACGGCGGCGGTCGTCGCGGCGATGCGCTGGGAGGCCGATTGCATGTTCAGCCAGGCGCTTTGGACCTCCAGATCGATCCGTAGTTCCAGTTCACGCAGGCGCTGGCGCTGGCCGGACAATGCGAAACGTTGGCGCAGCACATTCGCGGCGATCTCACCGCCGTCCAACAGAGGAATCGTGGCGAACACCCCGGCGGCGGCCACATCTTCCAGATCGTCGGCGCCGGCGGGGCCCTGGGCGTCGATGCCGTAGCGCCCCCCATACGCAGCGCGAGCGTTGACCTGCGGCCAGCGTGCCCCTTTGGCGGCTTCCAGCCGATGCCGCTCCGCCTCAACACCCGCTCCCGCGGCCAGGTAATCCTGACGCTGCGCCATGGCCGCGGGCGTATCCGGTCGGCCCGTTTGCCCCATCTCATCGGCCTCCAACTCACCCACAGCCTCGACCGAGCGCGCAGCCAGTCCCACCAGCGTCCCCATGGTGCGCTGCTGAATCAACAGGCGATTGCGTTCGGCGATCAACTGCTGATCGATGTTGGCCAGGCGCACCTCGGTCCGCAACAGGTCCACGTTGGCGGCTTTCTCTGCGTCGATAAGCTGCCTGATGCGCTGCCGCTGCTGGTCGATGGCTTGCCGCGACAACTCGACTGATTCGATGAACCGCCGCTGGGCCAGCATGCTGTAAAACAGGCTTGTGACGTTGAATGCCAGTTCGTGGCGATTGCGCGACAGGCGATGCGAGGCCGCGGCTTGGAGCAGTTCCGCCGCCTTGATCTGATGGGTGATTTGTCCGCCGGTGAACAGCGGCATGGTCAGCACCAGGTCAGCCGAAACCAAGTCACTGGCGAAGACGCCCGGTTCGCCGTTGAACCGCGCCGAGACGAGGCGCTGGTCGTCCAGGGTGTGCGTGTAGCCCGACACGGCATCCAGCTTCGGCCAGGCGATCGAGCGTGCCAGATCGGCTTCCGCCGCCGCCCGTCCCGCATCATCTGCGGCAGCCATCAACCCGGGATTGTGCGCCAGCGCCAGGTTCAGACAAGCCTCCAGCGTCAGCGGCCCTTGGGGCGCCATGACGTCGACCGGTTCCGACGGCCGGGCCGGCGCGGCCACCGGCGGCAAGCCCATCGGTCTTGCCACAGGCCCATCGAGCGGCCCAGCACAACCGTTTAGCCCAAGGACAATCATCACGCTCACCACCGTCAGTGGGTACAGGCGATGGCACGGCCGGCCAAATTGCACTTGCGAGCAAATCATCAGAACCATGCTCCGTATGTCCACCCCGCCAGAGTGCTCATCACCACGACCAGGGAGACGTACACCACGGTTTTCTGCGTGCCCATGATCGAACGGATGACCAGCATGCTCGGGAGTGACAGTGCCGGCCCGGCCAGCAGTAGCGCCAGGGCCGGGCCTTTGCCCATGCCCGAGCCGATCAGGCCCTGGAGGATGGGCACCTCGGTGAGGGTGGCGAAGTACATGAACGCCCCGACCACTGAGGCGAACAGGTTTGCCGGCAGCGAGTTGCCGCCCACGAGTGAGGCGATCCACTGGCTGGGGATCATGCCCTCTTCGCCCGGTCGGCCCAGCAGGAAGCCGGCGACGAGCACGCCGAACAACAAGAGCGGGGCGATCTGCTTGGTAAAGCCCCAGGTCTGATCGAACCATTCGTTTGCTTCATCCGTGCGATTGCCGACCGACAGCACAATCGACAGGCCGACCGTGGCCATGGCGAATGGAATCATCGCGGCATAGGGCAGCCCTCGGTCGTAGCCGGGCAGGTATTGGCCGTAGGTCGGCACCAGCCAGTAGGCGCTCAAGGCCCAGATCGCGGCAGCCGCCAGGCCGACCAGCGCCATTTTCCACCAGCGGACACCGAACCAGGCCACAAGGGTCCCACCAAGCATCACGCCGAAGCCCAAGGTGATCAGCCACTTGCTCGACCAGATCACATGCCACAGCCCGGTCTGTTCCTGCGGCTTACCCCAGTTGGCGAACACCAGGATGCCCACCATCGCCGCAAAGTAGATGGCCGTCTGCCAGAGCGGGCGTCCGCCGCCATCGCCTGCGAACGCTTGGGCGTTGGCGGCGCGCTGCGCTTCCTCCTTGCGGTAGATCAGGTGCATCGCCAACCCGATCACGATGCTGAAGATGATCGCGCCCACCGCTCGCGCAATGCCCAGCGACGGCCCGAGGACCGCGGCGGTCAGCACGATCGCCAGCACGTTGATCGCCGGTCCCGAGTAGAGGAACGCCGTGGCCGGCCCCAGCCCCGCGCCCATCCGCCAGATGCCGGCAAACAGCGGCAGCACCGTGCAGGAGCACACCGCCAGTATCGTCCCGCTGATTGACGCCACGCCGTAAGCCATCGGCTTGGGTGCGGTCGGCCCCAGATATTTCATCACCGCGTTCTGGCTGATGAACACGGCGATCGCCCCAGCGATGAAGAACGCCGGCACCAGGCACAGCAGCACGTGCTCCTGTGCGTACCAAGTGGTCAACGCCAGGGCCTCGACCATGGACCGATCGAAGCGCGCCCAGCCTAGCGGCAGAGCAAAAAATACGAGGAACACGAGGAAGCCCCCCAGCAGCTTCTTCCATTCTTTACGAAGCAGCGATGGTTCACGCAGCGCCGCGGGGCACGCACCTGCAGCGGCCTCCATGGAACTGTCGCTGGGAGTCGAGCTTGTCGCTATGCTGCTCATTAGTGCATCCGTGATGAATCGCTCACGTTTAACTGCAAAAAAAACATGCCCCTAGGCCGAGGCCAGCGCCTTGGTCTGTTCCTTGAGGGTTTGCTGGATCGTTTGCGTAGCGCAGTTCAGGAAATTCGCTACGCACGGTGTCCGTAGCGAATAGAACACTTGCAGGCCGTCCTTGCGTGTCCTGACCACGCCGGCTTTGAGCATGATCGCCAAGTGCCGGGATGTATTGGACCGTTCCGCCCCGATCCGCTGGGCAATCTCACACACACACACCTCGCCGTCCTTGAGCAGGTCGGCGATGGCGACGCGAACGGGGTGCGCCAGAGCGCTGATCACCTGGGCCTGCATCTGATATCGCTGCCATGTCACATCGGTATTCATCGGTTCATTTCCGTCCATGCGTGAGTATATCATCACATAGTGTCGAAGTCAAGCGGGCTGCACGGCAGTCAGGGCAACCGCCTGTAGCTCCTTGGTGTCGGCGATGGGCCGACATTTTGGACTGCGGTGGCCTTGACACCGCTTTAGCTTGCGGCGGCCCCTACGGGCCGCGAAAAGCCAAAGCGGCGTCGTTGCCGCCGCACTCCAAAGGGCTGCGTGTGTTTGCACGGCCCCGCCAGTGTCGGACGCTTGGATTTAGGATTCGTGGCCCCCGTCATCGGCGCGCCGCGTCCTGCATCGCGGTCATGATGGCGGCCACCTGCTCCAGGGATGGGCCCGGCGACAAGTCGTGCTTGAGCATCAGGCCGCCTGCGGGGTCGCTGAGCCCCTGCACCGCCGACTCAACCCATGCGCGGATCTGCTTGGGCGAACCGGTCCGCGTCAGAAACTGGCGATCGAGGTCCAGATCGATGGCCACGCGGCCTTTGAGATGCTCGGCGATCCAGTCGATGCCGTTGACCCGGTCCTGCACGTTGAGCACGTGAACACCCAGGCCGATCAGGTCGTCGGCCAGGAGGCGGATGTCGCCGTCGCTGTGCATGTGGATGACGGCGCCGACCTGCTGCGCCGGCGTCATGATCCGGCGGTACGCCGGCAGGATGTAACGCCGGAAGCCTTGCACCGACATCATCGGGCCGACCTGCATGCCCAGGTCTTCGGGGTAGCCCAGCCACTCGACCTTGGCTTGGAGGAAGCATTGTACGACGCCGAGGTTGAAGTCCGTGATCATGTCGAAGAGGCGCTCGACGCTGGGGGCCTGGTCGGCCATGTCGAGCAAGAGGCTTTCGTAGCCGCGCAGGTAGGTGGCGGTGAGGAAGGTGTGGCCGTGGCGCAGTTCGCCGGCGGCGAGTTGGCCGGCGGCGCGCGCGGCGGCGATGCCCGCGTGGCAACGCTTCCAGTCCATCGGTCCCCAGCCCCAGTGCCCCGCCGGGTCGGGCGGTACGAACGTTTCCAGCGCCGCCGGATCTGCTAGCGGGTGCTCGATCACCGTCCCGGTCACGCCGTCCTCATTGGTCTCCCACACGCAACCCCAACTGTCGCGATAGCGAACGCCAGCGGTGCGCCACGGGGCCAGGTGCGGCACGTGGGGAGTGTCTTTGGGCGGCCCGTTGGGAAAGAGCGCGGGATGATCGGCCATGAGATGCTTGAGCTGATCCTGCGGATAGAAGTGCCAGGCGGCCGGCGCGATGTGGAACGTTACTGGGATGGCGTCGGGGTGATCGAATCGTGCGGCTTTAAGGATGTTGTTGCGGGGGGTCATGGGCTGAGGACTCCTTCCTGGCTGAATCATCCCGGTCAAGCTCGAAGACTCGCATGGCCGGGCTTGCCTTGCCACTACTTGGCGCGCTCCTGCCAGGGCAGGCGCCAGGGCTGATCGAGCTTCTGCGGCTCGAGGCCGAAGACCAGGATATACGCCCGGCGCGGCTGGTCGGTGGTGTTAGGCCCGGCGTAGTGGAGCATGTAGCTGTGGTGCAGCGTGGCGCTGCCGCGCGGGCAGGACACGGCCGTGCCATTGGCGGACCAGTAGGCCTGGTCCTGCGCCACCAGCGCGGTCTGCGGATCGTCGGGGTTGAGGTATTCGTGCGGCAGGATTGGCCCGCGATGGCTCCCGCGCACGTAGTGCATGCAGCCGCTGGCGACCGTCGCGCCGTCCAGCGGCAGCCAGAAGTTGATGTTGCGGTAGTGCAGGCCCGGCTTGTGGTAGGCCTGGTCCTGATGCCAGGGCGTGGCGACGCCGTAACCGGCGGGCTTCTGGATCATGTGTTCGCTGAGGAACTGCACCGGTGAGCCAAACACGTCCTGCGCCACCTGCCGCATGCGACCGAAGTAGCCCAGTTCCAGCAGGCGCGGGAACGTCTTGGACGGCCACAGCACCTGCGGCAGTGCCTGGCGGCCTTGCGCATCGACGCCCCCCAGCCCCTTGCGGGTGACCTGATCTTCGCCGTCGGGCGCGAAGCAGCGATCGTAGATGCCGCGCAGTTCCGCTCGTTCGGCGTCATCGATCACGCCCTCGAGCCGCAGGAAGCCCTGCTCGAGGAACTGCTGCACCTGCTTGGGCCCGGCGTGATTTGCGAGTGTGGTCTGAACGCTGGACGATTCCATACAATGGTCTCCAAGTCCGGGAAGCTCAACTGTGGCTAAAACATGCTACGAGCGTGATGGGCGTATTGTCGTCCCAGTTCATCCCAGGATGTTTCTGAACATGGGTGCAAGACGGCGCAAGGCGGAGATGGTGCACATCGAGCGATATCTCGGCGCCGACACGCCACTGGCGGAGCTGCCGGCGCTGGGGCGATCGCGGCAAAGCATGGCCCGGCCCCTGCTGGCGGCGCATGCCCATGAGGTGTACGAGATCTGTCTGATCCGTCGCGGCGCGGTGCAGTGGTTCGTGGAAGATCGCGACCACACGCTGGGACCGGGGATGGTGTTTTTCTGTCGGCCGGGCCAGCTTCACGGCAGCCGGGCCGGGGTGCTCGAGCCTTGCGACCTGGCATGGCTTCAGTTTGATCATCGCGCCAGGCCGCAACGCGATCTGGTGCGGTCGCTCAGAGGGATCGACGGTACGGCGTGGAAGGGGAGCGGCGAGCTATTCGACTGTCACGAGCGCTTGCTGGCGGAATGCCGCCAGCGTCGGCCGGATGCGGCGCTGATGTGCCGGGCGATATTGACGCAGTTTCTGCTGACGCTGATTCGCCAGCCGCGTGGGGAGGAAGCAAATGGCGGCGTGTCGTTGCCACCGGCGGTGCGGCGGGTGGTCGAGTTGATCCAGCAGCAGCCCGGGGAACGCTGGACGCTCGAGTCGCTGCGCCGGCACGCGGGCGTCAGCCGAACGCGCTTACACGCGCTGTTCCAGAAACACCTGGGGCAGAGTCCGGGTCAATATGCGCTGCGGCACCGTTTGCGTCAGGCACAGTTGGCGCTGCGGCTGACGCGCCGGCCCATCACCCAGATCGCCCTGGAGCACGGCTTTTCCAGCAGTCAGCACTTTGCGACAAACTTCAGGCGGGCCTTTGGCATGACGCCGCGGGAGTGCCGGTCGCGGCCAGGGTTGTGAGGCCACAGATTGGGCCGCTTGCGGCTTTGCGCCGGAGCACGACCAATCCGGCCCACCCGGACCAGTCACCGCTGCGCGAAGCCGCAAGCGGCTTATTCGGGCGTGCCGCTGGACAGGTCGTAGACCCATGAGGTGATGGCGCGGTCGTAGTCGAGCAGTTCGCCGGGAGCGAAGAACAGCGCCAACTCGTGCTGGGCCGACTCGGCGCCGTCCGAGCCGTGGATCAGGTTGAAGGAGTTGGATACGCCGTAGTCGCCGCGGATGGTGCCCGGTTCGGCCTTGCTGCCGAAGGTCGCGCCCATCATCTTGCGACTGATGTCGATCACATTGCGGCCCCGCAGCGCCAGCACCAGCACCGGGGCGCTGGTCATGAAGCGCACCAAGCCCTCATAAAACGGCTTGCCCTTGTGCACCGCGTAGTGCCGGGCGGCCAGTTCGGGGCTGATCTTCATCAACTTGGCGCCGGCCACCTGGATGCCCTTGTCCTCAAAACGGGTGATGATCCGCCCCATCAGGCCGCGTTGCACGGCGTCAGGCTTGAGAATGATCAGTGTTGTCTGCATGGTTGCCTTCTAGGTTGGAATTTCGCCCGCACCGTACCCGGGGGTGGTGCATGGGCTAACGGTGTGTGCGGGACGCTGCGCGTCACCCGCCAAACGGTTAGCTTTGACTCCCGCCTGTTGTCTCTGGAATGCTGCCGCCGGTCTGCTCGGCCTTGGCGGTGTCGGGCGTCAGGTTCACGGCTTCGCCGGGCTTGGGCTTGCGCAGCAGAACCTGGTCGCGTTCTTTGAGAACGGACTTGATCTCGACGAGAGTTTCGCTGGTTCTGCCCAGGTCAACGGCGACGGGTTTGACGCGGCCGTCGCCGTTAGGAACGTAGACAAAATGGATGGGGCCCTCGGTGAAGATCGCCTGAATGGGCACCGCCAGCACATTCTCGACCCGGCCAACCATCACCTTCCCCGAGCAGCGCATGGCGGGCTTGAGCTTGTCGTCCACGCCTTCGGGCAGTTCCACCGTCACCCGATACTCGCGCAAGTCGGGGTTCATCCACCCGCCGTCCTCGGGGGTGACGGCGATGTTGGTGACCTTTCCCTTGATGACCTCGCCGGGCCGGGCGTCGATCATCACGGTGGCCTCCTGCCCGGCCTTGACCTGGGCGACGACCGCTTCGTGAACCTTGAGGGCGGCGTTCATCTGGCGAGTGTCGGGCAACACGAAGAGCGACTCGTTGAAGCGAATCTCGCGGCCCTGGGCGATGGGGTCGCCGCGCCAGCGCCGGTTGCTCAGCGACGAGGCGTAGACCACCATCCCGCTGCGCGGAGCGTGAATCACCGTGGCGCGAAGCTGGGTCTGCAACTTCTCCAGCCCCTCCTGGCGGATCTTGAGCGTCTGGGTCTTGCTCTTGACGTCCGCTTCCAGGCGCGCCAGGTCGCTCTTGCTCTTGCTGACCGTGCGCTGTAGTTCGCTGTTGGCCTGGTCCACGTCGGACTTGGCTTTCTGCTCTTCCGCCGGGCGGGTGTAGTTCTTGTACACCTGGATCGCCAGCTTGGCGGATTCCAGGTCGTTTTCGGCCTGGAGGACTTTGATCTCATCATCTTCCAACTCGGCGTCGGAGATGAACTGCTCCTTGTGCAGTTGGCGCGATTGGATCACGTTTTCGCCGCTGGTCTTGAGCGTGCGCTGCGCCTTTTCCAGTGCCAGCGCCAGTTCGCGCTGCTTCTGCGGGTCATCCCCGCTCTGCCACTTGGCCAGGTTCAATTCCGCCAGATTCAGCTTTACTTCCGCGGCGCGCTGGTCGTTCTCGGCCTGGTTGATCTGAATGGCCAGGTACTGGTCGGCGGCGACCTTGTCCGCCATGGCGGCTTCCACCGCCACTTGCGCGCTCTCGATCCGCGACAGCAACTGGTCGTCCGCCAGTTTGGCCAGAATCTGGCCCGGCGAGACGACCTCTCCCTTGTCGTCGAGGGTCGGTCCCTGGACGTAGGTGCCCTCGTCCACCAGCTCCACGATGGGCGTGGAGCCTTCGACCTTACTCTTGATCTCGACCTGGTTCTTGGCGTCCAATTCTCCCGACGCCGAGACGATCTGATCGAAGCTGCGCAGGGTGACGGTGTACCACTGCGGCGCGGTGCCGCTGGTCTGGGCATCCACCGCGGCGCCGGCGTTGCCTCCCATGAACCAGGTGATCAACCACGCCATCAGGGCAAACGCGGCGACCCCAGCGATGCCGACGGCGATCAGCCGGGGCAGCCGGCGCGGCGGCGCGGGGGTGGGAGTGATCATGCTGGTGGCGGTGCTGGTCATGTCAGGCAGGCGTGGATCAGGGCGCGGCAGGGGGCGGGTTGTTCATATTACCATCGTCGTTTTGCGGCGGCGGCAGGTCAACGTCGCCCGGCTTTCTTTCGGGCGTGATGATCGGTGATTCAGGAACTTCAAGCTCCTCCAAGCTCTCTATTTTACGCGGTTGCGTCGTGGGGGGTTCGCCCAGCAGGCGTTGGGCGTCAGCCTGGTCCGCCGGCGCCACGGTATCGACCGGCACGGGTTGGCCCGGCGGCAGCCACTGCCCTCTGGTTGACACCCGCATCTGCCCGCTGTCGAGCAGAAAGGAGAGCACGTTGACGCGCAAGTCGCGCACCGCCTGATCGCGGCGGTTGCGTGCCTCCAGCAGGTCGTCCTGCGCTTCGATAAAGTCGCGCGGGCCCAGTGTCCGCAGGCGCAGCAGCACGCCCTTGAGGCGTTTCTCGGCCAATTCGATGTTGCGCTCCTGCAAGCGCAGCGTAAAGCGAGCCCGCTCGATCTGGCGAACATCGCGGCGCACCTGGGCGGTGACATTGTCGCGCGAAAGGGTGTAATCCCGACGGGTGCGTTCGAGCTGAATCAGCGAGCGGCGCAGCGCCAGTCCCTCGATGCGGCGGTCCAGGGGCAGGCCCGCGTTGATCCCGGCACTGTAGCGGCTGTGCGTGGGATCCAGCTCAAAGCCCGGCGTGTCGTCCCCGGGGTCGGTATTGAGCGTGACGTTGGCGAAGGCGTCCAGGTCGGGCAGCGTCTGATTCTGCGCGACTTTGACGGCCCGCTGGGCGTCGCCGATCTGGTCGCGATCTGTCTGAAGGTCCAGCCGTTGCCGCAGCGCCGCCGCCACCGCTTTCTCCGGGTCCAGCACCGGCGCCGCCACCACGATCTCCGAGGGCACGATCACCAGCTTCTCCGCTACCTCCATGTTCAGCAGAATCTTGAACGAATCCAGGCTGCTGGCGTAGCTTTCCAGGGCGTTGCTCAGGTTGTTGCGGGCAAAGAGCAGTTGCTGCTCAGAGCGCTCGATTTCGAACAGCGCCACCCGGCCGGCTTCCGCCAGCGCCTTGGTCCGCCGCGCCAGCCATTCCAGGTTCGCCACCTGGCGCTGGAGGTTGTCGATGGCGTCACGCGACTGGATCAGGTCGTAATAGCGCGTGGCGATCTGCACCAGGAATTCGCGGCGGAAACGCTCAAAGGAGCGCACGGCATAGATCAGGTTGCGCTCGGCCTGGATCAGCGGCTCACGGGCGACGATGCCCGCGTCACGCAGCAGCGGCAGCCTGCCCGCCAGCACCAGTTGTGCCGATTGCGCGGCATTGCCCGCCCCGATCCCGTTGGCGCTCTCGAGCAGGTCCACATAGCTGACCACCGCGGAGGCGGACACCGTGCCGCCATAGGGCAGCCGCTGGGTCACGCCCAGTTCGTTGATCAGCTCCAGTACCTGGTCATGGTCGCCCGGCTCGGGCGCGCCGCTGGCGGCGGCGGTGATGGTGTCGAAAAAGCGCGGCCCCCACAGGTGGCGCTCGCTCAGCAATGAGATCGTTGAAAGGAACAGTTCCTCCTTGCGCGACCGGTAGTCGCGGCTGCGGGTCATGGCGTAGGACAGGATCTTTTCCAGGTCCAGGCGGGCCGCCGACGGGTCGTCTTCGATGGTCAGGTCATAGGCGGTCCGCCCGCCGAACGGATCGTCTTTCTCCTCGGGCTGGCCCCGGGGCAGGTCCACGACGTGCGGGTTATAGGTTGCGGGCTGCTCATCGTAAGCATCGGAGCCGGCGCCGGTAAAGGGGGTCTGCTCCGGCACGACGTAGGGGTCCATCGCCGAGGTGTCGCCCAGCGTTCCGTGCTGGCGGTCCAGGATCAACGCCGACACCTCCCGGTCGATCCGCGTCATCCCGGACGTACAAGCGCCAAGGGTCAGGACGACAGACAACAGGAGCAACCGGCGCATAGGGTCGCCATTGTAACGAACTGGCGCGGCAAGTCGCGTCGCTTCGTAGAAGGAACCATGTTTGCCACCTTCACGGTTTTGCGTCCCCGCCCCAGACTCTCTATTTTCTTGCCTTTATAGCAATCCCTCCTTCAGGAACCGCTGCATGCCCGCAGTCAGCTACGACGGACAAAGTTTCATGGTGGACGGCCGGCGTGTCTGGCTGGTGAGCGGCGCGATTCACTATCCGCGCACGCCGCGCGGCCAGTGGCGCCAGCGCATTCGTGCCGCCAAACAGGCGGGGCTCAACTGCATCGAGACCTACGTCTTCTGGAACCTGCACGAGAATGAGCCGGGCGAGTTCGATTGGGAAGGCGACAAGGACCTGCGTGCCTTTGTGCAGATGATCGGCCAGGAGGGCATGTACTGCATGCTCCGCCCCGGGCCGTACGTATGCAGCGAATGGGACTTTGGCGGGCTGCCGGCGTGGCTCAACCGGATCCGGGGGCAACCGGGGGTCAAGCTGCGCCAGGCCGACCCGGTCTTCCTCGAAGCCTCGGCACGCTACCTGGGCCAGGTCCTGGAGCAGGTGCGCGACCTTCAGGTGACCTCGACGGCGTCGGCGCAGGTGGCCACGACCCATCAGGCCATCGGTGGGGGCAACGGGCCGATCATCATGATGCAGGCCGAGAACGAGTGGTTCTGCCACAACCCGCGTGCCGCCGAAACCTATCTCAAGGAGATCGTGCGTTACCTGCGTGAGAACGGCTGCGACGTGCCGATCAACATGTGCAACAACCTGTGGCAGCGGCTTGACGGCACGATCGACACCTGGAACGCCAGCGGCCATCTTTCTGATGACCTGCGCCAGCTTCACGTGGTGCAGCCCAACGCACCGCGCATCGTCACCGAGTATTGGCCCGGCTGGTTCGACCAGTGGGATGGTCCGCACGCCAGCCAGACCGACGCGTCGCTATTGGAATACCGCCAGGCCGCCATGCTGGCGGTGGGGGCTCAGTACAACTTTTACATGTTCCATGGTGGGACGAACTTCGCCTTCTGGGGCGGGCGCACCGTCGCCAACCCGGCCTGCTTCATGACCACCAGTTACGACTACGACGCGCCGCTTCTGGAGGCCGGCGGGCGCGGGGAGAAGTACCTGGCCGCCAAGCGCGTCAGCGTGTTTGCCAGTCAGTTCGGCCAGGTATTCGCCAGTCTTGATCCCGACAATCACCATGCCGCCGTGGCCTTGACCGAAACGGATCATCTCCTGTCGGTGATCCAGCAGACGGGTACGCAGGGTGCCGTGGTGTTTCTGTTCAAGAGCAAGGCCGACACGACACAACTGGCCAACGTGCTGTTGCCCAACGGCCTGCGACTGCCCGTGCCCCTGGGCGATGACCGCGTCGCCTGGATCATGGTCGATACCAACCTGGGCGGCGTCGCGGAACTGAGCTACACCAACCTGCGGCCGTGGGCCTTTGTCGGCAAACGCATGCTCGTGCTCTTCGGCCCCGCCAAGGCCGCGGGCATGGTGGCCATCAACGGCGCACGTTTCAGCGTGACCGTGCCCCAAGGACGTGTGCCGGAGGTGCATCAGCACGAGGGCATGACGCTGGTCGTGCTCAACCGCGAGCAGGTCGATGCGGCGTACGTGTTGCCCGATGGCTTGGTCGTGGGGGCGCAATCCCTGGACCTGAACGATAAGCCTGTGCCGTTGCCCGGCTGGTCGTCGATGACCACCATCGCTCTGGACGGCAAGTTGACCACCAGCAGGGCCAAGGCGTCACGCGCCCCAATCGTGCCGCGCCTGGCGCATTGGCAACAGTCGCGCCTGATGGGCCTGATCAACGGCGATGCCGAGGCGTACCGGCCCATCGACGCCCCGGCGACGCTGGAAGAACTGGGCTGCAACTACGGCTACGGGTGGTACCGCTTCGACCTGCGCTCGGCCGGCGGCGGAATGGTGCTGGCGGCGCAGTCCGCCGACCGTGTCCACCTCTATCAAAAGGGCAAGTTCAAAGCCCTGCTGGGGCTGGCGGCCGGCGCCGAGTTCGACCCCGTGCGCATCTCCGCCAGCGGCCGCGTCACCGCCCTGGTCGATAACCTGGGTCGCATGAACTACGGCTGGCGCGTGGGTGAAAAGAAGGGCCTGTGGGGCCACTTCCACAAGGTCAAGCCCAAGCGTCTGGGCCCGCCCAAGGTCGTCAGCGGTAAGGCGCCCGATCCCTTTGAACTTAGCCAGTATTGGACCAACCTGCGTGCCGGCGAGCACGGCCCGGCCGATGCCTTAGTCTGGCACGTCCAGCCCGCGGGTCGGAATCCGCTGATTCTCGATTTTGCCGATGTGCCCGCCACGCTCATGATCCTGGTCAACGGCAAGCCGGTGGACATGTACGACCGCGGCAAGTCGGCGCACTTTGGCCGATGGGTGCTGGAAGTGGGTAAGGAGCTTCGTGCCGGGCGCAACGAGCTGAAGCTGGCGCTTTTTGAAAAGCTCGCCGATGCCAAACGCAAGGCGGCGATCGTCAAGGGCATCACGCTGTATCAGTCGCAAGGGGCGCTGACGGACAAGGGCGACTGGCTCTTTGCCCCGCTGAGCGTGCCGGCGGCCGAGGCATTCGGCAGCATCGTCAAGAGCGCCCCCAGTCAGCCGTGCTGGTATCGCGCCAGTTTCAACGTGTCCAGCGCGGCCGTGCCCCTGTGGTTCGAGCCGCGCGGCTTATCCAAGGGCCAGCTCTACTTGAACGGCCACAACGTCGGCCGCTACTTCGTCGCCACGCACACCGGCAAGAAAGTCCCGCCCCAGGAACGTTACTACCTGCCCGAAGCCTGGCTCAAAACCGACGGCCCCAATGAACTGCTGATCTTCGAGGAGCACGGCAAGAGCCCGACCAGCAGCAAACTGGTGTACGACCCGATGGGCCCGTACAACGGGTAGCCGCTTGCGGCTTTGCGCAACCTTCCGAATTCACAGGGACATCTACACAACGATCATGTCCACCGCCGAACATCGCCAACGTGCCCGCGGTCAATCCGCCACCGCCGCCGTGCTGACCATCAGCGACACGCGCAACCTCGCCACCGACAAGGGCGGCCAGCTCATCAAGGAGGCGCTGACCGCCGCGGGCCACGGTGTGGGCGCCTACGCCATCGTGAAGGACGACGCTCGCGCCATCGACCGCCAGCTCCGCGCCTGGCTGACCGACGGCGGATTCCACGTCATCATCACCACCGGCGGCACCGGCATCGCCCGCCGCGACACCACCATCGAAGTCGTCGAACGCCTGCTGTCGAAAAAGCTCGACGGCTTTGGCGAACTCTTCCGCATGCTCAGTTGGAAGGAAGTCGGCGCCGCCGCCATGCTCAGCCGCGCCGTCGCCGGTCTGGCGGGCGAAACCCTCCTCTTTGCCCTCCCCGGCTCGACCAGCGCCGTCCGCCTGGCGATGGAGCAACTGATCATCCCCGAGCTGCCGCACCTGGTGTGGGAACGCAAGCGGTAGACGGGTATTGTCACCTGTTGAAGTTCGTATGGTTGCGCGAAGCCGCAAGCGGCTTGGAGTCGCCGCTCTGGATAGCCGCTTGCGGCTTCGCGCAGACGCACGACTACTCCACCACTTGCAGTCCCGCCGTCCGCCCCGGACAATTCTCTCATCCTCACGGGGCTTTGCCATGTCCAACCCCATCGTCATCGCCTATCACCTCATCTGGACCGCCTACGGCTGGTGGCTCCCCAACGACCCGCGGGGCAGCAGTTCGCACACGATCCGCTTCGATATCCTGTCCGAACTGGGGCAACTCCATCACGGACGCAAGATCATCCAGCCTGCCTCCGTGGAGATTCGCGCGTTCTACGAGTCCGCCAAGGACTGGCTGCGCCACGAATTGTTGACCTTCGACGACGCTTGTGTCGCCAGCATTGCTGATGCATTCGCCGCCGTCATCGCGGATCAGCGTTACACGTGTTACGCTTGCGCCATCATGCCCGATCACGTGCATCTGCTGATCCGCAAGCACAAGCACCAGGCTGAGGAGATGATCGCTCATTTCCAGGCCGCCAGCCGCTTGCGGCTTCGCGCAGACGCCCTGCGCACCATGGATCACCCGATCTGGGGCGGTCCCGGCTGGAAGGTTTTCCTCGATCACCCCGACGATGTTCGCCGCGCCATCGGTTACGTCAACGACAACCCGCGCAAGGCGCGACTGCCCGACCAGCATTGGCCCTTCGTCAAGCCCTACGACGGCTGGCCGCTGCATCCGGGCCACAGCCCCAACTCGCCGTACGCCCGGCTGCTTCGCCAGGCGGGACGCTATCCGTACTGAAACCGGGCCGCTTGCGGCTTCGCGCAATAGTGTTGAGGCGGAAGACCTACGTTAACTGGACGTCGGCGCGAAGCCGCAAGCGGCTATTCGACGCGCAGGATAAGCGCGGTGTTCTTGGCGCCGAAGGCGAGGCAGTTCACAAGTGCGGTTTTCGCGTTGGTCGGGCGCGACGTGTTGGCCACGTAGTCCAGGTCGCAGGCGGGGTCGGGGTTGTCGAGGTTGATCGTGGGGGGGAGGAAGGGGTCCCCGCCATCGAGGCCACGCAGGGCGGCGATGGTGGCGACGACCGAGGCGGCGCCGCAGGCGCCTTGCGGGTGGCCGAGCATGGACTTGATGCTGGAGCCGGGAAGCGACGCCGCGTGCGCGCCCAAGGCTTGCTTGATCGTCTGCGTTTCGACCTGGTCGTTGAGCTTGGTGCTCGTGCCGTGGTATTGCACATAGTCGATGTCGTTGGGCGAGAGGTCAGCCTGCTCAAGTGCGAGGTGGATGGCCCGCACGGCTTCTTCGGGATTGGGGTCGGGGCGCACGCGGTGGTAGGCGTCGCAGGTAGCGCCGTAGCCGAGCATCGTGGCCAGCGGTTTGGCGCCGTGGGCTCGCGCCGCATCGCCGCGCTCCATCACGACGAACCACGCGCCTTCACCCAGGACAAACCCATCGCGATCACGGTCAAACGGCCGGCTCGCCGACTCAGGCGGATGCCACCGGCCGGTGGAAATCACGCCCAGCAGTTGCATGGGCCAGAGCGTCTCAACCAGCAGATGAGCATCGGCCCCGCCAACGACCACGGCATCGAGCCTTCCCGTCTGCAAATGCAGCATGGCGGTGCCGATGGCGTCGCTGGAGGACGCGCAGCCGGTGGATACGCAATGCGACGGGCCACGCAGGCCCAGGCGGATGGACAGTTCGCCGGCGAGGTTGCCGTGGGTGGCGTTGGTGATGGTCCAGAGGGACGGGCCCTTGCCGGTGTCATGGTGGTTGCGGAACTGGGCGATGGTGAAGTCGATGCCGCCGCCGCCGGTGCCCAGGATCAGGCCGATGCGTTGGGATTGTTCAAGCTCATCGCGGGTGAGTTGGCGTGGCCCATCGAGAGTGGCGAACTCGGGCAGGCCGGCCATGCTCATCGCTTCGCGTGCGGCCATGAGAGCCATGGGGACCAGGCGTGGCAGGCGTTTCTGGTCGGCGGGCGACATGACGACACCGGGATCGAAGTCGTCACATGCGGCGACGGCGACGGTCTGCACGTGGGGATGTTGAAAGGGCAGGGGGCGCAAGCCGGTCTTGCCCTGGCGCAGGGCGGCGGCAAAGGCGGGAATGCCGATGCCGTTGGGGGCGACGGCGCCTAAGCCGGTGACGACGATGGAGGGGAAAGGGGGCAAAATGCTTCAGAGAGGATACCAGACGCTTCGCCCCCAGCGGCTCAGCGTCGGCGTGGTCCGCTGCATTTCCCGTTGTTATCGGACAATCGATAAAGAAAAACCCCGCTGCCGCCGAAGCGACAACGGGGCGGAGGGGAGAAAGCTGTGTAACGGCCGGTCAGGAGGTATTTCGGCAAAGACCGCCCAATTACTCCATAATTAATGCAAACAGGTCCTGTTCGTCAAGTCTAACTTGCCCATTTTCTCATTTTTATCTTTTCCCGAAGGTTTCCACAAGCTTTTGTCGGGCCAATAGCGCCGCCCCGATCAGGCCCGCATCATCGCCCAGCGTGCTGGCGAGGACCTGGCAATCGCGGGCCAGATGGGCGGGGAAAACCGTGGCCACAAAAGTCTCACAAACCTTTTTGAGCCAAGCACTACCAAGTGATTCAGTCACCCCCCCGCCCACAACGACGCAGGGCAGGGACAGCAGCGTGACGCTGTTGGCGATGGCAACGCCGACATAGCGGGCGGCGTGGCTGATGACCTCCTCGGTCAGCGGATCGTGGGCTTCCAGCGCCTTGGCGAGCACTTTGGAGCGAATGGCGTTCACATCACCCTTAACAATGTCAGAAATGAGGCTGGGGTGGTTGGCGGCGATGAGTTGGGTCAGGAGATTGACCACGGCGGTTCGGCTGGCGCAGTTCTCCAGGGTTCGCCGGCCGCGGGGGGCGTCGGCGTGCAGGAGGGTGTGGCCGATCTCCCCGGCGGTGAAGTGGTGGCCGTAGTAAAGCTCGTTGCGCAGGATCAGTCCTCCGCCGATGCCCGTGCCGACCCAGACCGCCAGCATATCGGGGTGTCGCCGCCCGGCGCCGGCCATATGCTCGCCCCAGGCCGCGACGTTGACGTCGTTGTCCACCAGGACCGGCACGCCCAGCAGCCGGCGCAGCGCCGCGGCCAGGTGAAAATCACGCCAACGCAGGTTCACCGCCTCGATCACCACGCCGGTCTTTGGGTTGATCGCCCCCGGGGCGCCGATGCCCACACCCTGGATGCGGCTGAACTTGATCCCCGCGCTGCGCGCGGCCTCACGCGCCGTTTCGGCGATCCGCGCCACCACCGCCGCGGCGCCTTCATCGGCCTTGGTCTTGGTCTTGGCCCGACCCAGGATCTTGCGATTGACGCCGACCACCCCGGCCTGGACGTTCGTCCCCCCCAGGTCGATGCCGATGTACGGTCCATGCTTGACCATCGCGTCGATCCTTTTTCAATCCGAAGAATTAGCCACAGATGGACACAGATGAACACAGATGGGAAAAACAGCAAATGCAGAAAAGCAGGAAAGGCAGAAAACAGGAATAAGGCAGACTTGGCCTGAATTTCCTGTTTTTCTGCATTTTCTGCTTTCCTGCTTTTTCTTATCTGTGTCCATCTGTGGCTACCTGGTCCGGCGGGATTCGGGTGTGGAAGTCAGTGTACGACTGGAACAATCGGGCGGCGCGGAGCAGGCGGCCTTCCTCGAAGGCGGGGCCCAATAGCTGGAAGCCCAGCGGCAGGGCCGGGGCGCTGTCGCCGGCGGCGGTGAAGCCGCCGGGGATGCTCAGTCCGGGAATGCCCGCCAGGTTGCAGTTCACCGTGTAGACGTCGTTCAAGTACATCGTCAGCGGGTCGTCGGTTTTTTCGCCGAGCTTGAAGGCCGGGCCGGTCGTCGTCGGGCAGAGGATCAGGTCGCACTGCGCAAAGGCCTGATCGAAGTCCTGCTTGATGAGCCGGCGGGCTTTGAGGGCGCGCAGATAGTAGGCGTCGTAATACCCGCTGGATAAGGCATAGGTGCCCAGCATGATTCGCCGCTTGACCTCGGCGCCGAAGCCCTGGGCCCGCGATCGGCTGTAGAGGTCGATCAGGTCGTCCGCCTCGGCGCTGCGGTGGCCGTAGCGCACGCCGTCGTAGCGCGCCAGGTTGCTCGAGGCCTCGGCGGTGCACACGATGTAGTAGGTGGGGATGCCATATTCGGTGTGCGGCAGGCTGACATCGACAATCCGGGCGCCGTGCCTGGTGAACAGCGCGATGGCGTCGTCCATCATGCGGCTCACCGCCGGGTCATTGGCGTCGGAGAGGTACTCTTTCGCCAGGCCGATGCGCAGGCCGGTGATCGGCTCCTTGAGTTGGGCCGTGTAATCGGGCACGGGCACATCGGCGCTGGTCGAGTCCAGGGGATCGTGGCCGGCGATGGCGGCCAGCAGCAGCCCGGCGTCCTCGGCGGTGCGGGTAAAGCAGCCGATCTGGTCGAGGCTGGAGGCGAAGGCGACGAGTCCCCATCGGCTGACGCGGCCATAGGTGGGCTTGAGGCCGACGGTGCCGGTGAGTGCGGCGGGCTGGCGGATGGATCCGCCGGTGTCCGAGCCTAAGGCGCCGCTGCACAGTCGCGCCGCCACCGCCACGGCCGAGCCGCCCGATGAGCCGCCGGGCACGCGGGTCGTGTCCCACGGATTCTTCACCGCGCCGAAGGCCGAATGCTCGCTCGATGAGCCCATGGCGAATTCGTCCATGGCGGCCTTGCCCAGCACGATGGCGCCCGCCGCTTCGAGCTTGAGCACAGCGGTAGCCGTGTACGGCGCGTGGAAGTTTTCCAGCATGCGCGACGAGCAGGTCGTCCGCCCGTAGTCGGTGCAGAGATTGTCCTTGATGACCACGGGCACGCCCGCCAAGGGCCCGGCGATGCGGCCGGCGTCAACCTCGGCGGCACGCAGCCGGGCGC
Source organism: Phycisphaeraceae bacterium (assembly GCA_040878035.1). Classification (GTDB taxonomy): domain Bacteria; phylum Planctomycetota; class Phycisphaerae; order Phycisphaerales; family Phycisphaeraceae; genus JBBDMX01. The sequence continues at coordinate 68,844 of JBBDMX010000053.1, read as the reverse complement.
GCTGGGCGTACACCTCGTGTAAGGCGCCTAGCGGGGTGTTATGACACTCGATGCGACCCAGGCACGCATCGGTCGCCTCGACAGCCGACAACCGCCGACCGGCGATGGCGTCACGCAACTGGGTCAATGTCAGGTCGGTGGGATTCATACTTCAGCCATAGGAGGCTAAGCCGCAAGCGGCTGCTCCAAATCCGAAATCCGAAATCCGCAATCCCTCAAGCGCCGCCGCCTTCGACGAGCACCTTGGGCACCTTGAAAAACGGCGGCGAGCGGTCGGGCGCGTTGGCCAGCACCTGCTCGACTGTCAGCGTGGGTCCCGGCTCGTCGGGCCGCAGCACGTTGGCCAGGTCCATCGCGTGGGCCATCGGCTCAACGTTGGTCAGGTCCAACTCGTTGAGTTTTTCGACGTGGCGCAGCACGGCCGAAAGCTGCTGCGCCAGGTCGTGCACTTCTGTATCGCTGAGCCGCAGCCGAGCCAGTTTGGACACGTGGCGCACCTGCTCTTCGCTGAGCTTGTGGGTCGATTCGGGCATGGCGATAGCTTAGCGGGGGAACGACGAATGGCGAAACTCGAGTGACGAAGGAAGTGGCCCTTGGAACTTGGTCATTCATTTGTCATTCGAGTTTTGTCATTGGTCATTCTAAACTACCTCCCATGCCCGACGCCGCCCTGCTGGAGTGCTTCGCCAATCCACAACCGCGCCGCGACTACGTCATCGAGCACATCGCGGAGGAGTTCACCTCCGTCTGCCCCAAAACCGGCCAACCCGACTTTGGCACGGTGACGCTGCGTTACAGCCCCGCCAAGCGATGCGTCGAACTCAAGAGTCTCAAGCTGTACTATCAGTCGTTCCGCAATCAGGGCATTTTCTACGAGGCGGTTACCAACCAGATCGCCGACGACCTGAACAAGGCGATGAAGCCCAAATGGATGGTGGTCGAGACCCATTGGCGCGGCCGGGGCGGCATCCGCTCGGTGATCACCGTCGAAGTCGGCGAGCGGGTCTGATCACTGCTCCCTTCAGAGGAAGAGGGGGTAGATCATCGCAAACTCGGACAGGGCATTAGTGACTGCTTGATCTACGGTTCAGGGTTTTTCCTATAGCCGTTGCCATGTCATTGCTCTAGTATCAGGCAATCACGGCGGCTAACCGTCACACAGTCACATAAGGAGCAGCATCATGTGGCACAAGAGCATTGCAGCGGGCATCGTGATCGCCAGTGTCGGCCTTTGGAGCGCGGGTTGCTCGGATTACAAGCAGCAGGAAGGCGCCGAGCATCCGCAGGCGACGCAGCATTCCAATCTGGAAGGTGACGCGCGGGTCACCATCGAAACTTTCAAGGGCAAGGATCCGAGCATGCAGAAGTTTTTCGACACGTCGCACGGCTACGCGGTGTTCCCTGAAGTCGCCAAGGGCGGCGCGGGCATCGGCGGCGCCCACGGCGAGGGCGTGGTGTACCAGCAGGGCAAAGTGGTGGGCTACACCACCCTGAGTCAGGCCACGCTGGGCGTGCAGCTTGGCGGCCAGACGTATCGCGAGATAATCTTCTTCCAGAACAAGCACGATCTGGACACGTTCAAGTCAGGTAACTATGAGTTCAGCGCCCAAGCCTCGGCGGTGGCCGCCGAGAGCGGTGCCGCGTCCAACGCCGACTATTCCCAGGGCGTGGCGGTCTTCACCATGGCCCGCGCGGGCCTGATGTTCGAGGCGTCGGTCGGCGGACAGAAATTCAGCTATACGCCCAAGGCGCAGTGAAGGTGAACCAGACGAGCCGCAGCTAGCTAATGAAGCGCCGCGGCTTGCCGCCCCGAATCGAGAACAGCGCCATAGAAAAAACCCCGCGCCGTGTGGCGCGGGTTTTCTCTTATCCAAATTCGCAGCGCCCCCCATCATCTCAGAACTTCATGCTGCATCCGTAAGGCTTGGTCTGGGGAATGCTCACCGACTGGTCCGCCAGGATTTCCGTCAGCGCCTTGTCCACGTAGTTCACGCGATCGTTCATGTTGCCGCGCGGGTCGTTGTCGATCGCGCCCTGGTAGACGATGGTGCCGCCCTTGATGATGAACATGTGCGGCGTGGTCTTGGCTTTGTACTGCCGGGCCACCTTGGCGTCGGCGTGATCGTCGAGGATGGGGAAGGGCACGTTGTGGGCCTTGGCCCATTGGGCGTCGATCGAGCGATCCTGGCCCTTACTGCTGTTGAGCCCCAGCCAGACCACGTTCTTGTCCTTGTACTTGTTGGCCAGGTTCACCATCGTCTGGGACTTGTAGTGGCGCACCACGTAGGGACACTCGGGATTGATCCACTCCAGCACGACGATCTTGTCGGCGTAATCCGACAGGTTGACCTTCGTGCCGTCGTAGTTCTCCAGCGTGAAGCTCAGCGTGTCGGGCACGACCGGCTTTTGCTCCTCCGCCCAGGCCTGCATGGCGTATGTCGCCAGGGAAACGACCGCAACGGTCAACACGACATTGATCAGAATCTTGCGACTGGGCATGGTGATAGCTCCTGTATGGGGTGTCATGGCAGATGAACCGGTGGGGATGGTGGTTTATTCCGGCTTGAAGCCGGCTTCATAAAGCCCGGCCATGCGAGTGAAGCCCGGCCATGCGAGTCTGCGAGCTTGGCCGGGATCGATCCGCCTCTAGCTCTAGGCATCGGGTTGGGCAGCAGCTCCCGTCGGCGCCAGCGGAATCTGGATCGGCACACTGACGCTCACGGGCTGGCCCTTGGCGGTCTTGCCCGCCACGACCAGCGGGAACGTCGGTGATGAGGCGGCCCGGTCTGCTTCCCTGACCCCCGCGATCCCGGTGATCGGTTTGATCGAGAAGGTGATGGTCGAGTGCTGGTCCTTGCTTTGCTCACGCAGGTCCTCGACTTCCGCGTTGGGCCCCGTGCCGGGGAAAACGCCGACGCCGGTGACCGCTTCGTGCCAGGCTAGTTGCACCGTTACCTGTTGGCCCTCGGCCTGCACCGTCACCTTGGCGGGGCTGTCGGCGGCGTCGGCGGGGATCGGCACGCGTTTGGCCCATTGGTCGAAGGTGTCCCTGGCGGCACTGGCCTTGGCTTGACCCGCCGGCAGCGACAGCGCCAGACCCGGGGCTTGCCCGATCACGCAACGGTCGGCACACGCCAGCCAGTCGGTGTCGACGGTGAGCGTCACCGCTTGATCCGCCGGCAGGTCGGCCGGGGGCGTCACCGTCGCCCACAGCAGCACGGTGTCGGCGTAGCCGTAACCGATGATCATGTCGGCGTCCATGCGCTGCGGTGCGGGCCACTGCAATTCACCGGCGGTCCAACCCGAAGGCAGCTTGAACGTCACATTGGTGGGCACGCCCGAGTCGCCGGGGTTACGCCAGTAAATGTGCCAGCCCCGCTTGATGTGATAGAGCACACCCAGGCGGAACGGTTTACCCGGCTCGACGGCGGTGACATCGCAGACCAGCTCGGCGCGCACCAGCGACACCTGCTCGGCGGTCGCCAGCGGCGCGGGGCGCAGCGACAGGCCGGGTGGCGATTCGCCTGCAACGCTGCTGACCGCCAGCATCAGGATTGCGACCGTCATCAAACTGGAGGCTGTTCGTGTGCGCATGAAGTAATGGTAGGCCGCCTGGCGAGGGAAGCGTTGCGGTGAAGGAGAAGCAGTGTTCCAACGCACCAAATGCCACATTTGGCCTTGGCGGGCAGGGCTTCGAGCGAATCTGAGAGCCCATGGAATGTCACGCCGACCAGCAGGAACACCCCCGCGCCAATGGCGAACAACGGCATCCATCGCAACTGCTCTCGCGTCAGTCGCCCGCGCCGGTACTCCTCCCGCGCCATCCAGTAAAGAAAGGCCGCGGCTCCGCCAGCGACGCACAATTCGAAGAGATCGGGCCATTCCACGCGTTTGTTCCTCGTCGTGCAGACCGTACCGGTCTTCGGTGCTTCACTCGCCGTCGCGGTACACGATCTCCCACTTCTGCCCTTGCCGCTTGGCCAGTTCTTCCAGGCTGCGCGTCAGCGACGCCTTGGCGTCATTGAGCATGCCCAGTTCCACCGCGTGCTTTCGCGCCTGCTCGTTCATGGTGTTGAACGCTAGTTCCTGGTCCTGCGGATTGAGCCGGTTCCAATAGCCGCTGTCGTCCTCGATCACTTCGTAGCTCTGAAGTTCGACGGAGAGGACGCGGGGCCCGGGGAAGTCGGCATGAACGACACCCGTGTCCTGATCAATGTCCAGACGAAAACGGTCCTTGAGGTCAAAGCCCGCCTTGGCGGCGTACCGGCCCTGAAGGCGAAGCCGCTTGGTGCTGCCCAACCAGCTCATCTCGTACTTCTGCTCGATGCTGTATTGCTGTTCGACCGTCGCCAGTTCGAGAATGTCGCGTGTCTGCTGCGTCGCCACGTGATTGGTGATGTGCACTTCGGGCGTGATGTGCAGCACGCTCCTGGCCAGGTCCAGCGCTTCGCGCGCGGTGCGGCCGGCCTCGGCGCCGGCGCGATTCATCAGTACCACCGCACAGACCGTGATGGTCACGATCACCAGGCAGACCCCCAACGCAAAGCCGAAGATGCGTTTCATGGCCGTTATTGTAAGCCGCGCGGTCGATTTCTGATTTCTGGTTTGTGCCGCCGCTTGCGGCTTAGCGGGACCGCCCTCAAACAACCGGAGCCACCATGCACACGCTACCTCCGTTCCTCAAAATCAGAAATCAGAGATTCCTCAGTACACCTTCCCACCCCGCTCCCGCCAGTGCCGGTAAATCATCAGCGCCTCGTCGCGCAAGAAGTCGCCGTCCACCTGCACCGTCGCGCCGCCGATCTGCTTCATCTGGGCGTTGGTGATCCGCAACTCGTTGAAGCCGAACTGCCCTGCATCCTCGACCCGCGCGGCAAAGACGATGCGGTCGATCCGCGCCCAGTGAATGGCCGAAAAACACATCGGACACGGCTCGGTCGTCGAATAAATCGTGCCACCCTCCAAGTGTACGTGCCTCACCTGCGCGCAAGCCTGGCGAATGGCGACCACCTCGGCGTGGGCCGTCGGATCGGTCTGTAGCCACACATGATTGTGGTAGCACGCCAGCACCTGGCTGTCGCGCACAATACAGGCCCCAAACGGCGACTGCCCGCCCTCGACGCCGCGCCGGCACGCGTCCAGCGCCATCCGCATGTATCGTGCGTCGTCGGTCATGGTGCGTTCTCAAGGGCACAGAGTAACACGGAACGCAGCATTATCGTTAGCTCAAGCACCAGCGGTGCGGGCTTCTGTGATCGCGTCGTTCGCCCGCACCGTTGGTGCTTGGGCTAACAAGCGTCTGTGTTCATCCGTGTTCTTCCGCGGCTACTTTCCTTCTCCGCCGCAGCCAGCCGATTTCCTCGCTGCCCAGGACCCACGCGCCGCCCAGGGCGATGAGCAGGCCGACCGCCAGCATGACCGCCAGTTCCGCCAGGTTCTGGAGCTTGGTCAGTTGCGAAGGGTTGTAGGCGATGATGATGGGCGCCAGCGCCAGCGCCATCAGAACCGACAGCAATGCAGTGCGGCCCCAACTGATCAGCACGCTCTTGTCGATGGGCTTGTCCACGTAGTTGCGCATGGCGGCGACCATCAGGCCGCACTGGAGGATGGCGCAGATGGCGGTGGACCACGCCAGGCCGGCGGCGCCCAGGGGCCAGACCAGCGTGAGGTTCAGCGCGAGGTTGAGCATGACCATGAGCAGGGAGACGATCATGGGCGTGCGTGAATCGCGCAGGGCGTAGAAGCCGCGGGTCAACACGTGGGTCATGGAATAGGCCCAGATGGCCGGGGCATAGCCCAGCAGGATCCAGGTGACGCGGCGGGAGTCTTCGAGTGTAAAGGCGCCGCGCTCGAAGATGACGCGCGACAGGGGCATGCCCACGAGGATGAGGCCGACGCTGGCGGGCAGACCGATGAAGACGGTCAGGCGCAGGCCCTGGCGGAGAATGGTGCGAAAGCGATCGCCCGTATGGAGATCACCGTCGCCCGCCGGTGCCGACGCCGCCCGCGCCAGCGCCGGAAAGATGGCGGTGGCGATCGCCAGACCAAAGACGCCCAAGGGGAACTGGTAAAGCCGCTGCGCGCAGTTGAGTGCCGCCAGGCCGCCCTGCTCGATGGGATAATCGACCCACCGGCCGAGTATGTGCAGCTTCTCCGCTGACCCGGCCTTGGGCGACAGGCCCATGGCGATCATCTGGTCGAGAAAGGTGTTGACCTGGAAGACCGACAGCGCCAGGAACGTGGGCATGAAGTTGCGCCAGAAGACGGCGAACGCCGGGCCGGTGCCGGTGAAGACCAGCGTGAGTTTTTCGTAGCGGAGCATGGCCACGAGCTGGGTGAGCAACTGCACGACGCCGGCGAGGATGACCGTGAGGCCCACGAGATAGACGCCGCGGCGCAGGGCTTCGTCGGCTTCCAGGCCGCCCACCGCCCAGAAGGTGCCGACGATCATCACCACGTTGAGCAGCACGGGCATGCCCGCGGCCGGGGCGAAGCGGCCATGCACCTGGAGCACTGCGCCAAATAAAGCCACCAGGCAGATCAGCGGCATGTAGGGCAGCATGATCATGGTCAGGTGAATCGCCAGCACCGAATCGGGCGACCACCCCCGGAAGCTGCTGCCATGCAGGATGCTCCACAGCAGCCATTCGCCCAGCACGGTCAAGGCGCCGAGCACGACCACGATCAGCACGATGCACAGCGAGACGAATCGGCGGGCGACATCGCGGTCGCGCTCCAGGAGGTTGGTGTAGACGGGGATGAACGCGGCGGTGAGGGCGCCCTCGCCAAAGAGCCGGCGGGAAAGGTTGGGCATGGCAAAGCCGAACCAGAAGGCGTCGGCGATGGCCGAGAGGCCGAAGGCGGCCGCCAGGTAGGCGTCGCGGACCAGGCCGGTGATGCGCGAGACGAAGGTCAGCACGCTGACGACGATGGCGGCGCCGACGAAGCCGGCATGCCGCGGTTGCTCAACTCCCTTCGCTTTGTCACCAAGCCCGGCCATGCGAGTCTTCTCGCTTGGCCGGGATTCATCGCCAGGAGTCGCCCCCGCGAACGCCGGCGGATGCTCGGGCATGAAATAGATTGTCACCCGGTAGAACGTCCAGATGATCACGACCGCCAGCATGCCGGCCCAGTGGGCGATCATGTCGTCCACTTCCAGCGCGCGATGGGCCAGGGTCTGAAGGAACTCGATGACCGGCGAGGCGGCCGCCAGCAGCACGAGCGTGAAGAGGGCATTGGCCCGGCGGCGATTAACGCCCAGCGGCGCGGCGTTGTAGAGCAGGATCGTCAACACGCCGGCGAACAGGAAATGCGCCGCCTTGTCGGCACGCAGCGACAGGCCCAGATTGGGCATATCCGCCAGGATGATGGTCTGGAGCTGCACGCCGCGGGCAAACGCCAGTACGGCACAGACGGGCAGGACCGCCGCCAGCGCCAGCCGGCAGACCCAGGTGCGCACCGATTGGCCGTGCCAGCCCAGGGCCTCGACGCCCTGGGCGCAGAACACGGCGGCGACGGCGGCGAAGTTGGCCAGGAAATCCGCCAGCGATGAGTGCCGGGCAAACCACTGCTGCGTGTATTCATCCACCACCGCGTACGCCAGCGCGATGCCCGAACCCGCCAGCAGATTGGTCAACGGCCGGGCGTGCCGGCCGGCGAGCCGGGCATGAACCAGGAGCAGCGTCAGCAGGACAAAGCTGGCAAAGTGAAGCACCTTGTCGGGCCGAATCTCCACCGTCCCGGGCAGCCCCAGATCCAGCCGCGGCCAATGCGTCGCCACAACCAGCGCCAGCCAGTAGACGACCAGCGTCGGCCGCACCCAGGAGGGGAGGGCGTGATTTCGGATTTCGGATTTCGGATTTCGGATTTGTGCAGTCACAGGTGTGATGTCCGAATGAAATCCCAAATCCGAAATCACATCGCAAGCACTGCCTCGGCCAGCTTGCGATAGTCCGCCGCTCCGGGGCACAGTGGGGCGTAGTCGTAGATCGTCTTGCCGAAGCTGGGGCACTCGGCCAGCTTGATATTTCGCCGCACCGGCGGCTGGAGTACCCGCGCCGAGCGCCAGGGCACGTCCATCCCCCGCGCCGCTTCCAGAAAGCTCTCCAGATCGCTCATCACCTCGTTGGCCAGCACCGTCTGCCCGTCATGCAGGCCCAGCACGATCGCAGTCACGCGCAGTTCCGGATTAAGCGACTGGCCCACCATGCTCACCGTCGAGAGCAGCTTGGACAGTCCCTGGAGCGCCAGGAAATGCGTCTGCATGGGCACGAATACTTCGTTGGCCAGCGCCAGGCCGTTGATGGTCAAGAGCCCCAGGCTTGGCGGGCAGTCGATGAGCACAAAGTCGAAGCGTTCCTCGGCCGGCAGCGATTCGAGCATGGGCAGCACCTTATCGCGCAGGATGTGCTGGGCCTCGCCCTGCGCCGCCGCCTCCGCCAGTTCCGCATCCACGCCCGCCAGGTTCACCTCCGCCGGCATGGCGTAGAGCCGGTGGCGCACCTCGTGAATGAGATGCATGGCCGAGGCGTCCGGGTCGGTCATCAGCCCGTAAATCGTCGCGTCCAAGTCGTCCGGATTCAGGCCCACGTGCAGGGTCAGATGTGCCTGCGGGTCCAGGTCGATCAGCAGTACGCGCTGACGATGCAACGATAGGGCAGCCCCGAGGTTGACGGTCGTGGTGGTCTTGCCCACGCCGCCCTTCTGGTTCATCAGCGCGATGATACGTGGCCGAGCGATGCGGGGGGGATGGGATGAAACGGCTTGAGCCAAACTGACGCCTCCATGCGCCTTATAGGGCGATGCGAATGGGGACATGATACGAAAAACGATGAAAGGTGGTGATGTCGCCCTGCCCCGGCGCGGAACGTTCGCTGCGGCTATACTGACGATATCATTGTCGGTCATTGGGTGAACCGGAGGCTCGTGATGAAGAAGTTGACACGCATTACGCTTGATCCGGCCGTCATGGGCGGCAAGGCCTGCATTCGCGGCCTGCGCGTGACGGTCGCAACGATTCTGGGGTTACTGGCGGCCGGCCGATCACGCCAAGACATCCTCAAAGCCTACCCCTACCTCGAACCGCAAGACATCGATGAAGCGATGGCCTATGCCGCGTGGCGCGTCGAGGAGCGGGAGGTCCCGCTGGCAGTTGCATGAGTGTTCAGCTCCTTATCGACATGAATCCGGCTCATGAGGATAACGCGTAGGCAGAGTGGCGAAGCAGGGGCTCTGCGTTTCTCGCCCGCCGAGCCGGGCTGCGATGCTCGATCCCCCGCACCCCCAAAGAGTCGCAAGACCCGGCGCACGGGGCTACCCGTCGGGGGCCTCTGTCGCCGGCCCCCGAACCCCCGCGACCACTCGGAAGGTCCCAAGGGGCAGCGTTGCCGCAGCCAGCAAGCCCCTGGACCTTCGTGGGGGCGGGGGTGAGGTTTGGAGAGGGGGCGGAGCCCCTTCTCCAAGGGGCAGCCAAGCGGCACCGGGCGCGCGGTCTTGTGGGGGTGCGGGGGTTCGAGCATCGCAGCGGATCGTCCTGCTTTGAGGACGAGCCGCGAGAAGCGCAGAACCCCCGCTTCGCATCCATGGTCATCTCAACCTATGCATTATCCGGATGAGCCGGACTTGCTACCTGATCACTTGGAAGACTTGGTGATTGCCGCGCTGAGGCAGCATGACACCGACCTGGCGAACGGGGCGCTGGTCGTCGTGGACGAAAGCCGGTCCCGTGTGCGAGTCTTGCCCATATAACGGTTCAGGATTCCGGCGACTGAACATCACGGCTAAAGGCCGGGGACCCGCCGCGGGTCTTCGGGCCCAATCCGCGTCAGGAGGACGTCGGGAACAAACCATCCCACTGAGTCGTCGGACTAATAGGTTCACCCGCGCGGTTGGGGTATCATCCATGGACGGTCCGCCGACGAACGACGGCGCGCCACGCACGGGGACGACTCATGCCCACAAGTGAGAAGACGATGGGTCAACGACAACGCAGCGGCCGGGGTAACTCATGGCGATGCCTTGGCCTGCTTTGCGCGGCGTGCGGGTTGGTCGCGGCGCTGAGTTTGGCGCCGGCGTGGGCCGAGAAAATGGTGTGGATCGGCCCGCAGCAGTTCGGGGGCGAAATGGTCGCCTCCGACGGTTCGACCGCCACCGCCGTCGACGTGGCGCTGGATGTCGATACCGAGCTCAACGGCTTTCTGCGGCAGGCCAATGCCCTGGCGGCGGAAAAGAAATACCCGCAGGCGGCGCAACTGCTGCACCAGTTGATCATCAAGCCCGGCTCGGTGGTCAGCCCCATACATGAAGGCGGCACGGTGTACCAGCCAATTCGCCGCGCCGCCGAGGCGACGATCCTGGCGCTGCCGGATGACGGCGTGGCGGCCTATCGCGTGATGGTGGACAGCAACGCAGCGCTGCTTCAGCGGCGCTGGGACGAGCGGGGCGACGTTGACGCACTGCGCGAATTGGGTCTGCATTACCTGGGCAGTTCCTACGGGGAAGAGGCCGCCTACCGTCTGGCGGGGCTGGCGATGGATCGCTACGACTTCACGGGCGCGGCCCACTGGCTGGAGAAGATCGAAGACTACCCGCACGCGCGGATTTCGGCGCGCGACCTGTTGACCCGGCTGGTGGTGGCGCAGGCGCGGATCGGCAACGTCAAAGCCGCCGCCGGGTCGCTCAAGAAGCTGGGCGGCCTGGCGATCGCGCCGACGCCGGCGCTGCTGGCGTCGCTGTCGCGTGAGTTGGACGCCGCCGCGGCGCGCTACACGCTGGGCGAGCAAAGCGCGATTCCCTGGGCCATGGACTGGGGCACGCCGGCACGCGACGGGGGCGCGCCCGAGCCGCTGACGGACTTGGCCCAAGGCGGCGACGTGTGGACCATCCAATGGATGATGCCCTATGCCGCCGCCGATGACTGGAAGGCGCAGGTGAGCCCCTACGCCAATCTCCAAGCCGGCCAGGAGACGCAATCGCGGCAGGAGTTGGTGCGCCGCTGGCTCGAGGGCCAGTGGCGGCCCACCACCGCGCTCTACCTGGACGGCCAACGGCTCTACCTCAAGGACCGCGGCATGTTCTTTGCCCGCGAAACCGACAGCGGCGGCATCGGCCAGACCGGCTGGAACAACCGCGAAGGCACCCCCGACAACGAAGAACGCAATGTCCAGTCGGCCAACCGCTACTACGGGCGGCAGAACACCAACACCAGCGGTCCCTCCTCCATGACCGAACTGTGGCTGTTCCGTGAAGGCATCAGCAAGGCCGCCACGCTGCACGACGGTGTGATCTATGCCATCGATCCCCAGGGTCTGATCCCCTGGACCTCCAGCAGCGTGGTGGACGAGAGCGGCGTGCCGGGCCTGGTGATCCGCGGCCGCATGGGCGGGGGATTCGGCAATCGCCTGTCGGCCTATCGCGCCGCCGGCGGCAAGCTGCTTTGGCGCACGACCGCGGGCCTGGAAATGGACGGAGCACTTTCGCGAGCTCGTTTCGTGGCGGCGCCGCTGCCCGTGGGCGACCTGCTGGTGGCGCCGGTCGAGGGGCACACGGGGGAAATGCTGCTGGTGGGGCTGGACCCGCGGCAGGGGGGTAAGCTGGTGTGGAAGACCCTGCTGGTCGCCGATGCCGGCCGAACGTCCCTGGGCTGGTCGCCCGTGGGCCTGGCGGCGGTGGGCAGCGAGGTGTACGTGGCCACCGGGCGCGGCGCCGTCTTTGCCGTGGACGGCGCCTCGGGCACCGTACGCTGGGCCTCACGCTATCAGCGCTCCATGCCGGGCCAGCTCCACATGTCGCGATTTATGGAGTCGGGCTACTCCTCCATCGCCGGCGGCTGGGAACAGGACGTGATCGTCCCCCGCGCCAACCTGGTCGTCGTATTGCCCTCGGACTCACGCCGCATCCTGCTCTTTGATCGCGACAGCGGCAGGCCGGTGGCGGACAAAGACGACGGCCTGGAGGCGGCACTGCGCAGCTACGTGCTGGGCGTGCGCGGCGACCTCTTATTTCTCGCCGGCGCCGAGGACGTACGCTGCTACGATCTGGCGGCGGGGATGAAGCTGCGCTGGCAGACCACCGTACCCACCTCCTATGGCCGGGGCATGCTCACCCGCGACAACCGCATCTACCTGCCGCAACGCTATTCGGTTCTCCGCCTGGACGCCGACAACGGCCGCAGGCTCGGCGAAATCAAGGTTCGCCTGCCGTTCAACGATCCGGTAGGCAATCTGTTCAGCGACGGCCGGCGCCTGTACATCACGGGGTTGGACGGCGTGTACGCCCTGATGGACGCCGCCAGCCAGTTGGCGGAACTGACCCGCCGTGTGAACCAGGGCGATGCGACGGCACTGGTCGAGCGCGCCCGTCTGCACCGCAGGCTCAATCGTCACGGCCCCGCCGTCGCCGACCTGCGCCAGGCCGTACCGCTGCTCATGGATGCCCAGCAACGCGCCGCCGCCACCTCGGACCTGGTCAATGGCTTGGTGGCGCTGGCGCAAGAGCCTGCGGCGAGCGGCGCGGGCGATCCATTAGCGCTACTGGATGAGGCACGCAGGCTGGCGGCCGAACCGGGCGACCAATCGCGGGTTGACCTGGCGCTGGCACGCATCCACCTGCGCCAGGATCAACTGGACAAAGCCATCGACCTGCTCACGGCGCTGGCGCTGCGCGGCGGGGCGGAACTGGTCGAAGTGGACGCGGCGACGACCGGCGCCCGGGCTGCCCACGAGCCCCAGGGCGTGCTACAGGCGGCGGTGAGCGAACTGGCCATCGCCCTGTTGGAGGAGTTGGCCAATCAGCAGCCCGCGCGGGTCGCCCCGCTATTGGAGCAGAAGGGCCAGGCGGCGCTGACGGCGGCGGGGAGCGATCCGGCGGTCTTGGCGGCGGTGGTACGCGCGTTTCCAGGGGCGCCGGCGGCGCTGGCGGCCGCCCGACGCGCGGCCGGCGCCATGGCCGACCACGCCGGCTTCGGCGTCGAACGCGGCGAGGTGCTGCTTAGCGACCTGACCCGCTCACCTCAACGTGATGTCGCCGCCCAGGCCTGGGCCCTATTGGCGGAATTCCACCAGTCGCTGGGCTGGCGCGACCAGGCGGCACGCGACTGGCGGTTGCTGGCCACGCAATACACCGACGTGAGTTGGACCAGCCAGGGCCAGCCGGTCATAGCCTCGGCGCTGGCGGAGCAGGCGCTGGTCTCGCTGGGTCAGACCTCTCGGCCGGGCGCGGCACAGGGCGGCGCCGCATCGGCGCCGCTGCCCGCCATGCCCGCTCCGCCGTGGCGCATCGCCTGGGCCGAAGCCTCCTCGGCCTCGGAAGTGCTCAATCCGCCGGCCTGGGCGTCTTCGGCATTCTTCGACCGCCACGTGCTCTATTACTCGGCCTCGCAAGGCCAGTTGGTCTTCCGCGATTCGGCCGACGGCAAGATCGTCTGGGCCACGCGCCTGGCGGATCAGCAGCGCGGGTTCGACCGCCTGGGGCCCGGCGCGACCCTGCTCGACGGCGTCTACCTGCACCAGGGCCGGCTCCCGCAGCAGGACCACGTGGGCATTCTCCGTAGCGACGGACGCCTGGTCGGCCTGGGCCTGGTGTCGGGCCGGCGGCTCTGGGAGCAGGCAATCGAAAACGAGGGCGAGGGACAACTGCGCCTGGCGCTGATGCAGCGCCCGGGCCAGCATCAGCCCGGCTACAAGATCAGCGTGGGCGACGGCGTGATCGCCGAGTCGTTTTTCGACCCGGCCACCATCGCCCAGCGCGTGGTCGTGCGCGAGGCTGACAGCGGCCGGATCCTCTGGCAGCGGCAGTTCGATGGCGACGACGTGGCGGGCGTGGCGGTCGCCGCCGGCTGCGTCAACGTCCTGCTGGATCGCGGCAAGGAGATGTGGATCGGCGACCGCCGCACCGGCGCCACGCTCAACCGCCTGCCGGTGTCGGATTACGAGCCAGGCAAGGCAATGCTCTGGACCCGCCTGGGCCCCTTGTATCGCACCCGCGGCGGGGAATGGAACCTGCTGGGCGTGCCCGACGGCAAACGCCGCTTCGGCGGGTCCATCACCCGCTCGGTCATCAACGTCGGCCTGGTCGATGAGCAGACCTTCTACCTGGCCAACGAGGACGGCAGCGTGGGCCTGGTGACCATGGCCAACGGCAAGGTGAGCTGGAGCGGCACGCCGCAGACCGACGCGGCCGGCATCATCAGCGATGTGGCCATGTCGCCCGACCGCCGACACCTCTACCTGCTCTTTACCGAGTATGACCAGCAGCGTCCGCAGATCATGGGCCAGGTGGCGCAGCACGGCACGTGGCAGGCGCAGCCCAATCAGGCCAAGACCGCGGTGCTCGTGATGGACATGGCCGGGCGGCAGACGATTTTGAACCGCGTGTACAACCAGTTGCCCGGCATGCAGACCCCGCCGGACATGCACGACCTGGCGGCGTCGGGCGACCTGCTCCCCTGGCCCCTGCAAGGGCAGCAGCCCGGCGGCAAACGCCGCTACGGCTCACGCCTCAGCGGCTCCTTCGAGGTCGCCTTCTACCGCAAGACCGACGCGGCCTTGATGGAGGACCTGGAGCTGCCCGCGCCGCCGGGCAAGGAAGCGATGGGCAACATCCGCCGCCTGCCGCAGATCATCGGCGACAGCCTGCTCATCAACTGCGACCTGGGCCTGATCTGCTACCGCCACGACGCCTCGCCGCCGGCCGGGCCGTGAAGCTGACCGCGGGGAAATCCCTTCCTTCGGAGGATGGGCATCTACCCAGTGCGCCGTTCTTTACCCCGGCCCACCAACTCCGCCCGCGCCTTATACTGCTATCATCGCCCTGACCCATGGAGCGACGCAAGGATGCCCCGCATTAGCCGCAGCAGCACCACGAAACACAAGCCCCGCAACGGCGGCAACGGTCGGATGTTCACCGCCGCCGAATTCTTCGCCGGCATCGGCCTGGTCCGCCTGGCCCTGGAACAGCAGGGCTGGCAAGTCGTCTACGCCAACGACATCGACCCCGACAAACGCGAAATGTACGCCGCCAACTTCGGCGACGAGCACTTTCACCTGGGCGACATCCACAAGCTGGACCCCGATAGCGTCCCCGATTGCGACCTTTACACCGCGTCGTTCCCGTGCAATGACCTGTCGATTGCGGGGGCATGGGCGGGACTGGAGGGCAAGGAATCGTCGGCTTTCTGGGGCCTGATCCGGCTCCTTGAGTTAAAGGGCGACCGCCGACCGCCCCTTGTCATGCTGGAGAACGTCGTCGGCTTCCTGATGAGCCACGGCGGCAGCGACTTTGAGAAGGCGCTTCTTGCGATCACTGACCTCGGCTACACGGTGGATGCCTTCATCCTCAACGCCGTCCACTGGGTTCCACAAAGCCGCGCCCGACTGTTCGTGATCGCCAAGCGTGACGACGGCAACGACCGCAACTCCTTCGCCACGGAAACCGAGACCCGTCCGACAGCGCTGTTCGAGTTCATTAACACGCACCAGAACATCCGTTGGGACATCCGCGAGTTGCCCCGACTTCCACGGTCCAATCGGCGCCTGGAGGACATCATCGAAGACCTGCCGGACGACGATCCGCATTGGTGGGACAAGGAGCGCACCGAGTACTTCATGCGTCAGTTCAGCCGGCGGCACGACCTGCAAGCCAAGCTCATGATTACGGCCAAGCGGGTCTGCTACGCCACGGCATTTCGCCGCGTTCGCAACGGCAAGAGCATGGCCGAGCTCCGCACGGACGGCATCGCCGGCTGTCTAAGGACGCCGCGCGGAGGAAGTGGCCGGCAGATTCTTTTGAAGGCGGGACGAGACAGATATCAAGTGCGACTCCTAACCGCGCGTGAATGCGCTCGCCTACAGGGAGTTCCTGATACCTACGTCATAGAGGTCCCACTGAATCAGGCACTATTTGGCTTCGGCGATGCCGTTTGCGTTCCTGCTGTCCATTGGATAGCGAAGCACTACCTCAACTCGGTGTCCGAGTCGTTACCCACACCCATTTTGTTTTGATCAAAGAGGACCGCGAGAATGGAATTCGACACTGCCGACCTCGCCTCCAACATTTTGGGAGATGTGAAGCCTACCAAGAGCGTCATCTGTACGTTATTGGCGTTTATTGAAGCGATTCACCAGGACTTGGCTCATCAGAATGCCACCCCGTCACGGCTGGAGGCTGTACTGCGAAGAGAGCTGAAGAAGAACGGCGTTGTAGCGCAGGGGACGCGAGCGGCGCAGCACCTCAAACGATTTGGCCTGCCCACAGAAAAAATATCCGGCGATCTGAGCGGGCGAAAGACGCCGCAATCAGGCGTCGTCGTACCGCGCTTGGTGGAATACCTGGACTCGCAAGGATATGAGGAGGCGCCACTGTCCGAGAAGGTCCAGATGCTTCACGCAATTTCGGAACCGTTGCGATCGAAGCTTGGGCTCTCGCTCGGACCGATGAAGGTCACTCGCGCGGGAAATTCCGGAGCCGCAGTGGTTGAGGAAATCTTGGCGCAGGCGAATGAAAGAGGTATTGAGTCAGCGATTGCAGAACTCCTCGTTGGCAGCAAGTTGGAGATCTGTGTTGACGGGCCGCACAGCGCGAGAATAGCGGCCCAGCACAAATGGGTGACCGGCCATGACGATCCTGAAGCCTTGGGGGACTACCGCATCGAGAACGTGGCTATCGAAATAACCATGGTGCAGGGACCTGATGAGTCCCACCGAACCAAGGCAAACCGCATCACGAAGAATGGAACGGATGAATGCTGGCTGGTGGTTCGCAGTGACAAGATCAAGGCCTGGCAGGACTACCTCGCCAAGGCGCCGAGCAAGTATCCAGGTCTGGTCCGTTGCTACGGCATATGCGAGTTGATCGGGCAGAACCTCACGGAGACGCGGTGGCGGTCGCCCAAGGTCCCAAGTGATCCACTCAAAACAGTCACGGAAAAAGTGAATGAGCTTGTTGCCAAGTTGGGTCCACAGTATCTACCCGCCGCCCGCATCGACTTGGTCGAGTAACCATTGGTGAACTCGCCGCTCTTGGCGTCGTTCGCGATCCTTAAGTCTTCGGCGAAACTTCCGCGTACTTTCAAGGTTGTAGAATTCAACCGCCGAATCCATCCGGTCGCGCAGCGCCAGATCGGTATCGGGATCGTCGGCCATCATCCACTCCGACAGGGCCGTTTCGGCCTCGTCGCGGTCGAGTTCGACCGATAGTGCGTAGTCCAGATAAACGGTGATTATGTATCCATTCTCGGGCGGGGCGCCGCCGCTCCATGCACGAAAGTCCTTCTTCAGCGCCCTGAGTTCTCTCTTGGTCATGGCTAGCCCCTTTCTGACATCAGTGATATCTCATGACGCCTTTGCTTCCAAAATCGGGACAGCGATACTGTGTGGAGAGATGGCCGACACAGTCAGCAAAACGGAGCGCTCGCGGATCATGGCGGCGGTGAAGGGGAAGGACACCGCGCCGGAGATGGTCGTGCGGCGGATGGTGCATGCGATGGGGTATCGCTATCGCCTGCATGTGCGGGGGTTGCCGGGGACGCCGGACATGGTGCTGGTGCGGCATGGCAAGATCATCGAGGTGCGCGGCTGCTTCTGGCATGATCACGCCACGGGGAAATGTCTGGGCCGGGGTTGCCGGTTGCCGGTGGCGAACCGGGCCTACTGGCGGGGCAAGATCGCGCGGAACCGGCGGCGCGACGCCGCCACGCTGGTGGCCCTGCGCCGCTTAGGCTGGCGCGTGCTGATCGTCTGGGAATGCCAGACGTCCGGGGCGGTGCCGCTGGCGGCGCGGCTGCGCGGGTTTCTCCAGCGCGGCGTGGCCGTGGCCAAGAGGAATTAGCCGCGGATGGACGCGGATGAAACATCAGCAGGGGAATCTATCGGCAGATTGCGCCGATGTTCGCAGATGAGGATCGAGCATCCTGTGTTACCTGAGTTCGGATAAGCCCATCGAGACTGCTGATTTTTTTGGAGTGCGGCGGCTGGGACGCCGCTTTGGCTCGACGCGGAGCGTCTTTGGCGGCCGTCAACGCCTGGGCGCTGCCCAGACGGCCCCACGCAAGCTAAAGCGGTGTCGCCGCCACCGCAGTCCAAAGCGGCTGGCGCCGCCACAGGATGCGGCTGCCTATCCCGAACTCAGGTTGTCTTGGAATTCCGCGAAATCGGCACCATCTGCGGATCAACAGCCTGTTTTGGATTCGGCGCGCGGCACGCGGATTTCGCGGGTTAGTAATACGGATCCCTGATTTCTGATTTTCCGATCCATGCCACCGGTGTGATCCGTGGTCAAACGCACTGGCATCCGAGGTGAACATGCCTCCGGCCCAAGGGAAACCTTGCGGAAAATCTGCTTGGCGACCGGGCAGACATCCGATATTCGGTCCAAGGGCGATTTGGGCCCCCAAATGACCCTGACTATAAATTCAGGGGCGGACGGTAGATACATTACTGGAATTTATGGATGGTCGATTCAGGGAAAACCTTATATCAATTTAGGGGAAAAAACTAGAATCCCTATTGATGTCAAAGGACTTGCCAGTATAATCAGCCTCGCACTCAATGGGCGGCCGACCCGGCCGGGGCGACATCGAGTCCTCTCGAAGTCGTCAGAGAATACTCAAGTCACGCTGTGGCTGACATCCCGGAAGCGGAGAAAGCAGGAACTGATGCGGTATCAGTCCACTGACATGATGTTTTGCGTCCTAGTGGTGCCGGGGGACGGCGAGTAGCTCATGCCCCCCCGCCCGCTACGAACCCGCCTCGCGAAATCCGCCGCTCCCCTTCCACATTCTTGTCGTGATGCCGTGCTAGCTTGCACGTCGGCTTTGGGGTCATCGTCTCTTCTCCATTTTTGTTCGATCTTGTGGGTCCAGAAAGGATGCTGCCCATGTCTGCTGCACTGTCCCGCCAACTGGTGATGACCGATCGCCTGGGCTTGACGCCCGAATTGGTCGTGGAGTCGGGTGGAGAACGGCCCGAGCCGCGGTACCGCTTTGGCGTCGCCCGGACGCTGGAAGAGGTGATCGAGGCCTGGAGCATGGTTTATCGCGTCTACGTGCACAATCGCTTCATTTTCCCCCACGCCTTTGGCTATCACACCTCGCCGCACGCCATCGGCAGTCACGCCGTGGTCATCGCCCACCACATCGGCCAACGTCTGATTTCCACGCTCACCGCTATGCGCGACACGGTCCTGGGCCTGCCCCTGGACAGCCTCTATCCCGAAGAGCTCGACAGCCTGCGCCGCGACGGCCGGGTGCTCACCGAGGCGGGCCTGCTGGCGGACTGCGGCGACGAACGCGCCACCTCCATCGAGGCCCTCTTTGCCCTCATGAATCACTCCATCGCCTACGCTTTCGTGGGCGACGGCACCGACCTGATTTGCGGCGTCCACCCGCGCCACGCCCGGTTCTATCAGAAGGCCTATGGCTTTGAGCTCATCGGCGACACCCGCGCTTACCCCGCCGTCAACAACCGCCCCTGCGTGCTCATCCGTCTGGCGCGGGAAGTGCTGACGCAGAGCCACCGCCTGCCGCGCGGCCTGGTGTCGCTGGTGGCGCAGAAGCTCGACGAGAGCGACTTCCTCCCGCGTTTTCCCTTTGGCGAGGAAGATCAGTGCCTGGCCGAATTCGACCGCTATCTCAATTATCGCGAGGTGGGCCAGGTGATGTCCGCGATGTGCGCCGCCTGATCCGGGCGCCGCTTGCGGCCTAGCCTCTGATTTGGGTGTTCGTGCGCGCCATTCCGTCCCGTAATCGCTACATCCGTTACAAACCGTCCAGACCCGCCGTGATCTCTACAGCGCGCAGGCCGCGCGGTGAACTCGATCAGCCAATCACCCGAAAGCGCCATAGGGGATGGTCCGATTGGAGTTGAACAATGGTCCGCAATGCTTCGCCTGTCCAGGATTGCCATGGCCAGCCCGAACCGGCTGCAGAGGGGGTCCGGACACATGATCGGGCCCTGGATGATGCGTCGGCGGCGCCCGGCGGCGACCGCGTCCGCATCGATGCCGCGGTGACCGTCCCGTCGGGCAAGTCCACGGGCCTCTCATTCCAGGTGGCCGGCTCGCTTGAAGAGGTCATCGACGCCTGGCGCCTGGTGTATCACGCCTACCGGCGCATAGACATCATCCCGGCCAATCCGTTTGAGGTTCACACGGTTCGACAGGCGGCGCGGGGCAGCAGCGCCGTGGTGCTGGGCCTGCTGGGGCCGCAGGTCATCTCCACGTTAACGTGCATGCTCGACGGCCAGCAGGGTTTGCCGCTGGATCTGGTGTATCGCAAGGAACTGGAGGCCCTGCGCCAGCGTGGCCGGCGGCTCTGCGAGATCGGACTGTTCGCTGACCGCCGCGAGCACCTGGCGCGTTCGCTGGTGTCCCTCTTCGGCCTCATGCGCATCGGCATTTACTACGCGGTGGCCACCGGCTGCGACGATATCGTCATCGGCGTCCACCCGCACCACGCGCCGTTCTACCGGCGGGCCCTGGCGTTTGAACTGATCGGGGAACTCGACACGCATCCGACCGTCTGCGACGCGCCGGTCGTCCTGCTGCGCATGGACCTGGCCAAGCTGCTGCTGCCCAACAAGCCGCGCGGCCTGGCGTTCGTGACCGAGTCGCCCGTTCCGGCGTCGCTCTACGCCGACCGCTTCACGTTCGATCCTCGCCTCGTCACCGGGTCGGCCGTGGATCAGTATCTGCGCGCCAAGGCGCAGCCCATTTCCCCCATTTTGTCGGAGCAATCGTGACCAAGCTACCACTTCATGGACCGATAAGCTATGATTCTAAGCTTGAAGACCTCCGCGTGGCACGGGCGCCCGGGACGTTGCTGCGCATCACTGAGCCCTACAGGTGACCCCGTGGCATACCAGGAACGCTTCAGCCGGAATCTCGGCTGGGTGACCGAGCTGGAACAGGAGGAACTGCGGGGCAAGTGCGTCGCCATCGCCGGCCTTGGCGGGGTGGGGGGAAGGCATCTGGAAACCTTAACGCGATTGGGCATCGGACGGTTCACGCTCTCGGACCTGGATGTTTTCGAGTTGGCGAATGTGAACCGGCAAGCCGGCGCCAGCCAATCGACCATGGGCCAACCCAAGATTGAGGTGATGACCGATCGTGCCCTGGACATCAACCCGGATCTGGTCATCAACAGTGAGTTTCACCAGGGCATTAATGCCGCCAACGTCGAGGCTTTTCTCGAGGGCGCGGATGTTTATGTGGATGGCCTGGACTTCTTCGCGGTGCGTGAACGTTGCGCCGTCTTTGCCGCCTGCGCCAAGCTGGGCATTCCCGCCGTCACCGCGGCGCCGCTGGGCATGAGCGTGGCGCTGCTCAACTTCCTTCCCGGCGGCGTCACCTTCGAGGAATACTTCCGCCTGGAGGGTCACGATGAGGTGGAGCAGCTTCGCCGCTTCTACTGCGGCTTGGCGCCGGCGTCACTCCAGGCACCCTACCTGCGCGACCCTTCGACCATCGATCTGAAAAACCACAAGGGGCCGTCCAAGCCCATGGGCGTCGATCTGTGTGCCGGCGTGGCGGGTACGCAGGTGCTCAAGATCCTGCTGGACCGCAACGACCCGCCGATCATCGCCGCGCCCGAAGGACTTCAGTTCGACGCTTACCGCTATGCATTCGTGCGTACGCGCTGGACGCCGTGGGCGCTCCAGGATCCCGCCGAGCCGCTGCGCGTGGGCGCCGAGGCAGTGACGGTCGAGTCGTGACTTTACCCCCTCTCCCCTCCGGGGTGGGAGAGGGCGGGGTGGGGGGATCTGCGGATGAACGGGCGCCGACATAACACACAGACCCCTGGCCGACGGCTTTGAAGCTATGTTGACGCAAGCCACAGCCTCGCACCCTCACCCTAACCCTCTCCCTCAGAAGGGAGAGAGGACCTGCATCCAGCGCATTCTTGAGCTGGCGCGCTGGGCGCCCAGCGGCGACAACACGCAGCCCTGGCGCTTCGAAATCATTGACGACCATCACCTGGCGGTGCACGCCTTCGACACGCGACAGACCGTCGTTTACGACCTTCAGGGCCGGGCCAGCCAGCTCGCGCATGGCATCCTGCTGGAGACGATTCGCATCGCCGCGTCGGCCCAGGGCCTTGGCGTCGCATACGCCCGCCGCGGTGACGCCCCTGAGCACACGCCCATTTACGATGTGCGCTTCCACGAGGACCCCAGCATCGCGCGCGACCCGCTGGTGGACGTGATCCCTTCGCGCACCACGCAGCGCCGGCCGATGCATCCGCGTGCGCTTGTGCCCCAGGAGAAACGCGCCCTTGAGCAGGCCCTGCCTGCGGCCCTCGGATTTGCCATCCGCTGGATCGAAGGCGATGCCCGCCGCGGCGTGGCGCGGCTGCTCTTCAAGAGCGCCCATATTCGTCTGACCACCGAGGAATGCTACCGCGTCCACAAGCACGTGATTCATTGGCGCAACCGTTACAGCGACGATCGCATGCCGGATCAGGCCATCGGCCTGGGCACGATGACGCTGCGCATGATGGAATGGGCGATGAAGAGCTGGGGCCGGGTGCGCACGATGAACCGGCTGATGGGCACGGCCATGCCGCGCCTCCAGTTGGACTACATGCCCGCGCTTAAGTGCGGCGCCCACTTCCTGCTGCTGGCGGAGCGTGCGCCCCAGGGCATCGACGACTACGTCGCCGCCGGCGCCGCGGTGCAACGCTTCTGGCTGACCAGCGCCAAGCTCGGCCTCCAGTTCCAGCCGGAAATGACCCCGCTGATCTTCGCCAACTACGTGTGGAACAAAGTGACATTCGTGCAGGACGCCAAGGCCCAGCAGACCGCCCGCGCCGTGGCGGAAGGCCTGGCGGGCCTGGTGGGCCAGGAAACCGCGCAGCGCGCCATGTTCATGGGCCGCCTCGGCCACGGCGCCGCCCCGCGCGCCCGCTCGCTGCGCCTGCCGCTGGAACACTTGCGCAAGACCGATTGAGCCGGCGCGTGTTTTGTGAGGAGATCGCCAGCCATGGCTAACATTCTGATCACTGGTGGGGCGGGCTTCATCGGCTCGCACACCGCCGACGAATTGATCAAGCGTGGACATCAGGTCCGCGCCCTGGATCTGCTTGATCCGCAAGTGCATGGTCCCCACGCCTCGCGACCGGCATATCTGCACCCTCAGGTTGAGTTGGTGCCCGGCGACGTGCGCCATCCCCACGATATCCAACGTGCCCTGGTCGGTATCGATGCCGTGTATCACTTCGCCTCGCTCACCGGCGTGGGGCAGAGCATGTACGAGATGCGCTCTTACGTGGACACCAACGTCGCCGGCACAGCGACGCTGCTGGATGTTTTGGCGGCGCGCCAGCGTGCCGCCGCGGCAGGCAAGGCGCAGCCCCTGCGCCGTGTCGTGCTCGCCTCCTCCCGCGCGGTCTATGGTGAAGGCACCTGCCAACGCCGGGACGGGATGATCGTCTATCCCAATTTGCGCGAGCGTCAGGCCATGGAAGCCGGTGACTTTGACACGCACTGTCCCAACACCGACCAGCCGGTAGCGCCCGTGGCCACACAGGAAGACCGTCCGTGCGCACCGATCTCCGTCTACGGTTGGACCAAGAAGCAGCAGGAAGACTACTGCATCCTGGCCGCCAAGACACAAGGCCTGCCGGTGGTGTGCTTGCGCTACTTCAATGTTTATGGTTCGCGGCAGGCATTGGGCAATCCTTATACGGGTGTGGTCTCGGTGTTCTATAACCGCCTGATGGCCGGCCAGCCCATTGCCTTGTACGAGCATGGGCTGCCGCGGCGGGACTTTGTGCACGTGTCGGATGTGGTGGCGGCCAATGTGTTGGCGCTGACCGCCGATGTGCCTGCCGGCGAGTGCATCAACATCGGCGCCGGTGAAGGTCACACAATCCATGAGTTGGCGGAAACCTTGCGCGATCTGGTGCAACTTGGCGGCGACTTGGAAGACACCAGCAAGTTCCGTGTCGGCGACGTATGGGCCTGCTATGCCGACCTGGCCCGTGCCCGCCAACGGCTGGGCTATGAGCCGCGCACGTCGCTGCGCCAAGGCTTGCAGGAGTTCCTGCACTGGGCGCGCCGTCAGGATACGGTGGACCGTTCGGCCCAAGCTGAAGAGGAGTTGCGTCACCACAACTTGCTGGGCGAAGCCAGGAAAGACGCTGCGTGAGCGCCCCGTTGAGTCAGATTGAACCGGCAGGGGAAAAGCCGCGCATCCTTTTCGTTGCTGAGGCGGTAACCTTGGCGCACGTCGCCCGGCCGGCGGTGCTGGCGCGCGCACTGGACTTGGGCCGGTACGAGGTCCACTTCGCCTGCGATCGGCGCGGTATGGACATGCTGACCGAGCCGTCCTGGCAACGCCACGCTATCGACACGATCGCGTCACAGGTTTTTCTGGACCGTTTGGCCGCAGGCGCGCCCCTCTATCAACGCGACGAACTGGTTGCATACATCGCCCGCGATCGCCAATTGCTCGGGCAGATCAAGCCGGCAGCGGTCATCGGCGACTTTCGCTTGTCGCTGGCGGTGTCGGCGCCGCTGGAAGGTGTGCCGTATATCAACCTCACCAATGCGCACTGGAGCCCCTATGCGGCCCAGAAGCGGTTCCCCCTTCCCGAGCATGCCTTGGCTCGGCTACTGGGACCTGGGCTGGGACAGTGCGTGTTCGACCTGGCGCGGCCGGTGGTCTTTGCCAGTCACGCACGCACCATGAATCGGCTGCGGCGGGAGCACGGGCTGCCGTTGCTGGGTGGACTGACGGACGTCTACACTTGGGGCGATCACGTCCTTTATGCCGATGTGCCGGAACTGGTGGCGACGCGGAAGCCACCTGCCAACCACCACTACATCGGGCCGGTGACCTGGTCGCCGCCCAATGATCCGCCGGCGTGGTGGGACCGGGTACCGGCACAGCCGCCGCCGATCTACGTCACGCTGGGCTCGTCGGGGCAGGTGAACCTGCTGCCGGAGATTCTGGGGAGCCTGGCGGACTACTCGGGACAAGTGATGGCGGCGACGGCTGGACGGATCGAGGTGGCGCAGGCGCCCGCCAATGCGCGGGTGGCCAAGTACCTGCCCGGTGAGGCCGCGGCGGCACGCAGCGCGGTGGTGGTGTGCAATGGCGGCAGTGCGCCGGTCTACCAGGCGCTGGCCCAGGGCACGCCGGTGATCGGCGTGGCGTCCAACATGGACCAGTACCTGACAATGGGCGCGGTGGAGCGCGCCGGCGCGGGACTACTGATTCGGGCCGGCCAGGCCAATGGCCGGCGCGTCCGCTTGGCAGTGGATCGTGTGGTGGAGCAGTCGTCCTATCGCCAGTCGGCCGGCCGACTGGCGGAGGCGATTCGACAGTATGACACGGGGATCATCTTCAACCGACTGCTGGCGTCGCTGGTGGCGTGATCGTGAGCGATTCGGGCCGGCGCAAGTCACTTGGCCCGGTT
Source organism: Phycisphaeraceae bacterium (assembly GCA_040878035.1). Classification (GTDB taxonomy): domain Bacteria; phylum Planctomycetota; class Phycisphaerae; order Phycisphaerales; family Phycisphaeraceae; genus JBBDMX01. The sequence continues at coordinate 43,433 of JBBDMX010000053.1, read as the reverse complement.
TGAGGCTGCCATGGTGGGGCACGAGAAACCAAGCAACAAAAAAACCCCGCCTCATCGGCGGGGTTTTCGTTGCGGAGGGATTGACGACTTAGCGTCGGCGACGCAGGACGCTCACGCCCAGGCCACCCAGGGCCATCAAGCTCAGCCCAGCCGTGATCGGCTCGGGGATGATCGTGGTCGCTTGGCTGAAGGACATATTGGTGTCCGTCTGGAACTGGATATCCTCGCTGCCGGCGCCGCCGACGGGGCCACCGTTGAGGGTGCCGATGTCGGCTGTCAAGAGGGTTGCGCTGCCGGCTGTGCCGATGGCGCCAGCGTTTTCGCTGTCGGTGAAGGCTGCCGAGGGGTCAATCGACCCGTAGGGCAGATTGACGCCTACGTTCTGGAGCAGGGCCAACTGAATGGTGAACGCATCGTCGGGGCTGAAGCTGAAGAAGTCCGTATCCCACTCGGTAATTCGGGCTGTCAACTGCGTTTCGCCGTTGCCACCGACCGTTTCAATGCCGGGGTACTGGTTGCCGGCAGTGAAGGTATCCGACTGATCCAAGGGGCCGGCGTTGTCGTCGAGCACCGTGAAGGTCGTGTTGTTCACCGACTGAAGATCGGCACGCAGGATCAACTGGCCTTGGTTGTAACCAGCACCGCTGAGGGTATTGGCCGGGCCGGTACCCGTGGCACCGTTAAGTGTGGCGGCGGCGCTATCGAAGTAGATCTCGAAGTAGTCCGCGCCCTCGGGCAGCCAAGCAAACTCAGCGGCCGCACCTGTGCCACCGGGGCTACCTGACACGCCAACGACCTGCTCACGGAAGCCGACGACGATCGTCAGTTCGGTTCCGGCAGGCATAAGCTGAGTGCCCACGCCAGACACGGTGTAGCTGCCCAACACGGCCTGGTAGTACGTGTGGAATTCGGTTGAGCCAGCGCCGCCAACGAAGTTGGCGACTGCCTCGTTGCCCTGATCCGCCAGCGTATTGCCGGGGAACCAGTCCAACAGGGTCGTGTTCTGCCCGGCGACGAAAGTCCCGGTGCCCGTCGAGTCGAACTGCACAACACCTTGGGCCGTGCCCGCCGTCATTGCGGCTGCCAGCAGCGCCCCCATCGTAAACATGCTCTTGCTCTTCATAGTGGTTCTCCACTTTCCTGTTTCGTCCCAGATCCCTCACTCGCGTGCCATCGTCTGGGACGAACCATGGCCGCAACGTTTTATACCGGAAGCGACAAGCTTCCTTACTTCATACCGAAAGAGTAACCTTAGCTGAAAACTTCATCCCCAAACATGTGGTCTCCGCTCCGCTGACTCCCCATGCTTGACAGATACAAGTTACCCGATTCTTTGGGGAATGCAAGAGTGCGGGCAAGAAATTTTCGTACTCGGGGATAAACGGCTATGATTGCCCGCCGTTGATTGGCCCCCGGCGTGGCCTGCGGCAGTGGCGGGGGCCGCGGCAATGGCCTAATTCCTTGAAAAAAAGTGGTTTACGCGAGATTTGCCGGCCCATGGGCCTGCTAGTTAAGAATTGCTCTTATGTAGGATAGCCCCTGCCGCGGCGGGATTGAGGCCGTCGCAACCGTCCGCTGGACGGCTAAGATTCCGTTCAGAACCACGGCTCCTGCCCCGAATTTACCCCGCCTCCTCTGGAGAAATGTCAAAATGGGTCATTTGCACCCCCACCCCCCCGGGATAACCCGGCTACACCAGTTGGCCAGCAAAAAGAAGCAGACCAAGGTCGAAGAGGCCAAGAAGAACAGCCATTTCCTCCGCGGCACGATCGACCAGGCCCTGCACAGCGACTCGCCCGGCTTCGAACAAGACGATCAGCAACTGCTCAAGAACCATGGCGTCTATCAGCAGGACGACCGCGACGCGCGCGAGGCCAACAAGGTCCTGGGCGGCGAACGCGAGATCATCTTCATGACGCGCATCAAGGTGCCCGGCGGCGACCTGACGCCCCAGCAATACCTGGGCATGGACAAGATCGCCGAGGAACTCACGCTCAACCGCGCCCTGCGGGTGACCACGCGGCAGAACTTCCAGTTGCACGGCGTACTCAAAGGCACGCTCAAAGAGGCCATCAAGCGCGTCAACCAGGTCATGCTCAGCACGCTCTGCGGCTGCGGGGACGTGGAGCGCAACATCATGGCGCCGCCGGCGCCCTTCGCCAATCCGGCACACCAGGCGGCACGGGGCCTGGCGAAGCAGCTTTCCGACGCCCTGGTGCCGCAGACGCATGCCTATCACGAGATCTGGCTCGACGGCGAAAAGGTCGATAGCTCGCTCGACAGCGAGCCGCTCTATGGCGAGCAATATCTGCCCCGCAAGTTCAAGACGGGCATCGGCCTCTACGATGACAACTCGACGGATGTGCACAGCCAGGATGTGGGGCTGATCGCGATTCTCGAAGGGGACGAGTTCAAGGGTGTCAATATCCTGGTCGGCGGCGGGTTGGGGATGACGCACAAGATGGAGGACACGTACGCCCGGCTGGGCACGCCGCTGGGCTACGCCCCGGCCAAGCACGCCATCGAGGTGGTACGCACCATCGCCGAGATGTTCCGCGACTATGGCGATCGGACCGACCGCAAGCACGCCCGGCTCAAGTACATCATCGAGGAACAGGGCATCGACGCTTTCCGCGAGGAGTTTGTCAGCCGCGTGAGCTTCAAGCTCGAACCGTGGCAAGGCAACGGCCACTTGGCGCACCAGGACTGGCTGGGCCTGCACGAGCAGGGCGATGGGCGGTATTTCTACGGCCAGTACATCGCCAACGGGCGGATCATGGACACCGAAGTCCTGCGGATGAAGACGGCGTTCCGCAAGATCGTTGAGGGCCTGGGGCCGCGGGTGATTCTGACGCCCAACCAGAACATCATCTTCGGCGACCTGAGCGAAGGGGACGTGGAGAAGCTCAAGCGCGTGGTGGAGGCGTACAACCTGCCCAAGGTCGAGGGCATGAGCGGGGTGCGCCGGGGCGCCATGGCGTGCCCGGCGCTGCCGACCTGCGGCCTGGCGCTGACCGAGGCCGAGCGCATCATCCCGGAAGTGCTCGACGACCTGGAGCGCGAGTTCGTGCGCCTGGAGCTGGACGAGGAGCCGATCACGGTGCGCATGACCGGCTGCCCCAACGGCTGCGCGCGGCCGTATACCGCGGACATCGGCCTGGTGGGTCACAAGCCCGGCCATTACGACATCTTCCTGGGCGGGCGCCTGGCGGGCGACCGCCTGGCGGACCTGTACGCCCAGAACGTGCCCCAGGCCGACCTGGTGCTGGTCTTGCGGCCGGTGCTCGAAGCCTGGGCCCATCGCCGCACACCCGGGCAGGGCCTGGGCGACTATTACCAGCAACTGGTCGCGCACCAGGTCGCCCCGCACATTCTCACGGGAAGCAAGGAAAGCCCGACGCGCCAGACGGTGGAGGCAAAGATTCTGTCGCTGCCGGTGATCGGGCCGGAGTGAACTGCCAATGATCGGTGGGCGGTCGTGCTATGATGATCAAGTCATGAACTATCAGGACATCATCACGATTGAACCGGGCAAGCGAGGTGGTCGGCCTTGCATTCGTCGGATGCGCATCACGGTATCGGATGTGTTGGGTTGGCTTGCCGCGGGTATGACGCACGAGGAGGTCCTCAGCGATTATCCGGAGTTGACCGAGCAAGATATTCTTGCCTGTCTGGCGTATGCCGCCGATCGTGAGCGGCGCCTGCTCATCGCATGAAGCTGCTGTTCGATCAGAATTTGAGTTTCAGGCTCTGCCGACAGTTGGCGGATCTTTTTCCCAATTCCGATCAGGCGCGTCTGATGGGCATGGCTGAAGCGGACGACCGCGTTCTGTGGCAGCGCGCCAAAGCCGATGGCTTCGCGCTCGTCATGCAGGATGTGGATTTTGCGGATATGGTTGGGTTGTACGGGCCGCCTCCCAAAGTCATTTGGCTAAGGTGCGGCAATCGTCCCACGTCATTCATTGAGGGGCTTCTTCGTCGTCACGTCGATGCCATCACCGCTTTTGAACAGGATGACACAGCGGCTTGTCTGGAAATCTCTGTTGAGGGTGACTTGAGCATCGCTTCGCGATGATTGGCCAAGACATCAATGACCCGACGTCGCAGAGCGTCATCCCCCGAGTCCCCGAAGGCGATATGTCTCCAAGACGCCCGCGGCAAAGCTGTCGGGGTTGGGCGAGGTCGGCGCGCAAGGCAACGGCGCGGATTGCTTGATCACATTATGCAGACGCTCGCGAAGAACGTCCTCTCTTATCTGGTCGCTCGTGCCGCCGTTGCTCAATGCGATCGCCTGGCGCAAATAATCGGGCACTGACAGGCCACGCTGGCGCCCCTGAAAGGCAATGAGATGGTCCGTGTCATCATCGACTTGGATTGAAGTGAAGTTCATGATTGCATTAGATCTCAGAGGCTCCTGCTATCGGCGCTTCACCCTCAAAGCACAGCCGATACACCACCCCCGCCGCGATGCCGCCGATGATGGGCGCGACCCAGAAGAGCCAGAGCTGCGTCAGAGCCCAGCTGCCCACGAACACCGCCGGGCCGGTGGAGCGTGCGGGGTTGACCGAGAGGTTGGTTACGGGGATGCCGATCAGGTGGATCAGGGTCAGTCCCAGGCCGATGGCGATCGGCGCCATGCCCGCCGGGGCGCGGCGATCGGTGGCGCCCATGATGATGAAAAGGAACATGAAGGTCAGCACGACCTCGGCGACGAAGCAGGCCAGCAGGCTGTACTTGTCCGGCGAGTGATCGCCGTAGCCGTTGGAGGCAAAGCCGCCTTCGAGCGAGAACCCCTCCTTGCCCGAGGCGATGACATACAGCACCGCGCCGGCGGCGATGGCCGCGACGACCTGGGTGATGATGTAAGGCAGCAGGTCGGCGATTTTGAACCGTCCGCCGGCGGCCAGGCCAAGGGACACGGCGGGATTGAGGTGGCAGCCGGAGATGTGGCCTATGGCATAGGCCATCGTCAGCACGGTCAGGCCGAACGCCAGTGCAACGCCGACGAACCCGATGCCCAGGTTGGTCTGCGTCAGGCCCAGGTTGTGGCCGAAGACCGCCGCCAGCACGGCACTGCCGCACCCGCCGAACACCAGCCAGAACGTACCGATGAACTCCGCGACGCAACGCTTGGTTAATGACATGGGATTCCCTGCCTAAGAGAAAGGACGCACTGGACTTGTTTGATTGACAATCCAGTCGCCGGCCGCCCGCAATCGCGGGCTACCCCACCGGCACCTGTATTGTCGCACGCGACGGCAGGTCGTCAACAGGTATTTGTTCAAACTTGCACGCTGATGGGTGGTCGCTTACCGGGCGGGGTCGAGCAGTTCGATATTCTCGATCCACGCCACGAAGTATGGCTGCGTCTGGTTGTGCAGCTTCATCACGATCAGGAATGGCCGGTTGACGATGAAGTGCCGGGGATCCGCGCCCGCGTATAGATGTGATTCGCTGATCACCGCAGCGCCGCTCTTGTCCAGGCGGAAGTTGATGGTTTGCCGCGCCGCGGCGATGAACAGCCCTTGGTACTCGCCAGCATTCTGAATCACCTTGTCGCCGCCGGCCAGTTCAGTGAAGGCGTGGTCGGCGCGGAATACCACGTTGGGTATGGCCATTGTGTCCACTTGGCTCAAGCGGCTTGCTCCGGCCGAGGATGTTGGCTCCTGGGCCAGTCCGGTCAGCTCATCCAGCAGGGCACGGAGATGCTCGCGGCGCGGCAGCACAGCCACGATCACCTGCTGCTCAGTCTGATCTGCCGTCAAGTCCAGTGCGTACGCCGCGGGTGTCCCCGGTTGCCAGCCCCGGCCGCCTTCGTAAGGGCCCTTGGCAAACAGCACCCTGATCTGTGCTGCCTGCTTTTGCCGCAGGTCCCAGTCGGTGCCTTCGTGCAGACCGAAGCCAGCGACGCGATGCGATACGCCAGCGGCATCCACGAACTCAAGCGGCCGCTTGGTGTCGACCAACGGCGTGGTGAACGCGCCTTTGGTATCCAGGTACGCGTATGAAACAAAGCCTTCTGCCCCGCCGAACACCGGCGGCGTCACCTGGGGAAACCGCGCCGACATGGCGCTGCGAATCGTCTGTTCGACGCCATCATTCAGTCTGCCTGCCGCCGCGTAATAGCTGCCAGCAGGCAATGCGGCCTCGGTCACCGGCGATGCGTTGAGCCGGTCGGCGACCGCCTGGGCGTTGGCGATGCGCAGCGGCTGGCCGATCACCTCCTCCTTGGCGCGGTTCCAGGCAACCTGGAACGTCGCGCACCAGACGGCATTACCCGATTCGTTCAGCGGGGTGTCGAGCGTTGGCACGATCTGCGTGCTTCGGAGTTTCGCTGACACGAGAGAGATCGACGGGCGCGACTGCTCGTGTCTGGATCCACAGCCCAAGACGGACAACACGGCGATTCCTGCGACGGTCCAGAAGAGCAGGCGTGGCATGGCAGGCCTCCTTTCCTCAAGCAGTGTATCAGCCGGCAGGACTTGGCCAGTACCACAAATGTCGCCAGAAAGGTGGCCTCGTCGCGCCCTGTGATCGGGTGATCGGCACGAGTTTGGTTAGACTTGCTGCCCATGGCCACCTATCACCTCAACCGGCAGATCCCCATTGAAGGCCCCTACGATGTCGTCGTCGCCGGTGGCGGGCCGGCCGGCGCCAGCGCCGCGGTCTGTGCTGCGCGGCTGGGCGCCAAGGTCTTGCTGCTCGAAGCCACCGGCTGCCTGGGCGGCATGGGCACCTCCGGCCTGGTCACGGCGTTTGACCCGATGTCCGACGGCGAAAAGATGCTCGTCGGCGGGTTCATGCGCCAACTGGTCGAGACCGTGCACGCCCGCGGGTTCACCGGCCCGCAGGTCACCCCCGAATTCTGGACCAAACGCTTCCATTGCTGGACGCCGTTCAACGCCGAGGGCGTCAAGCTCATTCTCGATGAGTTTGTCACGGCCGCGGGCGTCGAGGTGCGCTTCTTCACGCGCCTGATTGATGCCGACGTGACCGGCAGCCGCATCAACGGCATCGTGCTCAACAATGTCGAGGGCTACCGCTACGTCACCGCCCGGACGTTCATCGACGCCACGGGCGACGCGGTGCTGACACACCTGTGCGGCGCACCATGTCGCGAGGCGGGTCGCGACACGCCCAACATCATGCCGCCGACGCTCTGCTCGCTGGCGGCGGGCATCGACTGGGAGCGGGCCAACAAAGACCGCGGCGCCACTGGTCCGTCCGAGCAGCAGAAGCGTCTCGAAGTGGCCATTGCCCAGGGCCACTTCTCACATCGCGACCGCCACATGCCCGGCCTGTACAAGATCGGCGGGCAGACGGGCATGCTCAACGCCGGGCATGTGTTTCATCTGGATGCCCTGCGCTGCCGCAGCCTCAGCGACGGCATGATGCGCGGCCGGCAACTGGCGCAGGAGTACATCAGCTTCTTCCGCAAGTACGTGCCCGGTTGCGAGAACATCGAGCACGTCACCACCGCCAGTCTGATGGGCGTGCGCGAGTCGCGCCGCATCGTCGGCGAATACGAGCTGACCTACGCCGACTACCTGGCGCGGCGGCAGTTCCCCGACCAGATTGCCGTGTTCAACAAGGCAGTGGACATCCACGTCTACGATGACACGCCTGAGGAATACGATCGCTACTACAACGAGTTTCACCAGCGCGGCCGGCTCAATCCCGGGGAGTGCTTCGGCATTCCCTATGGCGTGCTGGTGCCGCGCGGCTGGAGCAATCTGTGGGTGGCCGGGCGCTGCGTTAGCAGCGACGTGCAGGTGCACGGGTCGATCCGCGTGCAGCCGGCGGCGTCGATGATGGGCCAGGCCGCCGGCACCGCCGCGGTGCAGTCGATCCGCACCGGGCAGCCCGCGCATGAGCTGGACACATCCGCTCTGGTAAACACGCTGCGCAAAGCCGGCGCCAACTTGCCGCAGACCGAGACTTCGCCGGTGTTGACTCGGGCGTGACGATGAGGGAAGTCGCTTTACTGGTGCTCTTTCCAGTGGAGGCGTGGTTATTGGCATGGGCCGCCCGCAAGGTGGGCTCTACGCGAGGCCGCTTACGCTACGGTCTACTGGCGTCGATGCTCATCAAGGGTGTCGCGCTGTTTGTGTGGATTCTGGCGCCGGTCGCCAAACCTGCGAGCTTTGGTGTGATGCTGGCTGTGGCATTGCTCGTTGTGGCCTTGGAATTGTCATTGGCATTCATGATCCTGCGGCGATTTTTTGGATTGGGCTTTTTTCATGCCTTGGTGCCAATGGGCACCTTTGTGGCCTTGGTGATCCCGCAGGCCATTCTGGCACTGGCCGTGATAATGCCCATGATTTGCGAAACTTTCGTCGTGCCGGCGCTGGGCATGTCGCCCCGTTAGAACCGGGGGATCGAATTGCCGGCCGCAACTACTTACTCCGCGTCGCTGGGACGTTGGTGATTATCACCCTCCGCAGGAGCGAAGCGATATGTTAGCACTACAGCCCTATGGACCGCTGCGGAAACAAGGTCCTCCCGTAGCGGGTATCTTCTCCATCGCCATGATCCGACTCCACCAGGTTCACAAGAGCTACCGGCAAGGCCAGCGCAGCGTCGCGGCATTGTGCGGCGTCGATCTGCGCATTGACGAGCCGGGCTTTGTCGCCGTGATGGGCCGATCCGGCAGCGGTAAGAGTACGCTGTTGCACTTGGCGGCAGGACTGGACCGCGCCGACTCGGGCCTGGTCGAGGTGCTGGGGCAGGACTTGGGCAGCCTGAGCGAGCGTGGCCTGACGGCCTTTCGCCGCCATCGCGTGGGCATCGTGTTCCAGCAGTTCAACCTGATCGCCACGCTGACCGCGGCGCAGAACATCGCGCTGCCGGGCGTGATTGATCGTCGGCCGCGGGCGTGGGTCAAGCAGCGCGTCGCCGAGTTGCTCGAGGCGCTGGAGCTGGCCGATCGTGCGGATCATCGTCCTGATGCGCTGTCGGGCGGCGAGCAGCAGCGCGTGGCGATTGCGCGGGCGCTGCTGTTCAGCCCGCCGCTGCTGCTGGCGGACGAGCCGACCGGAAATCTCGATTCAACCAGCAGCGAGCGGCTGTGGCAGTTGCTCGGCGCGATCGCCAGGGAGCGGAATATGGCGGTGCTGATGGTGACGCACGAGCCGGTGGCGGCGGCGCACTGTCGAAGGGTTCACGTACTGGGCGACGGCAGGAGCCGGGGCCATTTTGAGGTAAACGGACTTGATGCGAGCGGTGTGGCATCTCGCTACCAGCAACTTGGCGGGTAAGCGCGGCCGAAGCGCCCTGTTGGTCCTGGCGGTGGCGCTGGCGGTGGTCCTGACCGTCAGCATCGCCGCGGGCCTGGGCACCATCGGCGCGGCTCTTTCCCATCGCCTGGGCCGCGTCGCCGGCCTGTCCGATCTCCAGATCACCCATCGCTACAACAGTCGCGTCGATCAGGCGGTGCTCGCCCAGGTGCGCGCCTGGCCCGAGGTCCTCCGCGCCGCGGGATATTTCGAGGCCGGCATCACCTTGCGCAACGAGCGCACCGAGCGCAGTGAAACGTTCCTGGCCCAGGGCGTCGATCCGGAGCTCGACGGCGTGATACGACCGTTCAAATATCTCCAAGGCCGCATGATCCGCGGTGATGACGAAATCGTGATCGACGACAAGTCGCAGCTCCGGCTCGCGGCCGAACTGGGCGACAAACTCACGGTGGCGCAGTTCGGCAAACCGGTGGAGCTGACGGTGGTGGGCGTGATTGAGCGTCCACCTTTAGGCGTGCTTCAGCGGCGCATGGCACTGATCACGTTGCTGGTGGCGCAGGAGTTGGGCGGTTTTCCCGACCAACTCGACGAGATCGACATTCAGCTTCGCCAAGGCGTCAAGCTCGAGGACGTGACGCAGCGCTACGCCGACGCCATTCCGCCAGGCGCTCGTTTCCACACTCCGGCGTCGGTCCGCGCCAACCTCACGCGCGGCCTCGACGCGGCGCGGCTCCTGCTGACACTGCTGACTCTGCTGGTCTCCCTCTCGGCGGGTTTTATCATCTTCACCAGCATGACCACGGCGGTCACCGAGCGCATGCGCGAGCTGGCGCTTTTGCGCTGCGTCGGCGCCGGCCGGTGGCAGATCGCGCTGTCACAACTGCTCACCGGCGTGTTGCTGGCCGGCGGCGGCGCGGCCGTCGGCGTGCCCCTGGGCCTGGCATGCGCCTACCTCTTCTACCTGCGGCACAGCGACCTCTTCGAGGCCGGCTTTCACCCTAACCCGCTGGGCATCGCCCTGGCAGTCGGCGCGGCGCTGCTGGCCGGCCTCCTCGGCGCCGCCTACCCCGCCTGGCAGGCGGCCCGCGTGCGACCGCTCCAGGCCCTGTCCGTCCGCGCCCACCTGCCCACGCGACGCGGCGCCCTGGCGTGCGTCCTGCTGGGCCTGATCATGATCGCCGCCATGCCCGCCGTCATCGCCCTGCACCTTGATCCCCAGACGACGTTCTGGTTCTACCTCTGCGCCGGTCTGCCGCTGACGCTCATCGGCTATTTCCTGCTGAGCGTGCCGGTACTGATCGTGCTGGGTCGCGGGCTGTCGCCGATGCTGGCGCGGGTGGTGGCCGTGCCGCCGGCGCTGCTGCGCCAGACCATTCTGACCACGCCGTTCCGTCACGGCTTCACCGGTGGGGCACTGATGATGGGCCTGGCGCTTTTGCTGGCCATGTGGACCGGCGGGCGCAGCATCACCCAGGGCTGGCTGGGAAACCTGCACATGCCCGACGCCTATGCCCACAGTTTTCGCGCCTTGTCGGAGGAGCAATGGTCGGCCCTTCAGCAGGTGCCCGGCGTGACGCGGCTCTGCCCGGTCACCGCCTTTCCCGCCGAGCTGGCCAACGTGCGCTTCGGCGTGGCGGCGCTGGCGCCGCGGCACACGCTCTTCGTCTCGGTCGATCCCCAGGCCTTCTTCGATATGGCGGACCTGAATTGGGTGCAGGGCGACCGCGCTGAGGCACTGGCCAAACTTCAGCGCGGCCGGGCCGTGCTGGTCAGCAATGAATACTCCCAGGCGCACGGCATCAACAGCGGCAGCACCATCACGCTCAAGACGCTCCAGGGCCCGGTGGATTTCGAGGTCGTCGGCGTCGTCGGCTCCACCGGCCTGGATATCGCCGTGCAGTTCTTCGGCATCCAGCGCGCGTACACCGAGGCCTCCATGTCCGCCGTCTTCGGCACCCGCGCCGATGCCACCGCCTACTACAACAACCCGTGGATCAACCTCGTGCTCATGTCGCTGGATCCCGACGTGCCGGACCACCTGATGATCGGCCGCATCCGCGCCGCGGTGCCCGGCGCCGTGGCGGGCACCAGCCGCTCCATCCGCTCCAAGATCCAGGAGTCGCTCGAGCGCTTCATCGCCATCGGCAGCATGGTGGCCATCGCCTCGCTCATCATCGCCTGCGTGGGTGTGAGCAATCTGATCGTCGCCGAGATCGCCGGGCGGCGCTTCGAGTATGGCGTGTTGCGCGCCATGGGCGCGCCGCGCGGCATGCTGGGCCGGCTGATCCTGGGCCAGACGCTCATGATCGGCCTGGTCGGCTGCGTCGTCGGCTCGGCGCTGGGCATTCAGCTGGCGATGGTCGGCCGGGTGTTCCATCACCGCCTGCTGGGCCTGTCCTACGAGATGCACATGCCCTGGAGCGTCGCCGCCTGGGGGTGCCTGGCGGTCCTGGTCGCGGCGCTGCTGGCGGCGCTGCCCGCCGCGCTGAGCCTGATGCGCCAGCTCCCGCGCGTGCTGCTCGCCGCCGGCCGCGGCGTGTGAACGCGACAAGTCGCGGCGCTTCCTATCGAGCGCCGCAATCTGAATATGAAGCGCCGCCGCTTGCTGCATTCCCCATGCAACTCCGCTACGATTGATGCTCCATGGCGCCGCAAGCATTCAACCTGGCGATCGAGACCTCCAGCCGCGTTGGATCGGTGACGCTCGGGCGCGGCGACGAGTGGCTGGCGATGCGCGCCATGCCGCCGCAGGAGCGCCATCGCGTAGACCTGATGCCCAGCATCGCCGGGCTGTGCGCGGCATACGGCGCCGCCCCGGCAGACCTGGCACAACTCTACCTGTCGATCGGTCCCGGATCGTTCACCGGCCTGCGCATCGGCGTGGCCACGGTGAAAATGCTGGCCATGGTCACCGGCGCCAAAGTGGTGGCCGTGCCCACCCTGGGCGTGGTGGCGCAGAACGTCGATCCCCCCGCGATGGCGGCGGCGCACCTGGCGGTATGCCTGAACATGAAGCGCGACACCGTCTATGCAGGCATCTTCGCCTGGCGCAAAGAGCGTTGGCAACACGAGGGCGATCCAGGGGTGATGAGCTTGGGTGAACTTCTCCAGCGTGGCCCGCGGCCGCTGGCGCTTTTAGGCGACCCGCTGCCGGATGGGGATGGCATCACCGACGATCAAGTCACGACACTGCCTGCCGACCTGGCGCGGCCCCACAGCGACGCCGTCTGGCGCCTGGGACGCACCGCCGCAGCCGCCGGCGGATTCACTGATCCGCTGGCACTGGCGCCCCTCTACGCCCGGGAGCCTGAAGCCGTCGAACTGTGGGCCATGCGCGAAAAAAGCAGAAAAGCGGAGAAGCAGAAAACGCAGTAAGTGCGAGCGTGGAAGCCGACCGACGGGTCTGCCTGCTATGCTCTACATCCCTATGGCGGTACCGCCTCGTCGGCGGCCTCCCTCCCAATTTTCCGCCTTTTCTGCTTTTCTGCCTTTTATATGTTGCCCAAAGTCGTCATTATCGGCCGGCCTAACGTCGGCAAGTCCAGCCTCCTCAACATGCTGGCGCAACGGCGGATCAGCATCGTCGACCCGACGCCGGGCGTCACGCGCGATCGCATCAGCACCATGGTGGCGCTGCCCGTGCCCTTGGTCTCGATCGAGCCGCGGCGCAACCCGGCCAGGCGCGTGACCGCCAAGGAGAAGGCCCTGCGCAAGGTGCGCGACGCCACACCCAAGGCCCCCGGTGAGGAAGCGCGCCAGCCTATGGGCACGCCGGCGTACATCGAACTGATCGACACCGGCGGGTACGGCATCGAGGATGTGCAGAAGCTCACCACTCACGTCGAAGCGCAAATCGCCCTGGGCATGGCCGAGGCCGACCTGATCCTCTTTGTCGTCGATGCCCAGACCGGCATCATGCCGCTGGACAAGGAAGTTGCCCGGCTCCTGCGCCAGGCGCAGGGGAAGAAGGGTAAGCCCGTGATGCTGATCGCCAACAAGGTGGACAGCGAGAAGCTCGAGGCCGACGCCCTGGAGGCGACGCGGCTGGGCCTGGGGCCGCCCTTGTGCGTCAGCGCTCTTTCGGGCCACAATCGCCATATTCTGGGCGATGCCATCCGCGCCCGTATCGACTGGCGGCAATATCCGGACGCCACCAGCGAGCCCTCGCTGGGCACGCTGCTGGCGATCGTGGGCAAGCGCAACGCGGGCAAGAGCACGCTGGTCAACGCCCTGGTCGGACAAGACCGCGTGATTGTCAGCGAGCTCGAAGGCACCACGCGCGACTCGGTGGATGTGCGCTTCCAGATCGGCGACCAGGTCTTGACGGCCATCGACACCGCCGGCCTGCGCAAAGGCAAGAGCGTTAAGGGCGACATTGACTACTACAGCCAGCATCGCGCCCTGCGCTCGATTCGCCGCGCCAATGTGGTGCTCTTCCTCATCGATGCGACTCTGCCGCTGAGCAACGTGGATGAGAAGCTTTCCACCGAGATTCAGCGTCAGTTCAAGCCCGTGGTGATCGTGGTGAACAAGTGGGATCTGGCACCGGCTTCTTCCCAGGAGCAGTACCTGGAGTACCTGGACAAGGGCCTCAAAGGGCTGGATTTTGCCCCGGTGGCGTTTGTCAGCGCCAAACAGGGCGAGGGCCTGCGCGAGCTGGTGGCCATGGCAATGAACCTGTATCAGCAGGCGGGCCACCGCGTGGGCACAGCCGAACTCAACCGCACGTTGGAAGAGATCATCGCCACGCGCCCGCCGTCGTCGAGCATCGGCCGCCGGCCCAAGATCTACTATGTGACGCAACTGGACGTGCACCCGCCGACGATTGGCCTGTTCGTCAACGACCAGTCCATGTTCGACCCGACGTACCAGCGCTACCTGATCAACCGCTTTCGTGAGCTCTTGCCCTTCTCGGAAACGCCGATCAAGCTGCTCATCCGCGGCAAGCCCAAGCCGGGCGAAGGCGAGTGAGGCCCAGAGCCGCGCGGCGTAAGCCCGCGGATGAGGCCGCGATCCACTGCGGGCTTAGGCCGCGCGGCTCTGATCCCGACCGCTCAAGCCCCCATTCGCACGCCATGGCGTTCCGCCAGCGTCGTCATATCCTCGTGGAACTGCGCCAGTGAATCATCCGGCGTCTTGCCGTATTGGTCGTTGAACCATTCCCCGCTGACGTAGCCGTCGTAGCCGAGCTTCACCAGCGCGGCGAACATCTCGTCCATGGGCATTTCGCCCTTGGCCACCGGGGTGATGATGACCTTGTCAGGCTTGTTCATCGCGTCGTGGAAGTGGCAGTGCTGGACCAGTCCGCCGATCTCGGCGAAGGTGGTTTCCAGCGGCTCGCCGTGGCGGAAGGGATGCATGTTGTCGTAGTTGAGGCCGACGAAGGGATGGTTGGCCATGCGTACGGCGGCGGCGGCGTCGGCGGCCCTGCAAAACGTGTCGTGCGTTTCCAGCCACAGCTTAACGTGATGGTGCTCCGCCAACTCGGCGACCTGCGCCAGGTTGCGGGCGACGATGGGGATGAGTTGCTCCATGCTTTCGACGCCCGGAGGCTTGGGCCCGCAGAACACACGCAGCGCCGGGCAGCCGATCGCCGCCGCCAGTTCCAACCGTTCCGGGGCCTCCGCGATGGCCTGCTCGTCGGCGAAACGCAGGCTCGTCGCCAGGCAGCAGGCTTCCAGGTCATAGGCCTCCAGTTTCTGGCGGAATTGCTTACGCTCATCCTTGCCGCAAAACACCTCCACGCCGTGGTCATGCTTGGCATCGCAGCGGAACTCGATGCCTTGATAGCGGTGCCGGCGCGCCGCATCGACCACCTCGTCAAACGTCCACTGCGGGCAGGCGAAAGTCATGAAGCTCAGTTTCATCGGTTGATCCTTTCACGGGAGACGAAAGCGTAAAGCAAAAAGTAAAAAGTGGAAAGTAGCAAGTGAAGAACCAGGGCGCACCCTCTGACATTGCACATTGCACTTTGCACTTTCGCGGCTCCCCTGCCGCAATCGCTATAATTGCCGCTCTTTGCATAAAGGGCCGCCGTGTGTCTCAGCAAATATGGCTCAATGGAACGCTCGTGCCGCGCCAGCAGGCGACGGTGAGCGTGTACGATCACGGGCTGCTCTACGGCGACGGCGTGTTCGAGGGCATCCGTGCCTACAACGGCCGGGTGTTCAAAATGGCCACCCACCTCAAGCGCCTCGACGACTCGGCGCGCGCCATCCGTCTGGCCATGCCCTACAGTAGTGATGATCTGGCCGCCGGTATCCGCCAAACCCTCGACGCCAACGACCGCAAGGACGCCTACATCCGCCTGTGCGTGACGCGCGGCGTCGGCGCGCTGGGCCTGCATCCCTTCCAGTGCAAGGACTCGACGGTCTTCATCATCGTCGATTCCATCGCCCTGTATCCGCCGCAGATGTACGACAGCGGCATGGCGATCATCACCGCCTCGACGCTGCGCAACCATCCGGCGGCGCTGTCGCCGCGCATCAAGAGCATGAACTACCTGAACAACATACTGGCCAAGATCGAAGCCATCGACGCCGGCGTCGCCGAGGCGGTGATGCTCAACAGCCAGGGCTATGTGACCGAGTGCACGGGCGATAATATTTTCCTGGTTCGCCGCGGTCCACGCGACGGCCGGCCGGTGCTGCACACGCCGCCCCTGCACGCCGGCGTGCTCGAAGGCATCACCATGAATACGGTGATCGGCCTGGCAAGCCAGGCGGGCATTCCCGTCGAGCGCAACGACCTGACCAAGCACGACCTCTACACCGCCGAGGAATTGTTCCTCACCGGCACCGCCGCCGAAGTCGTGCCGGTCACGAAGATCGACAGTCGCACCATCGGCGACGGCGCGCCGGGCGCGGTGACGCGGCGGTTGAAGGACGCGTTCCACGCTCTGGTGGCACACGACGCGCCCGAGGATTGAGAAACGAAGAACGAAGAAGGAGGAACGAGGAACAATATCGAAACGAAAGCCCACCCGCTCCCGCGGGTGGGATCCCAGCCGCGGGAGCGGCTGGGCTTTCCTTCCTTGTCTTACATTCCTCGTTCCTCGTTCACCAATTTCAACCATGCCAGCGTCTCCACAATCCCTCGCGTACCTTACCGCCGACATCCCCGGCACCGGCGGCATCATTAAGGAGCGGCCCGAGGATTTCCTCGTCGAGGAGCAGCCGCTCTATCAGCCCGAGGGACACGGCGAGCATCTGTATCTCTACATCGAAAAGCGCGAGCGGGCGACGACCGACGTGGTGCATCGCCTGGCCAAGCTCTTCAACGTTCGCCGCGGCGACATCGGCTATGCCGGCCTCAAGGATAAGCACGCCGTCACGCGCCAGCACCTGTCGATCTACAAGCCCGATCCGACCGGCGACGATAAGGCGCTGGCGAACATCGAGCACACGGGCATGAAGCTGCTGTGGTCGGCTCGGCACGTCAACAAGCTGCGCCGCGGCCACCATGCCGGCAACCGCTTTGTCATCCGCATCCGCCAGGTCGATCCCACGGCTGTGCTGCACGCCAAGCACGTGCTGGATCGCCTGGAACAGCACGGCGTGCCCAACTTCATCGGCGAGCAGCGTTTTGGCTATCGTCAGAACAATCACGTGCTGGGACGATTGCTGCTGGCCCAGGAGTGGCAGGCGTTTATCGAGGAACTGGTGGGCAACCCCCGGTCCAGTGACGCCCCGCCCATGCAGGCGGCCCGCGCCGCGGTGATGAACGGCGACCTCACGGCGGCGCTGGCGACTTGGCCGCGATATCTGCACGATGAGCGCCGCGTGCTCGATCTCCTGCGGCAGAAGCGGACGCCGCAGCAGGCGGTGATGGCCCTGGACTCGCGCCAGCGCGAGTTTCTCATCAACGCCTGGCAGGCGGCGATCTTCAACGAGGTGCTGGGGCGACGCCTTGGGGATGGACTGCTGGACAAGCTGGTGGCCGGCGACCTGGCGTGGAAGCACGACAGCCGGGCCGTCTTCAACGTGGACGAGACGACGGCGACGGCCGAGAACGCGGCGGACGGCCGGGTGGCGCGGCGCGAGGTCTCGCCCTCCGGGCCGATGTGGGGCCCCAGCATGACGACCGCCGGCGGGCAGGTGGCGCAGTGGGAGGCCGCGGCGCTGGCGGCACATGGCGGCGAGCAGATCAGCCTGGATCAGGTCGGCCAGGCCGTCGCCGGCAGCCGCAGACCCATGCGGGAAATGCTGCGCGATCCGGACATTTCCGGCGGCGTCGATGAGCATGGCGCCTACATCCGTGTCGCCTTCGAATTGCCCCGCGGCAGCTATGCCACCATCGTCCTGCGCGAGATCATCAAGCCCGGGTTGACGGGAACGGCGCTGGCGGAAGAGGGCGAGGAATCATGACGGCGCCACGATCGTGCCGCCCGCGACTGCTGGTGAGCGTGCGCGACGCCGTGGAAGCGGCCAGCGCACTGGCGGGCGGCGCCGACATCATTGATGTCAAAGAGCCGTCGCGCGGCCCGCTGGGCATGGCGGATGTTGCAACCATCGAACAGGTGATGGCGGTAGTCGCCGGTAGGGCGCCGGTCAGCGCGGCGCTGGGTGACATCGGCGAGGGCCCTTTGGAGTGCGGCGGCCATGACGCCGCATTGGCTTTTCGCGATGCGAAGGCGGTTCCGCCGCAAGCTGAAGCGGGGTCAGCGCCACCGCAGTCCATAGGGAGCTTGGCCTACGTTAAGATTGGTTTGGCACAAGCGCCAGCGGATTGGCCTCAAGCGCTGGCGCGACGCTATGCCGCATGGTCGCCGGCACGCGCGATCGCAGTCGCCTATGCGGATCATCCGCGCGTCGCGGCGCCGTCGGTCGCCGACGTTTTGGCGTGGGCCATCGAGCATTACGCCGCCGGCTTGCTGGTCGATACCGCAGTGAAGGATGGCCGCGGCTTGTTCGACTGGCTCGATGACGCGGCGCTGTGTGAGGTCATCAGGACCGCTCATGACGCCGGTCTGCTCATCGCGCTGGCGGGGTCGCTGCATGGCGAGAGTTTTGCGCGCGCGGCGGCATCAGGTCCGGACATCGTCGCCGTGCGCGGCGCGGCGTGTACTGGACGAGATCGTGGCGCGATAATCGACGGTCGAGCCGTGGCTGTGCTGGTCGCGCAAGTTGACCAGCTCGACGCATGCAATGCCTTGCGACACACGCGGGAAATCGGCATCGACTAGACCCAGCTTCGCCGCCGCCTGCGCATCGCAAGCGTCCGCCGGCAGCGCGGACTTGAGCAGCGTCAGCCGCGATGCTCCCAACCCCACCGCCACATGCGCCGCGATCGAGTCGCTGGTGAAGCTCCAGCGATGCGGAATGTTCACGCCGCGCCGCGCCTCCTCCATCAGCCAGGGCAGCGGATCGAGCACCGCCAGTTCACCGGCGTCCCACGCCGCGGAGCATGCCGAGGCATCATCCACCAACCGACACCCCGGACACCCCGGACACCCCGGCAACACCGCCGCCAACGCATGAGCATTGATCTGCATCGCCCGCACCGCCAGCCAATGGGCCGTTTCCTCGCCCAGATGCAGGCGCCGATCCAGCGCCCGCACCGCATCGGCCGCCGCGCCCCCGCCGACCACCAGCAAAGCGCACGGCCCAGTGTGCTGGCGGCGATACCGCGCGAACCGAGCCACGACATCCGGCAAGTCCAACAGACTCCCGCCCAGCTTGATCACATGTATATCAGCAGTCGCGGTCACGCATCACCTCAATAGCCGCGTGGCGCCTAGCCCGCGTGCCGTGACTTTAGGCCCGCCAATGGTACCGTCAGGTGCGTAGATGCCACTTGCACCAATCTCGCGCCAGTTGAGCCACTTGTTCCAACGTGCCGGGTTCTTCAAAGAGATGCGTGGCTCCTGGGACGATCTCGATCCGTGGCGGCGAGTTCATCTGTGCGGCGGCCTGGCGATTGAGTTCGATCACCTGCTCGTCCAGGCTGCCCACGATCAGGAGTGTGTGGGCCTGCACACGTGACAGTGCCTCTTCCGCCAGGTCAGGCCGGCCCCCGCGCGACACCACCGCCGTCACGGCCTCTGGACGCTGAGCGGCGCTGATCAGCGCCGCGGCTGCGCCCGTGCTGGAACCGAACAGCCCGATTCGCTGCTGAGCCATCACCGGCTGCTTTTGCGCCCAATCCACCACCCCCGTGAGCCGCCGGGCCAGCATGCCGATATCAAAGCGATGCGCGCGCGTCTGTTCGTCTACGGCATGTTCCTCCGCCGTCAGCAGATCAAACAACAGCGTCGCCAGCCCGTCCTGGTTGAGCACGTCGGCCACAAACTGGTTGCGCCGACTGAATCGGCTGCTGCCACTGCCATGGGCAAAGATCACCAGCCCGCCCGCCCCATCCGGCAAGGCAAGAAACCCCGGCAGCGCCACTCCCGCCGCGCTGACCGTGACATCGTCCCGATGGATGGACAGCGCCTGCTTCATGGCATCATCCCATCGGCATCGTAGCGCCCGCTGCCACGTCCTGGCCCGCGAATCCCCGCCGCCAGCGCAGCGACACGTGCACCAGGGCGATGAGCACCGGCACTTCGACCAGCGGGCCGATCACCGCGGCAAAGGCCACGCCCGACTCGATGCCGAACACCGCCACCGCCACCGCGATGGCCAGCTCGAAATTGTTGCTGGCGGCGGTGAAACTCAGCGTCGCCGTCTTGGGATAGTCCGCACCCGCCTTGCGCCCCATGTAGAAACTCACCAGGAACATCGCCACGAAATAGACCAGCAGCGGAACCGCGATGAGCAGCACATCCCATGGCCGGGCGACGATCCGCTGGCCCTGAAGGGCGAACATCACCACGATGGTGAAGAGCAGGGCGATGAGCGTGATGGGCGAGATTTTCGGGATGAACACGTGCTCATACCAGTCGCGCCCTTTGACGCCGACCAGCAACAGGCGCGTGATGATGCCGCCCGCGAACGGAATGCCCAGGTAAATCAACACGCTCACGGCGATGTCGCCCATGGTGATCTGCACCACGCTGCCGGTGAGACCCAATAGCGGGGGCAGCACGGTCACGAACACCCAGGCATAGACGCTGTAGAAGATTATCTGGAAGATGCTGTTGAACGCGACCAGCCCGGCGCAATACTCGTTGTCGCCTTTGGCCAGCTCGTTCCACACGATGACCATGGCGATGCATCGCGCCAGGCCGATCATGATCAGACCGACCATGTATTCGGTCCAGGGGGAATCGTCACCCTCACCGAGCACGGCCGGGGCGAGGAAGCCAAAGAAGCCAATCGCCAGGGCGGTCATAAGGATCGGGCCGATGATCCAGTTCTGCACCAGGGACAGACCCAGCACCTTCACGTTGCGGAACACATCGAACAGTTCCTCATAGCGCACCTTGGCCAGCGGCGGGTACATCATGAGGATCAGGCCCAGCGCGATGGGAATGCTGGTGGCGCTGTCCGGCGAGAGCTTCATCGCGCCCAGCGCCTCGGGCGCGGCGGGCACGAAGTAGCCCATCGCCACGCCCAGCGCCATGGCGGTGAAAATCCACAACGTCAGGTAGCGGTCGAGAAAAGAAAGACTTTGGGCGATGCGGGTAGCCATGGGTTGATAGTTCCGAGTTGATCTTGCCTCTTTTTAGCCGCTTGCGGCTTCGCGCAGGGGTGGTTGAACCGAGCGGTCGCGCGAGCGCGAAGCCGCAAGCGGCTGGAAACTCACAAACTTGGACTCATTACTTTTTACGGGCGGTGACGTTGACGCTGGTGATGTAGTCGGCGGGGCTGGTGCCGGCGGGCAGGTGGCCGATGATCTTGCGGAACAGTTCGTCCTGGCTTTCCTCCAGGGCCTCGACGTAGCGCGGCTTGGGCTCCAGCTCGATGTCGGTCAGACCCGCGGCGGCGACCATGGCGCGATACTCGTCGATGAGCACGGCCCCGGCGACACAGCCGACCATCGCCTGCACCATGTCGGTGACCGCCGGCGGCAGCGGCCGCAACAGCGCGATGTCGGAGGCCGCCACGCGCCCGCCGGGCTTGAGCACGCGGGCGATCTCGCGCCAGACCTGCGGTTTATCGGGCGACAGGTTGATCACGCAGTTGCTGATGATGCGATCGACCGAGTCGTCGGCCAGGGGCAGATGCTCGATCTCACCCAAGCGGAATTCGACGTTATCCAGGCCGGTGGCCTTGCGGTAGTGGGCAGTGTTGAGGCGGGCCTTGGAAAGCATCTGCGGGGTCATGTCCACGCCGATGACCCGGCCGGTGGGTCCGACCTTGGGTCCGGCCAGGAACACGTCGAATCCGCCGCCGCTGCCCAGATCGACGACGACCTGTCCGCTCTGGAGTTGGGCGATGGCGGTGGGGTTTCCGCAGGACAGGCCCATGTTGGCGCCGTGGGGCAGGGCCGCCAGTTGCTGGGGGTCGTAGCCCAGTTGCTCGGCGATGAATTCGTGGCTCTGCTTCGCCGAGCCGCAGCAGCCGGTGGTCGCGGCGGTACCCCCAGGGGCAGGCACGGCCACCTCGGCAATGCGGGCGTAGCCCTCGCGCACCACATCATGCACGCTGGCGGCAGAGGCGACGCTGGTCGCCTGGGTCTGGGCGGCATCCGACGAATCGGGCGTTTCACATTTCTGGCAGCAACTCATGATTGGACTCCTTGGTGTGGCGGCCGTGAGGGGCACGGCCAATACATTCGCTTATACGAATATAGTCATGCAGAGAAAGCATGTCAAGCCCGATCACTGGTGATGGACACAAGATCATGGCCGACTCACGCCGATTCTCGCCGCCATGCCTGGCCAAGGAACTGGCGCACCTGCTCGTCGGTGGTCTGCGTGAAGTTGCGATACCACCGGCCGACCCCGCCGAACTGGTCGGGGGTCGCCGGGCAGATCAGCTCGTCCACCTCCTCCCGCAGCGACGCGATTGTCTCGGGCGGCGCGACGGGCACGGCCACCACGATGCGGCCCGGCGCTTCCTCGCCCTGCCGCTGCCGCAGGGCACGCACCGCCGCCAGCATGGTCGAGCCGGTGGCCAACCCGTCGTCCACCAGAATGACGCATCGGCCCGCCACATCGACCTCCGGCCGATTGCCCCGGTACAGCCACTCCCGCCGCCGCAGTTCGGCCTGTTCCTGCCGCGTCACCGCCTCGATGGTCGCGGCATCGACGCCTCCCCGGCCCACCACCTCGTCGTTGAGCACGCGCATCCCCCCCGTGGCGATGGCGCCCATGGCCAGCTCCTCCTGGCCCGGAAAGCCCAGCTTGCGCACCAGCATCAGGTCCAACGGGGCGCCCAGCGCCCGGGCCACCTCAAACGCCACCGGCACCCCGCCGCGAGGCAGGCCCAGTACCAGCAGGTCGTCACGGTCGCCCACCGCCTGCCGGACCAGTTCCGCCAGCTCGCGCCCAGCCTGGGTGCGATCCTCATAGGGCAGGGTCATGCTCAATCTCCCGAGGGCCTGCTTCACTCTAGCATCACGGGAATCCGCGGGATTTCTGCGGCTCCAATTTCCGGCCCATCCGGTTCTTGTGCCAGGAGTGAAGGGCAGAAGATGCTAAGCCCGGTCCCGATTTCCACCTCACTTGGTCAGCGATCATTCTTACAATGCCGCACGATGAGTGACAGCGACAAAAGACGAATCGTAGTGATCGTGGGGCCTACCGCCGGCGGGAAGAGCGAGCTGGCAGTGGCGCTGGCGGAACGCTTGCGCGGGCTTCCTGCCTTCCGGGGCGGGCAGGTCATCAGTGCCGACTCGATGCAGGTGTATCGCCACATGGAGGCGGGCACCGCCAAGCCTTCGATCGCGCTGCGCCGCCGCGTGCCGCACCATCTGATCGACATCATCGAGCCGACTGAACGCTTCACCGTGGCTGACTGGCTGGTACGGGCCGAGGGGGTGATCGCTGATGTGCAGGCGGCAAAGGCGGTGCCCATCGTCGTGGGCGGGACCAACCTGTACATCAAGGCGCTGCTCGAGGGCATGTTCGAGGGACCGGCCATCGATACAGAGCTGCGTGCATCGCTGGAGGAATTCGATAGTGACAGATTGCATCAGCGCCTGGTCGCGGTGGACCCCGCCGCCGCCGGGCGCATTCATCGCAACGATCGCAAGAAGCTGATCCGGGCCATCGAGGTGTACGAGGTGACCGGCAAGCCCATCAGCGCGATGCAGACGCAGTGGGAGGAGGGGGAGACGGGGAGCAGGGGAGACAAGGAGACAAGAAGACAGGGAGACATGGAGACCGAAGTCAGCCGTTTAGCGGGTGACGCTTCCGGGGGGCAGCGTCCCACTAGCCCGAGCACCGCTCCCGGGGGCCGTGCGAGCGGCTATCGCCATCATCCAATCATGATCGGTCTGGACTGGCCCGTCGAGCAGATCAACCGGCGGATCAACGCGCGGGTCAAGGCGATGTTCAATCCCGGCGATCCATCGATCGAATCGCTGCCCGACGAAGTCCGTCGCCTCGAAGCCGCCGGCCTTCTTGGCGCCCCCGCAAGCCAGGCGCGCCAGGCCCTGGGCTACAAGCAGGTGCTCGAACACCTGGCGGACCCGTCCCACCTCAGCCTCGACGACGCCATGGAACGTACCAAGATCCTCACCCGCCGGTTCGCCAAGTCGCAGCGCACCTGGCTTCGCCGCTATCGCGCGGTTTTGTGGCTGGCGGCCTATCCTTATGACGAGCCTCGCTTGGCCGAGCAGGCGGCGGAGTACGCAACCTCGCAATTGACAAGCACTTGAGAATTGGCACTTGACAAGAGCCGCATGCAGCGCCGATCATACCCCGCTTTGTTTTGTGGACCGCCGGGGTCCGAATGCCGATGGGCTTTCCGGGGCGGACCGTGGAATTTTGCCGCAGGAGCCGCGGTTGCGCCTGTGGAGTTTTACCGCTTTGCGACCGAATTCAGGCACGACCAAGATTGACCATGGCCAAACGCAAGACCTCATCCCGCACTCCCTCGGCCCACCCGCCTGCCACCGCCTCCGGGGGCAACGGCAAGCACCTGGTTATCGTCGAATCGCCCACCAAGGCCAAGACGATCAACAAGTACCTGGGCCGGGACTACCTGGTGATGGCCAGCGTGGGCCACGTGCGTGACCTGCCCGCGCGGGCCTCCACTAGGGACAAGGTGGTCCAACTCAAACCAGGCGGAACTGGTGATTTCAGAGTTGATGAGCCTGTGCGGCAACTGCTCGGCGATGGACATTCAGTTGCGGGACATGTCGTAAACTGGAATCATCAAGACCGAACTCTGGACGTCCGCGTCAAAGCCGAATCGGATGAACCCAACTTCTTGCCGACGAAAGGCAAAGCCAAGGAGTTGATTGGGGAAAAGAGCGGCGCCGTGTTTCCAATTCAGACATCAACAAAAAAAGAGCAGCCTGTGCCGGGGGTGGATTTGGAGCACGGTTTTCGGCCGACCTACGAAGTGATGCCGAAAAAGGAAAAGACCATCGCCGGTTTGAAGAAGGCCGCCAGGACGGCCGCGGACATATGGTTCGCCACCGACTTGGATCGCGAGGGTGAGGCCATCGCCTGGCACCTGGCGCAGACGCTGGACGTGCCCATCGCGCAGGCCAAGCGGGTGGTGTTCAACGCCATCACCAAGACCGAGATCAGCCACGCCTTTAAGCATCCTCGGCTGATCGACGAGGCCAAGGTCAATGCCCAGCAGGCGCGGCGAATCCTGGACCGCATCGTCGGCTACCAAGTGTCGCCGCTGCTATGGAAGAAAGTGGCGGGGGGCTTGAGCGCCGGCCGGGTGCAAAGCGTAGCCACCCGCCTGGTGGTCGAACGCGAACGCGAGATCGAAGGATTCGTCCCTGATGAAGAGTGGACGATCGCCGGCTATTTCGCTTTGAGTGAGGTTGACGCAAGGAAGTTGGAACCCGCTTGGGCCAAATACATTGCTGGGAGAGATGAAAAGAATAATCCTCCGACCGTGAAAGCACAGAATGCCTGGTTGAGCGAGGCGCGGGCGATTCGCGCGGAACTGGTAGAGTTCGCCGGAGAAAAGTTCGAGCCGGCGATCCGCGTGGACAAGATCATCGGGCCTCTTACCGTCCTGTCGCCTGATTCGATCCGGGATCGGCTGAAAAAAGCGGCGGCGGCGTTCGCTGACCCTGACGCTCACGATCTCACCGCTAACGTGGCCAAGGCTGCCCAAGCGTGCGGACTGCGCGAAGTGCGGATCGCGGAGTCCGAGGATCCCGAAGGTCGCGGGCCGGCACGTTGGCGACGAACGGTAGAAGGCATGACGGATCCCGCCACGTCATATCGAGTCCGCTCGATTTTGACTAAACGCGTCAGCAACCGACCGCCCGCCCCGTTCATCACCAGCACCATGCAGCAGCAGGCGGCCAACCAACTTGGTTTCGCTCTCCAGCGTGCCATGCGCACTGCTCAACAGCTTTACGAGGGCATCGACTTAGGCGGCAGCTTGGGCCAGACCGGGTTGATCACCTACATGCGCACCGATTCGACGCACCTGTCGGGCGAGGCCCTCAACATGGTGCGCGGCTACATCGGCGAGAAGTTCGGCGACCGCTACCTGCCTGGAAAACCCAACTTCTTCGCCAGTTCCAATCAAGCGGCGCAGGAAGCCCACGAGGCCATCCGCCCAACAGATGTGAGCCTCACGCCTTCATCGATCCGCAATCGGCTCAGCGATGAGCAATTCAAGCTCTATGACCTGATCTGGCGGCGGTTCGTCGCCTGCCAGATGGCAAACGCCGAGTGGGATGCCACCTCCGTTCTGATTGACACGACACTCGTGGGAAGTGGCGAACTGGAGCAGGGAGCAGTTTTCAAAGCCAATGGTCGCGTCTTGATCTTTGACGGTTACTTGAAGGTCGCCGGTATTCCCGCTGGCGATGAAGCAATCCTGCCTTCGCTCAAAGAGCAACAGCCCGTTGCCCCGTTGCGGATTGACCCGACTCAGCGTTTCACCAGTCCTCCACCACGGTATTCGGAAGCGTCATTGCAGAAGAAGTTGGAGAAGGAAGGCATCGGCCGGCCCTCGACCTATGCCGCCATCATCAGCACCATCCAAGACCGCAAATATGTCCAGACGGTTCTGCCCCGCGACCGCCGCCTCATGGCCACCGACCTGGGCAAGGTCGTCACCGACAAACTCATCGACGCCTTCCCTGAAATCATGGACGTGGCGTATACCCGGCAGATGGAGGACGAGCTGGACAAGATCGAGGCTGAGCGCCACGACTGGGTGAAGATGCTCCAGGATTTTTACGGGCCGTTCAAGGATCGACTCGAGCGCGCTTACGAGGAGATGACGCACGCCAAGGCTGAGACCGAGCCGGCGCCGTTCACTTGCCCCGAATGCGCCGCGGGCACGATGTACCGCTTCGGCAAGAACGGGCGGTTCCTCTCCTGCTCGCGCTACCCCGAGTGCAAGTACGCCGCCCCGATCGATCACCAAGGCCAGCCCGTCGGCGCCGAGTACACCGACATCATCTGCCCGGTGGACGGCAGCCGGTTGATCAAGCGCACCGGTCGCTTCGGGCCGTTCCTCTCCAGCGAGAACTACCCGGAGGTGAAGTTCATTTTGAACCTGGACCCGCGCAAGGGCGGGGTGAAGCTGCCCAAGGTTCCGCCGCTGCTAACCGAACTGCCGTGCCCCAAGTGCGGCGCGCCGCTGAATCTGCGGCGGAGCAAGCGCGGGCCGTGGCTCAGTTGCTCCAAGTTCCCCAAGTGCCGCGGGCGCGAGGTGTGGACGAAGATCGACGAGAAGAAGCAGACGGAACTGGAAAAGGCGCTAGCCGCACACGAGGCCGCCAACCCGGTAGCGGAGATTCGCACGGCCGAGGGCCGGGTGGTGGAGGAAGGGTACATCCCGCAAGTCACCGCCGCGGCGTCGGATCAGCCGATCCCCGCCGCGTTGCCGGCACTCGATGCCGACGCGGCGTGATCAATTCTCCTGGGCTTCCACACCGAGGCTAAGTCCGCGAAGCGTTCGGTGGTTTGTCGCTGACTTTTGACTTTTCGCTTATTCTCGTCACCTCATGCGGCCCGTCGATGCGGTAGCGCACGCCGCGCCAGCGCACGCGGTTGCCAAACAGCGACAGCATCATCAGGCCCCAGTGCAGCGTCATCCATACGGGTGTGCACCAGCGGTCCAGCAACAGCGCGATGCGCAGGTGCTGCGCCATGGGATCGCCTAAGGCCAGACGCACGACGCGGCGGCGATAGCCGGCACGAAGCTGGTTGCACACGGCTACGGTCACGATGGCCGCCAGCGGCCAACCCCACACCCAGGGGCTGGCGCCCCGCGCCGCGGCCAACAGCAGTGCCAGCCAGGCCGTGACAAAGCCCAGCACCCAGAGGGTGAACACGATGATCGGGCCGATGTAACGCAGCGGCTCGAACTCGCGGACGATCATGTATTGGCGGCGGGCGAAGGCCGCCAGGTCCACCAGGCCAAAGTCCACCGCCGACGGCGCCAGGCAGTGGGACACGAACCAGACACGTTTGCCCATGCGGCGGACCATGCCGCTGATCGCAAGGTCGTCGGTGAAGCTGCCGCGCAGGGCGTCGATCAAGCCGCCGGCGCGGGCCACGCGGACGGGCACCGCCATAGCGCCGCCCCAGGCCAGGCTGGTCAGCGGCCCGCGGTAGACGCAAGCGGCCGAGCTGTTCATGACGCTGGCCAGTTGCGACCAGATGGTTGGTGGAGCGTGGAGGGTGGAGCGTGGAGGGTGAGAAGAAGCCGAGGAACGTGGCGGAGCCGCGGCGCTTCCTGAGTTGCTCTCTTCACTCTCCACTCTCCCCTTTCCACCCTCCACTCTCCCGGGCACCAGCCAGCGGTAGCTGGTGGTCATGCCGTTGTCCGGGTCGATCAATGGCCCGGCCAAGCTGCGCAGCCACTGCGGTCCGGGCACCGCGTCGCTGTCGGCAAAGACCCAGTAGTCCGCGTCGTCGGCCTGCCCGTCGAGTTGCCGCAAGGCCGCGATCTGGTTGTGCACCTTCTGGCTCTCGTGCTCATCCGCCACGCCCGTCACCATGATCTGCGCATCGCAGTGCGGGTAACTGGCCAGTTCCGTTTGCAGCACCGCGTAAGCCGGATCGGCTGGCGACTCCACCAACAGGCGCAGACGGTAGTCGGGATACTGCTGCGTGCAGAGCGAGCGCAGGCACGCGGGCAGGTCGTCGTCGGCGCCTTTGAACGGCACCAGCAACCAGCAGCGCGGCAAGGGACCATAGGTCCCCCAATGATCGCCGTGCGGTTCCTTCTCCAGTCGCCGCATCAGCTTCCATGCCTGCAAAACGCATAGCGCCGCCTGCGTCACCCACGCAGTCCACAGAGCGATCAGGCTGGCGGTGATCCAGAATTGCATGGGTGAGAGGCGAGAAACGCGGCAAAGCCGCGGCGCTTCGTACCTTCTACTTTTGACTTTTCAACGACGCGCCATTCATCTCCGCCGGCTTATCCAGGCCCAGCAGGTCCAGGATCGTCGGAAACACGTCCGCCAGGCGCCCGTCGTTACGCAACTGCGACGAAGGCTGATCGGGGCTGCCCGTGGCGGCGTTCCGCAGGCGCGGGTCCACCAGAATGCACTCCACGTCGTAGGTCGTGTGCGCCGTGTGCGGGGCGTTGGTCGTCGGGTCGAACATCTGCTCGGCGTTACCGTGATCGGCGGTGACGATCAACACGCCACCTTTGGCCAGGGTCGCATCGACGATCCTGCCGACGCAGTCGTCCACCGTCTGGACCGCTTTGATCGCCGCATCGAGCTTGCCCGTGTGGCCCACCATGTCGCCGTTGGCGAAGTTCACCAGGATGAAGTCCGGCGGGCTGGCGCTATTCACATGCGCCAGCACCAGCTCGCAGATGCGCGGAGCGCTCATCTCCGGCTGGAGGTCATACGTCGCCACCCTGGGCGATTGCGCCATCTCCCGGCTCTCGCCGGGGAACGGTTCGTCGCGATAGTCGTTGAAGAAGAAGGTCACGTGCGGGAACTTCTCGGTCTCGGCGCAGCGGAACTGCGTCAGCCCTTTGTGCGCCAGAAACTCGCCGGCGATGTTCTTCATCTTGGGCGGCTTGGGGAAAGCCACGTGTACAAAGGGCGCCAGTTCCGTCTCGTAGGCGGTCAGCGTGACGTAATGCACGTCCAGCTTCCTGCCACGCTCAAAGCCGTGCTTGCCGCTGTCGGGCGAAGGCTTGACCGTGGCCCACTTGTCATCCGGCAGGACAAAGGCGCGGGTGATCTCGCGGGGCCGATCGCCGCGGTAGTTGTAGAAGAGGATCGTGTCGCCGTCTTTGACGCGCGAGTCTTGCCAATCGGCGCCGATGACGCGTGGCGTGACGAACTCGTCGCCGTTCTGGCTGTCGTTGATCGGATGCTCGTAGTAGTCCGCCAGGGCCTGCGCCACCGTCGCAAACTGGCGCGGCGCACTCTCGCCGCGCCCCGTCAGCAGGTCGTACGCCTGCTTGACACGTTCCCAGCGGTTGTCGCGGTCCATGGCGTAGTACCGGCCCAGGACGCTGACGATGCGGCCGACGCCGATCTCCTTGGTCTTGGCCTCGATCGCCGCCAGGAAGTCCTTGCCGGTGTAGGGCCCGCTGTCGCGCCCGTCGGTGAAGAGGTGGATGAACACCTTGTCCGCCGGCATGCCGCGCCGCTTGCACAGCTCCAGGCAGCCATAGAGATGGCCCAGCAGCCCGTGCACGCCGACATCCGAGCCGATCCCCATCAGGTGCACCGCATGGCCGTGGCGCTTGGCGTTCTCCACCGCGTCGCACAGCGCGTGATTGCTGAAGAACTCGCCGTTTCGGATGGCGACGGTGATGGCCACCGAGTCCTGGTACACGATGCGTCCGGCGCCCAGGTTCTGGTGCCCGACCTCGCTGTTACCCATGGTCCCGTCGGGCAGGCCCACGTTCTCGCCGCTGGTATGAATCAGCGTCCAGGGGTACTCACGCAACAGCGCATCGCAACGCGGCGTGGCGGCGAGCTTCACGGCATTGAACGCGTCATGCTCGGGATGCGGGTTGCGCCCCCAACCATCGCGGACAATCAACACGGCAGGCTTTATCTTGGCGGACATCGGCTACTCCGGGGATTCGGGGGAAGGGGATTGTAATCGCAAGTGGCGGAACGTGACGCGGAGAGCGTGATAGATGACGAATGACAAAATGCGATGCCTCGAAAACCCGGGTTGAACCACCAAGACACCAAGATCACCAAGAAGAGGGAAGAGCCGGAATAGTGAACACGAAGGCACGAAGACACGAAGAAGACAATTGGAATCAAAACCAGAAACGAGTTGGCAATTCTTCTTCGTGTCTTCGTGCCTTCGTGTTCAATCTCTCTTCTTGGTGTCCTTGGTGTCTTGGTGGTTGATCAGATTTCTCATTCGTTATTTAACCGCTATCCTGAGGCGCGTGGTCCGGCTCATCGACAAGCAGTGCGGCAAGTGTGGCTACGACCTGACAGGTCTGGAGCCGGTCGGCCGCTGTCCCGAGTGCGGGCAGGAATACGACGTCCCGGCCCGCAAGGGAATCTACGACACCGCCAGCCACCAGCGGCATCTGGAATGGGTGCTGCGCCGCATCCGCACCATTCTGCTGGCGTCGGTGCTGGCGTGCATCCTCATCTGCGGCGGCATCTTCGCCATCCTCAACAAACCCAAGGTCCTGGTCTTCGCCGCGCTCTTTGCGCTGATCTTCGGCCTGTCCACGGCGGTGAGCTACCTGTACGAGCGCGATGAGGAGTGAGATGGGTCAGTCAGAGCCGCGGGGGGGGGGGGGGGGGG
>JBBDMX010000053.1:122-12445 GCA_040878035.1 Phycisphaeraceae bacterium | reverse complement strand
CCCGTCCTTCCGCGGGCTTACGCCGCGCAGCTCTGAATCTCACTCACCTGTCAGGTTCGCTGTGAGCCCAACATCGACTCGGTCCCGCGGTACAGCCGCACTATATTGCTGCGATGCCGCACCACCACCAGCAGCGCCATCAGGCTGGCGATGATGAAAAACGGCCCTAGTTCGGCAAAGGACAGGCCCAGGGCGACAGCCTCAATGTAGAGGTACGCCGGCAGCGCCATCGCCGCGGCGATGCTCGCCAGGCTCACATAGCGATACATGCTCGCCAGCAGCAGCCAGGTGAGTCCCGCGGCGACGCCCGGCAGGGTCATGATGGGCCACAGTCCCAGCAGCACGCCCAGCCCGGTGGCCACGCCCTTGCCGCCGCGAAAGCCCAGCCACACCGGGAACATATGCCCCAGCACCGCCGCCAGCGCCACCGCCAACCAGCGCCACGCTTCGGGCCGGGCCAGATCGCCGCGATTGGCATAGCCCAGCACGATGCCGGCGATCAGCACGGGCAGCAGGCCCTTGAGCACGTCGAGAATGAAGCACAGGGCCCCCCACTTGCGTCCCAGCACCCGGCCGACGTTGGTCGCCCCGACGTTGCCGCTGCCGTGCTCGCGGATATCCACGCCGCGCAACCGGGCAATCAAATACCCAAACGGCAACGAGCCGCACCAATACCCCACAACCGTCCACAACAGCCAGAATTGCATGGGGACATCTTAGTGTCTGGCGGTCTGGTGATTTGGCGGCGCGTCTTTACCCTGGCCGTACGCTGATTTGCCAGATCGCCAGATCACGATATCGCCAAATTACCCAAACGGGGTTATGATAACGGCATGCTCATCATGACCACGATGGCCTGGGGCGCGTTGCCGGTGTTGGCGGAACTTTCCCGCACTGCCGGCCGTCCCATGTGGGTGGGCTATGTCATCGCCCTGGTGCTCGTCGCCGGGGCGGCCCTGGCCAGCCTCATGACCTCCCGCCGCACCCACCGCGATTAAGCGGAAGAAAACGCAGAAAACGCAGAAAATGCAGAAAATGAAGAACCCGACTGCCGCGTGCAGGTGATTTTCTTTTTTTCCTGCTTTTCTGATTTACCTACAAGGAGTTCGGCCATGAACAAACAATCGTTAGGCGCCCTGATCGCACTGAACGTCGTGCTGCTCTTGGCGCTGCTTGTGGTGACGTTCACCGGCGCCCAGCCGGCGCAGGCGCAATTGGGCGGCGGACCGGGGCCGTTCCTCATGATCGCCGGCGAGGTGACCGGCCGGCAGAACCAGGCGGTGGTTTATATCACCGACCTCAAGAGCGCCCGGGTCGTCGCCATGATCTTTAACAGCAGCAACAACGAGCTGACCACCTTGGATTTCCGCGACCTGGCAACGGATGTTCAGTCAGTCGCGGGCCCTGGCGGGCGCTAACCCGGCCCCCGGACCCCGGACCCGGCCCCCGGCCCCCCCCGCGTCGCTCCAGCGTTGGTTTGTTCCTCACCCCACCATCCAAGCACCAGGGAGTGCAACCATGACTCGAATTCAACTGGCCTGTTACGCTTTGCTCGCCTCAGCGGCCGTGTTGGCCGGACTGCTGCTCGTCCAGATCAACAGTCACGTGCCGGCGGCCGAAGCGGCCATGGTGATCGCCCGCGACAACTACTCGCTCATGACCGCCTCCACCCGACAGGGTGAAGAAGCGCTGTTCATCGTTGTCGGTGACAAGCTGCTGATCTACACCACCGATCTGCGCGGCGCCCGCGGCCGACTGAACCTGTCGCGGGCGGCAGACCTGGGCCAGATCTTTGCCGCATTGCCCGGCGCCGGCGCTCCCGGCGGCGCTCCCGGCGGCGGCGCCCGGCCTCGGTAAGGAATTGCTGATTTCCGAATTCTGATTTCTGATTTCTTCAGATTTCAGGCTTCCCGTACCGCTGTGAAGCGCACGGCGGTTATCATGTTACTACCACTATAAATTAGAAATCAGAAATTCAGCATGATTGCACCCAACGATAACGCCGTCTCCGATCGCATCGCCGAACTGGCGGGCCACGTGCTCGCCGGCGGCTTGCTCGACCGCGACCAGGCCCGGGAACTGGCGCGCGTCGCCGGCGATGACCTCTACGACCTGTTCTACTGGGCCAACAAGATCCGCATCCGCTTTGTCGGCCGGCAGGTCAAGTTCTGCTCCATCGTCGCCGCCAAGGTCGGCGCCTGCTCGGAGGACTGCGGCTATTGCACGCAGTCCAAGTATCACGACACGCATGTGGCGCCGGGCAAGCTGACCACCGAGGAAATGACCGCCGCCATGGACCAGGCGCTGGCCAATGGCGCCAATTCCTTCGGCATCGTCAATTCCGGGCGCGGGCCAACCGACCGCGAACTGGATTGGCTGGAGCCCTTCTACAAGGACGCGGTAGCCAACGGCAAGATCCGCCCCTGCGCCACCCTGGGCGAACTGACCCCCGAGCACGCCAAACGGCTCAAGGACATGGGCGTCCTGCGCGTCAACCACAACCTCGAAACCAGCCGGCGCAACTTCGCCAACGTCATCACCACGCACACCTACGAGGACCGGCTCCGCACGATCAAAGTCGCCAAGGAAGCGGGCCTGTCCATCTGCTCCGGCGGCATCTTCGGTATGGGCGACGACTGGGACGACCGCATCGACATGGCCCTGGCGCTGCGCGAGTTGGGCACCGACGTGGTGCCCATCAATTTCCTGAATCAAATGCCCGGCACCGCGATGTACGGCCGGCACCCCGACCTGACGCCCATGGAGGCGCTGAAAATCATCGCGTTGTATCGGTTCCTGCTGCCGGACAAGGAACTCAAAATCGCCGGCGGCCGGGAAAAGATCCTCCGCGACATGCAAAGCTGGATATTCTTCGCCGGCGGATCGAGCTTCTTGATCGGCAACTACCTGACCACCTTCGGCCGCTCGCCGGAGCAGGACCACCAGATGCTCCGCGACCTGGACGTGCCGTTTGTGACCTTCGACGAAGTCGAGCACGAAGCCCCGCCCCCGGAAGCCGCCCCATCGCCCGACGGCGTGCTGGCGAGCCTGCCGGTGGTAGGATGAGCGGATTGGCCCCCTCTCCCTTTGGGAGAGGGCCGGGGTGAGGGGACGCAGGGATGACAAGGGCGCGTTTCGTCGCGATGCCCGACATATAATCGTGCGTAACGATTCATGTGCCTGACCGGAGGTCACTATGCCTCAGAAAGCCGCATTCGCCGATGTCTTGGAATCCGCCGAGCAACTGGACGACGAAGCACAGGCGGAACTGGTGGATATTCTCAATCGCCGCCTGGCGGAGCGCGGGCGGCAGCGGCTCATCGCCGCCGTCGCCCAATCCCGCCGCGAATTCGCCGCCGGGAAGTGCAAGGCGATGACCCCCGCCCAAATCATGCGCGAGGCCAAGCAATAGGCACACGATATAATTCCAGTGCCATGACCCGCGAGGCAGCCCTGCACATCTTCCCGGCACATGCCGAAGAGTTAACCGGCATGGGCGTCAAATCCATCGCCCTTTTCGGCTCGCTGGCGCGCGGGGAGAATCGTAGCGACAGCGACGTGGACGTCCTGGTCGAGATCGACCACCAGCGACATCCCTTCGGCATGTTCGCGTACCTTCGCCTCAAGGAGCGTCTGGAGCAACTGCTGGGACGGCCAGTAGACCTCGTCGAACGCGAGGCATTACACCCGGCCTTGCGCGAACGCATCTTGGCGGAGGCGGTCCGTGCCGCGTAACACGCACTGGTTCACCGACCGTAATGTTCTACTGATCGCATATGGCTCTCCATAGCGAAGCTAAGACAGAGCACGCGAAGGTCAAAGAAAATCGGGCCATATCGATGCATAAAGGCTCGGCGGAACACGCGGGCAAGGCAGACACGTACAGCAGTTAGCAGTATTGATGATCCAATCGAAAACCAACCTTGCAGAACAGCAAAGCATAGGAGGAATATGGCCAGTCCTCTATCCGAATTCCAATAGAGGACCGCTAAGACCACAGTTAGGGGCATTAAAGTTAGACGCAGCAGCATGGACAGTTTTGCGGGCAAGAACACCATTGCAGAACCGAAAATGAACAAGCGGAACAGCTCAAGAGTAATCACAGCAATAGACGTAAGGACTGACAGCCAAACACGGCCCGTGAGCAGGTAAACAAGGAGAAATGCTGCTTCAGCGATGCGATGCGATGCGAAATAGAGTGCGTTGGCGTCAGCGACAATCCATCGACGAACACCAGGGCGCATGGACTCGATGACTTCGGTGTCTCGCAGGAAGTCGGAACTGTCCACCCCACCAAATCGCAATCCGTGGGAACTGTGAAGAAAGCCGTCGATGTCCACAAGGTTCTGTTTCATGGCTCAGACTCATCGAATGCAGCACACTCATCTCAATACCCCTTTGCAGTAGGGTGTGAGATCAAGTGAAACGCTTGGCCTGGCATATCCCGCAAGGTGCGTTCGGGAATCGACCGATACGACGTGGATACCACTGTGATGCCTATCGGGATAGGCATCCGAATGACCGTACATCTGTCGGATCACGCTGATCGGAATGAGATACCACAGGTCATCGGTGCCACAGATCCAGAGTTCGTAATCGGCCCGTAGCGAATTGGGATTGAGATTGAACTTGTAATTGCCGGCACTTTGTGCACAGTAGCGTGCGTGGACCTTGCATCCGAGGATACGATACGTCTCGCGGCCCGCCATTTGGATGGGCTGGCCCGGCGCAATCTTCTCAAAGACCGCCTCTTTGATTCGTTCTCTCGCGGTGCGGGACGTCAAATACGCCATGATGGACTACCTCCGGATGCATGCGATAACAGCACGGCGAAATTGCCACCATCGAAACTGTCACCTTACCGCGATGCCTTGACCCGTTCACCGATCGTCACATGCACCTCCGGCGTGGCGGGCACGGGCCGGTCGAGGATCTCCCGCACCCGGCGGGCGATGCCGGCGGCGTCCAGGCCCGTCTCGGCCAGTTGCGCCTTGCGGCTGGCTTGATAGATCCAGCGCTCGGGCATGGCCAGGCGGTGGATCAGGTCGGTGGGGATGTGCCGATCGTTGCAGGCTTCGAGCACGCAGGCGCCAAAGCCGCCACGCAGGGCGTGATCCTCGACGGTCAGCACCGGGATGCCGGCTTCCACCAGCGTTTGCACCAGCTCGATGTCCACCGGCTTGGCGAAGCGCGCGTCATACAACGCCACGTCGTAGCCCTGTGATTCCAATTCGTTCACGATGGCTTCGTGGGCGTCGTAGACTTCGGTGCCGTAGGCGAGGATGGCCAGGGGGGAGGTTCGGATTTCGGATTTCGGATTTCGGATTTGGGAGACCGGATCACTCGCACCGCCGGTGCGGTAGATGAAGTTCGCCTTGCCCAGTTCGAACGCCGGCACCTCGCTTTGCAGCGGCTTCTCCGGCACATTCGCACGTGGGTAGCGCGTCACCGAGGCTCCCGCGTCATGCGTGCGCATGAACTCCAGCACCGCACGCAGATTCGGCTCGTCGCTCGCCGCCGTGAGCACGATGCCCGGCAGGCTGGCGAACATCGCCACGTCCATGAAGCCGTGGTGTACCGCGCCGTCGTCGCCGACGAAACCGGCCCGGTCCAGGCACAGCCGCACCGGCAGGCCCTGGAGCGTGACCTCCTGGAACACCTGGTCGATCGCCCGCTGGGCGAAGGTCGAGTACACGGCAAAGAACGGCTTCAAGCCCGCCTTGGCCATGCCCGCGCACATGTCCATCGCGTGGCTCTCACAGATGCCCGTATCGAACGTCCGCTCGGGGAACAGCGGCATGACCTTGCTCAGCCCCGTGCCGTCGGGCATCGCCGCCGTCACCGACACGATCTTCTCATCCTGCTTCATCAGGTCGATCATGATGTCGGCATAGGCGCTGGTGAACGCCCGGCCGGACTTCTTCATCTCGACGCGGCAGCCCTCGACCATGAAGGGGCTGGGCGAGTGGAATTTGGTCGGATCGCACGTGGCAAAGTCGAAGCCCTTGCCCTTGATGGTCTTGGCGTGCAGGAGGACGGGGTAGTCCAGGTCCCGGAGCTGGTTGAACATGTCCACCAGGGTGGGCAGGTCGTGGCCATCGACCGGGCCGACGCACACCAAGCCGAACTGCTCGAACATGTGCCCGGGGTGGATGGCGTGTCGGACGGCCTCGCCGGCGCGGTGGGACAGGCCCTCGATTTCCCGGCCGTAGGGCATGCGCTGCATGATCTCGTGGGCGCGCTTGCGCAACTGCTCGACGGCCGGGCTCACGCGGATGCGGTCGAAATACTGCGCCATGGCGCCCTGCGGCTTGGCGATGGACATGCCGTTGTCGTTGAGGACGACCAGGAACTGCCGCTTGAGCGTGCCGGCGTTGTTGAGGCCTTCCATGGCGATGCCGTTGACGATCGAGGCGTCGCCGATGATGGCGACGGTCTTGCGGTCGGCCTGGCCGTTGATCAGGTCGCCGCGCGCCATGCCCACGGCCGTGCTGATGGCGGTGCCGGCGTGGCCGACGCTAAAGAGGTCAAACGGCGATTCGCGGGGCTCGGGAAAGCCCGCCATGCCGTCGCGCTGCCGCAGCTTGGCCAGCATGGGCAGCCGGCCGGTGAGCAGCTTGTGCGGGTAGCACTGGTGACCGACATCAAAGAGCAGTCGATCATGGCCGAAGTCGAACACGTAGTGCATGGCGATGGTCAGTTCGACCACGCCCAGGTTCGGCGCCAGGTGGCCGCCGCTCTTGGACACCGCCTGGCAGATCGCCTGGCGCATTTCCTCCGCCAGTTGCGGGAGCTGATCGATCGCCAGCTTTTTGAGGTCAGCGGGCGAACGGATCGACGACAGGAGCGTATCGGCCATAATGATTTCCACCTCGAATGAGCGCCGTAAAGGCGGCGCTAGAGCTGCGAGCAGGTCTTCATCCACGCCACCGCCTTGCCCTTGATGGGGCGCGGACGAGCGGTCGGGTTAGCGCAAAGGGCCACCATGGGTACGTTGCTCACAGTAAACTTGTGACATCTTACCCCAAATCGCTGCTGAGTTCCTTCGGCCAGAGCCGCGACCGGGCTGGAAACTCTGTTCCAGACAGGGCGGACTGACCCCCCAGACTTGGGGGGACGCCGCTTGGCCTGGTTTGCGGCTTCGACTGGCGCCACCGAATTTCAGCCTTGACGAAATAGCGGGGCCTCTGAAAGACCTTCCATCACCCTGTCATCTTCTCACCGGTTACAATCCCCGCCATGGCTACTTCCCCCCCGTCCCCCGGGCGACGCCCCAACATCCTTTTCATCCTCAGCGACCAGCAGCGTTGGGACACGCTGGGCTGTTACGGGCAAACGCTGCCGATCTCGCCGAACCTGGATCGCCTGGCCTCCGAGGGCGTGCTTTTTGAGCATGCATTCACCTGTCAGCCGGTGTGCGGCCCTTGCCGGTCGTCGCTTCAGTCGGGCCTGTATCCCACCGCCACGGGCTGCTACATCAACAATCGCGCCCTGCCGGTGGATCAGCCCACCGTCGCCAAGCAGATGCGTGCCGCCGGCTACACCACGGCCTACATCGGCAAGTGGCACTTGGCGGCCGATGAAGAGCACCCCTATCGCACCACGGCCGTGCCCCCCGAGCGCCGCGGCGGGTTCGACGACTACTGGATGGGCAGCGACGTCCTGGAGTTCACCAGCCACGGCTACGAAGGCTTCGTCTTCGACCGCGACGGCAACCGCGTGGACTGGGAAGGCTACCGCGTCGATGCCATGACCAACTTCGTGCTCGACTACCTGCGCGACTATGCCAGCAGTCCCACGCTCAACGACAAGCCCTTCTACATGTTCGCCAGCTACATCGAGCCGCACCACCAGAACGACCTGGACCGCTACATCGGGCCCATCGGCTCCAAGCAGCGTTTCGCCAGCTACCCGACGCCCGGCGACCTGGCGGGAACCAAGGGGGACTGGAAGAAGCACTACCCCGACTACCTGGGCTGCTGTTGGAGCCTGGACCAGAACGTCGGCCGCATCCGCGCCCAGCTCGAACTCCTGGGCCTGTGGGACAACACGCTGGTCATCTACACCAGCGACCACGGCTCGCACTTCCGCACGCGCAACGGCGAATACAAGCGATCGTGTCACGAAGCCTGCCTGCGCGTACCACTGATCATGCACGGCCCGGGCTTTGCGCAAGCCCGACCCCGCGAGTCTTCACCGCAAGCCCGGCCATGCTCGTCTTCGAGCTTGGCCGGGATCGCCGCCGGCCAGAAAATCGACCAACTTGTAAGCCTGATCGACCTGCCGGCCACGGTGCTGTCCGCCGCCGGCGCCGAGGCCCTGCCCGTCATGCACGGCCGGCCGATCCAGGGACTGATCGACGGTAGCGCCAAGGACTGGCCGCGGGAAGTATTCGCCCAGATCAGCGAGAGTCACATCGGCCGCACCGTTCGCACCGCGCGCTGGAAGTACGCCGTAGGCGTGCCGCTGGAAGTGATGAAGGGCACCACTGCTCCCGGCGCCGAGCGCTACGTCGAGACTTTTCTTTACGACCTGCCCGCCGACCCGCACGAGCGGAACAATCTCGTCGCCGACCCGGCGCTGGCCACCGTGCGCGGCGAACTGGCGGCCACGCTCAAGCGCCGCATGGTCGCCGCCGGCGAAGCCGAGCCTACGATCGTACCGGCGGCTCATGAGGCGTAGCCACCGCTGCGACACCCTGCCTGCGCATGATCCACATGAACCCCAGTGAGTAGGCAACGCCAAACCGCGTTGTTCGGCACGCCACCGGCAACCAATCAACGCCATCGTCACCGGCGACACACTCCGAGTGCCAGGCTGTCCAGACCTTCGAGAAGCCGGATTGGACCACCAAGACACCAAGAACACCAAGAAAGCAAAATGAACACGAAGACACGAAGGCACGAAGAAGATGGATCAAGCACAATCAGGAACGGCAAATAGTTATGAATTAGGATCTTCCTTCGTGTCATCGTGTTGATATTCTTCCTGCCTCTTCTTGGTGTCCTTGGTGTCTTGGTGGTTAATCAAAGGTCTCTGTCCTTTGAACCGCGGAAATGCGGGCACCGCACCTCTGCTAGACTTTCGCCCCGATGTCCATGCTTTTGAGTTGTCAATCCCTGAGCAAGTCCTTTGGCGCCCGCCCCTTGTTTGAGGGCGTGTCGCTGGGCGTGGCCGTCGGCGAGCGGTTGGGTGTCATCGGACCCAACGGCTCGGGTAAGTCCACCCTGCTTAAGCTGCTGGCGGGGCTGGAATTGCCTAACACCGGCGAGCTGGTGCGGCGGCAGGGTCTGCGCCTGGGCTATGTGCCGCAGGCCGATGCCTTCCTGGCCGGGGCCACACCGCTGAGCGTGGTGGCCGATGCGCTCCTGCCGCGCGGGCACGAAGAGCACGAGGCCCAGACGCTGGCCACGCAGGCCCTGGAACGCGTGGGCTTCACCCGGCCGGACCAGCCTGCCGCCGAACTCTCCGGCGGCTGGCGCAAGCGGCTCTCGATCGCCCGTGAGCTGGCGCTGGAGCCCGACCTCCTGCTCCTGGATGAGCCCACCAATCACCTGGACCTGGAAGGCATTCTCTGGCTGGAGGACTTGCTGGAGGCTGCACCGTTTGCCTTGATCGTCGTCAGCCACGACCGCTACTTCCTGGAGGCCGCCGCCACGCGCGTGCTGGAGCTGAGCCGCGCCTATCCGCAGGGCACGTTCACGGTGCAGGGACCCTACAGCGAGTTCCTGCGCCGCCGCGCCGAGTTCCTCGACGCCCAGGCCAAGCAGGAGCAATCGCTGGCGAGCAAGGTTCGGCAGGACATCGCCTGGCTCAGCCGCGGCGCCAAGGCGAGGCGCACCAAGGCCAAGGGCCGCATTCAGGACGCCGGCCAGCGCCAGACGGAATTGGCCGACCTGCGGCAGCGCAACGCCTCGTCGGCGGGCAGGGCCGCGGACATCGCCTTCGCCGGCACCGGCCGCCAGACGCGAAACCTCCTGGTGGCCGGGGGGCTCAGCAAGAGGCTGGGCGGCCGCACCCTGTTTCGGAACCTGGACCTGACCCTCTCGCCGGGCATGTGCCTGGGACTGCTGGGCCCTAACGGCAGCGGCAAGACCACGCTGCTGGGCATCCTCGCCGGGGAGACCGAACCCGATGCCGGCACCATCAAACGTGCCGACGGCCTGCGCGTGGTGACCTTCACCCAGCACCGCGAGGACCTGGACCCCCGCCAATCCCTCCGCGATGCCCTCTGCCCGGTCAGCGACACAGTCTTCTTCCGCGGCCGGGCCGTGCACATCAACACCTGGGCCAAGCGATTCCTATTTGACACGGCCCAACTCAAGGTGTCCGTGGGCGACCTCTCCGGCGGCGAGCAGGCACGCATCCTCATCGCCAACCTCATGCTCCAGCCGGCCGATCTACTGATCCTCGATGAACCGACCAACGACCTGGACATCGCCTCGCTGGAGGTGCTTGAGGAGAGCCTGGCGGATTTCCCCGGGGCCGTGGTGCTGGTGACGCACGACCGCTTCATGCTCGACCGGCTCTCGACCCAGGTGCTGGGCCTGGATGGCCAGGGCGCCGCGTCTTTCTCGCCCAACTACGCGCAGTGGCTGGCGGTCCAGCAGCGCCGGGCCCGGAGTCCGGCGCCGGTCAAAGCCGCAGCCAGCAATGCCGCGCCCGACACTTCCCGGGACAAGCCCCAGGGCGCCGCCAAGGCACGCCGGCTCTCCTATAACGAGCAGCGCGAGTGGGACCGCATCGAAAATCAAATTCTGGCGGCCGAGGCGGAGGTCAACACCCTGGAGGCCCAGGTGAACGACCCCACGATCCTGGCCGACCACCGCCGCCTGCAGGAGTGCTGCAACGAATTGCACACCGCCCAGGCCCAGGTCGCCCGGCTCTACGAACGCTGGGCGGAACTGGAAACCAAGCAGCAGTGATCGTCATCCTCCGCGACCGCAGTTCCACCGTCTTAATGCGCCGCTCTCCAATCTCCGGGGGCGGGGGCTACTTCCGGGGCCGGGCTTCCGGGGGGGCGGGCTTCCGGGGGCGGATGGAGAGGGCGAGCATGGAAGCGCTATCGACCCCATGGCGCTGATGCTATAATTTGCATCATGAGTACCGCTGAAATCATTGCGGAGCTGCCCCGCCTCAGCGCGGCAGAACTCGCTTTGGTGCAGGCCAAGCTGCGCGAGTTGGTCGAACCATCACCAGCGCTCCCTCGCGGCCCGCGGATTCACAGCCCGCGCCTGGCTCAGCCCCAGCAGGCCAAAGACTTCACCAAGCAGGTCGTGGAGCTTTCCCCCGATGCCAAGCTATGACGCGCGGCACTACGCGCCGCCCGCACCAATTGCACAAGTGACTTTGCGTGCAGCCAACGGCGCGACGGTAGGACCACCGCGGGGGAGACCCGGCTTTCATAGTTTCTTTCTTCCAAACTTGGATGCCCGCGATCATCGCAGCTTCCGCGACTTGGGCTGGTGCGATTCTGCGAGAAGTTGACGCGATCCGAAACCTCTTGTCATTGCGCGAGTCTTTACCCAGCATTTCTGCGAAGGCACCGGAATCGGTAGAGATGCACACGCTCCAAAGCATGAAGGAAATGACAATTGCTGCTCTTGACTCGACGCATAGAGAGCAGGTGGCTTTTTGTCAGATCATGCTCACAGATCTGGA
The DNA here is from genome assembly GCA_040878035.1 of Phycisphaeraceae bacterium. Taxonomy (GTDB): domain Bacteria; phylum Planctomycetota; class Phycisphaerae; order Phycisphaerales; family Phycisphaeraceae; genus JBBDMX01. The sequence goes on along the minus strand of JBBDMX010000053.1, from coordinate 784 downwards.
TAAGGAACGTGTAAACGAAGCGGACGAAATACGGAAGCCGATCAAAACATTTGTGCCAGACGAGCAAGCAGACCTCACGACAACCATTGCCAACTTCACCAAGTTGGAAGCTACCTTTGTTAGTCGCCTTTCAAAATCTCTTGCCAACACAGCCAGATCGCTGAAGACAGCCTAATCTGTCGCGGTCCACTGCGCGGCGGTGTGTTCCGCTTCGCGGCCATCGGACGGTTGCGTCTGGGGGCCGAAATGGGATAAGTACATTTTTCGGTTCCCGGAAGGTTCGTTCTGGAGGGCGGATAAGGGGAGGGCGGATAAGGGGGCATCGCGGGGCGACGTGCCCGGTTCAAGGTGCAAAGTGTAAGGTGGAGAGGGGCGAAGCGCTCAGTGCAGGGTGCAAGGTGCAGGGTGAAGGATGAAGAACGAGGATCGAATCCGCGTTCATCCGCGGTTACTTCCTCTTTGTATCCTCCGCGCACTCCGCGCACTCCGCGCACTCCGCGTCCTTGGCGGTGAATCAGGCGAAGCGCCCGGTGTAGGATGCAAAGTGCAGGGTGGAGGGTGCAGGAGAAAGCCGAATCCGCGTTCATCTGCGCCAGCGCAGCGTCGCTCTGCGCCAGCGCAGCGTCGCTCTGCGCCAGCGCAGCGTCGCTCTGCGCCAGCGC
>JBBDMX010000052.1:17488-24272 GCA_040878035.1 Phycisphaeraceae bacterium | reverse complement strand
CTACAAGGGGAATGCGCTCTGGGGCGACGAGCGCGACAACGAGGGTCACGAGGGTAAAGCCACGGCACCGGCCCGGGCTGAGCCCGTGCCGCGCCCCGTGCCTGTGCCGCAACCCAAGCCCGCGCCGCAACCCACGCCCGCGGAGGCGCGTCCCGCGGCTCTAGGCGACGCGGTTTCCGAGTCGCCAAGCACGGCGCGGGACGATGCGCAATCCGAAGCGCCGGCAGACCCCAAGCCCTATCGCACACCTTCGGCGCCGGTGATCGTGCGGGCACTCTTACTCGCGCTGGTTGTCCTGACCGGGTGGCAGGCCTTACACATCGCGGCCGCGGCAGCCGGCGGGCGGGACATCGAGCATGGTCAGCAGGCCCGGCCGGGCGCGGGCGACGACGGGGACGTAGTTGACGAGCATGGCGACGGTGGCCGAGTCGCCGGGCAAGCCGCCGGAGATTTTCGCGCGCACGTAGACCGGGCCGTGGATTTCGATCACGTCTTTGGGGTCCGCCAGGCCCAGGGCCATCGTCAGGTCCAATTCGATCGACAGGTCGTCGCCGGTCCAGCGTCCGATGTTGTGCATGCCCGAGACGCGGCCGGGCTGAATCAAACCCACCAGCGACTCGATGGGCCGATCGGCGATGACCGGGTCGATACTGACCTGCACCGAGCCGGGCTCGACCTTTCGGCCCAGGCCGGCGGCGATCAGCGCCACCGACTCGGGCAGGCCGACGTGGCCGACCTTGTTCTGCGCCGCCAGGGCGCGGAAGTCGGCCTCGGCCATGGTGGCGCCGATCTTGGCCTGGAGCGGCAGGCGCCGGCGGCCGGCATCGACGCGGCGCACGCAGCGCACGCTCGTGACCCGCCGAACCGACGAACTGATCATCACCGCCAGGCTGTCCATGACGAAGCCGGGGTTGACGCCGGTGCCCAGCACCGCCTTGCCCGCCAGGCGCGCTTCCTCGTCGACGCGCTGCGCCAATTCAGGGTGGCCGTAACTCGGCCAGGCCATCTCTTCGCAACTCGAAACGACCGCCAGCTTGTGCGCCAGGCATTCGTGCAGCGTAGCGGCGATGCGATCGAATCGTGAGGAGGTGGTGATAATGGCCACGTCCGCGGCACTGCGCTGCACCGCCTGCGCCACGTCGGTCACGACCACCGGCGTGTCGCTGACCTGCTCCTCGGTGGGCAGCGCCGCCTCGACACCCAGGTCGTCCAACGGCTTACCGATCTTGGCCGGATCGCTATCGACCAGGCCCACCAACTCCTGCGTGGCATCGGCGCGCACGGCACGGGCACAGGCGATGCCGATAGGACCCAACCCCACGACAATCACTCGCAGCATGGCGAACCTCAATCAAGATGGTGCGGTGCGATCAAGGGGCATGATCATACCGTGTTGCGAGTTGCGAGTCTTAATTGCGTGGCTTCGATCTCACGCCGCCGGCGGACCGCCCCCGCCACCCCCGCCGCCACCACCCCCGCCCCCGCGGCGACGCCGGCCCCGACGGCGGCGACGACGACCGCCACCACCCGACGGCGGGGCGCCGGGGATTCCGGGGATTCCGGGGATTCCGGGGATTCCGGGGGCTCCGGTGGCTCCGGTGGCTCCGGGGGAACCGCCGGATATCGGCGCTTGACCAGCTTGATCTTGATCGATGGCCGCATCGCCGATTTCTTCGTCCGCCAGGTCGCCGCCTGCTGCGTCCCTGGGTTCCTGCTGATCCGCGATGCCCGCCTGCTGGTCGATCGCGTCCGCGGCCGCATCATCCGGGCGGCCTTCCGCCGACTCGATCTGCTCTTCTTCCACCGGTTGCCCCGGTCGAGGACGTGGCGGCGGCCCGCCTTGATTCTCGCGCCGCTTGTAGCCGGTAGAGCCGCCCGGCTCGCTGGGCGCTTGGGAAGATGCCGGGGATCCGGGAGGCGAACCGCCTGAGCCTACCGCCCGGGGACCCGCGGCGGGTCCCCGGGCATTGCTCGCCGAACCGCTCGCCGCACCACCCCCGCGCCGATCCTCGCGCGGCACGGGCGGCGGCGGGGGCACAAAGCCCGGCGCGCCCTTGGCAATGATCGCAATGTTCTCCAGCGGAAACGCGAAGTTCTTCCCGTCACGATCCAGATTGACCAGCACCAGTTGCGTGAGAATCTGCGAGTCGATCACCGTGCCGGCGCCGTCGTCGGTCAGCACCCGCGTCTGCTTGAAAGGCAGCTTCTTCTTGAGCGTCTCGTAGGTCTCGTCCTCGTAGCGCAGACAGCACATGAGCCGGCCGCAGCGCCCGGAAATCTTGGTCGGATCCAGTGTGGCCTTCTGCACCTTGGCCATGCGCATGGAGACGGGCTTGAGCACTTTCAAGAACTGGCGACAACAGCAATGCTGACCGCACTTTTCATAATCTGCGACGATGCGGGCCTCATCGCGGGCGCTGACCTGGTGCATCTCGATGCGCGTCTGGTACTGGGCCGCCAGGCGCTTGACCAACTCGCGGAAATCGATCCACTGCTCGCTGGTGTAGTGGAAGATGACGCGCTCGCCGCCCAGCAGCAGCTCGACGTCCACCAGCTTCATGGGCAGGTTGGTCTCGAGCAAGGCGGTCTTGGCGAAGCGCAGCATGTCGCGCTTCTGGGCGTCGAACTTCTGCTGCTCGATCAGGTCCTCGACGGTGGCGACGCGCAGGACGCGGCCCTGGGTGGTGAAGGGGTAGTTCTTCCCGCCCGAGTTGTCGATGTACTGGAGCATATCCTTGCGCGAGACGCTCTTGCCGCAGCCGGCGTTGCCGCAGGTGGTGGTGAGCATCTCGGCGATCTCGGTGCCGCGCTCGGTGCGGATGACCAGCTTCGAGCCGCAGCCGGTCCTCTCGGCGCCGTCGTAAGGCAGCTCGGCCACCAGCTTCATGTAGCCGTAGCGCACCACGATCGACGAGGGGGGCTTAAGCGCCTCGTAGCGAATGCGGTCTTCTTCTTCGAGTTCCAGGACAGCCTGCGGGAGGGTGATCGATCCGGGCATGAGCAACTCCGTGTCGCCGCCGCCGCCGGGCCAGCGCGTAAGCGCAGCGCCGAGGGCGGGGGTGTCTATGGCAATGACGTCGGCCCGACTTTTGTAAAGGCCCGCGGCACGGCCGACACGCCCGCGGGGTCCAGACACGGAGTTAGTGACACTATGGTAGGGCAGATCCCCGCCAAGATGCAAGAATCACCGCGGCCACCAAAGCTCACCCAGCGGCAAAGCCAGATCCTCGAACGGCGGCAGGTGAACCACCTCCTGATCGCGGCCGCGGTTGGGCTGGCCATACCGGCCATCGTGCAGGCGGTACGCCTCCACGGTGCGCTCCTCGCAATCGACAATCCAGTAATGCGCCACGCCAAATTCTTCGTACTGTGCGAACTTATCCCTGCGGTCGATCACCACGCTGCTGGGGCTGATCACCTCGATACACAGATCCGGCGGCCCGTGCATGGCTTTCTCGCCGACCAGGTGAACACGTTCTTTGCGGAAATAGAGCAGGTCCGGTCGGCGCACGTCGAAGGGCGTAAGGATCGTGTCCACATCGCCGAAGAGGTGGCCCAGATTGTGGGCATCGATATGAGCCATCAGCAAATGGCTGAACCGGAGGACCGCGTTGGAATGGTGAGGCGTAGGACTGGGACTCACGGCGATCTCTCCATCGACCAGTTCCAGCCGCACCCCGGTCGGATCGGCGCCCAGTTGCAGATACTGCCCGGCCGTCATCTTGATCGTGCTGCGCGTCGGGATGGCGGGGGCTTGGATCATTATCGATGCTCCTTCGCATATTGTATCGCGACCGGTGCCGCTTCGGAACATGCGCCCGCACCGTTTCCCGGGGTGGTGCTTGGGCTAACAACGGGACGCTGCGCGTCACCCGCTAAACGGCTGTCTTCGGCCTCCTGTCTCCTGGCACTGCGCTCAGATATGCGCCCCCTGGTTTACGCGCAACGCCGCGCTGTCGTGTACGCCCAGGTTGTGGTAAATCTGCCGCGTCGCGTCGCTCTTGTTGAGCGTGTAAAAGTGGATGCCGGCGACCTGGTGGTCCAACAGATCGCGGCACTGCTCGGTGGCCCAGTGAGTGCCCACGCGGGTGACGGCCTCGGCGTCGTCCTGGCAGCGCGTCAGGGCGCGCAGGAGCGGCGCGGGGAAGCGGGCCCCCGCCGCCAGTTCCGCCATGCGCTTCATCCCCGAGATCGACGTCACGGGCATGATGCCGGCGATGATCGGCACGGTGATGCCCGCCAGTTGGCAGCGCTCGCGGAAGTCGTACAAATCGCGGTTGTCGAAGAAAAGCTGGGTACAGATGTAGTCGGCGCCGGCGTCGATCTTGGCCTTGAGATGCTCCATTTCGAGCAGGCGGTTGGGCGTGGCGGGATGGCCTTCGGGGAAGCCGGCGACCCCGATGCCGAAGCCGCGCTTGTCCGGATGCCCACCGGTATCATTGAACCGACGGATGAAGCGCACCAGGTCGGCGGCATGCTGGAAGGCGTCCTTGCTCTTGTCGTAGTCCGCCGGATTCCGGGGGTCGCGCGGCGGATCACCGCCCAACGCCAGAATATTGCTCACACCGGCGGCGGCATAGCGGCGCACGATCGCGCCGACCTCCTCCTCCGCGTGGCACACGCAGGTCAGGTGCGGCACCGGGTCCAGCGTCGTCTGCTGCTTGATCCGCAGCACCAGGTCATGCGTCAACTCGCGCGTCGAGCCGCCGGCGCCGTAGGTCACCGACACGAACGAGGGCTTGAGCTGCTCGAGCTGGGCGATGTTGGCGTAGAGCGCCTCGGCGCTCGCCGGCGTCTTGGGCGGGAAGAACTCGAACGACAGCGTGGGCGAGTGGCCGGCGAAGATGTCCCTGATGTGCATGCTGATTTCATCCTTCGATCCGGATTGAGCGATGATAGGGTAGGCGTGAGAGGGAAGTCAACTTCCGGCCCCCTCTCCCTTGGGGAGAGGGCTGGGGTGAGGGGATCCGCGGATGACTGGAGGCCACTGCAATACCATCGACCTCCATCTGCTATTTCCCAAATCACGCCCCACCCATCCGCAGATCCCCTCACCCGGCTCGCCGAGCCTCGCCACCCTCTCCCCGGGGGAGAGGGGGTCCTACTCCTTCGCAAACGCATTGATGCGATCGATCATCCGCCGCAATCGCCCGTACCCGCGCTTTACGAACACGAACTTGAGCCGCGGCAACTCCAGCGTCTCACGTTCCTCCGGCAAGGCCTGGGTCTGCGTGATCTTCCCTTCCGCCACCAGGTCGGCAAACTCGCCGTTGAGCAACTCAAGCTGCCGCGGCGCAAGCGGCTTGTGAATCCGCATCACCAGATCGTCACGCACGAACCGCTGCGAGTGATAGTTCGAGTAGAAGTCCAACACGTGCTGCGTCGCCTTAGCCGGATCGTCGGTGATGTAATAAAGGTTCAGGTCCTCCGGCCCGATCATGCCGGTATCCAGCAGGTGATGGCGGATGTACTCGTTCCAGTAGTACCAGTAGGCCCCGCCCGGCTCCTCGCAGAGCACCACGGGGATGATCGGCGACTTACCGGTCTGAATCAGCGTGAGCACCTCGAAGCCCTCATCGTGCGTGCCGAAGCCGCCGGGAAAGACGGCCATGGCGTGCGCCTGGCTGACGAACATGAGCTTGCGCGTGAAGAAGTAGCGGAAGGTGACGAGCTTGGGATCGCCCTTGATGAATTTGTTGGCGTTGGTTTCAAAGGGCAGGCGAATGGCGACGCCAAAGGACGCCTGCGGCCCGGCGCCGCCGTGGCCCGCCGCCATGATCCCGTCGCCGGCGCCGGTGATCACCATCCAGCCCTGCGCGGACATGCCCTTGGCGAACTGAAGCGCCGCCTGGTAGTTGGGGTGCTCTTCCTTAGTCCGCGCCGAGCCGAAGATGGAGATCTTCCGCGTGCTGCGGTACGGCCGGAAGATCTTCATCGCATAGCGCAGCTCTTTGAGACTGCGGCTGACCAGCTTCATCTCGCCGACGTCCGCGCCGTCGCGGATGAGCTTGAGGCTGGTGTGGATCATCTCGCGCACGAGCTGGCCCGAGAGGTTCTCCGGGTCGCCGCCGTGCTGGCGGATCAGGTCGTCCAGGGCCTCGAGCCGCGGGGTGTCGTCCTGGCGGAGTCCCGGGGGTGTGGAGGAAGTGGTCATTGGAAGGATTGTACCTGCGCAACGCAGTGCGACACCAAGTGTGAAAAGCTCATAAAGGAAAGCCCACCCGCTTCCGGGGGGCCGACGGGTGGGTCCCAGCCGCGGGAGCGGCTGGGCTTTCGGGGCCACGATCCGTGCACCGTTTCGCTATACTGCTGCGCCTATGCTCCCCACCCTCGCCGCCACCGAGTTCTCCCACTACGCGCCCGTCGGCATCCTGCTGGTCATGGCCATCCTGTTCGCCGCCGGCAACCTCGTCGCCACGCAGGTCATCGACCGCCTCCTGGGCATTCGCCGCCAAGGCCCGGTCAAGGGCATCACCTACGAATCGGGCATGAACCCCATAGGCAGCGCCAAACGCCGCTTCAACGTCCGCTTCTACATCGTGGCCATGACCTTCCTGGTCTTCGACGTCGAGATCGTCTTCCTCTACCCCTGGGCCACCACGTTCCCCAGCCTGTCGAGCGAATCGGGCCTGGCGCCGCTGTTCCTGGGCCGCGGCCTGTTCTTCATCTTCACCAGCATCATCGCCTTCGCCTACGCCTGGCGCAAGGGCGTGTTCCGCTACGACTGAGTCCAATCCGAGCCGCGCGGCGTAAGCCCGCGGATTCGGGCGTCATCGCCAATCCA
>JBBDMX010000052.1:0-17388 GCA_040878035.1 Phycisphaeraceae bacterium | reverse complement strand
ATCGCCAATCCAATCCGAGCCGCGCGGCGTAAGCCCGCGGATTCGGGCGTCATCGTCAATCCAATCCGAGCCGCGCGGCGTAAACCCGCGGATTCGGGCGTCATCGCCAATCCAATCCGAGCCGCGCGGCGTAAGCCCGCGGATTCGGGCGTCATCGCGTCACCATTTCGCGGGCTGACGCCGCGCGGCTCTGACCGCCCCTTGCCCGGCGGCGCACAATCCCTACAATGCCTCACCCACAGATCGGCCCCGTCGTCTAGTGGCCTAGGACACCGCCCTTTCACGGCGGTAACACGGGTTCAAATCCCGTCGGGGTCATTGGGTTGTTTCGTACAATGCGGTATGAACTCGTAAACCCCCGCATTCTCAGCCATTTTCTCGCATCCAGCCTCTTCGCCTTGCCGGGCGTTACCTACCTGTACGTGCGGATACTGCGCCGGAAAGCGCGTCGCTTTTTCGGTCACGGCTTTGGCGTAGTCGCTGTCCAGCACTTGCAGGTAGTGTTTGGCGGCGATGGTGGCGCTGTTGCCCAGCCAGGCGCAGACCAGGTTCCCGTTACACGCAGATTGCTGCAGTGCTGTCGGAACGTCGTAAAGGTCTGGCCGAACCGTTGCGGCTGCCGGTCGAACAGGCGATCGCGGAGGAGCATTCCGTGGCGCGGGATACGGTTCGCCGGGCACTCAAGCTTTTGGAGGATCGCGGCGCGGTGACCCGGCGCCGGGGATTGGGCACCTTTCTCCAGCCCCTGCGCGCTCCTTTGGCGTCTCTGCGCGGCGCCACTGTCGGATTTGTGCCCCCCTGGTGGGTTGACTCTTCGGGGGGGACCGGCGCTTCGTTTACTTCCAACGTGTTGGAGGGCGTCTCACGCTGGGCCGACACGCAACGCTGCCAGTTGGCGGTCCTGCACGCCAAATATGATGTGGGCGAGTTCGACAAGTGGTTGAATGAAGCCCGCGAGCGCAGCTTGGCGGGAGTGATCTGGGTGCATCCCCAGCTGCGCCAACTGCCGCTGGTCGAGCGCTGCGCCAAACACGTGCCCAGCATCGTGTTGGGCCGCCATTACCCCGGCCGGCAACTGCACCACGTCACCCCCGACTATGCCCAGGCGGCGCAACTGGTGGACGACCATCTGGTCGCCCACGGCCACGACATCTACACCCCGGTCGTGCTTGATCAGATGGAAACCTACAACCGCGACTGGATCGAAGGGATCCAGGCGGCGCAGGAGCGGCGCGGACAGCAATTCAACTCGCACTACCAACTGCTGGACATCAAGGGGTTCGACCGCGACAAGCTGGCGACCATGTTGCAGGAGTTCTACGAGCCGGTGCATCCGACCGTTCACGCCTTTGTGCTGCCGACCTCCAGCTTGCTCGTGCCGCTGCTGGCCGATGAGCGGTTCCGCGGCCGGCTGCGGGCCGGCGAGGTGTCGGTGATCACCATGGATTTCGGGGTCTATCCCATCGGGGCCTATTGGACGGGCCACACGGTGGACCACATCGCCTGCGACTGGGTGGCCATGGGCCGGCGGGCGATGGAGAACCTGGCGCTATTGGTGGCGGGCCACCCGGTGCCCGAGCTACTGCGCGAGCCGGTGAGCCTGGTGACCGGCGAGACTGTGCACCGGATGGAGCATGACTGAGTCACTAGCCACAGATGAACACGGATAAACACGGATAAACACAGATGCCAAGAAAATCCATTGAAAAAAACTGATTCTTATCTGTGTTCATCTGTGGCTAAATGGATTCGTGCAGGAGATCAAGTCAATCTTCCCGTCGGAAAAGGAGCGGTCATGACCAGCGTCAACAACGTGCGGTTCGATCAACCAACCTCATTTCAAGCAGGAGGAATCATGAAGCGAAGCATCTACACCATCGTCACTCTTACGGCTCTGGCGTGCGCGGGCCAGGCACAAGCGGCGGACTGGATCGGAACGGGCACCGCCGGGAGCATCGGCACCGGTATCTGGAACACCGCGTCGAACTGGGACACGGGCGTGGTCCCCAGTGGCGTGAACGTGTCGGTCGACTTCACGCAAACCGGATCGGCAACCCTCAGCGCCAACGCCCCGACGGTGGGCACGGTCACGGTAACCGGCTTGGCACCCACAGGAGGTAGTTGGGTAAGCAGACTGAACCTCAGCTTCAACATCACGATGGCCAGCCTCGAAATCACCCCGCAGAGCGGCGCCGGCGGCTTCATAGATAACGGAGCCACAGGCGGGGTCACGGTCGGCAGCGGCAAGACCCTGACGCTGACTGGCAATGGCGACGTGCTGAAGATCAACGCCGCCACGCAGACCGAGGCCAACCAGGTGGCCAGCCGGGGAATCATCAATTTCACCGGCACCAATCTCACCTTTGGCACGGGATTCAGTGGCACAGTCACGCAGTTTATTATCTCCTCAAGCACCCCCAACATAGTCACATTCAGCGGCAACAGTGCCGCGATTGACTTCGGTGGGTACGACTTGCGGATGATTGCAGGCAACAACTCCAACAACGCACTGAATGTCAAGGGCGGACAGACGTGGACCAACACGCCGAAGATTATGTTCAGTGGCCCGATTTCATTGGTGAACCTGAATGCAACGCCCATCACGATGCAGAACACGCAGCTCCACTGGATAGTGAGCGTTGAAAACGCCACCATCACACCGTTAGTGGCGGCGGGCACGTACAAAGCCCTTCTGTTTGAGCATAACCGGGCGGCTTCGATCGCCAACCTCAAGTTGAGCGGCGACGTCACGCTGGCCGGGACCGTGGACAACGGGCTGACGGTACGCACCACCACCGGTGCGAACGGCAGCACCATCAACAAGCTCGATCTGAACGGCAGCCTCCTGCACGTCAGCAGCGCCACAGCCACACCGATCATCGGCGATGTCGGCCAGGCGGGGCTCAGCGAGTTGAACCTCAATGGCGCGGGCGCTGAGATGCGGACGGCCAACACACTGACGATCAATGCCAAGGGCTACGTCATTGGCGCCGGCACGGTGACGGTCAACGGGGGGCGGTTTGCGAACAATTCGACTCAGAACGGTTCGATGAATCTGACGGCGGCGACGATCGCGCTTGGAAACGCGGCGACGGGCGTTGACTGGAACACCGGCTCGATTGACGTGGGCGCGGGCCTGGACAGCAGCAGTTTCATACCCGTGAACTTCGCCACCGGGAACCTCTCGCTGGGCACGGGCACGTACACGCTCGGCGGCGGCGATCTTCACGACATCCTCGTCAACGGCGTGCTAAGCATCGCCGGCGGCGGCGTGCTTAACCTGGGCAACTGGACCACCGTCGGCAACACCCTCGGCGGCGAGGTGCAGACCCTGGCGTTCAACGACTTTGCCCAGGTCAGTGCCGTGCAGAGCCTGATCAGCGCCAACCAGATCACCGCCAGCGGCTTGGGCGCCGGCATGACCCTGGGCATCGTCAACGGCAGCGACAACGACAGCTTCTACATCGGCGTGGTGGCAATCCCCGAGCCGGCGTCGCTGGCGCTGATGGGTCTGGGCGGGTTGCTGATGTTTGGTCATCGCCGCCGCCGTCAGAGCCGCGCGGCGTAAGCCCGCGGGTGGCTGTCAGAGCCGCGCGGCGTAAGCCCGCGGACGCTTGAGCCTCGATACGCGTGCTTGGGAGATGAAGGAAAGGCGGGCGACACCTATGCGAAAGCCAAGCAAAACAGCCTTTACGCTCATCGAACTGCTGGTGGTGATCTCGATCATCGCCCTGCTGATCGCCCTGCTGTTGCCGGCATTGCAGGCCAGCAGGGAGGCGGCGCGGGCGTCGGTGTGCCTGTCCAACCTGCGGCAGGTGGGCCAGGCATTGGCGACCTATACCCAGGACAACCACGACACCATGCCCTATTACAGCGTCCCTACGAATAATGTGCCGCCCGGCTTGGGCTTCTGGATGGAGGTCCTGGTCAAGCAGGATTACGCCGGTAGCTGGAGCATGTATTACACCAGCAAGTGGACGAACACCGCGGGGGTGCGGCGCAATAATATGTTCTTCTGCCCCAGTGGGGCGAACTTCGACCCCTCGACTGTGGCGCTGCCGGACAAGGACGGCACGCCGGTCCGCAAATTCAGCAACTACGGGATTAACATGCGGAACGTCCTGTACCGCGCCACGACTGGCGGCACCAATGCTCACCAAAAAGTTCGCATGATACTCCTGCCCAGTCGCTGTTTTTCCGTCGTCGACGCCAAGAACGGCTATGCGGGCGTTTCCGATGGCAGTTTTCCTGGACGCCACGTCAAGTCACGGCATATCAGTGATAGCAGCGCAAACATCCTGTACTTCGACGGACATTCGAGTGCGGAGTACCTGCCCGATCCCGAGACGGAATTCCCCGCAAAGAATAGCAACGCTTATACCTGGAATGGCTCGTCGGACACCGGCTACGTGTTCTGGTACGGAGTTCGGTGAGCCCAAAGCACAACCCACCCTGTTTCTCCTCTTTTTTTGTTAGGACCAAACCATGAAGTTGAATGTGAATCAGTGTCTACCGACCTTCCTGGGCGTACTGGCGATGGTCTTTGCCGCCGCGGTTGTGCCGCTGGCGCATGCCGCCGACGATGAGGCGACGAGCAAGGCGCAGGCGGCGTCGTTCACCAGCGTCCGCGACCACGGCGCCACCGGCGACGGTGTGACCGACGACGGGCCGGCGATTAAGAAGGCCTTCGACGCCGCGCCCGATGGCACCGGCGTCTACTTCCCCAAGGGAACCTACTTCTTCGCCAACGGCATCGTTATTACGAACCGCAAGGGATTGACCGTCACCGGCGATCCCGGCGCCCTGCTCAAGGCCGCCGGCGGACGCAGCAAGTTCATCCTCTCCTTCGAGACCTGCGACGACATCACGGTCAAGGGCCTGCGCTTTGACTTGAACGGTGTGACCCACTTCGGCCCGGGCCTGGCGTTCCTCAACGCCCACCGCATCCGCATCGACGCCAATCACTTCTTCGACAGCAACTACCAGCCCAAAATGACCTCCGACCGCTACGCCATCGCCTTCCGACTCAGCAAAGATCGAGGCAACGAGGATATCTGGATCACCAACAACCTCGTCGAGCACCTCCAGGTCGAGGTGGACACCGCCCGCCGGGTGCACATCATCAACAACCGCAGCATCGCGCCTGAGCTGGCGTGCGGCTTCGGCACCTTCACGCTCATCAAGGACGCCTTCGTCGAGGATATCGAATTCATCGGCAACTACGTCGAGGACCCGCAGGCCTACGGCATCTGCGTCACCGGCGACGGCGAGCGTGACGGCGCCTCCATGCGGCGCATCCTCATCGCCAACAACATCATCGTCGCCAAGAAGCGCGCTCCCATGCTCGCCGCCATCATGGTCGGCACGCGCTCCGACAAGGAGGAGGTCACCAAGAGCCTGTGGGAAGGCGTCACCATCATCAATAACACCATCTGGTACGGGCCCAACGTCAAGAAGCGCCATCAGGAAGCGGGTATCCGCGTGCAATGCTCCAAGCCGGGCGAGGTGCTCACCATGGTGCGCATCAGCGGCAACACGATCATCGACGAAGCGGGCATCGCCAGCGTGGGCATCGAAGCGCAACAGCTCCAGGACGCGGTGATCTCCGACAACGCGGTGTACGGCACGCGCGTGGGCATGCGCCTGGCGGGCGACTGGAAGCGCTCGCTGGTGCAGGGCAACCGCGTCACTGACGTCGACGGCGAAGCCTACGTGCTCGAGGCCTCCGGCGGCGAGAACCGCTTCTACAACAACTTCGTGTACGGCAAGTCGGGCACCCCCTTCGCCATCTCGGGGCTTCAAACGTCGGACGTGGTTGAGCAGTCGCAGGGGTCGGGGGCGGTCCCCACGGCTGCGCGGCCGGCGGTGCCCGCGCCCACCAAGGCGGCGCCGGCGCAAGGGGCCGCGACTGCGGGAGCGACTGCGGGGGCGACTCCGGGGGCGCCCGAGAAGAGCGACGTCACCGGCGAGATGATTCGCCTGGCCAACGAGAAGCAGGAAACGCCGGCCGCCCCAAAGGCCGAGGACCAGCCTAAGACAGAGGACAAGCCCAAGGCCGAAGGTGACGCGGCCGGCTTTGAGGACGCCCTGGACTCTACCGACAAGATCGAGGCCCAGCGCGGATACCAGGGCGGCACAACCAAGCTCGCGCTCGTCGAGGACGACAAGAAGGAAGGCTCCGCCAGCGTCAAGACCACCTGGACCAGCGCCGGCGGCGACGGTACCGGTGGACTGCGGAAGAAGTTCGCCGCCACCGATTTCACCGGCCGCAAGATCACCGTCTGGGTCAAGCTCCTGACCGACGAGAAGGACCTGGGCAGCGTCAACATCGCGGTCTGGGATGCCGACAACAAGCGGGTGCAGGCATGGTTCTGGTTCCCGCATCGCACGCGGGGCGGCTGGACGGAGCTGACCTTCACGGTCGGCCAGAAGGGCAACGCCGACACCAGCGGCGACCCCGCGGGCGACCCCAAGCGGGTCGCGATGATCGTCTTCAGCGGCAAAACCCGCGGCGGCGGCGGCAAGACCTGCGAACTGCTGTGGGACGACTTGAAGGAAGGCAAGTAAAGCCAGCGCGAGGCGATCCGCGAGCCGGGTCGTCTCGGCCGCGGTTGGGCGCCTTGGGAGTGCGGCGCCCCCGCAAGCAACGAAGCCGCTTTGATTTTACGTGGAGCGTCTCTGGCTCCATATGACCAGGGCCGAGACGGCCCGGCTAGCCCCCCCTACGCACTTGGAGGGTTCCTATGAAAGCCGATCGCATCGTATTTGCCGCCCACAGCCAGCCCGTATTTGAGACCGTTGACCTACCCGAACCGGCGGCGGGCCAGGTGGTGGTGCGAACGCTCCATTCCCTGATCTCGCCGGGCACGGAACTGGCGCGTCTGTACCCCGAGGCAGGCGCGGCGGTGAATTACCCGTTCTACCCCGGCTATACCGCCAGCGCCACTGTCATCGCGATGGCGGGCGACGTGAAGGACTTTACCGTGGGGCAGACGGTCGCGGCGTGGATGCCGCACGCCTCGGCGGCGGTGCTGGACGCAGCCAACTGCTGGTCGCTGCCGGCGAACCTGCCCGTGACGGAAGCCGCGGCGTTCCGACTGGTGTCCATCGCGCTACAGGGCGTTCGCAAGGCGGAAATTCAGTTGGGTCACACAGTCGCCATTCTGGGCCTGGGCGTGATCGGTAACCTGGCGGGTCAGGTCGCTCGTGCCGCGGGGGCGACCCGTGTGCTGGGCATTGACCCGATCACTTGGCGACGGGATCTGGCCACGCGGTGCGGGTTCGATGCCGTGGAGCCGTCCGCGGACATCGCCGAGCGATTCGACGTGGTGATCGAGGCCAGCGGCGTGCCCGCGGCCGTCAACCAGGCCTTCGCCCTGGCGCGACGCCTGGGGCGGGTGGTCCTGCTGGGCTCGACGCGCGGCGTGGTGGAGCAGGTGGATTTCTATCGTGATGTACACCGCAAGGGACTGACCGTTATCGGCGCCCATGAGTCGACCCGCAGCGGCGCGGATGACATCGCGCCACTGTGCACACATCGCACCGATGGTCGCGTGTCGCTGCAACTGCTGGGAGCCAAGCGGGTCACGGTCGCACCCCTGTTAAGCCACAGCCTGCCTGCCCGCGAGGCGCCGCAGGCCTATCGCCGCCTGCACGAGCGCAGCGAACAGTGGATGACCGTCGTATTGGATTGGCAGAACCGACAATGAACACTTCACCGGTGAGTGCGAAGACGATGATGACGCTCAACACACATGTTGCGGTGGCCGTATTCCTTGGTTGGCTGACCTTGGAGCGCGAAAGCCCAGCCGCTCCGGGGTCCCGCGGCTGGGGGCGGGGCGCATGGGAGCTTTGGGCGCGATTCATGTCCCGCGGGCATCCCGATGGTCCTGTCCCAGCCGCCGGAGCGGCTGGGCTTTCCGGCTCTGCACTTTTCACCTTTCACTTTACACTTTGTACTTTCGTAAAATCCTCCCATGCGCCAGTACCTCGACCTGCTTCGCCACGTCCTCGACCACGGCACGCCCAAGAGCGACCGCACCGGCACCGGTACGCTCAGTTGCTTTGGCTATCAGATGCGCTTCGACCTTGCCCCCGGATCAGGCGGCTTCCCCCTGCTGACCACCAAGAAGCTGCACACACGCTCGATCATCTACGAACTGCTCTGGTTCCTCCGCGGCGAAACGAACGTAAAGTGGCTCCAGGAGCACGGCGTGCGCATTTGGAACGAATGGGCCGGCGCCGACGGCGAACTGGGGCCGGTCTACGGCAAGCAGTGGCGGCGCTGGGAGACCGCCGACGGCCGGGCCATCGACCAGATCAGCCAGGTCATCGACATGATCCGCACCAATCCGGATTCGCGCCGGCTGATCGTCAGTGCCTGGAACGTGGGCGATGTCGAGAAGATGGCGCTGCCGCCGTGCCACTTGCTGTTTCAGTTCTACGTCGCGTCGGGGCGGCTGTCGTGCCAGCTTTACCAGCGCAGCGCCGATGTGTTTCTCGGCGTGCCATTCAACATCGCGTCTTACGCGCTATTGACGCTGATGGTGGCGCAGGTGACGGGCTTGCAGCCCGGCGAGTTTGTGCACACCTTCGGCGATGTGCACCTGTACAACAATCATCGCGCCCAGGCCCAGGAGCAACTGCGGCGTGAGCCGCGCCCATTGCCGACGATGACGCTCAATCCCGCGGTCAAGTCGATTTTCGACTTCCAGTTCGAGGATTTCGCCCTGGAAAACTACGACCCGCACCCGCACATCGCCGCGCCGGTGGCGGTATAGGGGGGCAAGTAGCTAGCCACGGATGAACACCGATAGACACAGATGAGAAGCAATACAGGGAAGGAACAGGGATGTCCATGATGGACAGGGCCAATACAAACAGCGGCCGAAATCGATCAGCGCCGCCGAAGTCGGCAACCGCTTCCTCCATCATGCGCATCATGTCCATCCCTGTTCCCTCTGCTTCTTATCTGACTTCAACTGTGTTCATCGGTGGCTAATCGAGATCGGACCCATGCCCATGCAAATCGCCATCATCGTGGCAGTAGCAGACAACGGCGTGATCGGGCGCGGGTTGGCGCTGCCGTGGCGGTTGTCGGCGGATCTCCAGCGGTTTCGGGCGTTGACCACGGGGCACACGGTGGTGATGGGCCGGCGAACGTGGGAGTCGATTCGCCGGGCGCTGCCGCAGCGGCGCATGGTGGTGATCACGCGCCAGCCCGACTATGCGCCAGGTGTCGAGGGCGTCGCCGTGGCTCATGATCTGATGCAGGCTATCGACGATGCGCAACAAGCGGGCGAAGCCGAATTGTTCATCATCGGCGGCCGGGCGCTCTATGAAGCCGCGCTGCCGATCGCCGATACGCTGCATCTGACGCGCGTGCACGCTGGCGTCGAAGGGGATGTGCGCTTTCCTGAGGTCGATTGGTCAGGATGGACCAAGGTTAGCAGCGAGGATCACGCCAGGGACGAGCGCAATGAGCATGATTTCACGTTCGAGCGTTACCAGCGCCCCGTCCGGCCGCCCATGCCCCGGGCCCGCGTTTAGTGCGAAGAATGCTTGATTCTGGCCCCGTCGTGCGGTAACCTTGTGGTTGTACCCCCGTGGTATGGCCTTTCCGGTTCGACTGGAGTAGAAATTCGCAGTGTCAGACCCATTTGGAACCAGAGCGATCATTCTCGGCGCGGTGGCCGTCGCCGCGTGCATGGCTATGGTGCAGCCCGCGGCCCGTGGCGCGGTCATCGTCAACGAGACGTTTGCCGATGGCGATCGCACCACGGACAATCCGCCGGGGTCACTTCAGTGGACGTACGGAGCGCATCACGGTTCATCTGCCTTTACCTCGCTCAATGCGGGTGATGGAGCGCTGTTGTGGGACCACACCACAAGCGGCGGGACGAAGAGCTTCTCGGCCATCTGGGGCCATTTTGCCGACGCGGGCACGCCGCTGACCCTGGCGGTGGGGGACTCGCTGTCGCTGACGTTCGACGTGAGCTTCTCCAACGGGACCCTGGTCAATAGCACCAACAGCTTTCGCTGGGCGTTGCTCGACTCCAACAATTCGCGTGTGACCAGCGACTTTGCCGGCAACAACGCGACCGGGATCGCCAACGGCAGCACGTTTGGCGCCTGGCGCGGCTACGGCGCGGGCACAGCAGTGTTCGGCAGCAACACCACGGGCAACAATCTTGTCAGCCGCCAGCGCACAGGCACCGGCACGGGCCTGTATACCTCGGCGGATTGGGGGGACTTCAGTGCGGTAAATGAGCCATTGTTCGCCTTGAATACCACTTACGCCGGGTATCTGACGCTGATGCGCACCGCTACGGGGGTGGAGGTGCAAGCCGGCATCAATGGCGCAAGCACGCTGTTGGTCACGGACACTGTCGCGCCGTTTGTCGAATTCGACACGATTTCATTCTTCGTGACCGATGCATCGAACACCGACCTCACACTGGACAACATCCAGTTGACCTACGTGCCAGTGCCTGAGCCGGCGTCGGTGTTGAGCCTGCTGGTGTTGGCCGGCGGTCTGCTGGGCCGTCGCCTGCGACCGCGCGCCTGACCGGCCGGCGTTGAATGCCCGCCGCTGTCGGCGAAGCTTTCCGCCACCCGCCCCCGCTGATGAGGGATCGCGCCGTACGCAACTGTCATGTTCCGCGCTCTGGCAGCGACTGGCCCGGCACGGCAGGCCCGCTATAGTGTCGGGCTTGGCCGACAGAACAGACAGGAATCACGGGCGGTTAGCTCAGTTGGCTAGAGCGCATCCCTTACAAGGATGATGTCGTGGGTTCGAGTCCCTCACCGCCCATTAGCATGCTCTTAGGAGTGCATCAGGTCCGTGCCGTCATGCTCGTTCTCAATAGCCACGACGATGGAGCGAAGTGGGTCTAATCGATGCCGGACATTCGCCTGACACCAAGCGGACACCTGTGCTGGGACTCAGCGGCTGATGAGGCGGAGTCGGGGTCATTGCTGTCGGTGCGGGAAGCGTTTGCGCGGGATTGGCGCGGTGGGTTGTTCGCGCTGGCGGCGCAAAAGGTCGCGGTGAGTGACGGGCTGACGCTGCGCTACTGGCAGCAGTTGGGGCAGCGTTATGTGACGGCCCTGTGCCATGTGCCGGGGTCGGCCACGACGATCGAAATCGAGCCGCCTTCGCCGGCGGAGTTGGCCACGCTGGTGCTCACCGCGCCGCCCATGCGTGGCGGGGAATATCTATCCAGCCAGGTACTGGCGAACGTCTGGCACGAACTGGACGGGTGGTCGCGGGAGGCGATCGCGGCGGCGGGCGGGCTGGAGGCGTTCCTGGCGGCCCAGGCGCCGCAGTGGCGGCAGGTCGGCCGGGTGTGCTTTCACCTGGCGGAGAACAAGCGTGAGCCTGATCGGCCCTTTGCCTTCCTGGCGACCTATGCCACGGGCTTTGGCATTGGGGGCCGGCTCAAGCACCTGCCCCTGCGCCAGGCGCTGGAGCAGTATGCGGGGGCCAGGAACAAGCCGGCACTGATCAAACTGCTGACACCGGTGGACGAGGCCGCCAAGGCGTGCGACTGGGTGCGGAGCCTGGTGGACGGCGGGCAGGTGTACCAGCCGCTGGCGTGGTCGCCGCGGCAGGCGTACACCTTTCTCCAGAGTGTGCCGGCCCTGGAAGACGCCGGCCTGTCCGTGCGCGTGCCGGACTGGTGGAAGAAGCGGCCCCGGCCACGCGTCGCAGTGACCATCGGCCGCAACAGGCCATCGACCCTGGGCATGGATGCCTTACTGGATTTCAACGCCTGCGTGGCGTTGGGCGACCAGCGGCTGACGCAGGCGGAACTCGAGGCATTGCTCGCCAGTGATGAGGGCGCTTCCGGCGGCGGGCTGGTGTTCCTCAAGGGCCAATGGGTCGAGGTGGACCGCGCCAGGCTCCAGCAGGCCATCGAGCATTGGCGACAGATCGAGCAGCAAAGCGCGGATGGGCAAATATCCTTCATCGAGGGCATGCGGCTGCTGGCGGGCACCTCGGCGAACCTGAAGGACGATGGCGAAGTCGAGGCGCAGCATACCTGGGCGCACGTCGAAGCCGGCGAGGCCATGCGGCAAATGCTGGCGCAATTGCGTGAACCGGGCCGGCTGGCAGATCCGACGAGCGCTGTGGCGAACCACGGCGTGCACGCCACGCTTAGGCCCTATCAACACGAGGGCGTCCGCTGGCTGGGCCTGCTGTCGCAACTTGGGCTGGGCGCCTGCCTGGCGGACGACATGGGATTGGGCAAGACGCTCCAGGTGCTGGCCATGCTCATGCACGACCGGCACAACGGCGACGCGGGGGAACGTCGCCCGGCCCTGCTAATCGTGCCCGCCTCGCTGCTGGGCAACTGGCAGCAAGAGGCACAGCGTTTCACGCCCACGTTGAAACTCAGATTCCTGCACCCGGCCATGACTAGTCGCGACGAGTTGGACGCCATCGCCCAGGCGCCGCAAGCGCGGCTGGCCCAGTTCGATCTGGTCGTGACGACCTACGCGATGCTGACGCGGCAGACGTGGCTGACCCCGGTAAACTGGCGCCGCATCATTCTCGACGAAGCCCAGGCGATCAAGAACCCGGGTGCCGGGCAAAGCAAGGCGGTAAAGAAACTCAGCGCCACCGCCCGTATTGCGTTGACCGGTACGCCCATCGAAAACCGCCTGGGCGATCTGTGGTCGATCTTTGACTTCCTCAATCCCGGCCTGCTCGGTTCGGCCGGCGTGTTCAAATCGTTCCTCAAATCCCTGGCGCAGCGACAAGAGGACCAGTACGCCCCGCTGCGCCGACTCGTGGGGCCTTATATCCTCCGCCGGCTCAAGACCGATCGCTCGATCATCGCCGACCTGCCCGACAAGACCGAGACGGCCTGCTATTGCAGCCTGACCCGGGCGCAGGTCAAGCTGTATGAGCAAACGGTGCGGGCGATGGAAGCAGCGCTGGACAACGTCGAAAGCGACATGGCGCGGCGGGGCCTGGTGCTTCAGACGCTGATGCGCCTCAAGCAGATCTGCAATCATCCCAGCCAGCTGGCCGGCGACGGCGGGTACGACCCGGCCGACAGCGGCAAGTTCCAGCGCCTGGCGGAAATCTGCGACGAGCTGGCGCAGCGGCAGGAGAAGGTGCTCATCTTCACGCAGTTCCGCGAGATCATCGACCCCCTGGCCGAGCACCTGCGGCAGGTGTTTGGCCGACCGGGCCTGACGTTGCACGGCGGCACGAGCGTGAAACAGCGCCGCCAGATCGTCGAGCACTTCCAGGACGAGGCCGGCCCGCCGTTCTTCATCCTGTCCCTCAAAGCCGGCGGCACGGGATTGAATCTGACCGCCGCCTCGCATGTGATTCACTTTGACCGCTGGTGGAACCCGGCGGTGGAGAACCAAGCCACCGACCGCGCCTTTCGCATCGGCCAGCAGCGTAACGTGCTGGTGCACAAGTTCATCACCAACGGCACCGTGGAGCAGCGCATTGACGAACTGATCCAGGAGAAGCGAGAATTAGCCGAGCAACTGCTGACTGGTGACGGCGGCGAAGTGAAGCTGACCGAACTGCCCGACGAGCAGATATTGAAGCTGGTGCGCCTCGACGCGGCGCAGGCGATGATGTAAGGCAATGATGTAAGGAGACATCAAATGGCATGGAATTATGGAGGTTTCCCCGAATATGTGCCCGTCGCTCAGCGGCGCGTCAACGCTCTGCGGGAGATGGGCAAGCTGCGCAAGCAAGGCCAGTCCATCGAGCCGGTGGCTCTTGCAGGCCGCGCCATCGCGCGCAGCTTCTGGGGCAAGGGCTGGTGCGATCATCTCGAGTCGTTCTCCGATTTCAGCAACCGCCTGCCGCGCGGCCGAACGTACGTCCGCAACGGCTCGGTCTGCCACCTGGCGATCCGGCCCGGCGGACTCGAAGCTTTCGTCAGCGGCAGCGAGCTCTACACGGTCAAAGTCCACATCGACAAGCTCATGCCCGACGCCTGGCGCGCCATCAAACTCCGTTGCGCCGGGCAGGTCGGTTCCATGCTCGAACTGCTTCAAGGCAGGTTGTCCGACCAGGTCATGACCGTGGTGACCGATCGCGCCGCCGGGCTGTTCCCTCAGCCGGGCCAGATCAAGCTCGACTGCTCCTGCCCCGACTGGGCCAGCATGTGCAAGCACGTGGCGGCGGTGCTCTACGGCGTCGGCAGCCGATTGGATAATCGGCCTGACCTACTCTTCACCCTGCGCGGCGTTGACCCTCAGGAACTGATCGCCACGGAACTGGCACTCCCCAGCGCCCGCCACGCCGCGGTGCAGACGCTGGCCGACGACCAGCTCAGCGAGATCTTCGACATCGAGTTGGATCATGCCGTTTTACCGGTACCCGCGCAAGATCCGGCGCCGTCGGCAAAGGCGCAAAAGCGCCAAGGGAAGAACCCAGTGCAAGCCGTGGGGCCCACGCCGGGCGGAAATGGGCGTCAAGCAACGACCGCCGACCGGGCTCCCGATAGGGAAACGCACCTGCCCGATATTCGCATCACCGGCAAGGCCATCGCCCGCTTGCGCCGGCAGTTGAAGCTTTCAGCCGCGGATTTCGCCCGGCAACTAGGCATCTCGGCCGGCAGCGTCCAACGCTGGGAATCGACCAAGGGTCGTTTACAACTTCGATCTCACTCGCGTCGCGCTCTGGCCGCACTGCGACAGAAGTGTTGAGAGAGGGGGACAAGGCCCGCGCATGCGAGCCTTCGACCTTGGCCGTATGGGCTTGGCCGGGATCACCACCGACGGCGCGCCAAGGATCTGGTCGAGTGCGTGCAGGTGCTCCGGGCCATAGCGGCGGTGGCCGCCGGGCGTGCGGCGGGCCGGGGGAATCAGGCCCTGGCGGTCCCAGATGCGCAGCGACTGGGGCGACACGCCGAAGCGTTCCGCCAGCATGCCGATGCTCATGATCTTGCGCTGCTTGTGCGTCATCGGGTTCATCATGGTTCACCTGCCAACTGCCCTCCCAGGACTCGAACCTGGCGCCTCCTGAGCCAAAGTCAGGCGTGCATCCCGCGACACCTGAGGGCAAGAACTTGTCGTCAATGGGGCAGGACGGAGTCGAACCGCCAAAGCTCGCAAGGAGCGGCTGGGTTACAACCAGTTGGGCTCGCCCGTGCCCTTGCTGCCCCGTACCCGTCTCGGCGACCAAAGCGGAAGGCGGAGGACTCGAACCCCAAGCCGTTTGTGGCTCCACCCGTTTTCGAGACGGGGGCCGCGCCCACCGGCGGCGTCACCTTCCGGTAGCAGATACACCGCAGAGGCCGCGGAGGACGCAGAGAAGAAGCAACAAAGATGGACATGATTCCCGTTTGTTCATTCATCCTATTCATCATGTCCATCCTTGTTCCCTCCATTCTTCTCTGCGATCTCTGCGTTCTCCGCGGTGAATCTTCCTTTTCTTCTTCCTGGATCAAGCGGAAGGCGGTGGGCACGATCCACGAACCCTCACGTGTGAGGGCTCCATCCGGTTAGCAACCGGCGCGGCGGCCACTCCGCCGTTCACCTTCCTTCACAAGACCGAGGCGGGAATCGAACCCGCGTGCACAGGGTTGCAACCTGTTGCCTTCGCCAGTCGGCCACCCGGCCAGAGCAAGAACGAATGGACGAGTCTGTTTTCGTGTGCATTCAATGCGGCCGACAGGGCTCGAACCTGCTTCTCCGCCTTGGCGGGGCGGCGCTCTGCCCGATGAGCTACAACCGCGGACAAAGGCCGCCGTGCGCGCGATGGTGGAGCGCACGGCAGCCGGGTTACGCAGACTTATTGACTCGACGCGCCTGCGTTCTGCGCGTCCTTGCCCAGCAGGCCGCGAACCTGCTCGACCATGTCGCCCTGGCCCAGCACGAAGGTCGTCTTGGCGCCCTTGAGGATTTCCTGGAGGGCCTCGAGTTCCTTCATGCGTGCCAGGGTCGGGTTGTCCGCCAGCAGCTTGGCGGTGTTGGCCTGGCTGCGGGCGGCCGCCGTTTCCTCGCGGCGACGAATCAGGTTGGCCTCGGCCTGCTTCTGCGCGAGGATCACCTCGTTCAGAATCACCTTCATGTCGCCTGGCAGGATGATGTCGCGCAGACCGATGCCGCGGACACTCACACCGAACTCGGCGGCACGCGACGACAGCGCATTGCGCACCTCGTTGCCCACCGTGTCCTTGTCCGACAGCAGCTTGTCGAGGCTGCGCGTGCCCACCGACTCACGCAGCACCAGCTGCGCCTCGCGGTACAGCGCCTGGGCGTAGTCGCTCACGCGGGTGATCGCCGCCTCGACGTCCATCACGCGGTAGGTGACGACGAGGTTGACACGCAGCGTGACCTTGTCGGCCGACATGATCTCCTGGCCCGCGACGTCGGCGACCTGCTCACGCAGATCCACCGACTTCCAGGTGATCTTGCCCGCGTTCTTCCAGAACACGTACATGCCCGGGCCAAGCGGCTCGACCAGCTTGCCCTCGCAGAAGAGCAGTACGCGCTCGTGAGCCTCGACACGCACGCCGTCGAGAAACTTCGCGCCGCCCGGGTGACCGAGGATGGCCTCAATCTTGGCGTGCTCGAACTTCACCACGCTCACGTCGAACGTCTCGACCTCGAGCTTGTACGGCTCGTTCCAGAAGGTGTGACGACCCGGGCCGAGAATCCAACCCAGGCGGCCATCCTTCCACACCAGCGCACGCTCGTTGTCCTTGAGGTCCACGACGAGCAGGCGGGAGGCGAGCTGCTCTTCGCGCACCAGCACATCCAGCAGCGGATGGTCGAACTTGGTGTTGAGCTTGCTGACGACTTCGACCTTGTCGCCAAACAGGCGGCGCGGGACCAGGTACGCGCCCGGTCCCAGGACGTACTTGAAGTCGCCGTGGCGGAACCACAGTCCGACTTCATGCTTGCGAATGCGGATCTTGTTAAACATGACCGCGGCTCCTTTCTTGGCAAGCAGGGGAGAGAAACACCGTCGTGAACGTCACGACGGAAGAGAACGCAAAAGGCGGATCGCGGGAGGGTCCTGGCCGTCATGCCCCGCCCTCGTCGGCGGAGCCGGCTTGAGGCGCCGCAGGGATCGCGCCGTCGTCCGCCAGCCGCACGCCCCCCGCCCCCGGAAGTTGGAAGAACACTTCCGAGGTGCGGACCAAGGCGTGGGGCTGACCGACCGCCGCGATGTGTGGCGCCGGTATCCGCCGGCTGCATAGCCCAGTGGACGGTGCCGATCGAGGCGTGGCCGCCATGCTTTCGCACAGCAGCGCCGCGATCGATCGGCCGGCGTGACGGTGGGCCTGGTCCCGCGACCCACGTGTGCCCGATCCTTAGGTACTGTAAATAAATAACTGATACTGCCTTGTCCGTTGCTCCGATAATAGAGGAGTGACCGCTCCCCCGCCAATCCGCGAC
>JBBDMX010000051.1:0-24310 GCA_040878035.1 Phycisphaeraceae bacterium | reverse complement strand
AGAAGGGCCGGGGCCGTGATACACTCAAACTGCGGAGTTGATCTTGCACGGCTCCAAAGAGCTTGGTCGTAATGCCCTGGTTGGCGAACTCCTGGGCGACGGCCAGGAACGTGTCGTGATACCACTGGGGTTCCAACACGCTGCTGTTGTAGCCCAGTCCGACGCGCGGTTCGTTCTGGATGGTGATGCCGTAGAGCGGGACGCCGAAGTTTTGCTCGAATCCTTTGACGTATGCCGCCAAGTAGTAGGCATACTGCTGGCGGTTGTCGGCGGTCTGAGTCAGGTAGCCGCCCGCGGAGTTCTGGCCGACGATGCCGGCGTCGGTCTTCATCCAATGCGGGGGCGACCAGACGGCGCCGATGAGCTTGAAGTCGCTGCCCAACGCCGTCTGACCGGCCTGGGCGACCTGGCCCGCGGTAACCAGGCTGTCATAACCAAAATTGAGCTGGGCAACGTCGTTGGCGGTGCCGTCGAAAATCAGCGGCGTGCTATTGAGGTTGACCACTGAACTTCCCTGAGCAGTGTGCGCAGCATAGAGGGTTATGTCCATGCGCAGAATCGTGGAGCCCAGGTCCTGGAAGTAGGCCTGCTGCCAGGCGGGATTGCGGTACTCGTCGTTATTCCACCACGCCAGCGCGGTGCCGAAGCCTTCGATCGCCTGATAGCGCTGGTTTGGATTGATCTGATAGGCATCGGCCCAGGCGGTGTCGGCGACACCCGCCAGCAGTGCCGGCAACACAAGCATTACTGACAAGGCAACGCGATAACGCATGATGACTCCTCCGCCGACAGCAAAGCTGCCGGGGTACCCTGATTCGACGGTCCTATGGGCTGGCGAGGACGCTCCAACGCCACCGGAAGAACTGGAGGCCTATTTCGCCTGCGTCCTTCCCCCCATTTCCGCTACGATAGTACCAGAGGTTTGGGTTTTGGCAAGAGGAATTGTGTTTGTTTTTCACCGCACCGGGGCACGCCGACGCCCAACGGGCCAGAGCGGTAAGACCACATAAATCCTTGATGGTGAACGGACTACAGCGTCTTAAAATCCGCATGTTTGGGGTCGGCGACGGCGGCGACCGCCACGTGGATGTGGGCGGCGCCGCGCTGACGCAGCAGCTTGGCGCACGCCGCCACCGTCGAGCCGCTGGTTTTGACATCGTCCACGAGCCAGATGGTCCAGCCCGCCAGGTCGTATCGTGGGGCGGCAAACGAGTCGCGGACATTGGCGGGGCGATGGGAGGGTGCGATCCGGGTCTGCGGCGGGGTCAGCCGCGAGCGTCTGAGCAACGGCAGCATGGGCAGGCGCAGGCGTCGGGCAAAGGCCTGGGCCATCAGGTCCGCCTGGTTATAGCCGCGGCGCCAGCGCCGCCACAGGTGCATGGGCACGGGACACACGGCCGCGGGCGCTGCGGACGGGCCGGTGGGTTTGATCCGCTGGGCCAGTTCATCGCCGAACCAGATCGCCCACGACCAGTCCTGGACGAACTTCATGGCGATGATCCAGTCCGACAGCGGCGCCTGATAGGCGCCCAAGCGCGTCAGGCGGTCCCATGCCGGCTTTTGCCCAAAGCAGTGCGGACAACCGCGGGTGGTCACGGCGCCAGGCCCCGCGGTGGCGCCGCAGCGCCAGCAGTAGGAGGCGGCATCGTCAGGCGACCAGTTGGCCGCGCCATCTTGCTGTAGTGCGATAGCACGCGTGGTGGGCGCCAGGTCGTCGATGACCGCTCGACCCCACCGTAATGGCTTCGAAATGCCCCGCCAAGCCGATGCGCCCATGCACTGGTTATACTCCGGCCGATGCCCATCCACCAGTGCCCATCCACTGCCGCAACCGCTCCCCGCGGGCGCTTCGATGCCTTGGTCGAGATCAATCGCCTGATCTGCCGGGAGCATTATCGGTTGCGTTTGCGGGTGACTGGTGAGTTTCCACCGACGTTGCCGGGCCAGTTCATACAGTTGGGGTGCCGCGCGCCCGATGGTGTGGACGAGGGTGGTCCGCTGTTAGGCGCCGATAGGGAATGGACGCCGGGCCAGCGGTGCGCGGTGAATCAACCGGAGTTGCTGGCGCCGCTGGCGCTATTGCGCCGGCCGTTCAGTCTGGCGGGGCGCGGGGAGGATGGCGACGGCACCTGGCTGGAAATCGTGCATCGCGTGGTCGGCGTGGGCACGGATTGGCTGGCGCACTTGCAGGTCGGCGATGCCGTCGATCTCATCGGCCCGCTGGGCAATAGCTTTACGCTGCCGGTGGACAAGAGCATCGGCCTGCTGGTCGGCGGCGGCGTCGGCTTGCCGCCTATGTTCTACCTGGCGCAGGCCATGAGAGCGTCGGGATGGCGCGGCGTCGGCTTCGTCGGCGCCATGTCACGCGATCTGCTGGCGGTCACGTTCGACCCCGCTGTCGCACCCAATGACGGCGGAACACCGATCGCCTGTGTGACCGAGTTTGCCCGTCACGATTACCCGGCAGTCGTGACCACCAACGATGGCTCGTTGGGGCTCAAGGGGCTGATCACGCGCGGGCTGGAAGCGTGCTTGTGCGCCCAGTCGCGCGACGATGCCGCCCGCACGGTTGTCTACACCTGCGGCCCCGAGCCGATGATGCACGCGGTCGCCAAGCTGGCGGCGGCGCATGGCGTGCTCTGCCAGGTATGCCTGGAGCAGGCGATGGCCTGCGGCATGGGCACGTGCCAGTCGTGCGTGGTGCGGATCGAGGACTGGCAGCGTCCGCAGGCGGTGACCGCGCCACCGGAGAGTCGCCCCTGGCGCTACAGGCTGGCGTGCACGGACGGGCCGGTGTTCGCCGCCGAGCAGGTGGTGTGGTCGGCGGGGTTTGTGCCGGGGGTGTAGCTGGCGTCCGTGTGATATAATGACAACGTACCAACCGGGACAGAGCCATGCTTGAAACGATTCGCGAATACCTGCACCGTAATCCCTTTCAGCCATTTCGTATCGTAGTGACCAGCGGTGATCGATACGATGTGCCGAATCCGGATCTAGTGGCTGTGTTGCCGACTCAGTTGTTTGTGGCTGAGGCCCGGTCGAATCGCTTCCATTTCCTGCGGCTGAATCAGATTGCCGCGATCGAAGTGATGCCTGAGGCCGCGTGATCGCTTGGTTCCGCCCGCGCCGTTGGTGCTTGGGCTAACTACACCCGATCCTTGGGCGAATACGCGCGCAACACCTTAAACGCGCGGCTGCCTTTGAATTGCCCCAGGTGGCCGATGTACTTGCGCTTGCCTTCGACCAGCAGGGTCAGCGCGGCGGTGGCGGGCTTTTCCGTGAGGATCACGTCGCCCACCTGAAGCCGGTGCAAGTCGCCCAGCTTGATGGTCGTATCCGCCAGCGTGCTGGTGACGGTCAGGCGCGCCGATTCGAGTTGATCCGCCAGTTGCCGGCGGAGGTGATCGTCGCGCTTGCCGCGCTTGTATTGGGCCCAGTTCTGGTTCGACAGTTTCTCGATCACCGGCTCGATGACGTTATAGGGGATGCACAGGCTCATCGTGCCGGCCCGGCCGCCCATCTTCAACTCGAAGCCGACGACCACCACCACCTCATTGGGGGGCACGATCTGCACCAGTTGCGGATTGCTCTCGGACTCCTCCAGGGCGAAGGTCAGCGGCAGGATGTTGCTCCAGGCGTCTTTGAGTGCCGTCATGGCGCGATCGAGGATCTTGCTGACCAGGCGCAGTTCGATGGCGGTCAGCGGCCGTTGCGGGATGAACAGGTCGGCGTTGGACCCGCCCAGCAATCGGTCGATCACCGGGTAGATGATCAGCGGGCTGATTTCCATGCACATGCTGCCGTCCAGGGGCAGCGCCGAGAGCAGGTTGAAGCAGGTCGGGTTGGGCAGGCTGTGGGTGAACTCGCTGAAGGTCATCTGCTCGATGTTGGCGACCTTCACCTCGATGATGGTGCGGAGGAAGCCCGAGAGGGCTGCGCCGAAGTTCCGGGCAAAGCCGTCATGCAGATTCTCCAGGGCGCGCATCTGGTCTTTGCTGACGCGTTCGGGGCGTTTGAAGTCGTAGGGCCGGATTTCCGGTTCTTCCTGGCCGGTGCCCTTGCGGCGGGAGAAGACCTGGGGCGGCGGCCCGCCGTCCTGGGGCGCCACGTCGCCGCCGTCCACTGCCGCCAGCAGGGCATCGACTTCAGCTTGATCCAGGAGTTCGCTCATGCCATAAACCCACGCCATGACGATCGAGGCGCACCATACCCACAACTACCCTGTTATCGGCCCGAAACGGGGGCGATCTGCAATAGGCGTCGCCAACGCCGACGCTGAGCCGCTTTGGGCGAAGCGTCAGGTATCCCCAGTACGTACACAACGCAGCGTCTCGCTTGCGGGCATAAGATGTGGCCCCCGACGGTTAGTCTGCACGATGGCACACTCAATGCGAATACCGATGCGGATCGTACTACCGACGTTGATCAGCCTGGCGCTGCTGTCGGCAGCGGCGTGGGCGCAGGCGCCGGGACTGCGGCCGGGGCTGTCGCCGCCGCCCGGGTTGGGCCCGCCCGCCCGCGAGCCGGAACTCGACCAGCCCCCGCAACCCCCCGATGTGCTGACCGTGGAAACACGCTGGCAGACGCCGCAGGCGACGCCCGGTCAGCGCCTGGCGCTGGCGGTGATCATCGATCTGCAGGAAGGCTGGCACATCAACCCCGATGCGGCGCAGTGTAGCACGACCTCGAAAACCGAGCAGGTGCCTACCACGCTTGTGGCGACGCGCGCCGATGCGGCCTTGCTCTTCGAGACGCCGCAGTTCCCAGTGCCCAAATCGGTGCCGTTGACCTTTGCCGCCGGTGAGGCGTTGCCGGTGTATGACGGCCGGGTGATCCTCTATGTGCCGGTGAAGGTCGCCGAGGGTACACCGGCGGGCGAATACCGCTTCACGCTCGCGCTGCGTTACCAGGCGTGCGATGATCGCCTGTGCCTGTTTCCGACGACACGAGATATTCCGGTGACGCTGCAAGTAGCTGATGGTGCCGAGGCGTCAGCGTCGCCGGACCAGACTGAGATCTTCGCAGGCTTCGACCGGCTGGGGCGTCGTGTGGTGTTCGAGGCGTTCGGTTGGTCGTTCAGCATCGACGCCGCCAGTACGGGCGGGCTTGTATTGCTGCTCCTGGTCGCGGCATTGGGCGGGTTATTGCTCAACTTCACGCCCTGCGTGCTGCCCGTGGTGCCGCTGAAGATCATGAGCCTGTCGCGCGCTGCCGACAACCGGAGACGCTGCCTGGCGCTGGGCGTCGCCATGTCGCTGGGTGTGGTGGCCTTCTGGCTTGGCCTGGGCGCCATGGTCGCGTTCGTGGCGGGCTTCGAGTCCCTCAACGCCCTGTTCCAGCATCCGGAATTCACCATCACCGTCGGCATCGTCATCGCCGCCATGGCGGTGGGCATGTGCGGCCTGTTCGCCGTGCGCTTGCCGCAATGGATCTACAACATTCAGCCGCGGCACGACACGCTCGCCGGGTCGTTCGGCTTCGGCATCATGACGGCCGTGCTGTCCACGCCCTGCACCGCGCCGTTGATGGGCGCGGCCGCGGCCTGGGCCATCACCCAGCATCCCACCACCACGCTCCTGGTCTTTGCCTGGATCGGCGCCGGCATGGCGTTGCCCTACTTGGTCCTCTCGGCGTTCCCTTTCCTGGTCAACCGCCTGCCCCGCACCGGGCCGGGCAGCGAGCTGATCAAGCAGGTCATGGGCCTGCTCATGCTCGCCGCCGCCGCGTTCTTCATTGGCACCGGCGTCGTCGGCTTCCTGCACGAACCGCCCGGGCCGCCTTCGCGACTGTACTGGTGGCCCGTCATGGCGTGCGTCGCCGCCGCCGGCGTCTGGCTGGCGTACCGCACCTGGCGCATCACCGCCGCGCCCGTGCGCCGTGGCCTGGCCATGTTCATCGCCTGGGTCACCTTGGTGGCAGCGGTCTATGGCGGCGTGCGCTTCACCTCGCATGGCCCCATCGACTGGGTGCACTACACCCCGCAGCGGCTCGAAGAAGTGCTCGCCGAGAAACGCATTGTGGTCATGGAGTTCACCGCCGAGTGGTGTCTCAACTGCAAGGCCCTGGAGGAAGCGGTGCTGCGCGACCCGCGCATCGTCGAGGCGATGAAGCAGCCGGGCGTTGTCCCCATGCGCGTTGACCTGACCGGCAGCAATCCCGTCGGCGACGCCAAACTCCGCGCCACTGGCCGTAACACCATCCCCTGGCTGGTCGTGCTCAATCCCGACGGCTCGGTCGCCTGGGGCAGTGACGCGTATACGGTGCAGCAGGTGCTCGATGCGATTGCCATGGCAGGCAAATGAGCGCGGGATTGGTATGCTCGTGGAATGGACATCCACGCCAAACTCGCCTCACTCGGTTTGACTCTGCCCGCCGCCCCCAAGCCGGTGGCGATCTACGTCCCAGCCGTGCGCAGCGGCAACCTGATCTACGTCAGCGGCCAGTTGCCCATGAAGGACGGCAAGCTGCTGGCCACCGGCCGCGTGCCCTCGGCTGTGTCGCTCGATCAGGCGCAGCAGGCGGCCCGGCAATGCGCCTTGAACGGCCTGGCGATCGTCGGCGATCAGATCGACGGCGACTGGTCGCGCCTGGTCCGCATCGTGCGCGTCGGCGCGTTTGTGGCCTGCGACGACGGCTACACCGATCAGCCCAAGGTCGCCAACGGCGCCAGCGAGTTGCTGGGCCAGGTGCTGGGCGACGCGGGCAAGCACGCGCGAGCCGCCGTAGGCGTCAACGCGCTGCCGCTGGGCGCGACGGTCGAGGTCGAGTTGCTTGTCGAGGTGCGGTGATGGGCTCCGGCCCCCTCGCCCCCGGGGAGAGGGGCCGATCCCCTATAATCACCGCATGACCATGACTGCCACGCTATTGGACGGGAAACTCACCGCGCAGACGGTGCTGGATCGCTGTGCTGCACGTGTCGCCGCCATCGTCGACAAAACCGGCGTCACCCCTTGCCTGGCGACCGTGCTCGTCGGCGCGGACCCAGCCTCGGTGACCTACACCGCCATGAAGCGCAAGCGCTGCGAGGCGGTGGGCATGAAGTCACTCAAGCTCGAATTGCCGCAAGAGACGACGACTGCCGAACTGGTGGCGCAAATCAAAAGGCTGGGCAACGACGCGAATGTGCACGGCATCCTCCTTCAGCACCCGGTGCCCAAACACATCGACGAACGCGCCGCCTTTGAAGCCATCCCCGCCAGCAAGGACGTTGACGGAGTGACCATCAGCAGCTTCGGGAGCATGGCCTTCGCCCTGCCCGGCTTCGCTTCCTGCACGCCCGGCGGGATCATGACACTTCTGCGCGAGTACGATATTCTCCTTGCGGGCCGCCGCGCTGTCGTGATCGGCCGCAGTCCGATCCTGGGTAAACCCATGGCCATGATGCTGCTGGCCGCCGATGCGACCGTGACGGTGTGTCACAGCAAGACGCGCGACTTGCCGCAGGTCGTGCGCGAGGGCGACCTCGTGGTCGCCGCCGTGGGCCGGTCGGCGTTCGTCAAGGGCGACTGGATCAAGCAGGGCGCGGTGGTCGTGGACGCCGGTTACAACGCCGGCAACGTCGGCGATGTGGACTTCGAGCCCGCCGCCGCCCGCGCCTCGTACATCACCCCCGTGCCCGGCGGCGTCGGACCCATGACTATCGCCACCCTGATCGATCAGACCGCCACCGCCGCGGCGCGGCTACTCGGTGTCAACCCATAACCGATCATTCTGTAAGCCCATGACCCAATTCAACGCCCCAACCTATGACATCCAGCGCACCACCGGCCAGTGCGCCTTGACCGGGCGCGCGCTCCAGCCTGGCGAGACCTACATGGCCACGCTGGTAGAATTCGATCCCGCGGAGGAAGCCGCCGGCAAGGGTGCCGTGGGCCTGGGTTTCAAGCGGTTGGATGTATCTCAGCAAGCCTGGGACAGCGGGCAGCGGCCCCCGCGGCTGTTTAGCTATTGGCGCACGGTCGTGCCGCAGCCCAACGAGAAGAAGCGTCTGTTCGTCGATGACGGTGTGCTGGTGAGTTTGTTCCGCCGACTGGCAGACGACCCCCAGCCGCAACGCCAGGCCTTCCGCTTCGTGCTGGGCCTGATCCTCATGCGCAAGAAGCAACTGCGCTACGACAGCACCGTCAAGCGTGGTCAGGGCGATGCGCCACAGGAATGGTGGTTGGTGACGCCCAAGCTGGACATCTCCAAAGGCCCTCTGGGCAAATGGGACGACCAGGACCAGCTCGAAATGCTCAATCCGCACCTGGACGACCAGCGCATCGAGGAAGTGACGCAGCAACTGGGCGAAGTGCTGCGCGGCGAAGTGTGAAGGCGAAGCGAAAAGTGAAAAGTAGAAAGAGCAAAGTGAAGAATAGCAGGCGATCAATCGCGCGCTCCTCGCCCGCACCGTTGGTGCTTGGGCTAACACGCTCCTGTCTCCTGTCTCCTGTCTCCTGTCTCCTGCTCTTGCTCCTCCTCCTCCTCCCCGGCTGTCCGCCCCAAAAGATCGAAGTCGCGCCGCGCCCGGACGTCATGCCGACCTATCGCGAATTGGCCACGGGCTATAACGCCAACCTCACCGATCTGCATCGCCTCTGGTCGCGCGCCGTCGTCGATTTCCACTGGCAGGACGACGACGGCCGCAAGCACCACGAGCGCGGCGACGGCCACCTCATCATCGCCCTGCCCGACAAGCTGGCGCTGACCCTGGGCAAAGCAGGCATCGACTTCCTCTGGATCGGCTGCAACGAAAAGTCGTACTGGTTCTTCAACCTTCAGGATGAGGGCAAGGTCTACTTCGGCCAGCACGCCAACGTCGGCCGGCCCGGCTCGCGCGGCCTGCCCGGCGGCATCCATCCGCTGATGCTGCCCTACCTGATGGGCATGGTGCCGATCGACGCCGATAACGCCCCGCCGGCGCCGGCGGTCGAATGGGTCGAGGGTCGCTTCGTCATCGAGCCGCCCAACTTGGGCCTGCGCATCAGCCTCGACGGCAAGACCCGTGTGCCGGTGCGCATCGATTTGCTGGATCGCGCCGGCCAAAGCCTGCTCGTGAGCCGGCTGGCGCAATACCAGGTCGTGCGCCTTGAGGGCAAGCCGTCCAGCCAGTGGCCGGGCCTACCCAACCAGGTCGAAATCCAGACCGTCGGCCAATACGGCAAAGTCGCCCTGCGCCTGGCGGACATGACCGACAACTCCGACCGCATCAAGCCTCGCATCTTCGACTTCAACGTGCTGCTCAAGATCCACAAGCCCGCCGAGCGGATCGACCTGGACGCCGACGTATCGCCGTAATGCCGACGTGCCCAGGGGCGCCCTGCAAAACAAAGGCAAGCCCAGGTCCATCGACCTGGGCTTGCCGATTGGTAGCGACTCAACTGCACCGGCGCCGCCTAACCTACAGGGAACGGCGGCTGCGCCAGTGGCTTGGCCGCCAGCGCCATTAAGACCCAGGCGTCGTCATCGCCGGCGATGCGATTGCTGCGAATCTGCCCGCAGCGGTCGCAGCGATGCACGATGGCCCATTCGCCGTCGCGCTTGACCCAGACGGCAATCGCTTCCATTGATCCGCCGCAGCTCTGTAAGCGATCGCCCGGCGTGATATCCACGTGGATCGACCACAGGCAAAACGGACAGTGGTTGCGATGATGCGTGCCAAACGTCGGCGGGTTAACCGGCCGGCGGCAGTGCCGGCACACGAATTCGCCGCGCTCGTCGCGCCGGCGGTGTGAGTGATCTGACAAGGGAGGCTCCCTTTGCTGTAAATGGTGGTGTCGTGAATGGGAAGGTAAACGCCGGATGAATCCGGATGATCGCGACAAGCATCAAGCACCTCGTAAAGATGATGGAGAAGGAGAAAGTGAACGTTGGATAGACGACCAGGGCGCGCCAAGAAATGACCGGCCACAGCACGCGGCTGTTCTCAAAAAGAAAACGGCCGTCACGCAAGTGACGGCCGGCATCGATCTATAAGGGAAATCGACCGCCGCTCACGCGCGTGGTGCTGAGGCCAGATTGGCAAGGACCGCGGTCATCCAATACTCCAGAAGGTGAACGACGAATAGTCTACTCGCCGGCGCCGCGGCGTCAATAGGGCCGCCGGTATTCTTGACTCTCTGTAGGTAAGACGTTATCTTACCCAGAATGAGAACGACGGTCTCCAGCAAGGGCCAGATCGTCCTGCCCGCCCGCCTGCGGCAGCGCGATCGCATCAAGCCCGGCCAGCAGTTCGAGGTCGAGCGCCTAGACCGCGGCGAGTACCGCCTGTCGCGCCGCGAGCCGCCGCCCAATGAAGGCCTCGTGGACTGGCTGCTGTCCTGCCCCGCCAAGGGCTTTTTCGTCCCCATCGATTCCGAATCCACCGACACGCTGTGACTTACCTGGTTGACGCCAACGTGCTAAGCGAGGCCACCCGGCCTGATCCGCAAGGACAGGTCATCGCCTGGCTGCGCCGGCACGAGCGCGACATCGCTGTCGATCCGATCATCCTGGGCGAAATACGTTTTGGCATCCACCTGCTGCCCGCCGGCCGGCGCCGCCGCGGGTTGGAAGAGTGGTTCGCCCAGGGCGTGCAGAGCATCCACTGCCTGCCTTGGGACGCCGCGACGGCCCTGCGCTGGGCCAAGTTGCTCGCCGATCTCCGCCGTAGCGGCAAGGCGATGCCGATCAAGGACAGCCTCATCGCCGCCACCGCCTTGGTCCACGGTCTGACCCTCGCCACGCGCAACACGCACCATTTCGCCCACGCCGGTGTCAAAATGGTCGATCCCTTCGCCGCCGGATAGATCGGGCCAGAACAATAGCTCCCGTCTTTGTTTCAGCCCGGTTCGTCTTTGTATTGGGCAGTGCTGCCCGTTTTCATCGGCGAAAGGCGCGGTATCATCACCTCTCGCACTGCGGGGGCTTCATCATGCCGTCTTGGGCCATGGTTCTACTGAGTGTGATCGGGCTGGTGGTTGCAGCGTATCTGCTGCTGCCGGTGAAGATCCTGAGCACGATCTCCATGAAGGCAGACGTTCGTCCGCGGTTGCTGAGTCTGGAGGAACTGGACGAGGATGCGGGCGGCTACTTTCGCGAGACGGCAGCCGCCTTGGCGGGTGAGGGCTTTGCGGAGGTGGGTTATTTCAGTCATCCGGACCTGGTGCCGAAGGCGGCCGCTGTCGGCTTGCTGTTGACACACATGGACCAGTCTACCGCCGCCGTGGTGGCGGTTATCGACAGCAGTGGTCGGCGGCAACGTCACCTCGAGTTCGCCTGCAAGTTGACCGATGGCATCAGCGTCCACACCAACAACGGCATCTCGCTGCCCACCGTGGGCGATAACCCGGGCAAAGTGCTGTTTTGGTGCCCCGGCCAGGCTGACCCACGGGCATTGTGGCGGGCGCATCAGGCGCTTCTCCAGAACCGGGCGCGTGGCTGCGCGCTACGTCCGCTACCCATGCAGCAGGATGCCGCGACCTTCCTGGAAGCCGAGATAACCCGCGAGATGCAGAAGAAGACGGCCCGCGGCTGGTGGCGCCGGGACGAAGCCGGCGGGAAGTATCGCCTCACCCTTAAGGGGGCGTACTTGATGACCTGGGCGGAAATGCCGCCCGTGCGACAGATTCGCCGCGCGCGGCTACGCCGAGCCAGCGAGCAAACGCGGCTTCGGTTGGATGTATAGCAGGGCATCGTGGGCGGAAACGCCTTTACTGGCGGGGGGCTGGACAACGGCATATCGGGGCGGTATAATGATTGGTGAACGATACTGCATATGGGGTTTGCCGCACATGTATCATCGGCGGGGCATCTTCCGTGACTCAATGGGACATCATCCGCGCTGGTCTCTTTGCCTGTTTTGGCAATTGCAGCCCTGACATTTTCATAAACATGCTAAGTGGTGGACAACTTATGCTTAGGACAAGGATTATGAGTTCCGGACCGAGATGTCGTGAATGTCAGACTGACACGCCACTGACATGGGGTACTGACATTTTTAAGTGTTTATTGAATATTGAGTTGAGCGGTATAGCCCCCAAGGGGGGGGAGGGGGGGTACTGACATGTGTCCGGATATCCGCAATTGGCGCCTTAAAGAAAGCCCACCCGCTCCCGCGGGTGGGATGAGGCGTGGGTGCCCGATCGCGTTCACTTTCTCATTACAATCCTTCCCGCATCTTCATTCGATCATGAAAGGGTCCTTCCATGACGCGACGATTCGTACTTCTGGTTCTGGGCGGTTTTCTATTGACACTGGTCGGCATCGGCGGCTGTGACAACCGCGGCGGGTCGGCCGGGGGCGGTGGCGCAAGCACGAGCAATACTCCTGCCGACGGTGAGAAGCCCCTGCACATCGGCGTGGCGATTCCCACCGCCGACCACGGCTGGCCCGCCGGCGTGGGCTGGTGGGCCCAGCAAACGATGAAAAAATACCCGGGGGTCAAGTGGGAGTTCCAACGCGCCACCACCGGCGCCGAGCAGGATGCCCAGATCAAGGTGATGCTTCAGAAGGGCATCGACGGGCTGGTGGTGCTGCCCTGGGATTCGGACGGCCCGTTGCCCGCGATCAAGGAGGCCAAGCGGCAGGGCGTGTACGTGGTGAGCGTGGACCGCGGGCTGCGCGAGCCGGTGGCGGACATCTACATCGCCGGCGACAACCGCGCCTTTGGCCGCAAGGCGGCGCAGTACATGGTCGAGAAGCTTGGCGGCAAGGGCAAGATCGTGATCCTGCGTGGCCTGCCCGTCGAGATCGACGCGGAGCGACACGACACGGCGATGGGGGTGTTCAAGCAGCACTCGGGCGTCGAGGTGCTCGGTGCTCAGCCGGGCAATTGGCATCGTGAAGACGCCTACAAAGTGATGCAGAATTTCCTGACGCAGTTCCCGCAGATCGACGCGGTGTGGGCGTCGGACGATGACATGGCCCTGGGCGTGGAGCAGGCGATCCGCGAGGCGGGCCGGCAGGACCAGATGTGGATCCTGGGCGGTGCGGGGATGAAGGACATCGTCAAGAAGGTGATGGACAAGGACGTGATGTATCCAGCGGACATCACCTATCCGCCGGGCATGATCGCCGCGGGGATGGACCTGTGCGTGGGGCACTTGCGCAGCGACAAGCCGGCGGAGGTGGCCAGGCAGATTCCGCCGCACCTGGGCGTGGATGAGGCGCAGGTGGAGAAGGCGTTGGAGAAGAGCGACAAGCAGACGGATGTGCACCTGGATGTGCACCTGATCACGCCGGAGAATGCGAAGGAGTTTTATTTTCCCGAGTCGGTGTATTGATGAGTTGGTGACTGATTCAGGGAGGAAATCCCGGCCAAGCTCGCCGACTCGCATGGCCGGGCTTGCGCTTCTTCGTCAGAGGTTGAGCCATGCCACGAATGCGGTTGAAGATTCGGCGGCCTAAGACGGTTCTGGCGGTGTTGTGCCTTGTGGCCCTGCCGATCGTGTTGTTCGTCATCAATGGCACGCTGCTCTCTTACGGGCAAAGGCCGCTCTTGGGTACGACCACCCATGCCGCGGCGCCCCTGGCGGACGAGGCCGCGCCGGTCATCGTCAAGGTGTTGTCGTACAACATCGCCAAGGGCTTTGTGCACCAGGGTGGGTTGTGCTTTGCGGACCGCCAGGTCGTGGCGGCGCGGATGGAGCGGATCGCCGCGTTGATCAACGCCGAGCAGCCGGACATGGTGTTCCTGTCCGAAGCGGTGCTCGAGTGCGGCCCCTGTCCGGTGAACCAGGTGACAATGCTGGCGCAGGCGACCGGGATGCACGCCTGGGCGTTTGGCGAGAACTTCAACATCGGCGTGCCGGGGTACCGAATGGTGGGCGGCAACGCGATTTTTTCGCGCTGGCCCTTGGAAGCGGTGGGCAACCCGTCGCTGGCGGGTCGTCGGCCGTTCTACATCACCCGTAACAATCGCCGGCTGCTGTGGTGTGCGGTGCATCTGGCCGGCCGGTGGGTCCTGCTGGCCTCGGTGCATAACGACTCATTCAACCCCGCCAACAACCTCATCCAGACGCGGGAGCTGCTGGATTTTGCGCCGCACGAGGAAGCGCTGATCGCGGGCGACTTCAACGCCCAGCCGCACGAGCCGTCGATGACGCTGCTGCGGGATTCGGGCCGGTTTGCGGGGATGTTCGACGGGGCGTTGACGTTCCCCTCCGATGAGCCCCGGCAGCGGATCGACTTCATCCTGGCGCCGGCGCGGTGGGAACTGCTGGAAGATCGCGTGCTTGACAGCGATGCGTCAGACCACCGGCCGGTGGTGGCGGTGTTTCGCATCCCGCCGTAAGCCCGCGGCACGTAAGGGTTGTGCCGGGCACGACTTTGCCGATCTTTTCCGTTTCGCATCACCCTGACGAACCTCGGAGGCCGATATTGACTATAATGGTTCTACCTTGAACGGGGATTTGCCTGGTCGGCTTCCCCAATCCACTCACCCACGCCCTCGGCCCCCGGAGTCTGCCCGGGACGCCTTACTTCCGGACAACCCATCGCGGCTGCCCAACTCCTTCCCGGCCTCCGGAAGTTCGTGGCCCCAGCCTGTGGCCCCCGCCGATGCCCCCCGGACTTCGACCTCTACATTTAAGCATGCACTCCCAAGGAACCAACATGCCCGACCTCATTGCCACGAAATCCGCCCCGGAATCCGCCGCGAGCAAGCGATCGTTCAACTGGCGTAACCTGGACTGGACCGTCGTCATCGCCATCGCCGCCATCCACGTGGGCGCCTTGGCGGCGCCATTCTACTTCACGTGGAGCGGCCTGGCGGTCGCCATCTTCTTCATGTGGCTCACCGGCGGCATCGGCATCACGCTCTGCTACCACCGCCTGCTGACCCATCGCTCCTTCAAGACCCCCAAGTGGTTCGAGTACATCCTCACCACCATCGGCACGCTGGCCTGGCAGGGCGGGCCCGTGCAGTGGGTCGGCAACCATCGCCTGCACCACGCCCATTCCGATGAGGAACTCGATCCGCATTCCCCGCAGCATGGCTTTACCTGGGCGCACATGTGGTGGTGCATGCACAAGCAGCCCGAGGGGCGCTCCGGCGCCGATGCCGCCCGCGACCTGTCGCGCGATCCGGTCACCCGCCTGCTCAACGACTACTTCTTCGTCCCGCAGTTCCTGCTGGTGATACTGACCTACTTCGCCGGCGAATGGGCGGCGCGCATGGGCCTGGCCGCCAGCGGCATCTCCTGGGTCGTATGGGGCGTCTGCGTCCGCACCGTCGTCGTGTACCACGGCACCTGGTTCGTCAACTCCGCGGCCCACACCTGGGGCTATCGCAACTTCAAGACCAAGGACCTCTCGACCAACCTCTGGTGGGTTGCCCTGCTCTCCTTCGGCGAAGGCTGGCACAATAACCATCACGCCTACCAGCGCTCCGCGGCCCACGGCCTGCGCTGGTTCGAGTTCGACCTGACCTACTGGACCATCCGCCTGCTGGGATTGGTGGGACTGGCCAAGGACATCGTGTACCCCACGGATGCGGACGTGAAGATTGTGGATGGTAAGTCCACCACGGCGCCCGGGGCCACCACTGCTCAGCCGCGCCGCGCCGCCGCGGATCTCGTCGCCGACACCATGGTGGCGGCGAGCAAGCCGACGGTGTGAGTCGTTCGTGCATTCGTACATCAAAAGATAAGGAAGACTTGACATCTCTTTCCGGAGGGGTATGATGCTTGTCGGAGTTCGGGACGTTTCGGGACCATTCCAGTTGGGGATTTCCGGTCATGACAAGCACATTCGGGCGATGGGGACGGCGGGTCAAGTGCTGCACACAGGTATTGGGCGCGGCGCTATTGCTCACCACCATCTGCCTGCCCGCGCTTGGCCAATATGACCCCGACATGATCCGCAAGCTGGCGGAACTGCGCGATAAGCAGAATCAGAAGCAGCAGGACCAGGCCGAGAATCAGCCCAAGACTGCCAAAGCGGGCGGAAATTCGGGGGGAAATTCCGGGGGCGACCTCGACAACCTGCCAGCCTTTCCCAAGGAATATCGCCAAGGTCTGGTCAAGGCCCGCCAACTTCTGGCCGCCAACGATCCCGCCAAGGCGCGGCAGGCGTTCACCGCGCTCTCCGAACTGCGCCAGCGCCTGCTGCCGGCCCGCTATCCCGAGATCGATGTCCCCCTGGGCCGCCTGGCGCTGGATGAAAACCGGCCCAACATCGCCGAGCCGTATGTCGCCCTGTACACCGCGGACCGCGCCGTCTATCGCCCGCGCCTGTTCGACGCCTACATCCTTGCCGGCGACATCGCGCTGGCACGAAGT
This sequence comes from Phycisphaeraceae bacterium, assembly GCA_040878035.1. GTDB lineage: Bacteria > Planctomycetota > Phycisphaerae > Phycisphaerales > Phycisphaeraceae > JBBDMX01. The sequence goes on along the minus strand of JBBDMX010000051.1, from coordinate 8,072 downwards.
GACTCACAAGCCGCCCTGGCGATCTTCGACTGGCTGGTGAAACAGGAAGAAAAGCAAGTCCAGGACGACAACGCTTCCGGGGGAAGACCGGGGGTCGCCATCGCCGCCGAGGGCGCCGCCCGCGCTTTTGCCTCGATCCCCGACCTCGATCAAGCCGAGTACGCCTACAAGTTCGCCCAGGATTACGCCAACGCCAAGCTCGCCGACTACAAGAAGGAATACGACTGGCTGTTCAAGCGTCTGCGTGACGGGCTTGGCCGAGTCCGCCGGGCCAACGCCATCCGCAAATATGGCGAGGACTTCGTCCTCTTCCGCGACGCCGAAACCCTCCGCCGCGAGAAGCACAACCCCAAACAAGCCCGCGAAATCTACCAGCAGATCATCAAGAAGTACGACGCCCCCGCCCCCGCCCCCGGAAGGGGTGAGGAGGCCAAACCCCCTCTCCCCCGGGGAGAGGGTGGCCGAGGCTCTGCGAGGCCGGGTGAGGGGACTGCCGGACAACCCAACGCCTCAAGAAGCACGACAAACCCTCCGCCTCCCAGCATCGCCAAGCCCAGCGAAGCTGAACAATCCATCCCCCTCAACCCCTACGTCGACGCCGCGCGCCTCTACGCCGCCCTATGCCTGATCGACCTGGCCAAAGCCCCCAAATACGCCGAAATCCAACAAGCCGAACAGGAACTCCAAGCCTACCTCAGTTGGGCCAAAACCCCTTCCGGGGGTCTTTACGAAGGCGACGCTCTGTTAGCCCTGGGCACCATCGCCCTGGAATACCGCCTCCACCCGGCCTTAGCCGAAAAGCACTTCGCCGCCCTGGATGACTGGATCACCCGTGTCCGCAAGGAAGCCGCTGACGCCAACCTTCCGATCTTCAACCTCGAAACCGCGTTAGCCAACGTCCGCGAGCTCGCTCGCCCGCTGGTCATCCCGCCCAAAAACGAATGGAAGAAACCTGATTTCTGGGGCAATGTGAAGAAGGAGCCGATCAGGCCCGGTGAGTTGTTGAACTACCAGGCGTGCCCGTGGTATTTGAACGATATCGAGGAGCAGTGTGCGAGCTACAGGGGCTTTTTCGCCTTCCTTCGTGACGATAAAGATACTGCGCTACGGCATTACCGCCGCTTGCTTTCACTCGATGACACTGCCGTCGAGGGTCCGATTTGCAGTAGCACCAATGCATTCAATCGGCTGCGTGTCAGCGTTATGCAGGGCTATCTCCTTGGCGAGCCCGATGATATCACAGGACTCAATAGCCAACTCCGATTGCCAACGCTTTTGGCCGACTTCCACTATCTACGTGGTGATTTTGCGCGAGCATATGGCCTCTATGGGCGAGTTGCGCGCGGCGATTTTGGTAAGCTGCCGCCTACTCAAGCGGCGTACCTTACGTTTGCCGCCGCACTTGCACTCGACCGCGGCCAATTGAGCGGGCCCCGAGAATCTCGTCGAAAGGCGATGGCGGCGCTACAGCAGGTGCAAAGTGGGGCCGGTCGTCCGGATCTCAAAGTCCGCGCCTGCTATATCGAGGCACACCTTCTGCTGTATTCTTCCGATCCAGCCAATCGCGATCGCGCATCAGTGATGATGCGACAGATTGCCGCCTCGAATGTGCAGCATGTCGTGGTTTATCGCGCGAAGCTGTTTGTCAGCACGGAATTATATGCGAAGCATGATAACACCACGGCCGATCACATTCTCGCAACGCTAGCCCAAGCACCTGAACCCTATCCGCAATTGGCCGCCTATTTGCGGAGTACTCACTCATTAGGATCGCCTTCCCTGCAACCGGTTCCGCATAAGGAGTAACATCATGCTTATTCGATGGGAACGCCACATTCTGTCGCGTTTACGGGCCAGCACCTTTTCGCCCATCTTGCTCGGCATTGCTTTCATGGTTTGTTCTGCAGCGCCGTCATTGGTGAGGGCTATAGAGCAGGTAACCGCTCGACCTCATGATGTTGGCACGACGGCTGACGAACAGAAGACGCGACCAGAGGATGGGGCCGATACGTCCATTCCCGATCGCATCGTCCCGATTCCCGGTACCAACAAAGTCCGGCTGGAGACCAATGTGCTCCATGCGCCAGATTCGCTGGACTTTGTGCCATTTTCGAACCGCGTGGCAAGTCAGCCTTCGAACTGGGCTGACGTCATTCCCGGCGACTACACCGGCTATCCAGTCGCCGTCTATGGGGATACCTCGGCGATTCTTGTAACCAAGGTATTTGACTCAACGATCCATGCCTCGGGCGGGTTTCCCCTCTGGCTGGAAGGCAACTTGACGGGAAGCACAGGCGGCAGTGGCGGGGCTGTGCATTGGGCGGTACAGGTCGCCGGGGTGGAAATCGAACGCATCTGGTCGGACCAATGGGGCAATAACGGCGAGGTTAACTATGTACCTGATGGTTATGGACAAGGCGACAATACCGGCAAGCTGGACTACATCTTGGTTGGCCCACAAGTTGGCGGTACATTTTCAGTCAAAGCGCGATTTCGGCAGGCGCTGGGAAGCACGCTCGTCCGCCTGGGTCGTGTCAATGCCAACGGCCAGCCATCTGCCATATTTGGTACTGGCACAACGTCTGATCGCGTGGCGACGATGACACATAACGGCACCATTAGCCAAGAACCGTGCCGCGTATTGGCAGGTGCTGATACGAACGGAAACGGTCAACTCGAGACGAGCGAGGTGACTATGGTCTCACCATGGCGGGTTATTTGCATCGACTCGGCGAGTTGGGTGACGGAAGTTGCCTGGCTGAATGCATATGTAACCGTCGGAGGTCTCGCGTATCCCTACGCCAACGATGCGTGCAAAGCGTTTCTCTATGGGCAGCAACCAGGTTACGCTAGTAGTCAGGCGCAGATCACGATTATTGCATCAGATGCAGATATAGAGCATCGCGTCGGGCTTGCTTGGAACGCTGCGGGTAGCGCACCGGCGAAGCAATACGAATACCCAAATGGTGGCGATGTTGCTTACGATACTCTGCAGTCGGTAACAGTAACCAAGGTTCTCACGGGCGTCATCAAATCACATGGCAACGATATTGAGCAATGGGACGTGAACAATCCCAACCAGCAGTTGAAGTCGTTCTGGTGGGAGGTGCCGGCGCAATTTGTCGAGTATGACGATGAGTCAGGCATACCATTCATGGAGAAAACTAGCGACCTATGGTTCCTGTGGGGTAAGGCCCGAATGAGCGGGCATATCAGGGTCGAGATTGAGAGGGGGTGGGTTGGAGGTCTGATTGCCACGGGTGTCTATTTCACTGGTCCCCACTCCGATCTTTACGACTTCAGTTATGAGCAGGATGGCTTGGCACATAGCGCGAGTATCGTACAAACAGGTTATTCGACGTTGAATACTGCGGGGTATTCGGGGCAAGTCTATCGCAACATCATCAATTATTGGAACAATGAGGCGCCTGAAGCAGAGGGGCATCCGTGGTGAAGGCGCGTCGAGGAGCAATCATGAAAACAAAGAGATTTATATTAGTGGTCTTTCTATGGCTACTCGGCCCGTTGTCGCTCGCTGCCGGTGTCATTACCGCGCCCGACGCGCCCCCGACCAAGTTGGAGGGACTTGTAAAGCCAGACTGGACGCTGACCGATTTGGCAACCACCATTGACAAGCAACGAGTGAAGAGCCTAACGCTGGCGGCTTCCCGATCCGATACTGCGCCACTGCGCAATGAGATGGTTAAACGGATGGTCTCTTTGCTAGCCGACAGCCGAGTCAAGACGCTCGCGGCTCGCAAGGAACGCAGAGGGCAGCTTGCTAGCGTCTACGCGGCGATATCTCAAGGAGGTCATTACGACGATCTGTTCGTGGCGGATCTTATCCGGCGCGAGTTGGTACGCGATGCTCATCAGACGCTTCTGGAAGACAAGGATGAGATCGAATATGGGCAATATGTGGACCTCTTGTCCGCTATGACCATCATGAAGATGAATGCCAAAGTACTCGCCGCTAAGCCTAGTGCAAAGGTGTCAGAGGCAGCGGATTTGGTCGATTGGGTATCTGCGGTACTCGAAACGCAGGATATGACGGAAAGTGAATTCAGCCGACTGCCGCAGATGCGTGCCACAGATCCCCGCACAGTTGGCGAGAATAGGAAGCCAATGCTGCTTCTCAACATGCTACTCGACACCGAATTTATTACGACGGTTCATCTTCCTGGCATGCGGCAATTTCTCAAACGAGGCGGTAAGTTGGATGACTTATATCCGCACGACGTGCGGAAGTTTCTGGAGATTATGCCGTCGGAAGTGCGCCGCGAGTTTCGGTTTGCTCTGCGTGGGGTGCGAAGTCTTAGTCCGGTGCACCTGCAGATCGTGGCGCGGAGAACCCCTGATCCGCTCCCGCTCGGCTTACTGCCCAATATCGACGCGATGATGAAACCAGGGGGGACCGATAAGGAGTCGGGAGCGAAATAGGCGCGATCGTTCGTGGGTGGAGACTGGTAAAGAGTGGGAATCCCTGTCCGCCTCTTCGCCTTCACGCCTCGGCCCCATTGACGCTCGATCCGCGCACCAGCAGTGACGTTTTCCAGTCGGTGGAGGTGTCCTTGACTGAACCATCGCGGTAGGTGGAGATGAGGGACCAGCGGTCGCCGCCTGCGCGGTTGGGGTGGGAGCCGTGGATGAGCAGGTCGTGGAAGAAGATGGCGTCGCCGCGTTGGGCTTGGGCGGTGACGATGGGCAGGCCGGCCAGGTCGGCGTCGGCGATGCGGTTGACGAAGGAGTCGCCGGCGACGCGTTGGCGGGGGAAGACGCGGGTGTGCGTGCCGGGGATGACAGTCAGGCAGCCGTTGGCTTCGGTGGCGTCGTCCAGGGCGATCCACACCGACATCTTGGGCGCGCCTTCCCAGTAGAACCAGTCCTGGTGCCAGGGCGAGCCGAAGCTGGTCTTGCCGTCCTTGAAGACGACCTTGGCCGAGAGGTATTCGATGTTGGGGCCGACGAGCTGTTCGAGGATGGGCGCGACGCGGTCGTCGGACATGGCGGCCATGACCGGTTCGGGCAGCGTTTGGCCTGCCCAGACGCGCACGCCGCTGGGGTGGTTGAAGTGCTCGGCCTCCAGTGCCGCGCGCAGGGCTTGCTTCCACTGCGCCATCTGGTCGGCCGTATACAGCCCGCGCACGATGACGTAGCCGTCGCGGTCGTAGGTCTGCTTGAGTTGCGAATGCCGGCTGGTTTGTGAGTCGGTTGACAGCACGTGTGCGCTCCTGGGATTGATGCTGGGGATGCGTTGCCGAGCATTATTGCCGTTGGTATGCCCTGCGGCTACGTCCAGCCCGATTGCGCCCTGTATATCCCTGAAACCGCCCCGGAGGAGGAGGAGCCGGGGCGGAGGGTGGTGGTAGTGGGTGGGCCGATGTTGGAGTCTTGGAGGGCGATCGCTCGACGCGCGCGGGATGGTGACCCTCGAAGACTGGGCGGCAGGCGGGCCGGCTTACCGGGTGCATGACCGCTCACGCGGGTGGTTTGGTGGCTTTGGAACCCTCGCCCTTCTTAGGGAGAGGGCTGGGTGAGGGTCTTCTCTGCTGGTCATCGCGGGGAAAGGACCCTCACCCCACCCTCCGGGGTCTCCCTCAGACCCCGGAGCGAGAGGGGGTAAGAGCGCCCACATGCGATTGCCCTGGGGTCTGCCCAATTTTCCGGGGGCGGGTCAGGCGGCTTGTTTTAGACGTTGGGTCCACCAAGCTGACCATAGGTTGCTCTGGATCAGGGCTTCCAAGGCCATCATCGCTTGGGCGTGATCGGGGTCCCAGCGTTGGCCGCCTTTGACCCTGCGGGTCAGAGCCTTGCATCGACTCGGTGGGGCCGGAGCCGATGTCCCAGCCCTGCTGCTGGTGGCGAAGGTAATCCAGCATGTCGCGGCGCGGGGCCACGTAGTGCATCAAGCCGTCGATGGCGGCGCGGGCCTGGCGGCGGCGATGCCCGCTGCGCAGCAGCACCAGTTCCTGCCAGAAAGGCTCGTAGCCCCGCTTGCGCAACGTCGTGAGCAGATCGCCGGCCCAGGTCTTTCCCGACTCGCCCTGCTCGCCAAAGACCTCCCGCCGCGCCGCATGCACGTGCTCGGCCAGGTGCCAGTAGTCCAGGGTCATGGCGGTGAACGCCGGCTGGCGCTGAAGAGTCTGACGGGCAATCCATGGAGCGCCATCGATCAGAGCGATGCGTTGCTCGGCCCCGCGGGCGCGCAAGGCCACCAGTCCCTGACGCATCAGCCGCCCGGCCTGGCGATGGTTCTTGCGCGTGGCCCGCGCCAGCCGATGTTGGCGATCCTGGTCGTAGAAGCTCACCAGCTTCATCTCGTTGAAGCGGTCCTTCTTTGATCCCGGCCGCAGCGGCGGCAGTCCCCGCAAGTGGTGGTTGGGATCTTGGCGCTGCCGTTGCCGCCGACGCCGCTGCACCTGGGCGCGACCCTTGCGCTTCTCTGCCCGGGTCACCACCGGCACAAACACCCCATCGCAGCCCATGTACAGCCGCGTGGTCACCTGCCCGTCCTCTCCCAGCACCCGGCAATCACCTGCGTGCCAGTCCAACTCCAACTGCTGGGCCTCCTGGGCCGCGATAACGGCTTTACCCTCGCTCTCGACCAGTTGCCGCAGCGTCTCGTCCGACAGACGCAGACCCGCCGCCGCCAGCAGGCATTCCCCGGCCCGGGCAAAACTCGCCGCATCCACCGCCAGCCGGCAGGACAACGCCACCACCCCCAAGCTCACCGCCTTGCCCGACAGGTCCAACGCCTCATCCAGCGGACTGACGCTTGCGACCTGCGGATCATGGTAGCGCCGCCGGCTCACCACGACCCGGCCCGGCAACGCCAGACGCGACACCGATCCCCGGCCCTTGCTTTCCAGACGACGCCCCGTCACCTGGTCCCGAGGGGAAAAAAGACGCCTGGGTGGCGTCGATCCGCGTCTGGATGGCCTCCTGATAAACCCGGCGTTTGAGATCGTTGAGCAGGTCGTTGGCCGCCACTTCACTGTCGTCGATCAGGTGACCGTCCCGCGCCGCGTTGACCGCCGCCATCACCTGCTTGACCGTATCCCCCACCATCACCTCCACCCGACCCAGCAACTCCAGATCGTCCGCCAACAGTAACCGTTTCAGGGAATCCATTCCTTTCCGGCCATCCCTGGCCTTTCCACCCATTATCACATCCCCCAGAAAATTTTGGCAGACCCGGTGGAGGTGTTTGGTCTTGCGCCGCTTGCTGCGGGTGCGCGATTGGCCTACGCTAGTGTCTCTGGTGTCATCCATGATGCGAACGCCACAACAAGATTGGCTCACACGGCGCGCCCTCGGCGGCTGTGGTTTCAGCCTGTTGCGGGCCTCGATATGAGGCAATCAGGTGTCAGAACTGGTGTCAATAGCGTTTCGTGGCGGAGGGTGAAATCTGACATTTTGCCTTGTATTTAAGGCATTCTGACCGGGTAGCTCAGTTGGTAGAGCAGCGGCCTTTTAAGCCGCTGGTCGAGGGTTCGAGTCCCTCCCCGGTCATTAAGTCTTTGTGTAATAAAGAGTACCGTTCAGTAAGCCCCAGTAAAAGCGGCACCTTTTCGCAGGCCGGGATTACCGCTTCCCGTTGCTTACATGTCGTTTCCGGCAGGTACTGTGACTTGCAGATAGTGCTTTGCCGCTATCGCTGACGAATTGCCGATCCAGGCGCAGGTGACGTGCAGGGGGAAGTGTTCGGCCAGTTCCGTTTCCCGCGTCGCCCGCAGATTGTGGAACAGCTTGGGCCAGGGCTGCAAGCCGGCGCGATGGATGAAGCGCTGAAGCTGCGACCGCAGATTGGCGTTGGCTTGGCGGTAGCGGGTGATGACGTACTCGCTGCCCGGCTCGGCCTGCTCGAATACTTCCCGCAGGTGGGGCAGCAGTTCCGGGAAGATCGGCACCAGCCGCGACGCCTTGCCGTCGTGGTGTTCGGTCTTGGGGCGTGGCGCCCATCAAAACCAGGATGCACTGACGATCTTCTTCCAGGCGGAGGTTAAAGTGAATCCCATCGGCCCAGACGTAAACGTAGTGCTTGCCCGAGAGATCTCGCCGCGACCAGTCCC
>JBBDMX010000050.1:7873-24597 GCA_040878035.1 Phycisphaeraceae bacterium | reverse complement strand
ATGGCCGAGACGTTCTTGCGTTCGGCGACCAGCAATCCAGTCAGATACTCGGCGAAATGGCGCCGTTCCGGTTCGTTGGCGAACAGATCGCCGAACTGGGCCAGCGCTTCGGTGACGATGGTGGGAAACTCGACGATGGCGGGCATGGCATGGTCCTCCGTGACCGGTTTGGGCGTCCTGCCATCGGCTTGTATCGTCAAAGTGGCCATGAATTCGCCTGTAAAAACTAACTTTGCAAAACCTCAGTTCTAAATCGCATGGGCCCCATTCGGAATAAGCTTTCGATCCCCATGGAAGCTGACAATGAATGGTATCTCTTTTCGCGTCCACCGCTGCGCAATGCTGACGCTCTACTTCACCTTCGTCAACGGCTGGTCAGGATGCGCCGGGTTGGGGATCACGCTCACGCCGCCGAGCGTATGCGTTGGAAGGTGATGTTGGCGGTGTAGCCCAGGGCGGCGAGGATGCGCAGCATCAGGTCGGTGGACACGTGGCGGGTGTTACCGTTGAGGATGGCGGTCAGACGCGATCGCGAGGTATGCGCGGACTTGGCGGCCTCCTCATGGGTCAGGCCGCGCTGCGACACCACCTCGATGATTTTTTGATTGAGCCGGCGGCGAACCTCCAGTTCGACGGCGTCTTCGGCGGGTAGGCCCAAGGCAGCCACCAGGTCGTCGGCGTTTCGAGTCACAATGGGCTTGGTCCGTTTCATGACGTCAGTTCCTTGAGTCGTCGTTGCGCCAGGGCAATCTCATGCCCCGGCGTGGCTTGGGTCTTTGTCAAATGCGTGCAAGATCAGGATTCCTTCGGGGCGTCGGGCGAAGTAGAAGATCCGAAAAACACCGCCTTCACGCGCAATTCCGCGACGCCTGGCGTGACAGTCGGCATGAGGCGGGAAAGCGGCAGTTTCAGCATCGCGCCGTGCTGAAGCTTCAGAATGGCTTCCCCGACCGCCCGCTTGATCTGGTCGGGAAAAGCGCGAATGGTTGCCAGCGCCGCCGGATGAAAGATCGCTGGTTTCATCTTTGGCATTGTCTCTGTTGTGGGACAATTGTCAACAGCACCTGGCCCCAATGCCCCTTCTTTGGCAGGCTGCGTCCCTTCCAAGCTTCTCACTTCACACTTCTTACCTTTTCACTTCCCCACCTTCAGGGCCTCAGGGCCAATCGTCACCACCGTCATCGCCCCGGGCCTGTGCGCCGTCACGAACTCGTTGAGCTTCCCCAGCGTGACCACATCGACCAGGCGCGTCAGTTCATCAAGGCTGCGCGGCCGGCCGTACATGTACTGATCCGCCGCGATCGACCCTGCCCGCGCCCGCGTGGATTCGCCCTGCATGACCAGGCCCGACTTCATGCCCACCACGGCCCGGTGGAACTCACCTTCATTGGCCCCGTCGGCCAGGCGGCGCAGCTCCTTCGCCAGCACGTCCAGCGTCTCCTGCGCCCGCGGCGCTGTCGTGCCCGCATAGCAGAGCACGGCCCCGCGCTGCTTATCCCCGCCGTAGCGGGCGCCCACCGAATAGCACAAGCCGCGCTTCTCGCGCACCTCGGTGAACAATCGGCCGCTCATCCCGCCGGACAGCACGCTCACGGCGGTCTTCTGGAGCATGCTGCGCGGGTCGGTTTCGGGCACGGCGTCGTAGGCCACGCCTATGTGCACCTGCGTGCTCTGGGCCGTCAGGTGTGTGTAACCCCCCGCCGGGCCGGCGGTGCTCTGTCGATCCGGCTGGGCGCCGCGCCAGTCGCCCAGCAGTCGCCCCACCAGTTCCTTGACCGCTGCCCAGTCGAACCGTCCGGCCACGCCCAACACCGTGCCGTCGGGCACGAACGTCCGCTGGTGATACGTCCGCACCTGCTCCAGGGTGATACGCTCAAGGTGCTCACGCTGTCCCAGCGAGGAGCGATCAAACGGCGGCGGATAATGCCGGCGCCGCAACTCGATGAACACCTTGCTCTGCGGCTCGTCTTCCAGGGCGTCGATGGCCTGTAATGCCAGGTCCCGGCTGGGCTCCAGTGCCGCCTCGGCGAGCATCGGCCGACGAACCATGTCCAGGAGCAGCGGCAACGCCTGGGGCAGTTTCGTGCCGATCATCGTCGCCGAGAGCGACAGGTGGCGCGTCTGGGCGCTGGTGTCGCGCTGCACGCCCAGCATGTCCAGGGCATCGCTGTGCTGCCGGGCGTCCAACTCGCCCGCGCCCCGGCAGATCATCTCCGCCAGGAGCGGCGCCACGCCCTGCTGATCGGCGGGCTCGGCGGCGACCCCGGCGGGTAGCAACATGGACATCGCCAGCGACTGCGCCCCGGCCACTTCCTCGCCCACAAGCCACAGACCATTGTCAAACCGGTGCTGATGCATCAGATTCATAGGCCGGCATTGTAGCGGGTCGGTTCACTGTATTTGGAGTGCGGCGGCATCGACGCCGCTTTAGCTTGCGGCGGAGCCGCCGGGAAAGCCAAAGTACTACGCATAGAGCCAAAGCGGCGTCGTGGTCGTCGCACTCCAAAAAGGAGGGACCGGCTACATGAAGCCGTTACCGACTGCGCAGCGTCGGCTTGGCCGGCAACGGCGCAGGCGAGGTGATCAACGTGGCGGGCTTGACGCCCGGCGGGGCGTCGGGTTCCAGTTCCGCATCAGTCAACGCCAGCAGCCAGTCCATGGGCATTGGCTGACGCTCCAGGCGCGGATCACGCATCAGATTGTTCAGTCTCGAGTTGTTGAGCGTGTTGTACAGCTCACGCGTCTCGCGATCGGTGAACTGCGGCGTTACCCGCGCGCGAAAAATGCCCCGGTTGGGGTTGTACCAGAAGCCCGCCTGCGTGGGTCCGGTGACCAGCGGATCGGGCGGGTGGTCGGACATATCGTCCGGAGGCGCCACGTCGATCCAGGGCAGCCGGCCGGGCGCCAGCACGTTCTCCGGCAACGGACCCTCAAACCACAATGGCGATAGCGCCAAGGGAAACCGCGCCCGGCTCACCGGCATCTCATCAATCGCCCCGTGATAGGTCGCCTGCTCCTGAAGCTTCGCCAGCGACCCATGGACGGTCTGTACGTCCTCCAGGCGGCGATCCTGGGCCCGACGATGCCACAGCAACCCAGCCAGGGCGCCGATGAGCATCATCGCAATGAGCGTGTCGATAATCAGGCGCATGTCACAATTCCCAGCGCCCGGGGCACTAAGGTGTAATATCGTCCAACGAAGGCGGCCGAATTAGCCACAGATGAACACGGATGAACACGGATGGGGAAAACGCGAAAAGGCGGAAAGACAGAGATGGCCGTGCTGAATCGGCGAATCGTGGCGTGCGAGCGCTGCCCACGTTTGCGTGACTATTGCCGGAAGGTCGCGGTCGAGAAACGGTCAGCGTACCGCAACTGGACGTATCACGGTAAGCCGGTGCCCAATTTCGGCGATGCGAAGGCACGAATGCTGATCGTGGGCCTGGCGCCGGGGGCCCATGGCGCCAACCGCACCGGACGCATGTTCACCGGCGACCGCTCGGGCGATTTTCTCTATCGGGCGCTGTTTGAGGTGGGGCTGGCGAATCAGCCCACTTCGATGCAAGCTGACGACGGTCTGAAACTGCACGATGCGCTGGTCACCGCGGCGCTGCATTGCGCCCCGCCGGACAACAAGCCGCTGCCCGATGAGCTGGCCAACTGCACGGTCTGGCTGGATGCGACGTTCGACATCTTGCACAAATTGCGGGTCGTGGTCTGTCTGGGTCGCATTGCTTTTGATGCGGTGATGCGGCTGTACCAGCGGCGCGGCTGGATTGAGCGGCGGTCGGCGTATGCGTTCGGGCACGGCGTGGTGCATCGCATCGCGGATCGGCCGACGGTGGTGTGCAGTTATCACCCCAGTCAGCAGAACACGTTCACGGGGAAGCTGACGCCGGGAATGATGCGCGCGGTGATGGAGCAAGCTCGGGTGCTGAGCCGCAAGCGGCTGGGGGACGCGCACCGACACGATGCGGCTCGTTTAAACGAGTAGCGCCGCGGGGTTTTCCAGGAGTTGCTTGACGGTCACCAGGCATTGCGCGGCCGCGGCGCCGTCGAGGACACGGTGATCGGCGCTGAGGGTGCAGACCATTTCCCGGCCGATGACGATCTGGCCGTCGCGCACCACGGCTTTTTCCAGGGCCGCGCCGACGGCGAGGATGGCCGACTGGGGCGGATTGATGATGGCGGTGAAGTGCTCGACGCCGAACATGCCCAGGTTGCTCACGGTGAACGTGCCGTCGGACATTTCCTCGGGGGAGAGGCCGGTCTTGCGTGCCTTGTCCGCCAGGCGTTTGGTTTCGGCGCTGATGGTCCGCAGGCCCTTGTTCTGCACGTCGCGGACGGTGGGGACGACCAGGCCGCCGCCCTTTTCCTCGGGCAGCGCCACGGCCACGCCGATGTTGATCGTGCCGTGGTGCTGGATGCCGCCATCGCTCCAGGAGGCGTTGGCCAGGGGATGCTGGAGGATCGCCAGGGCGCAGGCGCGGACGACAAAGTCGTTGACGCTGAGCTTGACGCCCTGGGCTTCGAGCTGCTGATTGAGCGTACCGCGCAGGGTCAGGAGCGGGTCCATGTTGACGCTGATGCTGACTTGGTAGTGCGGGATAGTGGTCTTGGACTCGATCAGCCGGCGAGCGATGGTCTTGCGCATGTTGGAGAGTTTGACGAGCTTGGACTCGAGGCCGACGGCTTTGCCTTCACCGGGCGTGGCCGGGGCGCCGGCAGTGATAGGCTTGACCGCCCCGGCAGGCGCCGAAGGTCTGCCCCCGGCGGGCTTGCCCGATGGCGCCGCCTTGCCGCCTTCGGCCGCCTTGAGCACGTCACGCTTGATGATCCGCCCACCGGGGCCGCTGCCCTCGATCCCCTCCAGGTCCACGCCCTTTTCATCGGCAAGCTTGGCAGCCAGCGGGCTGATGCGGATGCGTCCGCTCTTCTTCTTAGCAGGCTCTTCTTCCTCTTCCTCTCCGGGTTCCTCTTCCTTCTCTTCCTCTTGCTCGCCTTCTTCCTGCTCTTCATGCTCACTTAGGCGACCATGCCTCGGCGCGGGTTTCTCTTCTTCGTCCGCCTCTTCTTCTTCCGGCTCTTCCTCGCCTTCTTCCTTGGCCTTCTTCTTAGGCGCAGCCTTCTTACCATCGCCGGCAGCCTTGGCGACCTCCTCGGGGTCCTCCCCTTCCTGCGCCAAGAGCAGGATCAGGGCGCCCACCGGCGCCGCGTCGCCTTCTTCGACCATGATTTTGGCGACCTTGCCGTCGTCGAAGGACTGGAGTTCCATGGTCGCCTTGTCGGTTTCGACATCCGCCAGCAGATCGCCGGACTTGACGCTGTCGCCGGCCTTGACCCGCCATTTGACCAGGGTCCCTTCCTCCATGGTGTCCGAGAGGCGTGGCATGGTGATTTCGATAGGCATGGGGGGCTCCGTGGGGTCGTGTGAGTGTAGCAAAGTGAAAAGCAAAAAGTGAAAAGTAGAAAGTGAGGAGCAGATCCCCACCCGCAGGAGCGGGTGGGCTTTCGGGTTCTTACATTAGAAATCAGAAATCAGAAATCGCTTATCATGGTGCCCACTATGAGCGAGACTTCCCAGGTAATGCGTCATGTGATTGCGGCGTTGGTGACCAACGAGCCGGGCGTGCTGGCGCAGGTGGCGGGCATGTTTGCGGCACGCGGGTTCAACATCGACAGCCTGGTGGTCGGCCGCACGGAGAACCCCGAGCTGTCGCGCATGACCATCGTGGTCAGCGGTGACAACGCGGTGCTGGAGCAGGTGCGCAAGCAACTCCAGAAGCTGGTGCCTGTGGTCAAGGTGGTGGACTACCACGAGGTGGGGTTCGTCGAGCGTGACATGATGCTGGTGCAGGTTTCCACGGCCGGCGACGGCGGACCGACGGACAAGCGCGAGGAAATCATCACGCTGGCGAACCTGTTCCGCGCCAAGATCGTGGACGTGTCGCCTGACAAGCTGATGATCGAGCTGGCGGGAACGGAGGACAAGCTCGAGGCCTTCGTGGCGCTGGTGCAGCCCTACGGGGTCATCGAGTTGGCGCGGACGGGCGTGATCGCCATGCCGCGAGGCGCGGGGGGGAGTCAGAAGGCGGTAGTCATGAGTAAGCGCAAGGGGCGCGGCAAGGGGAAGGGCCCCGCCATCGATGACAGTGCTTTGCCGCCGGGGTGATGCGGCCAGCCTATATGCAAAGCGTTTGCGGCTCGTCCCGATGCAGGACCAATCGGGCCTTCACGTAAGTCTTACCGCTGCGCGAAGCCGCAAGCGGCTGAACCAATTCGCCGATAAACAGAGCGAAGACTCTGTAGAAAGGACAACCCGTTGGCACGCAAAAGCACCCTCACGGCCGCGCCGTCCGCTGGCGCCGCCGTTGACAAGCGTTTCACCATTGCTCACGTCACCCACGAGGCTGTCGAACAGCTCGGCGGCATCGGCACCGTGCTCGAGGGCATGATCACCAGCCCGGTCTACCAAACTAACGTGCAACGCTCGATCCTGGTAGGCCCGACCTCCACGCACTCGGTGGGCGACCCGCGTGCCCGGCTGGGCGAGCAGGGCGAAGTGCTCTACAGCTCGATCGATAATGTGGACAAGGCGGGGCTGGCGCACAAGCTGCGGCCGGTCGAGTGGGCGTTCAACACGCCGATCGTCTACGGCCGGCGCACCTACAACCCGCCGGGGCAGGGGCGCAGCGGCGAGGCCGAGGTGCTGCTGATCGACGTTTTTGCGATCAACCAGGACCGTCTCAATCGCTTCAAATACCATTTGGGCGAGCGGTTTGACCTGACCAGTTGGCGCTACGAATCCAACTGGGACTTTGAGGAATACATGCGCCTGGCAGAGCCGGCGTATTACGCGCTGTTGGCGCTGCTCAAGGACGAGGAGCTGCCCGCCCTGCTGTTTTCCCACGAGTTCATGGGCATGCCCACGGCCCTGGCGGCCATCATGGAAGGCCAGGACAAGTTCCGCACCGTCTTCCACGCCCACGAGTGCTCCACCGCGCGGCGCATCGTCGAGGACCATCCCGGCCACGACACCATGTTCTACAACGTGCTGGACCAGGCCGTGGCCAAGGGCCAGTACCTGGGAGATGTGTTTGGCGACAAGGACGATTTTTTCCGTCACGCGCTGATCCGCCGCACGCACCTGTGCGACGGCCTGATCGCCGTGGGCGACCGCACGCGCGACGAATTCAAGTTCATCTCCTCGCAGTTCGACGACCACCCGATCGACCTGGTGTACAACGGCTTGCCGGTGTTCAAGGTCGATGCCAAGACCAAAGACAAGAGCCGGACCATGCTGGTGGATTACGCCCAGACGCTGGTAGGTTTCCGTCCCGATGTGCTGATGACGCACGTGACGAGGCCGGTGATCAGCAAGGCCATGTGGCGCGACGTGCAGGTATGCGAGGAATTGGACAAGCTGCTGGGCGCGCAAGGCAAAACCGGTGCGCTGTTCATCCTCACGACCGGCGGCGGCGTGCGCCGGCCGCAGGACGTGGAGATGATGGAGCGCAGCTACGGCTGGCCGCGGCACCATCGCGAAGGGTACCCCGACCTGGTGGGCCCGGAAGTGGGCATCGGCCGGCACATCCAGGCCTTCAACGCCGAGCATCAGAACGTGCAGATCGTGCTGGTCAACCAGTTCGGCTGGTCGTCAGCGCGCATCGGCAAGCGCCTGCCCAAGGGCATGGACATCGCCGACCTTCGCCGGGCCACCGACGTTGAGTTCGGCATGGCGACCTACGAGCCGTTTGGCATCAGCCCGCTCGAACCCCTGGGCAGCGGCGCCATCTGCGTCATCTCCAGCGTCTGCGGCTGCTGCGGCTTTGTAAATCACGTGACCAGAGGCAAGGGCACGCCCAACGTCATCGTCGCCGACTACACCCGGCTCGATCGGCCCATGAGCATCGCCCAGCTCACGGCCATGACGCAGTTAGAGCGTGACCAGGTGGAACAGCGAGTCTCGCAGGAGCTGGCCCAGGAACTGGTGCGACGACTGCCCACGGACGACAAAGGCCGGACCGAACTGCTCAGAGCCGGCCAGGCTTTGGTGGCAAAGATGGGCTGGGACCAGGTGCTGGCCGAGGGCATGCTGCCCATGCTCGACCGCATCCGCTCCCTGCCGCAGGCCAACGGCAAGGAAAAGGCCGAACGCGTGGCTCGCTGACCCTGGGCCGCCACGGCGGGAGCCCGAGGCCTTGGCTATCGACGAGCAGCGCCTGGGCGGCTATAATTCGCCGCCCTGACACGCCTGTTATCCGAGGCCCGTGCCAATGTTACGCAAGTTGCTACGTGGAAAAATTCACCGTGCCACGGTGACAATGTGTGACCCCGACTACGTCGGGTCGATCACCATTGATGCGGACCTGCTCCGCGCGGCCGACATCCGCCCCAATGAAGCGGTGCACGTGCTGGACATCGACAACGCCGCCCGTTTTGAAACCTACGTCATCCGCGGCGAGCCCGGCAGCGGGGTCATCGGCATCAACGGCGCCGCCGCCAAACTCGTCGCTCCAGGCCACAAGGTCATCATCGTCTGCTACGGCCTGCTCGATGGCCGCGACCTGGACGACCACGAGGCCCGCATTGTCATCGTCGACGAGCACAACCGCATCAGCGAAGAGCGGCGGTATTCGAGCGTGATCGACGAGCCGGCGTTCGCCCAAAAGCACTAAAACAGAAAAGCGGAATAGGCAGAAAAGCGACAAAGACGCTTGCCTTGCTTCATTTTCTGTGTTTCCTGCTTTTCTGCATTTTCTGCGTTTACAATACCCTCCGTGCCCAAGCCCGTTCGCATCAGTCTCGCCAACAAGTGTCAACTGCTCTTCGGCGCCGCAGTGGTGCTCATCCTCACCGCGGCGCTGGCGGTGGGCTGGCTGCGCATGAATACCCTGGTGGCCGAGGGTCAGCAGGAGACCGCCCGCAAGCTCGCCAACGCCTGGCTCAACGGCAAGATCGAACTGGGCAGCGCCATCACCCCCGCCGACGACGCGATCTCGCCCCAGGGCATGGAGCAGGGCCTGACGTTGAGCCTGATCCGCAAGGATGAGATGGACCTGATGGCGGCCGATCCCTTCCTGGCGCAGGCCATCGAGCGCTTCCAGACGCGCGGCGAGCGCGATGAGGCGTTCGTCGCCGACCGTGACGGCAAGGGCCAGCGCGTCTATCGCTTTGCCCGCGCGATCCGCAAATCCGACCTGTCGCGCATCCGAGGCGGCGCCGCGGCCGGTTTTGCCCCCACGATCGACGCCACCGCCTTTGCCGATCCCCTGGAAATGGTCCTGCTCCTCCAACTGCACGCCGACATGGCCGAACGTCAGCTCCTGCTCAACCGCATCTACATCGTCGCCGCGGGCCTGATCGCCGGCCTGTTCGCCATCGCCCTGTTCTGGTTCATCACCACGCGCATCATCCTCTCGCCCGTGCGCGTGCTGCGTGACACCGCCCAGCGGATCGCCGAGGGGGACTTGAACAGCCGCGCCGACGTGAATACCGGCGACGAGTTTCAGCAACTTTCCGAGACCTTCAACCAGATGGTCACCAATCTCAAGAACACACAGGACCAGTTGCGCACGACCAACAAGAGCCTGGACCTGAAGCTCGACCAGTTGGCGCAAAGCAACGTGGCGCTGTACGAGGCCAACAAGGTCAAGGGCGAGTTCCTGGCCAACGTGTCGCACGAGTTGCGTACGCCGCTGCACTCGATCGTGGGTTTTGCCGAGGTGCTCGAGGAGACGCTCAAGGATCGCACCGGACCGGTGGACGACAAACGCAAGCGGTACATCGGCAACATCATCGGTTCGAGCCGCCGGCTGCTGGACCTGATCAACGACTTGCTGGACCTGGCCAAGATCGAGGCGGGCCGGATGGAGGTGCGTATCGCGGCCCTGTCGGTCGCCGACACGCTCGAGGGGCTGGTGAACCTGTTGCGGCCGCAGGCGGAGAAGCAGCAGATCGCGCTGCTGCTCACGGCGCCACCTAATATTCCAATGGTGCACACCGATGCGGGCAAGTTTCAGCAGGTGCTGTTCAACTTTCTCTCCAACGCGATGAAATTCACGCCGGCGCAGGGCCGCATCACGGTCCAGGCCGCGATGATCGAGGAGGAATTCCCTGGCGGCGAGAAGCGGCCGGCGGTCCAGGTCAGCGTGAGCGACACCGGGCCGGGCATCGCCCCGCAATTGCAGGAGAAGATCTTCGAGAAGTTCACGCAGCTCGATCAGACGGTGACGCGCGAGCATATGGGGACGGGTCTGGGCCTGGCGATCAGCCGGGAACTGGCGCGCCTGCTTCAGGGACACATCGATCTGAAAAGCGAACCGGGCAAGGGCGCGACGTTCAGCCTGATCATCCCGGTCGCGTTTCCCCAGCGCGCCGCCCCGCTGATGCCGCAGGAGCCGCGGCCGACAGTGGCGGCGGTGTGATTTCTGATTTTCTTATCTCGAAAGCCCACCCGCTCCGGCGGGTGGGTTGATGCGACCTACACATACAACGTTACGCAAAATCTCAGCGTCGCTCGTAGCTTTGCTGCTTCGGCTAAACGTCGCACTAGTTCGTTCCTCCACTGGTTGCTCCTCCCAGCCCACGGTCCACCGGCGGCGCCAGCCGCGCGACGATGAAAGCCACCGCCAGCGCCGCCGCGGCGCCGGCGAACACGTCCATCGTGTAGTGGGCACGCAGAATGATGACCACCGACATCTCGAACAGCGCCAAGGCCGCGCCCAGCCATTTCCATCCCCGGCCGGGCAGTCGCGCCAACTCAGTCGCGCCAAAGACGGCGATGGCGGTGTGACCCGAAAAGAAAAAGTCGTTGGCGGTCGCATAGGTGACCAGCAGCGATGGCCAGCCCGGATGGCGCCAGATCATCCCCTCGGGCGCTGGCAACGCGCAGACGGCCTGACAGACCTGCCGCAGAGCAAAGAGGATGAGCAGGCCCAGGAACGGCCGAATGGTCGGCCCAAAGATCGCCCGCAACAGCAGAAACACACCGACCAGATCGATCAGCGCGGAGCTGACGATCAACAGGCCGTCAGCGGCGCCGGGGTGGTTCATGAGCCAGTCATTGACCGGCGCGGTGAGATTAAACAGGCCGTCGCCGATGCTGCCCTCGGGGAAGCCGCGTCCGGCGATGAGCGCCTGGGTCGTGAACCACGCCGCCAGCCCGCCGACGATCAGCGCCACCCGTCGCAGAATCACGCGGCGTTGCGGCATGGACTAAACTTCGCTCCTCACGCCATGCGCCACTAAAGTGAGCATGCCTCGGGTTCACCCAAGTGAGCGTGCCTGTCGTTCCTCAATCCTCGTCCGCGTGCGGCTTGTACTGGGCCACGATCTGCTGCTGAATCTGCGGCGGCACCGGCTCGTAATGCGAAAACTCCATCACGTAACTGCCCTGACCGCCCGTCACGCTCTTGAGTTGGTTCTGGTAGTTGCTCACTTCCGACAGCGGCACTACCGCCTTGACCACCGACTGCTCGCCGCTGAGCATGTCCGTGCCCTGGATGCGACCGCGCTTGCCCGACAGATCGCCGGTGATGTCGCCCATGTACTGGTTGGGCACGGTGACTTCGATTCTGACGTTGGGCTCGAGCAGCGCGGGGCGGGCCTTCTGTACCGCATCGACGAATGCCTTCTTGCCGGCGGTGACGAAGGCGACTTCCTTCGAGTCCACGTCGTGGTACTTGCCGTCGTACACGCTCACGCGGATGTCCTGCATGGGGTAGCCGGCGATGGCGCCGGTCTCCATGATCTGGCGGACGCCCTTCTCCACCGCGGGAATGTATTGCTTGGGGATCGAGCCGCCGAAGGTGGCGTCCACGAACTCGAACCCGCTGCCGCGCTCCATCGGCTCGACGCGCAGATACACCTCGCCGAACTGCCCCGCGCCGCCCGTCTGCTTTTTGTGGCGATGGTGACCCTCAGCCTTGGCCTGGATCGTCTCGCGGTAAGCGATCTTGGGCACCTTGGTGTCCACCTCGATGCGGTAGCGGTTCTTCATCCGCTCCAGCACGATGCGCAGGTGCAGTTCACCCAGGCCGTAGATCACCGTCTCGTGCGTCGAGGCGTCGCGCACCAGCTTGAAGGTTGGATCCTCCTCAATGACCTTGGCGAGCACTTCGCCGATCTTCTGCTCGTCGTTGCGGCTGCGCGCGGTGATCGCCAGGCCGTACATCGGCTCGGGATAGACCAAAGCCTTCAAGTGGATGCGGTCTTCATCGTGCGACTCGTGCAGCACCGCGTCGCGATGAATCTCCTCCACTTTCGCCACCGCCACGATGTCGCCTGGAATGGCCCCGTCGATTTCCACGTGGTCTTTGCCCTGATACTTGAAGAGGTGGCCTACCTTGAACGGCTTCTTGCTCTCGCCGTGTCTGGGATCGCCCACGAAAAGCTGGCTCTGCGGCGTGATGGTGCCCTGATGCACGCGGAAGGCGCAGAGCTTGCCCACGAACGGGTCGATATTCACCGCAAACACGTGCGCCAACACGTGCCGGCCTGGGTCGGCCTGGGCGTGCAGCTCGTGCTCGGTGTCCGCGCCTTTGTAGAACGGCCGGGGGTTGCCCTCCAGCGGGGAGGGCGCCAGCTTCACCAGCACCTCCAGCAACTCCCTGATGCCCACCGACTGCTCGGGGTTCTGATGATGCCGCGCCGAAACGAAACAAATCGGCACCAGGTGGCCTTCGCGCAGCGCCTTCTCAAACGGTTCGTGCAACTGTTCGGGCTTAACGTCGCCCTGTTCCAGGTACAGCGACATCAACTGTTCATCCACCTCCACCACCTGATCCACCAGGGCGGTATGCGCCAGCGCGACCGATCCGAAATCACTGTCGCCGGCGGGGGTGAAGAAGCAATCGACCACGGCCTTGCCCCCCTGAGCGGGCAGATTGATCGGCAGGCACTGCTTGCCGAAGGTCGCCTGAAGCTCCGCCACCAGTTGCTCCAGGTCGGTGCCGGCGTCGATCTTGTTGATGATGATCATGCGGCACAGGTTGCGTTCGGCGGCCAACTCCATCATTCGTCGGGCGCCCGGCTCGATCCCCGTGGCGGCGCTGACCACCACCGCGACCGTCTCCACCGCCGGCAACACCTGGATCGCCTGGCCGACGAAGTCGGCATAGCCCGGCGCGTCAATGAGGTTCAGGTGTTTGCCTAAGTGATCGCAGTGCGCAATCGCCGCGAAGATGCTGTGCCCGTGCGCCTTTTCTTCGTCGTTGTAGTCGCTGACCGTGCTGCCCTTCTCGACCAGGCCGCGGTGATGAATGGCGCCGGATTCCTGGAGCAACGCTTCGGTGAGGCTGGTCTTGCCGCACGCGCCGTGCCCCACAATGGCAATGTTGCGGATGTCCTGGGTAGTGTAGGTAGGCATCGAGCGAACACTCCTGATGTCGAACTTCAATTGGACGTGGACCGAGGGCGGTCAACAACGCGGAAGCCAGTATATGAATTTGCCCGAGGCATGCCCACTCTAGTGGGCAGGCAGAAACTGGCGAATCGCCCGCCCGTCGCTAAGCTCGATGCCATGAGCGAACCGACCCCCTCCTGTTCCACCACCCGCTGGGCCCAGCTCGACCACGACCACGTTTGGCACCCCTTCACACCCATGAAGCAATGGCGGCAGTCGCCTCCGCTGATCATCGAACGCGCCCAGGGCGATGAACTGATCGACAGCGATGGCCGGCGATATCTCGACGGCGTGTCAAGCCTGTGGTGCAACGTGCATGGCCACCGCGTGCCCGCCATCGACCAGGCCATCCGCGACCAGTTGGACAAGGTGGCACATACCACGCTGCTGGGCCTGGCGTCCCCGCCGTCGATCGAACTGGCGGCCCAGTTGATCCAACGTGCCACGCCGACGCTGAGGCTCGGCGAAGCGTCAGGTCAGCCACCCCAAGAGGGCACGCTCAACAAGGTCTTCTACAGCGACGCGGGCGCCACCGCCTTGGAAGTCGCCTTCAAGATGGCCGTGGGCTACTGGTTCCACAAGGGCCAGTTGCGCAAAAGCAAATTCATCGGCCTGGAAGGCGCCTACCACGGCGACACCACCGGCTCGATGGCGGTGGGATACAGCGAGTTGTTCCATCGCCCCTACCAGTCGCTGCTCTTTCCCTCCTGGTGGTTCCCCGCGCCCGATGCGCCGCGGGCGCCGCGGGCGCTGCAGGTCGATGTGCCGGCTGACGTCTGGCCCAGCGAGCACGCCCCACTCACCGCGCCGCTGGCGGACCATTGCCTGGCGCAACTGGCCAAGCTGCTCGAATCGTATGCCGACGACACCGCCGCCATCGTGATCGAGCCGGTCATGCAGGGCGCCGCGGGGATGATCTGCCAGCCGGCGGGCTTTGTGAAGCGCGTCGCCGAACTGGCGCGGCGCTATAACGTCCTGCTGATCGCCGACGAAGTGGCGGTGGGCTTTGGCCGCACCGGCGCCATGTTCGCCTGCCAGCACGACGGCGTGCGCCCCGACATCCTATGTCTGGCCAAAGGCATTACCGGCGGCTACCTGCCCCTGGCGGCCACCCTCGCCACCGACGCCGTCTACGACGCCTTCACCGGCGAACAGGACGATCACCGCACGCTCTACCACGGCCACACCTACACCGGCAACGCCCTGGCGTGTGCCGCGGCCCTGGCGTCGCTGGCGCTCTTCGATGAGACCGACCTGCTGACGCACATCAACGCCAATGCCCGACTCATGGCCCGCCGACTCGACGACCTGCGTCCCTGCCCCCACGTGCTGGATATACGACAGCGCGGCGTCATGGTGGGCATCGAACTCTGCCGCGATCGCACCGGCCGCGAGCCCTTCGATTTCTCCAAGCGCACCGGCCATGCCTTGTGTGCCGCCATGCGCGAGCAAGGGCTGATCGTGCGGCCCCTGGGCGACGTGCTCGTGCTGATGCCGATCCCCGCGATGAAGACGGACAATCTCCAACGAATGATGGACATCGTGATCCAAACGGTTCTCCAGTGGCGGTTTGAGTGAACAACTGATCCGCTGTAGCCCCGTCATGCCAATGCGGGGCTGCGGGAACCAGGAAGTCGCGCGGGGGTGCGGGGTCAATCCATGCAGGACATCATTTTCGACAAGCCCTACACCTTCACCCCGCCGCATCACGGCAATTGGTGGCCGCGTGTCCTGGGCCTGCTCCTGGAACGCCAGTTGCACAAGCAGTACGGCGTCGAATCCATCACGTGCCTCGGTACGGAGCACCTGACGCAATCACTCAAAGCCGGCCACGGCGTGTTGCTGGCGCCCAATCACTGCCGGCCGTGCGATCCGCACGTGCTGGGCGTCCTGTCGCGCCGCGTCGGTCAGCCTGTCTTTGTCATGGCCAGCGCCCACTTATTCGTCGAATCGCGTTTCAAGACCTGGCTGCTGCGCCGCTGCGGCGCGTTTTCCGTTTACCGCGAAGGCATGGACAAAGCGGCGGTCGATGCCGCCATCGACATTCTCGAGCACGCCCGCCGGCCCCTGGTGATCTTTCCCGA
The DNA here is from genome assembly GCA_040878035.1 of Phycisphaeraceae bacterium. Taxonomy (GTDB): domain Bacteria; phylum Planctomycetota; class Phycisphaerae; order Phycisphaerales; family Phycisphaeraceae; genus JBBDMX01. Next base: position 9,108 of record JBBDMX010000050.1, on the reverse strand, counting down.
GGGCGTCATCTCCCGCACCAACGACCAGCTCAATCCGCTCATGGACGGCACAGCCATGATCGCCCGCACCGCCGCCAAACGCCGCGCTAAGGGTGATGCCACGGGCGCTCCCCCCAAGGTCGTCATTCACCCCGTGGCGATCCGCTACCACTTCCACGGCGACATCGAGGCGACCGTCAAGCCGCTCTTGAGCGAGATCGAGGCGCGGCTGTCCTGGCTGCCGCAGACGGATCTGCCGCTGGTTCAGCGCGTGTACAAGGTGGGCCAGGCCCTGTTGTCACTCAAGGAGATGGAATACCTGAGCGAGGCGCGGCAAGGCCCGGTCCGCGAGCGCGTGGCGCATCTGATCGACCGCGTGCTGGGACCGTTGGAAGAACGCTGGCTCAAATCGGCACAGCCCGGGGGCGTGGTGGCGCGGGTCAAACGGCTGCGCGGCGCCATCTTGCCAGACATGATCAAGGGCGACCTGGACGAACGCGAACGCGAGCGGCGCTGGCGCGACCTGGCGGTGTGCTACTACGCGCAGCAGATGTCGTTTTATCCGCCCGACTATGTGCGGAACGACACGCCGCCGGAGCGCCTTCTGGAAACAGTCGAACGCTTTGAAGAGGACCTGACCGATGTGGCACGCATTCATCGGCCGATGTCGGCGACGGTGACCGTGGGCGCGGCGATCGAAGTCAGCGCGGCACGACAGCGCGGCACCGGTGACGCGGTGGGTGATCCGCTCATGCAGCGCACCGCCGCAGTGCTGCGGGAATTGCTCGGGATCGAAGGGTACTGAGCCGAAAGCCCGATTTCGCTGGTCTGACTGATCGTGGCAAGGGCATGTACCGTATGCGACGTAATGTCCGGTCACGGACTCTGCTTCATTACAGGCCCCTTGGCCGCATGATGACATGAGGGAAGCGGCTCCGCAGCAAAGCTAAAGCGGCGTCGTTGCCGCCGCAGTCCATAGGTCCGCACGTTCGTGGCAGGCGGTGACGGTTTGTTGGTGATCGTGCGCAGCGGTGCCATAACCGCCTCAATGCCTCTACAAAACGCGGGCGCCTGGCCGATACTCTCATTAGCCCCCTGCCCCGTTCAGCAATTGCATACCCAGCCCTTAAGGGCGTACCTTTGGGAATAAAGTAACGGCAGAGTCGGGGGCTTTTTCTTTGCGCGGAGGTTGAACACGAAGACACGAAGACACGAAGACACGAAGACACGAAGACACGAAGACACGAAGACACGAA
>JBBDMX010000050.1:0-7773 GCA_040878035.1 Phycisphaeraceae bacterium | reverse complement strand
GAAAAAGAAGAAGTAACACGGATGAACACGGATAAGAAGAAGAGGGAACAGGGATGGACATGATGAACATGATGGAAAGAAATGGATGCTAAGCCGCAAGCGGCTTGGGAGCATCAGCCACTCATCCTGTCCATCATGGCCATCCCTGTTTCATCTGTCTGGAATCCGTGTTCATCCGTGTTCATCCCTGTTGCCTCTTCTTCGTGCCTTCGTGCCTTCGTGTTCACATTTTCTCGATGCCCGTCGGCCAGGTGGACGGCGTGGTGAGGCGGCCCAGTTCCAGAGAAGCGACGGGGTAGGAGCAGTAGTCGGCGGCGAAGGCGCCGCTGGGGCGGTGGTTGCCGCTGTGGCCGGTGCCGCCGAAGGGGAGTTTGCCGCTGGCGTTGGTGGTTTGGCGATTCCAGTTGATGACGCCGGCGCGGATGTGTTGGTAGAAGCGTTGCCAGAGGGTCGAGTCATCGCAGAACAGCCCGGCCGCCAGGCCGAATTGGGTGTTGTTGGCCTCGACGATGGCGGCGTCGAAGTCGGGCACGCGGATCAATTGCAGCAGCGGGCCGAAGTGTTCTTCATCGCGGCGGTCGGGGATGGCGGTGACATCGATCAGGCCGGGGGAGAGAAACGCCGGACCAAGTGCCAATCGCTGCATCGGCGCCAGGGCGTGCGCCCCGCGCTTGAGCAGGTCGTCCTGCGTCGCCAGCAGTTGGTCGGCGGCGTCGGCGGAAATCACCGGACCCATGAAGGGCGCGGGATCATCGTTCCAGGCGCCGACGCGCACGCGCGGAATCATCTTCATCAGGCGCTGGATGAAGGCATCACCGCCGGCGCCATCCGGCACGATGAGCCGGCGGGCGCAGGTGCATCTTTGCCCGGCGGTGATGTAAGCCGACTGGATGGTTTCCAGTGCCGCGGCGTCTAGATCGCTCACCTCGTGCACGACCAGCGGGTTGTTGCCGCCCATTTCCAGGGCGAGGATGGCGTTGGGCCGCTTGGCCAGTGCCTGTCGGATGGCGAGTCCCGCGGCGGTGCCGCCGGTGAAGAAGATGCCGTCGATCCCCGGATGTTGGCAAAGGGCGACTCCCGTGTCGCGGCCGCCCTGGAGGAGGTTGATCACGCCGGGGGGCAGGCCGGCGGCTTGCCAGAGTTCGAGGGTGAGTTGTGCGACGGCGGGGGTTTTCTCGCTGGGTTTGAAGATGACGGTGTTGCCGGCGAGCAGGGCGGGGGTGATGTGGCCGTTGGGGATGTGGCCGGGCATGTTGAACGGGCCGAAGACGGCGACGACACCATGGGGGCGGAAGCGGGCTTGGGCGGTGGGCTGGTTGGGGTGGGGGAGCGGGTTGATCCCGGCCAAGCTCGAAGACGAGCATGGCCGGGCTTGGGGGGAAGCGCCGAGCGGGACGTCCAGTGTGGCGCAGCGTTGGTGGTAGGCTTGGATGGATACGGGCAGCTTGGCGATCATCAGGGCGACTTCGGCGAGCGATTCCCAGAGGGGTTTGCCGGTTTCGCGGCTGATGCATTGCGCCAGGGATTGGCGGTGTTGTTCGAGCTGGGCGACGAAGCGGGAAAGGGCGGCGATGCGGTCGTCGAGAGGCGTGGCGGCCCAGGGGGCCAAGGCGCCGCGGGCGGCGGCGACGGCGTTGTTGACCTGGATGGCGGGGGTGAGGGCGGGCATGGTTGTGGTTGTGTTCGCGGCAAGCCGCGGCGCTTCGCAGGGGCGCCTCACGGCGCCGGAGCTTCGTTCATGCGCCACGCCAGGGCGTAGTCCCACTCGCCCCCCAGCTTGTCAACGCGGGCGACCTGGATGCGATACCGCCCGGCGGGCAGTTGGGCGCGGTAGATGTGCTGCAGGTTGTCCACCGCGCTGGCGGACACGGCGATCGGTTCCTCCTTGCCGTCGGCATCTCGCCGATAGAGTTTCAGATGCAGTTCCGCCAGCGACGGCGTGCTGGTCCAGCGTTGCTCCTGCGTGAACAGATCCTTGAGCATGCGCCCGTCGATGTGGCGATTCCACACCAACATCAGCGATACTTCCACGAGTTCGGCGGGGGAATCGAAGGTGTAGTCGTGGGCGGCATCGAGTCCGAGCGACTGGAAATCCCAGCCATAGCGACTGGTCAGATTGCCCGGCGGATTGGGCCCGGCGGCCAGGATGTCGTAGCTATGGTCGTAGCGCACGCTGCCGGCGCCCAGGTGCTCATCCAACGGCTTGCCCGCCGCCGATTGCCAGCCCGCAGGCTTCTCGGCGCCGGCGTAGAGGACAGCGCGAATCACCTCGCTGCGGCCGGCATCGGGCGACGAATCGTCCATGCGGTCGGCGGTTTCCAGCAGGCGGGCGCAGACGGCGGCGACCACCGGGGTGGAAAAGCTCGTGAGCGTTTGCGGCGCCACGATGTCGGGCTTGCAGCGCCCCGGCTCGTCGTAAACGGTGTAGCCCCCGCTGCTGTTGCCGTTGGTGTTGCCCACGGCGATGCTGTTGTAGCCGCTGCCCAACAGTTCGGGTACGGGCTTGTCCTTGCCGTTGTTGACGCCCACGACGAAGAGGACATCGTGGTGATCGACCAGGAAATCGACGCGGCGGAGGACCTGTTCGACGTAGCCGCCCTGCCCGCCGATCCAGCTATGGGTGAAGATGCGTCGGCCGTTGGGTTGGGGCGGACGGTTAGCGCCCAGGAGCAGGCAGCGTGGTCCCATGAAGTCGTGGGTGGTGTAAAAGTGCACGTCGCTGACGCCCGACGCCAGGCCGGCGGCGCCGTAGATGATGCGTGCGGTGGAATCGGCGTGGCCGTTGGTTTTGCTGGTGCCGCTGAGGGGATGCATCTTGACGCCGGCGTAGCGTGTGGCCTTGAGGTCGGGGGTGTAGTCGCCGGGGCCGCCCTCGACGTGGCCGAAGGGCACACCCCGGCCAGTGGGTGCCTTATCGCCCAGGCGGGCGTCGATGGCGACAATGCCGATGCGGTCGCGCAGGGTCGGCTGAGGCTTGGGCGGCGGCGGGGGCACGGAAGGCGGGGGTTCGGACGGGCGGGTCTGCGGGTCGGCGGCGGCGGGGACGGCCTCGGGGACGGCATCGGCTCCGGGGGCGGGGGCGGGGGCGACGGCCCAGGTGTTCGCCGGCCGGGACGAACTCACCAGCGACAGCGACCAGACCCCCGCCAGCACCGTCGCCACCAGACCCCAGCCAAGAATGAGTTGCCGGCGTTCAGCTCGCATCAAAACGGGAACTCCTGCCAGGATGAGGTCTGAACAACTGTATCGGTGGAATACCTCCGCCGTGTTGACCGCGGCCGCCTTACTGTACGCAGCTTGTCGGGGGGAGGATCACGAGACGGGTGCGGATTTCATGACCCGGTTTTTCACGACGCGCGCGGGGTTGCCCGCCACGACCACGCCGGGGGGCACGTCCTTGACGACCACGGCGCGGGCGCCGACGACGCTGTTGTCGCCGATGGTGACGCCCGGGCCGATGAAGGCGCCGGCGGCAATCCACACGCCGCTGCCGATAGTGATGGGCGTGCGTTGGAGGGGCAGGTTGGGCAGCGTGTAATCGTGCGTGCCGGCACAGAGGTAGACATCCTGGGAAATGACGGTGTGGTCGCCGATGGTGATTTGGCCGAGGTTGTAGACGGTGACGTTGTCGGCGAGCATGGACCACTGGCCCAGGGACAGGAGCCAGGGGTGCATGATGTGGACGCTGGGTCGTACGCCGCCGCGGATGGTGGCGCCAAAGCGTCGCAGGCAGAAAGCGCGCCAGGCGTAGGCCCGCGCGGGGCTGGGCCGCACGAGCAGTCGTTGCACCAGGAGCCACGCAGACCGGCGCAGGTACTCCCAGCGCGAGTAAGGATACGCCGCGGTCTGGTCCAGGTGCTGGACGATGGACGGACGCGCCGACTCGGCGGCGTCTTGCATCGGATCGGGGATGGAGGGCTGGTCGCTCATCAGCGGGTTTGGATGCGGGCGTCAGTTGTCTCTATCGGCTGTTGATCAGGGTACGGTAGAGGCTCAGCGTCTCTTGCATCTGCCGCTGGAAGGTCAGGTGCTGGCGAACATGCTGCGCCGCGGCCTGGCCCATGCGTGCCAGGGCCGGCGAGTCCGCCAGCATCGCCACCGCCGCCTCGACAAACGCCTCACGCTGGATCGGCGCGGATCGGCCCGTCACGCCCTCGATGACCGTTTCCTCCGTGCCGGCCGTCCGTGTGCGCAAGACCGGCCGGCCCGTGCTCATCGCCTCGGCGCACACATAGGAAAAGCCCTCGCGCGCCGAAGGCAGCATCAGGCAGTCGGCGGCCTGATAAACCGGCCGCGGATCAATGTAGCCCAGCACGGTGACGCACGATTCGAGGCGCTCGTGGGCGATGCGCCGGCGCAGCTCCGGCTCATGCAGTCCGCCCCCGGCCATCACCACATGCGCGTTGAGCCCCCGCCGACGCGCCGCGCCGGCGACGTCGAGCATCCACGATTCATTCTTGGGGATGTCAAAGCGACCGACAAAGCCGGCGATGACGGCGTCTATGGGTAGGTTTAGCGCCTGGCGGGCCTGGTGCTGCTCCTCCGCGCTGCACGGGGGGTATTGCTCGATGTGGATGCCGTGGCGGATGACGCTGATCCGGTCGGCGGGCACGCGGGCTTGCCTGATCAGCCAGTCGCGCGCCGCGGCACTGGGCGCATGGACATGGTCGCCAAAGTCGGTGAGCCAGCGCATCGGAGCGCGCAGGGCGATGTCGGTCAGATGCACGGTGTAGAGCAGCGGCCCGCGCAGCGACCGGGGCACGCGGCGGGCGACGAGCATCGGCCGGCGATAATGCACGTGGGTGATGTCCACGGGATGCTGGCGCAGATGCTTCCGCAATTGGCGCGTGCTGCGAAGCAAGGCCAACGGTCCGCCCTTGAGCGGCATGTCCAGCCACGGCAGTTGGGAACGCTCAAACAGCTCGTGCCAGGCGCCGTGCTCGCCGGCGATGGCGACTTGGTGGCCCTGTTGGCGCATCGCCTGGCTCAGGTCGTGAATGTAGCGGCTCAGTCCGCCGGCATCGGAGCCCGCGGTCAGGTGCAGCACACGAATCGGGGGCGAGGCGTCAGCCATGCGCTGACCAATGTAGCGACAACGGGCAGCGCGCGTCCCCCCTGCTACTTCTTCAGAAACAACTCGACCACCGGCACCGTCACATCCGGCTTGGTCTGCGGCAGGTTGAGCGTCAGCGTGTTTTTGGCAGTGTCACCTGCTTGCGACGAATGCCAGTCGTCCAGGCCGAACTTCACTTCGCTCGCGTCGTTGAGCAGCTGCGCGTACTCGACCCGGCCGGACAGCCCGTCGAGGAACAGGTGCTTGTAGGGCCACGCCAGGATGTGCACGTACAGGCGGTGGGTGTCGGGGTTGTAGGTCAGGCGGCAATCCTGCGGCGTCTTGATGTCGGCGGGCGCCTGCGTGCAGCCGTAGATCGATCGGCTGTGCCGGTACATCCACTGACCGATGCCGTTGAGCCGGTCCAGGGCCCGTGCGTCGATCTCGCCCCGGCCCGTCGGCCCGACGTTCAACAGCAGGTTGCCGCCCTTGCTCACGCAGTCGATCAGCGTGAACACCAACTGCTCGACGCTCCGCCAGGTCGATTCGTCGCGGTGATACCCCCACGACCCGCTGAGCGTCTGGCACGCTTCCCACACCACCGGCTGGCCCTTGACCGTCACCCACTGGCGTGGCTGGAACTGCTCGGGCGTCTTGATGTCCCCCGCCTCGGGAAATTCATCCAGCGGCAGGTCCAGGCGATCGTTGAGCACGATATCCGGCGCCAGCTTGCGGATCAGCTTGATCAGCTTCTCGCTCTTCCAGTCCTCGCGCCCCTTGCCCTCAGCGCCGCGCCCCTTGTAGCTGAAGTCGAACCACAGAATGTCCACGTCGCCGAACTGCGTCAGCAACTCCTTAACCTGCCCGTGCAGGTACTTGGCGTACTTGGCCTGGTCACGCCCCTTGTTCATCTTCTGCCGGTCGGCGTGGTCGCGGTACGGCCCGATGTAGGGATCCTGAAGGAACTGGTCGTGATGCCAGTCGATGAGCGAGTGATAGAACCCGGTGCGCAGCCCCTCCTCGCGGAAGGCTTTGACCATGGGCTTGAGCAGGTCACGCTTGGCGGGCGTTCTGGTGGCTTTGTAATCGGTGAGCTTGGTGTCCCACAGGCAGAACCCTTCGTGATGCTTGGTGGTGACCACGAAATACTTCATCCCCGCGCCGGCGGCGGCGACGGCCCAGAGTTCCGGGTCGTACAGGTCCGGGTCGAAATGGGTGAAGTACCGGTTGTGGTAATCATCCCTGGCGATGCGCTCGTTGTTCTGGAGCCACTCGTGGCGGGCGCCCAGGGCGTAAAGGCCCCAGTGGATGAACAGGCCAAAGCGGTCGTGCTGGAACCAGGCGGTATCGCCGACGGTGGGACGGACTTGTGGCATGGGGGGAAACTCCTTCAAGAAAGAGGCGGAAGTATATCAGAGGCATGCTCACTTAAGTGGGCATGTAGACTGCGCGAAAAAACTTTACGGCTCACGCCCAAATTGACCGATGAAAAATCAGGTTATCGCTCCCTGCCGGCGGACGATCTGGGTACAATCGTTATCTCTTTGGGCATCGCCGCTAAAGGGTGGGCTGGGTCACACGTTGAGGACGGACGGGCATGAGCGTTTCACGCCGCGATTTTGTGCTTCTGGGCCTGGCGGGTGTCGGTGCTTTGATCGGAGGCTGCGCGGCTCAAGGCGAGTCGCTGACACAGCGGCCTGGACCGTTGTGGCCCCAGCCCAGCCCCCATCCTACCCCTACAGGCTACGGCTACACCCCCGAAGCACCGGCGGTTGGCCGCGCGCCTGTGGTGTCCGCTCCCCCCGCCTCCCCCGCGGCCGCCAACACCCTCCAGGCCATCCCCCGCTCGGCATGGGCCGCCGCCGGACCCATCGCCAACCGCATCAACGCCATGAACGGCGTGAAGCAGATCACCGTCCACCACGAGGGCTGGACCGTGGTCAATTTCAGCGACTACGCCACGACCGCCAAACGCATGGACTCGATCCGCCGCTCCCACCTGGAACGCCTGGGCGCCGGCGACATCGGTTACCACTTTGTCATCGACCGCGCCGGCCGGCTTTGGCAGGGCCGCGACCTGCGCTACCAGGGCGCCCACGTCCGCGAGCACAACCCGCACAACCTGGGCATCATGTGCCTGGGCAACTTCGACAAGCAGCGCCCTACCGACGCCCAGATCACCGTCCTGCGCTCCACGCTGCGCACTCTTATGGCCCAGCACAAGGTGCCGCTCAAACTGGTCTACACGCACCAGGAACTCAACCCCACCGAATGCCCCGGCAAGGTCCTCCAGGGCAGCATGGTCAGCCTCCGCCGCAACGCGCTGGCATGACATAGCCGGCCATTCTGGCCGGAGGGTAGTTCTCAGTGCCCAGATACTCGCGACTCCACCCATGTCCAACTCCGGGCCCAGCCGAATGACACTTGCCGTTGCGCGCGGCCTTGCCGCCGCACTGAGCGGCTTCACACTGCTCAATATCGCCGGCAACGCCCTGACCCCCGCCCCCGGATTTGACGCCAACCTCTGGTGGATCGACCTGCGCCCGCTGCCGCGGACCCTTGCTTCGTGCCTGCTGCTTCTGGCCGCCGCGGCGATGCTGGCCTTTGCCCTCAAGCCCGCGATGTCCAGCCCGCGCCGACGCGCCTCGGCCACGCTCATCATCGTGCTAGTGCATTGTCACGCGACCAATTTAGGATAACGTAGAGCGGCGGGGAAGGTC
>JBBDMX010000049.1:59752-109904 GCA_040878035.1 Phycisphaeraceae bacterium | reverse complement strand
AATGTGGTAATACTCGACCCAGTTGCTGCGGATTTCGGGCGTGTCGGGATGGTAGGGCGGCAAGGTGAACGGCTCGGCCAGGTACTCGGGGTGCACGGTGGTCTTGTGCAGGCTGCTTTCGTGGCAGATCCCCAAGTTACGCACGAAGAAGAAAGGTTGGCCTTCCTTGCGCCCGGACCAGTCGTCGCCGGCATCCCACATGTCCTTGGGCCAGGTGGCAATGTTGTAGTCGGTCTTGCCGTTGTTGACGCAAAAGTAGCCGGCCTGGAGCAGGTATTGCGGCAGCAACTTGACGTGGTCGGGGATGCGATAGCGGCTGCGATGATGCTGCGTGCCCAGCGAACTGGCGTACATGCCGGTGATGATGGTCGAGCGTGCGGGAGCGCAAACGGGCGCGTTGCTGCAACAATAGTTGTAGCGCAGGCCCTGGGCCGCCAGTTGATCGAGGTTGGGCGTGCGCGCGATCTGGTCGCCATAGCAGCCCAACACGGGGCAGTTGTCCTCGCTGACCAGCCAGAGAATGTTGGGTTTCCTGGCGGGCGCAGGTGCCGCAGACTCGTTGCCGGCCGCCAGCGCCTGGGACACCAGTTGGCGCGCCGGGCTCGCCAGCGCCCCCATCGCCGCGGCTGCCTTGAGAAAACCTCGCCGTGAACTGTTCATGGTGGAGTCCGGATTGTGACGGCAATATACACAACTGTACCGCGTGCCGGGGCGGCGGGCAATGGCGCAAGCGTCGCGCCGGCCGGGCGCACCATCGTGACGTGGGGGCGGCGGACAATGCGCAGGGGATTCTGCACCGGCTCGCTGCCACCAGTTGCCCGAAAGCGGTGTCACGCCCGCCCTGCCGCATCGCCCGGCGTCAATTTGATCACGCCGTTCCATCCGCTATGCTATAGGCCTCGCGAGCACAAGGCTGCGGATAATCCAGGTCACCGATCCCCGATAGCTCAATTGGTAGAGCGGCCGGCTGTTAACCGGCAGGTTGCTGGTTCGAGTCCAGCTCGGGGAGCTTTCTAACCACCGCAACGCCTGCGGTGGTTTTTTTACGCGCGAGAGTCACGGCGCGCAAGCCCGCGTCAGATCGCCGCTTGGGGCAAGGGGTTGCAAGCGGATCCACCCATCCTTCTCGGCCCGCCTGTTAACCGGACAGAGAGGAACGGGCGGCTCACGGGGTCAGACTCTCGGACTCTCTCCGACCGAGAGCGGGTCGGGTTAACGGCACCGTTGCGGTCGACCAGCCCGAGAGCGGGCCGCTTTCTCGAACAGGCGTGGTTAACAAGCGGTCAGGCAGCAGCAGGCGGAACATCATCACCTTTCTTGGTCCAGCCTCTGAGGACCCCTCCCCCTGCGTGGACGGCTTCTCCGATAAGGTCACAAACCTCCAACAAGAAACGAACGTCGTCTGGCGGCGGGCTCGCCTTGGATGCAGCCCCGCTGCCGTCGCGGAGCACTACGGCCCACACGTCGTTGCTCGGCGTCGGCGCAGCGATTCCATATTGCGCCAGCACATCATCTTTGCGGGCCGAACCAGATCCTGGACCACGACGTGACGAGGAGGCGATCCATTCCTTTAGGCGCTCGTTCTTAACGCGTTTACGTGCGAGTTCCTCGAGTCGCGTCTCCATTTCTTGCCGTATTCGCCTGATGGCCACCGCGCGTTCTTCGCCGTCTTCAGGTGGAGTGCTGGGCTGCCATGCCACTGGGTCGGAAAGGAACGTGAATAGTGAATTCAGCAGTTGAGCCCGAAGGTCAGCGATGGGTATTAGACTGTCGTAACCGTCCTCATTCGGGAAAAGCCCAAGGCGACGGGTTAGTGCCTTGATCCTCGTCCAGTGTTCAGAGCGGACCACCGCGGCCTCGCGCGACTGGAAGGATTCGGTTGCCGCCTGAACCGCGAGAACAAGGTTTGCGATGTGGTAAAACGGGGTGTAGGCAACAGTACGCAGAGTACGCGCAGGGGCAATCATGCCTGAAATGGCAGCGAGCAAACGACGAAGCTCGGTCACACAGAATTTCACGTCGCCGCGTGCGGCTGGGTCGAGGCGAGACTGGATGCCGGCGAGGAATACGATCCGATCTGCGTTCAGCCGCCGAAGACCAAATTCCGCCTCGCGTCCGAGGGCTTTTCCAACCGCGTGAACCGCGTTCTCGAACGATCCCAGGACGTGATCCTTCCTTGCGGCTCGACCGACGAGATTGTCTGCCTTTACCTCGTCAAAGTGCGTAAACGCAACGATCAACTTCGATTCGTGACCACTGGCCACAACGGACTGAAGAACCGCGCACGGCGCGGCTTGCATGGGTTGGGCTGCATTGTCGACCAAAACGATGGCGTCCACGAGCCGGAACCTTCGGGTTACGGATGTCGAGAGGCTTGAAGAGCTATCAGCAGTATGTCCGATGCCTTGGCCGTCCAACAGCACAAGCTTGGGTTGTCCCCCCTCACACCAATCCGGAACAAACGGCCCGGCCACTCGGATGCCCTCAACCAGCGGCGTCAGCAGCCGTCCGAAACTGGCGGCATAGTTGCTCGAAAAGCGATTGACGATACTGACAAACTCAGAGCGGTTGCCACCCTCAAATTTTACGGACCACTTAATGGGCCAATTATCTTTGCCTCGTTCGACGTCTCCGTGCTCAAGATGATCGAAGCGGCTCTCCACGTCCTCGAAGATGGCATCGACCAGGTCATGGAACTCTTCGCTGTCCGACAGCCAATCCTCGACGAATTCCTGCAAGACCTCCTGCTCTTCTCGCGAAGCTTCCTTCAGTTCGACCCCAAGTTCCTTCGCGTATACCGCAAGCTGGGCCTCCGACGCTTCAGCTAGTCGGCGGATACCATTCATGTAACTTTCGAGCGCGGAGAGCAGGGCCGCTCTGTGTTCTTGCGATATGGACGCGGCAGATGCATCAATCACCTCGTCATCTTCGTCTTCTTCGGCCGGTTGATCCTGCGCCTCGGCGCGAAGGCTCAAGAGGTCGCCAAGGATATACTTCAACCTGAATCGCTGGTCGTTATGTACCTGGAAGCGACGTATCACGTCGCGTTCCGGTGCGCCTTCCAGCACGCTAACTACGGCAGCCTGGAGACATTCCGCGATGTACTGCCGAACCTGGTCGCGGGGGACGAAGGTGATGACCGCCTGGAATTCTCCGGGGCAAAGAACGATCTCCATGTCGGCCGTCGTTGCTTTGGCCGCCGACGTTAGGGGAAATCTCTCCTTGGCTGGATCAGTCCCGAGAAGTTGCCTGACCACCGTCGTCTTTCCTGCGCCGGTCGCCGTGCTCCACGCACGATTCAAGGATCTTCCGCGCCACGTCGCGGGCGATGCTGGCCGCCTCACCTGCGGCTTTGGCGGTCAGACCGGGGACATCCGGGCTCGTCGCCGCAAAACCGCCCTCGTCCAGCAGCTCAACGTGCAGGCGAATCACCACTTCATCCATCGTCGCACCTGCTTTCTTGGGTCACAAACCTGCCGCACCTCGTGGAACCGAAAGCGGTGGCGGCGTCAAGGCAAACGCGTGCAACCCTTTGGAGTGCGGCGGCCGCGACGCCACTTTGGCTTTCTCTGAGAGCGCGAACGGCTTCGCCGCAAGCTAAAGCGATGTGGTAGCCGCCGCAGTCCAAGAAAGCCGCTCCCAAAGGCTACACACGCGTGAGCTTTGCTCCAGCATCATCATCCTGTCGGCGCCCACGCACTCCGCCAAGGGCACAAGTCGGGTATAATGCGGGACTTTCCCCATTTGAGCCCCGAACTTCGGGCTCTCGCCCCCCTACCGCGATCCCTCCTATGAGCACTGACCACCTGCGTAACGTTGCCATTATCGCCCACGTTGACCACGGCAAGACCACCCTGGTTGATGGGCTGCTGTACCAATCGGGCATGTTCCGCGATGCCGACCTGGACAAGCTGGCCGGCGGACAGCATGGGCTGATCATGGACTCCAACCCGCTGGAGCGCGAGCGCGGCATCACCATCCTGGCCAAGACCTGCTCGGTGACGTATATCGCCGCCAACGCCGAGCGATTCAAGATCAACATAATCGACACGCCGGGCCACGCCGACTTTGGCGGCGAGGTCGAACGCGTGCTCATGATGGCCGACGGCGTGCTGCTCCTGGTCGATGCCTTCGACGGCCCCATGCCGCAGACCCGCTTTGTGCTCCAGAAGGCGCTGCAAAATCGCCTGCGCCCCATCGTCGTGGTCAACAAGGTCGACCGCGCCGATGCCCGGCCGGACCACGTCGTCAACGAGGTCTTCGACCTGCTGGCGTCGCTGGATGCGCCGGATGCGGCGCTGGACTTTCCCATCATCTACGCCTCGGCGCGCGAGGGCTGGGCCACGACCAACCTGGACGTGAAGAAAAAGGACCTGCGCGACGTGTTCGAGGCCATCGTGCATCACGTGCCCCCGCCGCTGGTGGCGCCCAGTGAGCCGCTGCAGATGCTGGTGACCACGCTGGACTATTCCGACTATGTGGGGCGCATCGCCATCGGGCGCGTGCGTGCCGGCAGCCTGCACGCCGGCGACCCGGTCACGGTGATCAATCGCAAGGGCGAGCGGACCCGGCAGCGTGCCCAGCAGTTGCTTCAGTTCGAGGGCTTGAGCCGCAAGGAGGTCGACACCGTCGAGGCGGGCGACATATGTGCCGTGGTGGGCTTAGAGACGGTGGACATCGGCGACACCATCGCCTGCTTCGACAACCCGCGCGCCCTGGCGAGCATCGCAGTGGACGAGCCCACCTTGACCATCACGCTGCGGGTCAACGACGGTCCCTTTGCCGGCCGGGAAGGCACCTACGTGACCAGCCGGCAGGTGCGTGAGCGGCTGGAGAAGGAGCTCCAGAGCAACGTGGCGTTGCGCGTGGAGTTTGAGGGTGATGAGTTTCAGGTCAGCGGTCGCGGCCTGCTGCACTTGGGCATTTTGCTGGAGAACATGCGGCGTGAAGGCTTCGAGATGACCGCCGGCAAGCCGCGCGTCATCTTCAAGGACATCGACGGGCACAAGACCGAGCCGATCGAGTTGCTGTCGATCGACTGTCCGGCCGATGCGCAGAGTTCGGTGATGTCGCTCCTGGGCGACCGGCGTGCGGAGTTGATTCGCATGGACGCCAAGCCGGGTTCGACCGGCTACATGCACATGGAGTTTACGATTCCGGCGCGGGGGTTGATCGGGCTGCGCGGCCGCATGCTCACCGCCACGCAAGGCGAAGCGATCATGCACCACACGTTCGAGAAATACGAGAAGATGCGCGGGCCGATCCCGCAGCGCTCGCAGGGCGTGATCGTCGCCACTGAGGGCGGGCGGGTGACCTCCTTTGCCCTGGACGGGCTGTACGATCGCGGGTTCTTTTTCGTGCGCCCCGGCGAACAGATTTACGAAGGCCAGATCATCGGCGAGCACTGCAAGGACAACGACATCACCGCCAACGGGACCAAGGAGAAGAAGATGTCGAACATGCGCACCACCGCCAAGGACGATGCGGCACGCATCCGCCCGGCTCGGGACATGTCGCTGGAGCAGTGCCTGGAATACATCGGCGAGGGAGAACTGGTGGAAATCACGCCCAAGTCCGTGCGCATGCGCAAACGCATGCTCAAGGAGTCCGATCGCAAGCGCGAGTCGCGAAAGGGCGGGGAGTAACCCCCTCTCCCCCGAGGAAACCCCGGTTATCCCGGACGGCTGAGGTGATGAGCATTCTGATTAACCACCAAGACACCAAGGACACCAAGAGGAAGGGTTGAACACGAAGGTACGAAGAAGAGGAAACAATGATGGACAGGATGAAGCATGGTGAGCGTTGACATTGTTCGTTCTTCGTTCCTTGTTCTTCATTCTTCCCTTCTTATCCTGTCCATCATGTCCATCCCTGTTCCTTCTTCCTCTTCTTCGCGCCTTCGTGCCTTCGTGTTCATTTCCATTCTCCTCTTCTTGGTGTCCTTGGTGTCTTGGTGGTTCAACCCGGTTTGCAGCGGCTCGGGGATCGGCCACCCTCTCCCCGGAAGAGGGGGCCGTGCACGATTGACCACTTCATGCGACAATACAGGCCCGCCTTGTGCTGCGCTGGATGCAGAGGCCGCCACGTAAGCGGCCAGCGTCCGGAAACGATACTCGCAGCCCTACGGAGTTAACTGATCATGAAGGTCTTGCTTACCGGCGCTGCCGGTCGTTTGGGTTCGGTCACCTGCCAGGCTCTGGTAGACGCGGGACACGAGGTCCGCGGGGTGGATCGCCGTTACAACAAGGATTTGCCGATTCGGATCGACGTGGCCGATCTGCGCGATCGCAACGCGCCTTACGCCCTGCTCCAAGGCGTCGACGCGGTAGTTCACCTAGCCAATCACCCGCATGCCGGAGCCGGCGATGCCCAGACGGTGTTCAACGAAAACATCACGATGAACTTCAACCTCTTCGAGGCCGCGCACCAGATGGGCATCGCCAAACTGGTGTTCGCCAGCACTGTGCAGGTAATCGCCGGCGACCGCGGCACGGATGAAAGCGCGCCGAGCCAGTTGCCCTATTTGCCGCTGGACAGCGCCGTGCCCGCCAACCCGCGCAACTACTACGCGCAGAGCAAGCACTTCAGCGAACTGCTGCTGGAAGGCTATGCGCGGCGGGGCCTGACCGCCACGGCGGTGCGTTTCCCGGCCATTATCCGGCCGGAATACCTGCCGCGGCTTCGTGCGCCATCCCATAAGACCCTGATGCGCACCGTCTTCGACGATGCCTTCATGTGGCTGGCGGTGTCCGACGCGGCACAATTCATCGTCGCCATCCTGGCGGCGCCGTTGCAGGGCTTCCACATCTACCTCCCGGCCGCGCCCACGCCCGCCACCGATATGCCCGTGTCCGAAATCATCGAGCGATTCCTCCCCGGCGTGCCCCTGCGCAAACCGATCAACGAGCTTCACAGCCTGGTGGACATTTCCGCCATCACCCGTGACACCGGATGGACGCCTCGCGTGACGCTGGAGGAAATCGCGCCGGTCGCATCCTCGGCCCGCTGAACCGCGCCTGCACGGGAGGGTCTCTTCTCCCTTGGGGAGAGGAGACCAGGGCGCCGCAGCGCGCCGGTCAGAACGCCATGCGCATCCAGCCGCGCGCCGCCGGCTCGCGCGGCGGCAGGCCGAGCATCTCTCGGCCCAGTTGCACGTAGTAGCGGTAATTCTCCAGCGGCGTGCCGTTAGGAATGCGGTGATCCAGGCCGAAGACGACGCCCCCGCCGTCACGGACCCTGGGCTGCATCTTGTATTCCAGCTCGCGGCGAACATCTTCTTTGGTGCGCATCATCGCGAATTTGTCGATGCCGCCGCGATAGGAAAGCTGCTTACCGTAAGTCTCCAGCGACGCCACGATGTCCATGCCCGCCGCCGGTTCCATCGGATAGATGTGATTGAGGCCGCAGTCGATCAGCGCCGGCAGAATCGAGTTGACGTTGCCGTCGGTGTCCATGCTGAAGCAGTGGGTGCCGTGGGCGTGGGCCTGATCCCAGAGCCGGCGATAGTAGGGATGGGCGAACTCCTGGATCTGCGTCGGGCCGATGAGCGGCCCGGACCTGCCCGCCAGATCCTCGTGAACTGACAGCCAGTCGATGGTGACGTGCGGCGTGATCTGCTCCATGACGCGGGTGGCGGTGTCGTAGATCGTGTCGATGATGTCGTGCATGAGTTCGGGCTGATCGTAATAGCCCATGCATGCGGCGGCCTCGCCCATCAGGTTGCGGGCCGTGTCGTAGGCGCCCAGGATGCCAAAGGTGATAACGTGCCCGTCGGCCTGTTTCGCCCGCGCCTGCCCGAGTTGGGCGCGGTTGATGCGGTCGTCACGATACTGAAATGCCGGCTTGAGCTTGAGCCAGTCGTCCATGGTGGCGACGGGGAAGTTCAGCGGCAATGGAATGGTGGCGGTGCGCTTGTCCATCTGCATGGTACGGCCCAGCCCGTCACGCTGGATGAGGAAGGTGTCGGTTTCCTCGATGATCTGCGTGGGCGGCAGATCGAGTGGCCCGCAGCTTCCCCCGGCGCCGGAGCGGGGCACGTAGTCCCAGTCAAAGGCGGTGAGGTTGAGCTCATCTTCGCTGGCGCCCTGCTGCCGCCATTCCTCTTCCAGGCCGATTAGCGGACCGAACAGCTCGACGAACATCGGCCGCTCGACGGGTTTGCCCTGCATCAGATCAAGGAACGGTTGGCGTTGCCATTTCATGGTGCGTGCAGTGTAGAAGGTCGGGGTAAACTGGGAATGGCGAAAACCTGTTTTCGTTTGCACAAATCCATCATGGCCTAAATCGCAGGAACAGGTGACATCCACATGCTCACGATGCAACGAGTCAGTCAGGCATGCGAAGTCGACGCCGTGGCGGCGCTGGCGAGCGCCATCTGGAATCAGCATTTTGTGCCCATGATCGGCCAGGCGCAGGTGGACTACATGCTGGCGAAGTTCCAGAGTTCACCGGCGATCACGCGGCAATTGGCGGACGGGTATGAGTACTACCTGGCGCTGGACGGCGGGCAAGGCGCCGGCTATTGCGCCCTGGTTCCCCAACCCGCTCAGCGGACGGGGCAGCTCAGCAAGCTCTACGTGCGACAGGAGTGCCGCGGCCGCGGCGTGGGCAAGTCCATTCTGGCGTTCGTCGAAACACGCTGCGCGGTGCTGGGCATCGACAACCTGTGGCTGACCGTAAACCGTCACAATGCCGGCGCCATCGCCTTCTACCATCGCATGGGCTTTGTCACCGCTGGTCCGATCGTCGCCGACATCGGCAACGGCTTTGTGATGGATGACTACCGCATGGTCAAGACGATTGGCGCTTGCTGATGGACCGCCATTAGCCAGTGAGCGTGCATCGTCGCTGCCCACCCGTCACCGCGCGACCCTGCCGCGGCTATGATCACCCCGATGACCGAATCGCAGCCCTATTTCTTTGACTTGGACCCCGAGGGTCTGACCGAGCACGTTCAGCGCATGGGCATGCCGGCGTACCGTGCGGGGCAACTGCTGGACTGGGTCTATCGCAAGGGCGTGATTGATCCGGCGGCGATGACCAACCTCTCGCAACGCGACCGCCAAACGCTGGCGACCCCCGGACCTGGAGGCATGGCGTTCACCTCCGGCACGGTTGTCGGACACCAACGCGCCAGCGATGGCACCCAGAAACTGCTGCTTGCGTGGGACGATCGCCTGCGCCGGCTGGGTGTGGCTGAGCCGTCGGATGGCGAGCAGTCACTATCGCTGCTGGACGATCCGGCCCGGCAGACCGAATGCGTCATGATCCCTTCGCAAGACGCGACTCGCGCCCGGCGAACTGCCTGCGTCTCGAGCCAGGTCGGCTGCCCCGTGGGTTGCCGCTTCTGCGCCTCGGGCCTGGGCGGGCTGGACGCCAACCTGACGGCCGGGCAGATCGTCGAGCAGGTCTGGCGGCTCGCTCAGCCGCTGGCGGCTTCGCGCAACTCAACGATGAACCCAGGTCCTCGGCAGGCCCCACCGCTGCGCGAAGCCGCAAGCGGCTCGGACTATCGCATCACCCACGTGGTCTTCATGGGCATGGGCGAGCCGCTGGCGAATTTCGAGCAGGTGACGCGGGCGGTGCGGACACTCATGGCGCCGTGGGGCATGGGCATTTCCGGCCGGCGGATCACTATCAGCACGGTGGGCCTGCCCGCGCAGATGCGCCGCCTGGCGGAGCTGGATCTGCCCATCACGCTGGCGATCAGTCTGCACGCGCCCAACGATGCCATACGCCGGCGGATCATCCCCTGGGCCAAGTTTGTCGCCATGGAGCAGATTCTGGATGCCGGGCGGTATTACTTCGAGCGCACCGGCAGGGAGATCACGCTGGAGTACATCCTGCTGCACGGCGTAAACGATCAGCCCCAGCACGCACGGGAGCTGGCGGCGGTGGCGCGGACGCTGCGGAGCAACGTGAACCTGATCCGCTACAACGAGGTCGAGCCGCTGCCGTTTGCGCGGCCCAGCGACGGCGATGTGCTTGCCTTCGAGCGAATCCTGCGCGCCGCGGGCGTCAACACGCACATCCGCGCCAGCCGCGGCCGAGACATCGCCGCCGCCTGCGGACAGTTGCGGCATGAGCAAAACCGAATTGAACCACCAAGACACCAAGAACACCAAGAAGAGATAATATCCGGATGAGTGAACACGAAGACACGAAGACACGAAGAAGAGAGGAACGAAGAACGAAGCAAGAGGAATGAGTGTACGAGTGCCTGTTTGAACCATCGTTCTTCGTTCTTCGTTCTTTGGCCCTCTTCTTCGTGTCTTCGTGTCTTCGTGTTCAACTCTTCTCGGTGTCTTGGTGGTTAACGGGAATTCTCGCTATCTTGCTTTCTGCAATTTCGCCATGACCGTATATGAGACGACCAATCCGGCGCAGATTCGGCTCTGGTGCGAGGCCAGCGGCTACTGGCCGGCGTGCCTGCCGGGACAGCCCGATCGCATCCGCATCGGCGGCAACCCCTTCGCCGACCCGGAAGTCATCGAACCGTTGGACTGGGACGATTGGTTCAAGGCCTTCGAGGCCCGGCAGCTCAAGTTCGTCTACGATCCCAATAATGCCTGGTGCGACCTTCAGAGCCGCAACGTCAGGCCCGACTGATCGCGAGGCATGCTCCCTTCAGTGAGCATGGAACCCGTTCGAATTTCTGATTTCCAATTTCTGATTTCTGCTTTACGAGATGAGTGATTCCGTACAAACCTGGCTGACGCGCTTCGGACTTGACGAAAGTCTGCGCGATCACATCGCCCACGTGCTGCTGGCGATGCCCGAGCATGTGCGCGACGAGCTGATGAACGATTCGGCCTTTTCGATGTGCGATTACGAGCCGGTGCTGGGAATGGGTTACCAGGTGTCGCTGGCGTCGCCGGGTCGCGACCGCTCGAGCCGGGCGGTGGTGCTCAAGCGCACGCTGGGGCATACGCCGCCGGCGTTTGTGCGCTGGGTCATCGCCCACGAGTTGGCCCACGCACATCTGCGTAATGGCGGCCGCTGGGATGGCGACGACCCCGAGCACGCCGCCGACGCCCTGGCGGCGCAGTGGGGATTCCCCCGCCCGCCGCGGCGATGACCCCCCTGCCTGCTCACTCCAGTTCCTGCACTTTTCGCAATATCTCCAGCCAAGCCTCATGGATGTCGAAATGACGAGTCCATCGCTCAATATAAGTGCGATCCAAGGCGTCGGCCTGCATCTCAACGATGCCGCGCACATCGTGGGCCTGTTTCTCGCTGCCGCCGCTTTCCCGCGCCCAGCGCAGCTTCTGCACGATAAGATCCTCGGGACTGGTCACCCAAATCTGCCGTCCCGCGATGGTTCGCTGCCTGCGGCGGCCGAATGCCGCTTGCGAGAATGGATCATCCGTGAACACCCAGAAATCGACCTTGTCCCCTTGGCCAAGGCTCAGCAGGTTGAACATCTGTCGATGGGCGATGGCGCTGCGCACGGCGGCGGCGTCGAGATAAAACTCCTGCTCGGGAAAGGCCGCCACCAGACGATCGACCTGATCCCGACTGATGGCGACAACCAGGTCAATGTCATGCGTGGAGCGCGGCACGCCCAGCGCGCCCGACGCGACCGAGCCGGTGAGCATGTAATCAATGCCCAACCGATCCAACGTGGACACCACCTGGATCAGTAGTTGCTGTTGTGACATCGTTCCAGAAGCTTTAGTCCCAGTTCGTGCCGCTGGGCTTCGGGCATGTGGGGCCGGCTTTCTCGCAGTGCCTGCCAGAACATGCTGCGCATCATGTCCGAAAGCTCGAACACCTTGGCGGCGCGCTGCTCGGGCGTCATCCGCCGCATGATCTGCACGTATCGCGCGTGATTAGGACGCGGCTTAAGGTCAACGCCATGCATGCACAACTCTCCATCAACTAGCTCACACCGGCTTGATATCCGCCTCGGTCGTCGCCAGTTCGCCCGCCTTGAGCCGATCGCGCTCCTTGGCGACCCAGGGGATTTTCTCCGCGTTACGCTCGACCCACAGCGGGATCGGCGTGCGCAGACCCTCCTTATCCAGCTCGGTGAACTCCACCACCATGTCCGCACGCGTGTAACTCGACAGGTCGTGGTTCTTGCCCATGTGGATGCACTCAGTCGGGCACGGCTCGGTGCACAGGGCGCAGAACATGCACTTCTGATAGTCGATGGCGTAGCGGATCAACTCGCCGCCCACCGCCTTGCCGGTCTTCTTGTCAATCTTGCGCGGCGCCGACTTATCGATGTAGATGCAGTCCACCGGGCAGGCTTTGGCGCACATGTCGCAGGCGATGCACTTGTCGGCCTCGAACTCGTGGATGCCGCGATAGCGCGGGGCAAAGGCCAGTTTCTCGAACGGGTATTGGATGGTCACCGTGCGCGAAAAGCAGTAGCGCAGCGTGATGCGCATGCCCGCAGAGATGCTCCAGAGCGAATCGAAAATCTGGCGGAAGTAGCCGGATTTTGCGGAGGCGGCGGGCAAAGCGACGACATCGGCCATAGCGATGATCCTGGGAGAATAGAGAGTAACCGGGCATTTTAGCGGGTAGCGCGGTCCTTGGCGATTCGAAGGAGACTGGACCGGGGCCATAGGTCTTTGACCGATGCGTCTCTCAGATGCTGCGCTATGCCCAATGCAGAAGTGCCTCCACCCTTCTCAGACCTATCATTGTCTCAGCGGGAGGCGGGCCCATGGCCATGATGCCAAGTGCCTGTCCCCGGCAAGGGAGCAGACACGGGCCAGCCTCCCCGCAAGAACGGCGGACAAACATTGAAAGGAGTTCTGTGATGTTGTACTGGGCGTTAGTGTTCTTCATCGTGGCATTGATCGCGGCGGTCTTCGGCTTCACCGGCATTGCCGCCGGCGCCGTCACGATCGCCAAGATCCTGTTCTTCATCTTCCTGGTGCTGTTCATCGTCTCGCTGATTGCGGGCGTGATCCCGCGACGTGTGTGACGACAGATGTGACGAGCGGAACTAGACCCAGCCAGGGCAGATGACACACCATCCCGCCGAGGCGGCTCGCCAGTGCGGTTGCGGAATCGGCGGCTTTGAAAGGAGCGACCATGTTTTACAGCAACAATGGAATAGGCATTCCCGGCCTGATCGTGGCGACCGGCCTGTTGGTGATGGGCAGCGTGACGATGACGGGTTGTGAGGATGACAACGGCCCGCTGGAAGAGGCGGGCGAAGCGATCGACGATGCTGCCAAGGACGTCAAGGAAGGCGTAGAGGATGCCGCCGACGAGGTCGAGGACAAAATGGAGTGATGCCGGCCGCAACTGCCGCCACGGCCTGCCGACGCCGCTGATGACCATGCATGGTCTACACTCGGCGTCGGCAGTGGCCCGGCGGAGAATTTGGCCCGCCGGTACGGCGCCACCTGACACCCCGGTTTCAGCCCCCGCACGACAAGGATCGCCACATGATTGCTGCCACTGCACAACGCGTCGCCTCCAACACCGCTGAGCACATCAACGAGCAGATTCGCCACCAGACCGAGGAGAACGTGGCTGCCTGCGCCAGCGCCGGCCCCAAGGCGATTGAGCAGCGCCTGGAAGAACTGGATCACGAATGGGATATCGAGCGCTGCGTGGAAACGCTGGCGCCAAGCCTGACGCTGCTGGGCTTGGGCCTGGGCCTGACAGTCAGCCGCAAGTGGTTCATCGTGCCCGCGGTGGTGCAGGCGTTTTTCCTTCAGCACGCGGTGCAAGGCTGGTGTCCGCCGGTGCCGATTCTGCGCCGACTGGGCGTGCGGACCGCGCACGAGATCGACCAGGAGCGCAACGCCCTTAAGAGCCTGCGCGGCGACTACCGGCACATTCCCAAGCGCCGCGACGGCGACGCGGCGCGGCGGGCGCTGGACGCCGCCGAACGTTAAACCGCCCCGGCAGAGCCCCAAAACGCTACCGACGGCTTGAAGAGAGAGCAAGCCGTCACCGCGACGCACGCCCCGAATCGGCATGCGTCGCTTTTTTCTCCTGACCATGGCTTTCGTCGGGTATCATCAGGCCCCATGAGCGACACGTCCGCCCAGACCAGCGAGCCGGTGATCCAGGTGCGCAACCTCAAGAAGATCTACGGCGGCAAGACCGTGCTCGACAGCATCGATTTCGACGCCCATGCCGGCGAAACCCTGGTCATCATGGGCGGCTCGGGCTGCGGCAAGAGCACCACCCTGCGCTGCATGATCGGCTCGATCCGACCCGACGGCGGCAATGTCCGCATCTTCGGCGACGACATCAGCGTCATGCCCGAAGCCCAACTCAACGAAGTGCGCAAGAAGATCGGCATCCTCTTCCAGTCCGGGGCACTGTTCAACTCCATGACCCTGCGCCAGAACGTCGCCCTCCCTCTCGAAGAGCACACGCAACTGGATCAGCAGACGATCGACATCATGGTCAAGATCAAGCTGGAGATGGTGGGCCTGCGCGAGCACGCCGACAAATATCCGGGGCAACTGTCGGGCGGCATGAAAAAGCGTGCCGGCCTGGCGCGAGCGCTGGCGCTGGACCCTCGCATCATCTTTTACGATGAGCCCTCGGCGGGACTCGACCCGGTCACCAGCGCCCAGATCGACGAATTGATCATGGACCTGTCGAAAAACCTGGGCGTCACCAGCGTGGTGGTGACGCACGAGATGGACTCGGCGTTCCGCATCGCCGACCGCATGGTGATGCTGGACAAAGGCCGGGCGCTGATGGCGGACCGCCGCCAGGCCTTCGAGGCGCTGCGCGACTCGAAGGACACGCTGGACGAGTGTGGGGCGCTGATCCGCCAGTTCCTGCGCGGCGACGCTGAGGGTCCCATCACCCAGCGCAAACAAACTACCGGCTACAGCGAGGACCTGCTGGGGCCGATCCCGCGCCACATCGCCCCGCGGCCCAGTGTGCAGGCCACGAGACGAGCCGCTTCATGATTCCTGATGTGGTGGAGGCTACGCCGCAAGCGGCAGAAATCAGCAGTCAACGATTCCATAAGGACGCTGTATGACTCTCGAACGCGACAACCTCAAGGCCGGCCTCTTCGTCCTGGTGGGCATTGTCCTGACCATGGCGGTCATTCTCACCTTCGCCGACTTAAGCTATTTCTTTCTGAGCACGCAGGACGTCAAGGTTTCCTACAGCCTCAGCGACGGCGTGCAGGGCATCAAGCCCGGCGCCACCGTCACCCTGGGCGATCAGCCCGTGGGCGGCGTCACCTCGGTCGATGACGCGCCGCCCGATGCCCTGGGCCGCATCGTCGGCAAGATCGTCACCTTCGAGATTCCCCAGCACTACAAGCTCTTCGACGACGCGGTGATCGAGATCATCGCTCCGCCGTTGGGTTCGGGCGCGCGCCTGAACATCCGCTCCGTCGGCGAGAACAATCCCTATCACCCGGATCACGTGATCGAAGGTTCACTCCCGGGCAGCCCGCTGGCGCGCTCCATGCTCCGCGAGGCGGGCATCGGCGACCGCCAGCGCCAGCAACTCCAGCAGACCATCGCCAACCTCGAAGCGGTCACCACCAGCTTGAAGCAGGACTGGCCCAAGGTCAGTGCCGTTCTCGATGACGTACAGACCATCGCCACCACGATGAAACAGGACATTCCCAAGCTCACCACCGACGCCCGAGACACCGTGGCAAAGCTCAAAGACACCGCCGATCGCGCCAACCAGGTCGTCCGGGCGGTGCAGGACCGCAGCAAGATCTGGCTCGAACGCATCGACAGCGTCACCAAGTCCAGCAACGAGGCGCTGGCCACCGTGCGCGACCTGGTCAAAGACAAAGACCCGCAACTGCGCGGCACGATCGACAACCTCCACCAGATCACGCAGACCGCCCGCGAAACAACGATGACCCAGGTCAACGACGCAGTGACGAAGGCCAATGATGCGCTGGGCAACCTGCGCGACATGTCGGTCCAGGCACGCGACCTGCTCCAGAGCCAGCGCCCGGTACTCGAGCGTACCCTGGCGGCCGCGCAGATCACCGCCGGACAACTACAACTGGCGGGCATCGAAATCCGCCGCTCGCCCTGGCGCCTGCTCTATCGCCCCACCACGCTGGAACTCGAAAGCGACAACCTGTACGACGCGGCGCGCTCGTTCGCCATGGCCGCCAGCAGCCTCGACGCCGCCGCCGCCTCGCTCCAGGCCGTCGCCAGCGATCCTAATGCCGACAAGGCGCAACTGCAGGCCATGACCGAGCATCTCCAGGCCCTGTTCCAGCGTTACCAGCAAGTCGAGAACGACTTCTGGAAAGCCCTGGGCGACCCAACGCCCAAGAAGGTCAAGCAACCGCAGCGGTGAACGGATTTGGGTCATGAATCAGAGCCGCGCGGGGTAAGCCTGCGGACATTCCACCGTGGGCTCACGCCGCGCGGCTCTGACTGACGCGGTGCGTTACTTGGCGAAACGCACGCAGTAGACCGGGGGCAGATGCGCCGAGAGGCGTTGCCATTTTTCGCCGCCGTTGTCGCTGACAAACAGCGCGCCAGTGGTGGTGCCGAAGGCCAGCGTGTCGCCGGTGTCGTCGATGTCCAGGCCGTGGCGGAATGTCAGGTCGTAGGCGTGACGCTGGGGCAGGCCGGCGGTGAGGATGTCGAAGCTTTCGCCGCCGTCGCGAGTGCGGCTGACCACGAGCTTGCCGCCCACGGTGGTGCGCAACTCGTCACTGTGGCCCGGGACAAACCAGGCGGTCTTGGGATCGCGAGGGTGCACCACCACGGCAAAGCCGAAGGACGAGGGCTTGGCCGTGGTGATCTCACGCCAGTTGGCGCCGCCGTCGCGCGATTGGAAGATGCCGTTGTGATGCTGGACCCAGCATTGGTCGGGGTCGGCGGGGCATTGCACCAGGCGATGCGGGTCCTGGGTCTGGGGCTGCATGGCCTGGTCAGGCGGCATGTAGGCGGCGCGCATGCCGCCGGTGTGCACGCGCCAGGACTGGCCGGCGTCATCACTGAGCCAGACGCCGCCAGATGACACGCCCACACGCAGCTTGCGCGGGTCGCGCGGGTCGATGCAGATCGAGTGGATGCCGGGCCATTCGGCGCCGCCGCCGAACCATTGCTTGCGCATGGGGTGGTCCCACAGCGGGCGGTTAATCTGCCAGGTGGCGCCCTGATCGCTTGAGGAGAACAGGCCCCCGGGGATGGTGCCGCACCAGAGCGTGCCGTCGCCGCCGGTCTCCATGGACCAGACCAGCTGGAGCGTGTCGGGTGTGGCCTGGCCGGAGGCCGCGTTGACGACAGGCGCCTCACCTTCGACTCGCGCAGGAATGGCGGGCACGGCGATCTCCTGCCAGGTCTTGCCGTCATCGGAAGATCGGTGCATCTTGCCGCCGAAGTGGCCGTGCGAGATCGCGGCATAGAGCTGCCCGCGCCGCGGGTCGGGCAGCATCATGGGCAGGTTCTGGCCGAGGAACGCCGGGTTGTGGATGCGCCATCGGCCTTTGCTGCCGCGCGTGATGCGGAACAGTCCCTTGCGTGTGGCGGCCCAGAGCGTGTCGGACATGCGGTGGTCTCCCTCTATGGACGGAAGATGATAGGCACCGATCTGGACGAAGGGTTGCGGAACAGAGCCGCGCGCCGTAAGCCCGCGGAATTCGGGCATCGTTGCACCACCGTTCCGCGGGCTTACGCCGCGCGGCTCTGACTCGTCCAGACATCACCCTCCCGACAGCGCCTGCATCACGTACACCTCGCTGTCGGGGGCAAGTGGGTCCGACAGGTTGGCGCGGTCGCTGATCATGCGGCCATCGGCGAAGATGACCACGTGCTGACGCAGGCGGTCGTGCTCGTCGAGCAGGTAACCGCGCACAGCCGGGTGACGGGCGAAATACTGGTCGAGCACGGCCCGAATCGTAGCGCCCTCGACGTCGTCCTCGGGGGCGGTGACGTGACGCTGGAGGTTGTGCGTGATGGTGACGTGCGGCATCGCTGGATCTAATCGTAGCCGCATTCCCCTCTCCTTTGGGGAGAGGGTGGCGAGGCTTTGCGAGCCGGGTGAGGGGATATGGGGTTGTGCGCGGCGTGTTACTGCTATGAGTTTGACGTTCAGCGTGCTATTGGCGCCGGGCTCATACGTTGATCCCCTCACCCCAACCCTCTCCCCAAGGGAGAGGGCGTCAGGCGCGGGTGAGTGGCGCGCCCTGCAACGTTGCCAACTGCTCGTGCGTCACCTGTGCCATGGCTTCCAGTTCCGTCGCCAGGTCGGCGCGCTCGCTGGCCAGTTGCGCCGCTCGATGATAGGCCTTGGCCTTCGCCTCTTTGATGGCGACCAGTTCGGGCAACAGGCGCGGCAGGTCGATAAAGTGAAAGTCCGCCACACGCGGTTCAAAACCGCCGGCACGCTGGGGCTGGCCCAAGTCGGCGAGCATGGCGGAGAGCCTGGCGACGTGGTGGGCCGAGACATCGCCCATCTGCTCGATCTTGCGCCACAAGGCGAAGGTGCGCGGCGTGAGGTACGGCCGGGCTTCCCGCAGGTGCTCGGCCAGGCCGCGCTGCTCCAGCGCGATCAGGCGATTGAGTTGCTCAGCTAACGCCACGGCGTTCATCGGCAAATCCTTCGGAGTCCACCACGCGATCCCGGCCAAGCTCGCGGACTCGCATGGCCGGGCTTTTTCGCATGGCCGGGTTTCTGAAACAGTCATCACGCAGGCAGCGGCTCGCACAGGGCGACCAGGTCGTCGATCTTCGCCGTGGCCATCGCTTCGACGGTGTCGGCGGCGCCGTAGTAGATCTTCACCGTGCCGTCGCCTTCGTTGATCAGCCCGCCGGGGAAAAGCACGCTTCCGCGGAAGCCGTCGAGTTCGTAGTCGGTCTCCGGCTCGATCACCGGTCGGCGCGACAGGCCGATGACTTTCCAAGGCTCGTCGGCATCCAGCAGCATGGCGCCGATGGTGTAACGTTTGGTCCAGGGCCGCGACTCCCAGCCCTTGAGCACACGATTGTCATCCTTGTCCACCACGTGGATCAGCGCCAGCCAGCCGTGCTTCGTGCGGATCGGCGGGGCGCCCGGGCCAATCTTGTTGTTGCACCATGCGACCTGTTCGCTGCCCAGCACCAGTTGCTGATTGCCCCAGTATTTCGCATCGGGCGAGTCGGCGTACCAGATGTCGAAGGCCTCGGACTTGCCCCGGCCGTAGATCGGGAAGGGGCGCTCGAACCGCGCGAACTTCTCGCCGAACTTCTCGGGGAAGAGCACCATGTTGCGATTGTCGGGCGCGGACATTGAGAGGATGTCGAAGTGCTCCAGGTCGTCGGTGACGGCCACGCCGCCGCGGATGCCGTGATGCGTGTCCACGGCGAAGCACATGTACAGCCGGCCATCGATGGGCGTGAGACGCGGATCGTACGCCCGCCGGTACTCGCTGGTCTTTAGATCGAAAATGGGCTTGGGTGCGACGTTCCAGTGAATGCCGTCGTCGCTGGTGGCCAGGCCCATGTTGGTGCCGGCGAATTTAGGTACGCCCCACTGGCCGTAGTCATTACGGAAGACCATGACGTAGCGCCCGGCGAATTTGGTCACGCCGGCGTTGAAAATCAGCGTCGCGGGGTACGGCACGTCCTTGTAGGTCAGCACGGGCGCGGGATGGCGATGAATGATCGAATGCGTCACGGATTGGCGGTCCTAGTCGTAGCCACAGCATCCCCCTCTCCCGCGGGGAGAGGGTGGCCGACCCCCGGAAGGCTTTGCGGGGCCGGGTGAGGGGAGCCGGGGAGTGGCGCGGCGTGTTGATGTCGATGATGTACGAAAGCCGCCTGCATCATCACGCCATCGTCGTCCGCAGATCCCCTCACCCCAACCCTCTCCCCGGGGGAGAGGGGGTCGAGCACCGGCGGCTTGGAGCGTGTGAAAATCTGCGCGTAATCGTCGGTGGCGCCCTGGAGCATGCCGGGGACGATGCCGGTCCACAACAGCGCCACGGTGCACACCGCCAGCAGCGCCAGACCCGCCGCCGACGCCACCACCGCCGGCCGGCCCTGGCGATCGGGCACGAACATCATGAAATACACCGGCCGCATGTAGTAGTAGAGGCTGATGAGCGTGTTGACGAGCAGCACGGCGATGAGCGCGAAGCCGCCGGCGCCGGCTTCGGACATGACCACCATGAGGTTGATCTTGCCCATGAAGCCGCCCAGGCCGGGCATGCCAAAGAGCGAGAGCAGAAAGACCGTCATGAGCACCGCCAGCGCGGGCGAGCGGGCGATCATGCCGGCGTAGTCGCGGATGTCCTCGCTGCCGGTGCGCAGGGCGATCAAGGCGGCGACGGTGAACGCGCCCATGTTCATGAACAGGTAGACCGCCAGGTAGAACAGCAGCGCCGAGGCGATGGCCTCCTGCCGGGGCAGCGAGGTGGCGACGGCCATCAAGCTGGCGGCCATGATCATGTAGCCCGAATGCGCGATGGAGCTATAGGCCAGGAGGCGTTTGATATTGGTCTGGTGCAGGGCGACGAGGTTGCCCCAGGTGGCGGTGACGGCGCCGAGGATGGCGACGCCGACTGCCAGGCCGGTGAACATTTCGCCGCTCGAGGCGCCGGGGAAAGCCTGCACGATGCGCAGCAGAAGCGCCACGGCCGCGCCTTTGGACGCGACCGAGAGGAAGGTGGTGACCTCGATGGGCGCGCCCTCGAAGACATCGGGGCACCAGAAGTGCATGGGGACGGCTGAGAGCTTGAAGGCCACGCCGGCGAAGAGCGCCAAGAGGCCCACCGCCAGCATCGGGCTGGGGACGGCGCCGGCGGCGGCGGCGACCTGCCCCAGGTCGAGCGTGCCGGTGGCGCCGTAGATCATGGACATGCCGTAGACCATGACCGCCGAGGCCGCGGCGCCGAAGATGACGTATTTCAGCGCCGCTTCCGAGCCGGTGCGCGTGCGTTTGCGGAACCCCGCCAGGGCGTAGCTGGGGAATGACGCCGACTCGGTGGCGATGAAGATCAGCAGCAGGTTGGCCGCCGACGCCATCAGCGCCATGCCGAAGGCCGCGCCTAAAAGCAGGCAGAAAAAGTCGGGGACATCGTAGGGATGCTGGCGATGCCGGCCGGCGAGCATCCACTGCACCGTCACGAGCATGGTGAAGGCGATCAGCAGCACCTTGAAGAACTGGCTGAAAGGGTCGATCGCCAGCATGTCGCCCAGAACGAGCGTGCGTACGGGCAGCGTGAAGGCGGGGACGCTGATCAGTGCCGCGGCGAGGGCGACCAGCGCCGTCATGGCGGGCAGCGTCGAACTTGCACGCCGGATGAACGGCACGAGGATCACCGCACACATGCCCGTCACCAACCACAACTCGGGTGTGATCAGTCGCAGCGTGTTCCAGTCTGGAAGCGTTGGGTTCATGAGTTCCTAGAAGAAGTAACAGGGATGAACACGGATGAACACGGATGAACACGGATGAGGAGAAGAGGAAACAGTGATGGACATGATGAACATGATCGGCACATTCTTTTCCATCCTGTCCATCATGTCTATCCTGTTCCTTCTTCTGCCTTTCCTATCCGTGTTCATCTGTGTTCATCCCTGTTACCTCTTATCCGATTGCCAAGGTTCGCAGGAAGTTCTGCACCGTGGGGCCGGTGACGGCGAAGACCAGCACGGGCACGAGGCCAAAGACGACCGCGGCGACGCCCAGAGTGGCCATGATCAGGTACTCGCGCCCCTGGATGGGTTCATAGTGGGCGGCATCGGGCCGCAGCGGGCCCATGTACACGCGCTGGAACATCCACAGGATGTAGCCGGCGGTGAGGACGACGGCGAACGCGGCCAACGCGCCCAGAGTCCAGGCCCAGAACTTGAGCATGGCGGGATCGCCGCCGATGCCGTAGCCTTCGAGCAACGCCGTGTTGCCTGCCGCGTCAAACGTGCCCAGGAGCACCAGCACCTCGCCGATGAAGCCGCACAGGCCGGGCAGGCCCATGCCGGCGAAGAAGCCCACCAGCGACCATCCGCCATAGCCGGGGAACTTGAGCCACAGGCCGCCCAGGCGATTGATCTCGCGATGATGCGCCCGGTCATAGACCACGCCGACGAGAAAGAACATCATGGCGCTGGTGATGCCATGGGCGATCATCTGGAAGTAGGCGCCGTTCAAGCCGGCGGGGGTAAGCACCGCGATGCCCAGCGTGACGTAGCCCATGTGGCTCACCGAGGAGTAAGCCACCAGCTTCTTCCAGTCGGTCTGGGCCATGGCGCACAGGGCGCCGTAGACGATGGCGATCACGCCAAGGGTGGCCACGCAAAGCCAGAACACCTTGGCGGCATCGGGGAAGATCGGCCAGGTGATGCGCAGCATGGCGTAGCCGCCCATCTTCAAGAGCACGCCCGCCAGCACCATGGAGATCGGCGTGGGCGCCTCGACGTGGGCATCGGGCAGCCAGGTGTGAAACGGCACCGCGGGCAACTTGATGAGGAAGGCGATCAACGTGAGCCAGAACGCCCATTGGGCGAACTTCCAATGCTGTCCGGTCTGGGAAAACAGATCATGCACCGGCCCGGCCTGGAGAGCCATGAGGTTCCACTCCGGCCGGCCGATGGGCTGGCCGTCGATCACCGCATGCGGGGTGAGGAAATAAATGCCCAGCATCACGATCAGCAGGCAGATCGACCCCGCCAAGGTGTAGAGGAAAAACTTGATCGCCGCGTATTCCTTGCGTGGCCCGCCCCAGATGCCGATCAGGAAATACATCGGCAGCAGCGACACCTCAAAGAACACGTAGAAGAGAAACAGGTCTAGCGCGCAGAACACGCCCAGCATGCCCGTGAGCAGGAACATATACAGGCACATGTAGCCGCTGGTGGCCTTTTCGATGGACCAGCTTGCGATAACGACCAGCACGGACAGCCCGGTGGTCAGAAGAATCAGAGGCAGGGACAGGCCGTCGATGCCGACGCGATACTCGACGTTAATGGACTCGATCCAGCTTACGGAGGACTCGAAGGCGACGCCGGTCCAGCCGGCGTTGTAGTAGCCGATGGTGATGCCGATCGACAACAGCAGCGTGACGACGCTGGTGACCAGCGCCAGCCACTTGGCGGCCTGTTTGGGCGCCGCCAGGCAAAGCAACCCGCCGATGAGCGGCGTGAAGATCATCCAGTTCAGTAGGCTTGGCATAGTGTTGATTTCTTATTCCCAATTTCCAAAATCTGATTTTTCCAGCCGCTTGCGGCTTCGCGCAGACGCACGAGCAATGGCGACGTCCCGCCTCACACGTTGGCGCGAAGCCGCAAGCGGCAAGACAACAAATCAGAAATCAGAAATCTGAAATCAGAAATTCTCCTTTCATCTAGTCAACGCCACCGTCACCACCACCAGCATCACCAGCGCCGCCGAGGCGAAGAGCAGCAGCACGTACTGCCGGATGCGGCCGACCTGGGTCTGGCGCAGCAGGTTGCCGCTGTTCTGCGCCACCACGGCCGCGCCATTGACCGCGCCGTCGATCACGCCGTCATCAAACCGCCCCACCATCCACGCCGTGCCCTTGCCCACGTATCCCACCAGGTTCACCAGGCCGTCCACCAGGTACCGGTCGATCCATCCGATCACATAGAAAAACGCCTTGGCGGCATTGACGGTGAATACGTCGTACAGGGCGTCAAAGTAGAACTTGTTGAGCGCCCAGGTGTAGAGCAGGTTGATCCCCGGCAGGCGCACGATACGCGAGCTGTGCTTCATGCCCGGCAGATACATGGCGATGCCCAACGACAGCATGATGATCCACGCGAAGCCCGAGAGCAGCACCAGGTGAGTCAAGGCCATGCCCGGGCTGTGCCCCTCGATGGCGGCCGTCGGCTGGAGCCACGGCACCAGCTCCGCCGGCCCGGCGACGGCCATCATCGGCTCGGTCGCCTTGATCAGGTCGAAGAACGGCAAGAGCACCGGCACCGTCAGCACCGCCATCACCGCCAGGCACACCTGCGGGATCACCATCGTCGCCGGCGCCTCGTGGGCGTGGTCGTACAGGTGCTGATCGCGCGGCTTACCCAGGAACGTCAACGTGAAACTGCGCGCCATGTAGAACACCGTCATGTACGCCACGATCAACGGCGCCCAGTAGAACAGCGGCCCGGCCCAGTAGCCCGCCGCCGCCAGGGCGCTGCCGTAGCCCACCGTCCCGGCGATGATCCCATCCTTGGAGTAGAACCCGCTGATGCCGATGTCGGAAAACGGGATCGACGCCCCGGCGATGGCGAAGGTGCAGATCAGGTAACACGCCGCGGTCACCGGCATCTTCCGCCACAGCCCGCCGTAGTAGCGCATGTCCTGCTGATGATGCGCCGCGTGAATGACGCTGCCCGAGCATTGGAAGAGGCAGCACTTGAAAAAGGCGTGGGTGATCAGGTGGAACAGAGCATAGGCGTAGGCACCGGCGCCTAAGCCCAGGATCATGTAGCCCAGTTGCGACAGCGTCGAGTACGCCAGCACGCGCTTGATGTCGGTCATGACCATGGCCATGCACGCGGCCATGACCAGGGTGATCAGGCCGATGGTGGCAACAAAGAGGTGCGCCGTGGGGGTGAGGATGGGATAGATGCGTGCGGTCAGGTAGACGCCGGCGGCAACCATGGTGGCCGAGTGCACGATGGAGGAGACGGGCGTGGGGCCTTCCATGGCGTCGGGCAGCCAGGTGTGCAGGGGAAACTGGGCGCTCTTGCCGATGGCGCCGAAGAACAGACCGATGCCCGCCAGAGTCAGCCAGAGCGGCGGATGGGTGACGCTGTAGCCCTGCTCGGCCACGACATCGAGCACACCGGCGAACATGTTGCCGGTGGAAGGCGTGAAGATAGCGGCGGTAGCGCCGCTGGTGGTGCCGGCAGCCTCCATCGCCGCCGGCAGCAGCAGCCCCCCGCCCAACTGATAGAACAGAATGCCAAAGCCGATGAGGAACCCCGCATCGCCGATGCGGTTCATCACGAAGGCCTTCTTGCACGCCAGTTGCGGGCCACGCTTGTGGAACCAGAAGCCGATGAGCAGATAGCTCGTCAGCCCCACCAGTTCCCAGAACACAAAGAGCATGATGATGGAGTTGGCCATCACGATGCCCAGCATGGAGAAGGAAAAGAGCGACATGTAGGCGAAGAATCGCTCGAAAAGCGGGTCGCCCTTCATGTAGCCGATCGAGTAGAGGTGCACCAGGAAGGCGATGCCGGTGACCATGGCCATCATGGCGATGGTCAGCGAGTCGATGAGGCAGCCCAAGTAGAGCCATTGGTCGGCAGCCGCGTCCCAGGGGATCCATGGGATGTTCCAGACGATGGTGCCCGGCGTGTCGCCGATCCACAGCGTCAGCGCCGCCAGCGAGCAGGCAAACGCCCCGGCCATCACCGCGGTGGCGAACCACCCGGCCGATCGCCCCATCACCCGCTTGCCGATGAACAGCACAATCAACGACGACACCAGCGGCGCCAGCGTCGCGGTGACCAGCAGGTTGCGGATGAGCAGTTGAGTCGGGGTCATGACTGAGAATTTCGGATTTCGGATTTCGGATTCCGGATTTTATTAGGAGCAAGCCCCGGCATGCCCGCTTTGGGGCTTGCCGGGGATCGAGGTGATGAGAATCCCGGCCAAGCTCGCCCCCGGGGACTCGCATGGCCGGGCTTGGTCCTCAAATCCGAAATTCGAAATCCGAAATCCGAAATCATCCCTTCAGTTCCTTGCCTTGTTCCACATCGATCGAGCTCTGGTTGTTGTAGAAATTCAGGAAAATCGCCAGCGCCACGGCGGCTTCGGCGGCGGCCAGCACAATGATGAACATGGTGAAGATATTGCCTTCCAGAATCGACCCGGCCGGCGCGTCGGGCGCCCAGGGGTGGAAACGGTTGAAGGCCACGAAGTTCACCCCCGCGGCATTGAGCACCAGTTCCACGCCGATCAGAATACCGATGGCGTTACGTTTGGTGAGCATAACCGCGATGCCGGCGGCGACCATCGCGATCGACACCAGCACGAAATGCGTCAGGCCTATGTGAAAAAGCGGGTTCATATTCTTTGAGCATTTCGGATTGCGGATTGCGGATTTCGGATTTGAAAAACCGCTTGCGGCTTAGCCTCCGTGGTCTTCAAATCCGAAATCCGAAATTCGCCATCCGAAATCACCTTCATCACTCGGCACTGCGCCTCCGCGCCATATACGCCGCCCCGATCATCACCACCAGCAGCAGGACCGCCGCGACTTCAAACGGCACCAGGTACGTCGAAAGCAGCGCCCGACCGACCATCTCCACCTGGCCGTAACCTTCCCCCGCCGGCGCCGTCGCCGCGCCCGGCGGCGGGTGATAGCCGTAGATGCCCGGCGTCGTCACCAGCGCCAGCACCAACAGCGCCGCGATGACAAACCCAATGCCCAGCCCCACCACCATCTCCCAGCCCGCCGGGCGCAACTGGCTCCAGGGGTTGCGGCTGGTGAGCATCACGCCAAAGACAATCAGGATCAGCGTACCGCCGGCGTAGACGATCAGTTGGATCGCCGCCAATAGCTCGGCGTCGAGCATGAAGTAGATCCCCGCCACGCCCGCCAGCGTCAGCAGCAGATACACCGCCATGCGGACGATGTTCTGGCTAAGCACAATGGCCCAGGCCGAGAGCACCGACAAACCGGCGAAAGCAAAAAACAGCAAGGGCGCAACCTGCTCGAGCGACGGGGCCGGGGAGTGTTGCGACAGGGTGAGCACGCGGGGCGGATTCCTTCGGTTCGGCTACGGGGTCCAACAGGCCTGAGAGAGTAACGGCGCTGCCAAAGGCGGTCAATATCGGAGCGGAATGTCCGGCTATTGTGGAGGGCGGATTTTCGATTTAGCGAAACGCTGTTGAAGCCGTCTGATTTCTGATTTGGGAACCGCCAAGCCCCGGCATGCCCCGCTTTGGGGGCTTGCCGGGGATCAGGGGGCTGGAAAATCCCGGCCAAACTCGCAGACTCGCATGGCCGGGCTTGAACATCAAGAATCAAAAATCAGACGGCTTCAACATCGCTTCGCTAAATCAGAAATCCTCACATCGGCATCCCCGTGATGGTGGCCTCGAACACTATCGTGCCGTTGAGCAGGGCTTGGGCGGCGCAGATGCAGCGGCGCGGGCGGAACTCCAGCGAGTGGCCGATGAGCACCAGGCGGTCGCCGGGGGTCACCATGCCGCGGAATTTCACGTCATCGACGCCGGCAAAACCCATAAACGCCAGATTGGGCATGCGCTTGAGGGTGAGAAAGCTGGCCAGTTGGGCCGCGGCCTCGATCATCAGCACGCCGGGGAAAATAGGCCGGCCGGGGATGTGGCCCGGCACCCAGAACTCGTCGTCGCGCACGTCCTTGTAGGCCACCGCCTCGTTCAAGTCGTCCGAGATCCAGTAGACGCCGTCGAGCAGTCGCATGTCGCCGCGGTGCGGATTGACCGCCTCGATGGCCGAGGCGTCGAACTGGACCTTGCTGAAGTCGACGCGGGAAAGATCAAACAGGAGCGTGGGGGCCATCCGAAACTCCGAGGCAGACGCAATACGAGTTCAACCCCGGCCATGCCAGTCCAAGCCCGGCCATGCGAGTCGCCGGGGGCGAGCTTGGCCGGGATTTGGGGGAAAGCAATGATGCGACAAACACTCACGCACTGGGCGTGGGGGATTCGTCGCCGCCCGGCCCTTCGCCGGTGGCGTCACGGTTTTCCAGGATCTGCACGCGCAGGGCTTGGGCCTGGTTCTTAATGTCCTGCATCAGCTTGCGCACCCGAGTCCCCGCCGCCTTGTTGCCCCCCGCCGCCTTACGAACGTCGTCCTCAGCGGTAACGATCATGTTCTTCAGTTGCTCGTAGGTTTCCAGCATCGTGGGTCTCCTGAAGGAAAGGGGGATCGTCCGTGACCAGCCATTAAGCTACCCAACAACGTCATTCATGGCAATATTCAAGAGGAGCCTCCGAAAAACCGGGGTGAACCAC
The DNA here is from genome assembly GCA_040878035.1 of Phycisphaeraceae bacterium. Lineage (GTDB taxonomy): Bacteria > Planctomycetota > Phycisphaerae > Phycisphaerales > Phycisphaeraceae > JBBDMX01. The sequence continues at coordinate 82,019 of JBBDMX010000049.1, read as the reverse complement.
CAGGACACCAAGGACACCAGCAAGAGGAGGATGAACACGAAGACACGAAGGCACGAAGAAGAGGGCGGAAGAATGAAGAAAGAAGAACGAAGAACGATGGTTCAAACAGGCACTCGTACACCATTTCTCTTGCCTCGTTCCTCGTTCCTCGTTCTTCTCTTCTTCGTGCCTTCGTGTCTTCGTGTTCAAACCTCCTTCTCCCCCGCCCGGTTGAACTTCCGTGACCGTCTGACGTATGGTATGAACACACCGGCACTTTCGGCACAAGGATTCACCCGTATGGCCATTGGTCACAGTCACGTCCAGGAAGAGTTGCAGCTCGAATCGCAGAAGGGCCGCATCAGCCTCCAAATCATCGCCACGCTGCTGGGCGGCGTGCTGCTGATCAGCGCCGCGGTCGCCGCCCTCATTTTCCCCCCCGCCACCGATCTGGATGGCGAAAGCTACAACGTCTACGCCCAATCCCTGGGACTCTTCGCCGCGGTGCTGCTGGGCGCGCCGCTGGTCTGGGTGGCGTTCAAGGATCTGCTGCACGGCCACTACCACATGAACGAACTGGTCGCCCTGGCGGTCATGGCGGCCTTCGTCAAGGGCTGGTACATCGAGTCGGCGGCCATCGCCTTCTTCATGATCATCAGCGTGCTCATCGAAAACCGCACTGCCTTGGGCGCCCGCGCCAGCATCGAGTCGCTCATCCGCATCACCCCCACCCGCGCCTCGCGCGTCAAGCACCCCGGAGGCACGGAAGAGGAGGTCGAGGCCAGGGACCTGGCGCCCGACGACATCGTGCGGGTTCGCCCCGGCGACAACATTCCCGCCGACGGACTCATCACCCGCGGCCAGAGCACGGTCAACCAGGCCAATATCACCGGCGAGTCGATCCCGGTGGACAAGGTCGAAGGCGACGAGGTCTTCGGTGGGACGATCAACCTGACAGGCGCGATGGACATCCGCGTGACCAAGGCCGGCAGCGACACCACGCTGGGCCGGGTCAAGGACCTGATCATGCAGGCCGAGCGCACGCGCATTCCCATCATGCGCATGATCGACCGTTACGCCAAGTGGTACACGCCGACGATCATCATGATCACGTTCATCGTGTGGTTTTTCGTCAGCCGCAGCGGCGCCGACGATGCCTGGTCGCGGGCGATTTCCATGCTGGTCATCGCTTGCCCCTGTGCCCTGATCCTGGCGACGCCTACGGCCATGGTGGCGGCGCTGTCGGCTGCGGCACGGCTGGGCGTGCTGATCAAGAGCGTCGTGGACCTGGAAGCCGCGCGCAATCTCACCGCCATGATCTTCGACAAGACCGGCACGCTGACCACCGGGCAGCTCCAGGTGACCAAGCTGGTGCCGGCGCCCGGCGTGGACGGCGCCGACCTGCTGCGTGCCGCCGCCGCCGCCGAGCAGCACAGCCGCCACCCCGTGGCCCGCGCGGTGACCGAGGTAGCGCGCAAGGCCCGGCTCCAGCTTTCCGAACCGACCGACTTTGAGGAAGTGCCCGGCCGGGGCGTCATGGGCAAGGTGGACGGCGCCAGCATCCTGGTCGGCCGGGCCAAGTGGCTCGTCGAGTCGCACCGCCAGGCCCTGGCGCCCGGCGTGTCCGACATGATCGTCGAAGCGCAGAACAGCCCGGACGTCGAGGGCCTGTCGGTGCTCTTCGTGGTCAAGGACGGGCGGTTGCTGGGATGGATCGGCCTGGAGGACAACACGCGCCCCGAGGCCGCCGCCGCCATGGATCAACTGCGCGAGCTGGGCATCAAGTCGCTGATCATCGTGACGGGCGACCGCGAGAGCGTGGCCAAGCGCGTGGCGGCCGCCATGCACACCGACTACCGCGCCGAGGTGCTCCCGGCACAGAAGCTGGAAATGGTGGACGAACTCAAGAGCAAGGGCCATCGCGTGGCAGTGATCGGCGACGGCGTCAACGACGCGCCGGCACTGGCGGCCGGCGATATCTCCATCGCCATGGGCGCCGCCGGCTCGGACGTCGCGATCCACTCGGCCAAGATCGCCCTGATGAACAACAACCTCAACCGCGTGCCCTTCCTGCTGAAATTGTCGGCGCAGACCAACGCGGTGATCACGCAGAACCTGATCATCGGCGCCGGCTTTGTCATCGTGGGCGAAACGGTGGCGGCGATGGGCTTCATCCCGGTCGTCCTGGCGGCAGTGCTGCATGTGCTTTCGGGCCTGGTGGTGATCTTCAACTCCGCCCGGCTGGTGCGCGCGGGCGAAGACATCGAACACGCCGAAGCCGAGGCGGCCGCAAGGTCGATGCCCGGCGCGCCGCAACCCCGCCGACTTGAAGCGCCGCTCCCGGCGGCAACAGGGGCGATCACGCAGGTGTGAGGAGAAGGTACGAAGTGCGAGGTACGAAGTGCGAAGTAAGAAGGAGCACAGGTTTCCTGCTTCGTACTTCGCCCTTCGTACTTCGCACTTTACATCACCCCCGCCATCCGCGCCGTCTCTTCCCACCCGCGGCCGCCGGTTGAGCCGCCCATGCTCGTCACACAGCATGCCGCCGCCGCGGCGCCCATGCGGCCGGCGTCGTGCACGCTCAGGCCGTTGATCAGCCCCGCCAGCAGTCCGCCGTAGAAGCAGTCGCCCGCGCCGGTCGTATCCACCACCGGCCCCGGTGCCGCGCAACTGGCGACCTCGACAAACTCACCCTCCGCCGGCGACATCAGCACGCCCCGCGTCCCGCCGAGCTTCACCCCCAGCAATCCCGGCGCCCCGCAGTCGCGGTACATCGCGATGATCTTCCGCGGGTCGTCGTGCCCCGTCTGATGCCGCGCTTCGTTGAGCGACGGCACCCACACATCCAGATGCGGCAGCAGGCGCTCCAGCGGCTGCATCCCCCCGCCGTCGCCCGCGGCATCCATGGCCGTGCGGCATCCCGTGGCGCGCACCTCGCGCAACACTTCCGCCAGGTCCGACTCCAGATTCGGCATCAGACTGTAATACCCCAGCAGCAGGAACCGGCTGCGCGACAAGAGCGGCAACTGGTCCAGCAGCGTCCGCGCCGTCATCAACTTGGGCGCGCCCACGCAATGGAAGAAGCTGCGCTCGCCGTCGGGCGCGATGGCCACCACGGTGGTGCTCGTCGCGCCGGTGGGGTGCGTCGCCAGCGGCGCATCGTCGATGTCCTCGCGGCGATACAGATCACGCAACACCGGCGCCCAGGCGTCGCGACCCACATAGCTGAGTATGGCGACCTTCAAGCCCAGCCGGGCCATGGTGACCCCGGCGTTGGAGGTGATCCCGCCGGCGACCAGTTGCATGGGCTCGACCTGGTGCAAGACGCCCGCACCGATCGCCACATCCAAGCGCACGGGCCGGCACAATAGGTCCACCACGCACGACCCGGCGACCACGCAATCGAGGGTTGCTTCAGCCATCCCAAAAGGATGGCAGGCGGGAGGGGAAAAGTAAATAGTGGAGAGTGGAGAGTGGAGAGTGGAGAGTGGAGAGTGGAGAGTGGAAAAGGTTGTTAGCCCAAGCACCAACGGTGCGGGCGGAATCCCAGCCAAGCTCGAAGACTCGCATGGCCGGGCTTGTCATCAAATCAGAAATCAGAAATTCCTCACGCTCCCGGTTCCACCCATGTCACGCTGAAGCCCACGGTGCCAGTATTGCCGGTGGCTTCCCCGCTGTTGTCGGTGTCCACATGGAACTGCGCCTGGGCGACAATCTCCAAGTCGTCGCTCTCGCTGATGCCAAAGAGCTGGCTTTCGGCGTAGATTAAGAGGTCCCCGCGCGGACATCGTATGGAAGCGTACACCTGCGCGTCGTCGTCCAGCTTCACAATGCGATCGCTGGCAATGATGCGAATGCTGACCTTGGCGGGGTTACCCCCTGGGTTGATTCGGCTATTGCCCTTGATCAGCGCCTGGTTGTAGGCGTAGAGCGTCAGCGCGGCACCGGAATTGAGGATGATCTGCGAGGTGCCGTCCATCTCAAAGGTGTCCGTGCAATAGATCACCACATTTCCCGAGACATAGAGCGTGGAGTCCCCCGCCAGCTTGAAGTTGCGGAGGGTGTAGTTGGCGTTGCTGACCGTGACGGTGTTGCCGTTGAGCGTCACGTCACCCAGGCTGCCGGGCATACCCGTGGGCGCCGAGACGGTATCGACGGGCAGCGCCGCGGGCAGCGCGGCCTTGGCGCCGGTGATCTGGCCCGCACTGTCGGTTTGCACCACGGAACTGGGGTTGCCGCCGGCGCCGACGTACACGTCGCCGCGGATCTGGCTCGAATTCTGCAAGCGCACGTCGCCGGCGCCGGTGGTGTTGGTCGCCACCACCGCGCGTGAGCCGCTGTTGCTCCCGCCATAGGCGCCGCTGGAGGACTTGTAGCTGTCGATCAAGGCATCGCTGCTGAGGCGAATGTCATCCTTGGTCAAGATACCGGGCGTGGGGACGACGCTGGACGAGCCGCCGCCGCCATGGGAGAACGCCGTGGCGGGAATGACCGTGCGGGTCGATACCCCGGGCCCCTGCCAGGAGACGATCATGCCGAAATCGCCTGTCCATTCGTACATGCCGGCGGTAAATTCGTGCGTGCCGGCGGTGAGGTACTTCGAGCCGCTGCGCAAAGCCATGCTGTGCAGGCCGTCGTTGTTCACCACGCGCACGCCGTCGATCCACAGGTCCGATCCGTCGTCGCTGTCGGTCCAGAAGGTCCAGGTGCCCGTGGCGGGGATGGTGATCTGGCCGCGGTAGCGGATAGCGAAATAGTCGGTAGGCCCGCCGGACCAGGCCCTGGCGGAGCTGTTCTTGAGCGTGATATTGATGTTGGGCACGACCTCGGTATAGCTGGGAATGTTCTGCCAGCCGGTGATGTTCAGGACGTTAAGCAGTTGCGTGCTCATCTGGTCCAGAGAAAGCATGGCGGTGAGGCGCAGGATCAGCAGATAAAGCGAGGAGAGTTCGTGATACTCGGCCTGGAGACCGTTCCCGCCTTCTTCGCCGCCGGGGTGCACGATCATCCGGGCCGTGTGCGACACACCCTGGAAGGTGGCGATGGCGGTCAAGGTGACCAGTTCAGCCGGGTCGTCGGTCAGGTCGCCGTCGCCGTCAACGGTGCCGTTGCCGTCGCTGTCGATGCCGTCCTCGCCGCGGAGGGTGAAGGTGCCGGCGTTCATCGCCTGATTGTTGACCCACACGCCGTTGGTGAACGTGGTGCGCCAGTTGGTGTTGGCCTTCATTTCCGCCACCGCCATGGTCAGGGCCGACTCGGCGATGTACTGGGCGTGGCCCTGGCGGTCTACATTGGCGGCGATGCCGGTGGTCGTGCCCTGGGCATTGAGGAACGCCAGCGCCAGCACCGTGACCATGGCGACGGCGATGATCACCAGGAGCATGGCGACGCCGCGGCGGTGGAGTTGGATTTCTGATTTCTGATTTTGCCAAGCCCCGGCATGTCCCGGCCGCGGGGCTTGCCGGGGCTCGACGCTCCGGGGATCCCGGCCAAGCTCGCGGACTCGCATGGCCGGGCTTGAAATCCGAAATCCGAAATCCGAAATCCGAAATCCGAAATCCACCTTGGTCCTGCTCATGGTGTGCTTCCTCCCGCGCCGCTGCCCGCCGAGACACCGTTGTTGCGCAGGCACGCGGCCCCCATGCCCATGTCGTCGCCTGCATCGCAGTTGAGCGTCACGCGAAAGCTCACCAGCGTCGCCTGCTGCGCGGTGCCCGAGTTGAGGCTCCACGCCAGAGCGGTCACGCTCGTCGCCCAGGTTTCGGCCACCACGTAGGTGTTGCTCTCCAGGGCCGCGGCCACGGTCAGGAAATTGTCATTGAGCGTGTAAGCCGTGTTGGCCGCGTCCTTCTGCGCCTGCGTCATGGAAGTGGGAAAGGCCACCTTGTAGGCCTTAAGCTCGCTGGTCGCCGTGTCGCGCTTCATCCAGCGCAGCTCCGCCAGGTTGGGCGCCGCGTCGCCATTACTGTCGGCGATCCAAAGCACCAGATAGGTGCTGCTGCTGCCCAATACCGTCTTGGAGGTGCGGATGGCCGAACCGACGCGGCCCAGCACCGCCTGATGCTTGACCACCAGGTTGCGCATGTCGTTGCGGCTGGCGGTGCCCTGGGTCACGCCAAAGAGCATCGCCGTCACCGTCACGCCGATGATCCCGGTGACCGCCAGCGACAGCAGCAGTTCGATGAGCGTCATGCCGCGCTTCATAACTTCACTCCATCATCAAGCCTCGGCAGGCCCCGTCCCGGGGGCTAACCGGGGATCACCCCTCATAGCGGCTGCGGCACAAATCGCACCACCGACCATTGCTGCCCACGGGCATCCGTCACGGTCACCGTGACCGTCAGCCCCGGCACCGCGGCACTAAAGCCCGTCACCGTGACCGAACCGTACACCGCCGTCACCTGCCGCGAATACGTCTGGAAGATCGTGGGATAGAGCACCGCGGCATGGTCACGCAAGGCCCCGGCGGCCTCGCTGAAATTGTGGAAGTCGTCGGCGTTGTCGAACAAGGCGCGGCTGCTCTCGCCGGCGTCGGGACCGGCGACCGCCCCGCCGCCGGGATCGGCGTAAGGCAGCGCCAGCACTTCCTCCATCAGCGTCTGCGCCAGCATCTGCGCCCGTTCGCCGCCCAGGGCCGCCTGCGTCTGCGCCTGGCCGGAACTGACCGCCTGCGCCACCGCCAGCGCCGCCACCGCCAGCACGGTCGTGGCAAAGAGGCATTCCATGAGGGTAAAGGCGCGGGAGGTGGGCATGGGGTAGGTGAAAAGTTAAAAGTTAAAAGTGGAAGGTAAGAAGTACAACGCTCCACAACTGGTAGCCGCGTCCGCTCTATCTATATGCCTAATCGGGCGGTTCGAGCACTCGATTGAGAGGTTTACCCAGCCGATATCACCCCTATGGGTTGTCGCGCGCGCCGTTTCTATCCGCCCGGTCGTAGCCGCAGCGCTTTCGCTGCGCATCGCCGCTGCCCAGGCTTGACGCTGGTCGAGATGATGCTGGTGGTGGCCATCCTGGGCATCATCGGCACCATGGCGGTGCCCATGTTCCGCGACTCGGACCTGGCGCGCCTCCGCGCCGCGGCCGGAACCCTGGCGGCCGACCTGGCCTTCGCCCAGTCCGACTCGATCGCCCATGGCGACAACCTGCGCTACCTCGTCATCGATCAGGCCAATAATGCCTACTCGATCACCACCGTCGCCGCGCCCACCACGCCCATCACCGACCCGGTGGGCAAGATCCCCTACCACGTGGTCTTTGGGCAGGGCAAGGCCTACACCATGACCGGCGTGACAATCTCGGCCTACTCCCTGGGGGGCGACGCCCGCGTGCGCTTCGGCGCCTTTGGCCAGCTCGACCAGACGACCGCGGGCACCATCACCCTGGCCGCCGGCGGCCGAACCATCACGCTGACCCTCAACCCGGTCACGGGCGAGGTGTCCATCAGCCAGATCAACTGAATTTTTTCATCAGGAGGGCTTTACTCCACACCGCATGGGTGATATCATGTTCAATATATGATACACAAGCATTATATCATAGTTCACACTGGAATCGCCACTTCGCCGCCCGCCACGTTGGCGCCGCGGCAGCGCGAATTTCAGGCATGCGCGCCAATTTCCGCCCCTGACATTGGCATATTCCTGCCAAAGGGGAGGCAAGCCGCGCTCACAAAACGGGTTGGCGATACCGGACATGAAGAACCAGAATGTCACCCTGACACGCCGCTGACATGGGGGGTGACATTTGTTAAGTGTTGTGATGACAAGGAGCAATCAAAAGATGACACCCAGGGGGAGGGGGGGCTGACATGTGTCCGGATATCCGATTTTGGGCGAATTTTGGACAGGCCGGGCGAAAAAACCGCTCTTGGCGCTGTCGCCTCCAGCCACTAAAATGGCGACTCATGATCAAAGGAACTTCCAGGGCCAGTCGTACCCATGAATCTCGGGGCTTCGCATCTTGGAGTCATCGCATGAACCACCGGCGTTCGATATCGCTGTGTCTGTTGGGGCTGCTGGCCTTGACGCTCCTGGCACGCCCTGCCCGTGCGGACGTGGTTCACCTTAACGATGGGCGCTCCTTCACCGGCATCATCCTGTCGGAAACCGACAAGCAACTGGTCATCGACACCATGGTCGCCGGCATCCGCGCCAAGCTGCCGCTCAAGGTCAGCGACGTGCAGTCGATCGATCGCGGCCCGGTGCCCGACGACTTTTTTGGCGGCAAGAAGAAGGGCAAGGACGAAGGCAAGGACGAAGGCAAGGCCAAGGACAGCGACAAAGCCAAGGATGAGGGCAAGCCGGCCGCCAGCGCCAAGGCCGCTCCGACCGCGCCGGCCCCCGCCGAACCGACCGACATCGGCAAGACGCCCTACCTGCTCATCCCCTTGAGCGGGGCGTTCGGCAAGGAAATCGTGTCCGACGGCGTGAAGGAAACCCTGGACTACGCCCAGAAGCACAAGGTCAAGCACATCGTCTTTGTCCTGGACAGCCCCGGCGGCCGGGTCGATGTCGCCGAAGAGATGCTCAAGATGATGAAGGACTACAGCGGCAAGATCACCTTCCACACCATCATCAAGGACGCCATCAGCGCCTCGATCTGGGTGGTCTTTGCCAGCGACACGATCCACATCGTGGCGGGCGGGACGGTGGGCGGCGCGGTGGCCTTCTCGCAGAACATGACCACCGGCTCGGCCGAGGTGGACGCCAAGATGAACTCCATCCTCTGCGCCAACATCCGCGCCATGGCGGACATGAAAGCGCATCCCTCGGTCCTGGTGGAAGCCATGATGGTCCAGGACGCCACCGCCGCGGCCTGGAAAGACAAGTGGGCCCAGGTGCACATCGAAAAGTCCCTGCCCCGCGATGTGCCCACCGAGCAGGTCATCTTCAACGACACCAGCAAGACCATTTTGACGCTCACCAGCGGCGACGCGATCAAGATCAAGCTGGCGCTGCCCATCGATCGCGCCGATCCGGCCCTGCTGGGCGAGCTGCTGGGACTGGAGGACTGGAGGCTCTTTAACGACTACGGCAAGTGGGCCATGACGGAGAAATCCAAACTCTTTGTCACCCACGAGGAGACCATCGGGAAGAACCACAGGCGGATCGATGAGCTGGTCGGGGTGATCAACAACAACATTGAAGAGGCCTCCCGCGACGATCCGGAAAAGCAGGGCGGGTATATGTATTTCTCCAACAGCGGTCGATTCACCACCGACTCCAAGCGGTTGTGGATCCAGCGCACCAACGCCTGCATCGCCTCGTGGGATCGGGTCAAGGCCGCCATCACGGAGCTGGAAACGCTGGAAAAGCAGAACGTCGAGGAGTTCAAGCAGGAACGCCACATCGACGAGCTTCAGATCAAGGACTGGAAGGAGCGCACCGACCGCGAGATGAAGCGGCTCAAGATCAACCGCAATCGCGACGGGGTGTGAGGAAAACGCAGAAAAACAGAAAAACAGAAAAACAGAAAGTTCAGAGCAGGGCTGATCGTTGCTCTTATTTTCTGCCTTTTCTGTGTTTTCTGCCTTTTCTGCTTTTCACTTCCCCTCCGCCACCGGACTGGTCAACTGCCCAATCCCGTCGATCTCCACCGTCACCGAGTCGCCCGCCTTCATGTAAACCGGGGGCTTTTTGGCAAAGCCCACACCCTGGGGCGTGCCCGTCAGAATCACCGTTCCGGGCAGGAGGGTCGTGTCCTGACTGATGAAGCTGACAATCCGCGCCACGGTAAAGATCATGTCGGCGGTGTTGCTGTCCTGCATGACCTGGCCGTTGAGCGTGGTGCGCAGGCGCAGGGTCTGCGGGTCGGGGATCTCGTCGCGGGTGACCACGGCGGGGCCCAGGGGGCAAAAGGTGTCAAAGCCCTTGCCGCGCACCCACTGGCCGCCGTTGTTGCGTTGCCACAGCCGTGCCGACACATCGTTGGCGACGGTGTAGCCAAACACATGGTCCAGCGCCGTCGCCTCGTCCACGTTGCGCGCCTCCTGGCCGATCACCACCGCCAGTTCGCACTCATAGTCCACCTCCGGGCCGTGCGTGCAGCACGCCGGGATGCGAATCGGATCGCCCGGGTTGGTCACGCTGGTAGTCGGCTTCATGAACAGCACCGGATACTCGGGGATGGGCGAGTTGGATTCGGCGGCATGGGCGCGGTAGTTGAGACCGACGCAGAAGATCGACGCCGGCTGAAGCGGCGCCAGCATGCGGGTGATTTTCACCCGGCGCTCCGTCGCCTCCAGGCCGTGCACCAGGTCGCCGCTGTACACCTGGCCCACGCCCGGTTCGACCTCCACGCCGCGATGAATCCCGCCCTGCTCACCCACAAACCGTATGATCCGCATGCTTACCTGCTCCCTCGGCATCTTGCCGATATAATGCGTAGCTAAAAGGGGTCTTGGCGCCGGGGCCGGGTCCGCCAAGCCCCAGGTTTTCCGCAACCCCGGAAACCCGGACCTTCGCCAGGCCTCAGGTCGGGCGTGAGAGATGATAACCGCAGACCACGCCACGAGGTAATCTTGGCTGAAGCAAGTGAGAATCCGATCCCAGCCCTCAGGTTCCCCGGCGCCCCAACCACCGACGACCCCGGAGCCCCCGGAACCACCGGTGCCCCCGGCGCCCCCGGCGCCCCCGGAGCCCCCGGCGCCCCCGGAGCCCTGGGCAGCGCCATGAGCTGGCATGGTGCCGAGCCTAAGCGAAGCGAAGTGCCCGAAGGCCTGTGGATGCGCTGCCCCAGTTGCGAGGCCATGCTCTTCCGCAAGAACGTCGAGGCCAACTTCCATGTGTGCCCCGATTGTGAGCACCATTTCCGCATCGACGCCGCCTGCCGAGCCCGGCAGCTCTGCGACCCGGACAGCTTCGAGCCGATGTGGGACAACCTAGTGCCCGTCGATGCGCTGGAGTTCAAGGCCCTCAAATCCTACGACGACCAGTTGATGAGGGAGCAGGCCCGGACGGGCCACAAGGATGCCGTGCTGGCGGGCAAGGGCTTCATCAAGGGCCGCGGCGTCGCGCTGGCGTGCATGAACTTCGACTTCCTGGCCGGGTCCATGGGCGCGGTGGTCGGCGAGAAAATCACCCGCACCATCGAACTGGCGACCGAGCGCAACCTGCCCCTGATCATCGTCTCCTGCTCCGGCGGGGCTCGCATGATGGAAAGCGCCTTGGCGCTGGCGCAGATGGCCAAGACCTCGGCGGCGCTGGCGCGGCTGGACGAGGCCGGCGGACTGTTCATCAGCGTCCTGGCGGACCCCACCACCGGCGGCGTCACCGCCAGCTTCGCCATGCTCGGCGACGTCATCCTGGCCGAACCCAAGGCCCTGATCGGCTTTGCCGGACCACGCGTCATCGCCAACACCATCCGCCAGGAACTGCCCGAAGGCTTCCAACGCAGCGAACACGTGCTGGCCAAGGGCTTCGTCGATCGCATCGTTCCCCGCAAGGACCTGCGCAGCGAAATCAGCCGCCTTATTGACTACGCCGGGAAATGAGCCACCCTCACCCCATCAGCACGCTGTCCGTTGCCGCCCTTCCCAGCCGTTTGCGGCTTAGCGCGGAGAACGCCCGGCTATTCCCCCTCCTCCGTGCCATCACGTTCCTGCTGCTGCTTCTGGTCATCCCCACTCCCGCCCACGCCGCCAACCTCGCCCTCACGCGCTACAACAGCAAGCAGTACACCATCTACACCAACCTCGACCGCGAAGAGGTCAAGGAATTCGCGGCCCACATGGACGCGGTGTTCAGCGAGTACCAGCGACGCTTTGCCAGCTTCAAGCAGCGCAACCATGAGAGCCCGGCTCTGTACCTGTTTCACACGCAGGAGCAGTACATCGAGTTCATGGCCCAGCACGGCATCAACGCCGCCAACTCCGGAGGGATGTTCTTCATCCAGAACGACCTGCGCGGCTTGGCGACCTGGACGGCCGACAAGAGCCGCGTGCAGACCTTCGAGGTGCTCCAGCACGAGGGCTTCCACCAGTTCGCCTTTGCCTACATCGGGCCTGACCTGCCCGTCTGGCTCAACGAGGGCCTGGCGCAGTATTTCGAGGACGGCATTCTCGTCAACGAGCGGCTGGTGCTGGGCATGGTCAATGCCGACCGCCTGGCCAACGTGCGGGCCGCGCTGGCGGTAGGCAAAGCCATCGACTTTGACCGGCTGATCAAGATCAGCAGCGACCAGTGGAGCAAGACGCTGGCGACTGACGCGGAGCAGGCGGCCCTGCTCTACGACCAGGCGTGGACGGTCGTCTACTTCCTGATCCACGCGGAGGGCGGCAAGTACCGCCCGGCGTTCGAGCAGATGCTGGTGCAATTGAGCAAGGGGCGCTCGGTGGATACCGCCTTCCGGCAGGCCTTTGGCACGCAGGACACCACGGCTTTCGGCCAGCGCTGGCGCGAATGGGTCAAGGCGGCCCAGCCCGACCCGCTGAGCGTCGCCGCCACGCGCATGACCTTTCTGGGCCAGGCCATCAGCTTCCTGCGGGAAAAGAAGATGGACGTGCCCGACAGCATCGGGGACCTCCAGCGGCTTCTGGCGCGCGTGCATTTCGTGGGCACGCGCACCCGCCATGGGGTCACAGTCACCTTCAAAGGGTCGGATGCGTCGTTCTATGAGTACCCGCTGCCGTCGGGCAAGGGAAGCGCCCCATTCCAACTCAAGCGCAACCCAGCGCCCAACGCCCCGCCGCTGATCCTCGCGCCCAAATTGTCGCCCGTCCCCACGCTGGACTGGATCAAGGACGCCAAGGGGCAGTATGTGTCGGAGATTCGCTATCAGTGACACAGGCGTCGCGCCGACGCTGAGTTCCACCCTCTCCCCCGGGGAGAGGGTGGCCGAGTATTCGAGGCCGGGTGAGGGGAGCCGCGGAGTAGCGCGACGTGTTTCCCTTTGTGATTTCCGGATGCAATTGCGATCCCTACGCCATGGTCGTCCGCGGATCCCCTCACCCCAGCCCTCTCCCCAGGGGAGAGGGGGCCGAACCCATCACAGCGCCAGCGATGCGAAACTCGTGAGGCCCAACGGCTCGCGCACGAAGAACGGCTCGGCATATTCGGTCTTGATCCGGCTGCCCATGTAGCCGTTCATCTGCCGCAGCCACTTCACCACCGGGCGATTGGCCACAGGCACGACGAACTGCGAGCGGTAGGCGCGGATCGCCTTTTCCTTGACGTCCATTGTGTCGCTGATGTCGAAACAGAAGCTGGGGTTGGCCACGTGGCGCAGATGCGTGCAGTAGTAGTAGATCAGCCAGCGCGGATAGATGGGCTTGCCGGGCAGGTCGATCTTGCTGAGCTTGGCGTCGAAGCGGGCGTCCTCGACGATGCGCGTGGTGGCCACGTGATCGGGGTGGGCGTCCTCGAAATAAGGGAGAAAGACGATCGACGCCTGGTGCTGGCGGATGATGCCGGCGACGGCGTGGCGGGCTTCGAGCGTGTGCTGGACCATGCGGTTGGGCAAGCCCAGCAGCGAGCGCTTAACGCCCAGCAGCTTGGCGGCCTTGGCGGCCTCGCGGGCGCGCTTGGCGGGCGTGCCGTGCGGCGTCGGCTCGCCGTTGGTCATGTCCAGCAGCAGCACATCGTGCCCCTGTTGCGCCAGCCGGGCAATCGTCCCGCCCATGCCCAGTTCCTGATCATCCGGATGCGGACCGACGACGAGTATGTTGGCCATATAAGCAACTCCAAGGATTTCTGAACTCTGATGCACTAGCCGCTTGCGGTTCAGCCTCTTTCCCCATACGCCATCGTGCTTCGGTAGACGTCCTCGATGCGCCGCACCATTTCGCGGTGGTCGAAGCGCTGGCGCGCGTAGGTGCGGCCTTGCTCGGCCAGTTGACGGCGCAACCGCGCGTCGGCCAACAGCCGATCGATCGCGACGGTCAGTGCCGCCCGGTCGCCCACCGGCACGAGCAAGCCGGTCTGCTCATTGATGCACACTTCGCCGATGCCGCCGGCGTCGTATCCGACGATCGCGCAGCCCGCCAAGAGCGCCTGCACCATGGTGCGCGGCTGGCCCTCCTGATACGACGGCAACGCATGCACGTCCATGGCCGCAAGCAATTCGGGTATACGCGCCGGCGGCACCAAGCCGGTGAAGATAATGCGGTCGCCCAGCTTCATCTCGGCCACGCGCCGATCCAGCGCCTGGCGATGCCAGCCGCCGCCGACGATCAGCAGGCGAATCGCGGGATGCCTGGCCGCCAACGCCGGCATCACGTCCAGCAGATCATCCTGGCCTTTGAGCCTGTCGAGCCGGGCCACGATGCCCAGCACGGGCGCATCTGGCGCGATGCCCAACTCACTGCGAACCTGCTGCCGCGTGCCCGCCGGCACCTCGAATGAGCCAATGTCCATGCCGCTGGGGATGACGGTGAATTGCTCGGGCCGGCCGATGTGATGCCCAGTGAAGGCGTCCACCATGGCCTGGGTCACTCCGATCATTCGATGACATCGCTTAGCCGCCCAGCGTTCCAGGGCGATGTAGGCCGCGCTAACCAGCGCCGACTGACGATCGTGAAACGGCAGGCCGTGTATCGTGTGAACGACCATCGGCACTTGCTCGCGCCACGCCGCGGCCCGGCCAACGATACCCGCCTTGCTCGAATGCGTGTGCACCACGTCCGGCCTGATCCGCCGGACAAACTTGCACAGCGCACGATAGCACAGCACATCATGCACGGGCGACACCGCCCGCCGCAGCGATGGGATCTCCACCAGCGTCGCCCCGCTGGCACTGGCTTCGTCCAGCAACGAGCCTTCAGGCCCATAGATCGGCCCATAGGCCAGCGTCACATCGTGACCCGCGCGAACCTGGGCCGCGCATGACAGCACCGTGTTCTGCTGCGCACCGCCCAGTATCAGTCGCGTGATGATGTGCAGGATTCGCATGGGATCAGTCACAAAGACACGAAGGACACGAAGAAAAGGAAACCGGGCTGAACACGGATGAACACGGATCAAGAAGGAACAGGATGGACATGATGGACATGATGAAACAGAAATCAGAAATCTGAGAATTGCGATTAGCAATCGTGCTCATCCTGTTCCCTCTTTCATAATCCGTGTTCATCCCTGTTACCTCTCTTACTCGTACTTGATCCACTCGAGCCACAGGCCTTCGGGCGGCAATGTCGGCCCCGCCATGCGCCGGTCGCGCGCCGCCAGCGCCTCAGCCACATCGTCGGCGTTCACCGCACCGCGGCCGGCGTCGACCAGCGTGCCCGCGATGATCCGCACCATGTTGTAAAGAAACCCACTGCCGCTGACTACGATGTGCACCTCGTCGGCATCGACGTGGGCATCCACGTGCCGCTCGGCGTAGCAGGCGAAAATCGTGCGCACGTTGGTCACCCGGGGACTGCCCGCGCCGGCAAAGGAGGTGAAATCGTGCTCGCCCACCAGCCGCGCCGCCGCCTCGTTCATCTGCCCGACATCCAGCGGCCACCAGCAGTGGTAGACATAGTGGCGATGCTGGAGCGGGCGCCGCCGCGCGTTGAAGATGCGGTAGCGGTACTGCTTGCTGCGCGCCCCGCTGATGGCCTCGAAGTGATGATCCGCCACGGCCACCTCGCGCACTTCCACGTCGTGGGGCAATCGGCTGTTGATGGCCTCGGACAAGCGCTCGGTGGGGATGCGTGTCGCCGCGTCAAACTGCGCCACCTGACCCAGAGCGTGCACGCCCGCATCGGTCCGGCTGGCGCCCACCACCTGCACCGGCTGGGCCACCGTCCGGCACACGGCCTCCTCAACCACACCTTGCACGGTGCGCAGCCACACGCCCTCGGCCGTACGCTGCTTCTGCCAACCGTGAAACGCCGTGCCGTCGTAGGCCAACGTCATGCGGTATCGCTCAAAGCGCGGCGTATCCTGCTCCTGCATCGTCGCCGGTTCGGTTGGTTCACTCATCGCGATAGAGCATACCGCGCCATCGACAAGCCCCGCATTGGCATGACGGGGCTACCCAGTCACAGCCCCAACATGAACTGGTACACGCGATCATTGAACCCCGGCAGTCCTTCGTGACCAAAGTCAGGGTAGATCACCATGTCCTTCTTGGCGGTGATCTTGTTGTACGCGGCAAACTGCGTCGAGGGAGGGCAGACGTTATCCATCAACCCCGTGCCCATAAGCACCTGAGCCTTGATGCGCGGCGCCAGGTGCTGGAGGTCGATGTAGCCCAGGCGGTTGAACCATTCGTTTTCCTGGGTATGCGTCGGATCGAAGTGGCGGAAGAAGGTCTTGAGCTCCTCGTAGGCGTGGATGGCCAGGTCCATCTCCCAGACGCGCAGGTAATCACAGAGGAAGGGATAGGTCGGCGCCGCCAGCTTGATGCGCGGCTCCAGGGCGGCACAAGCCAGTGTCAGGCCGCCGCCTTGCGAGCCGCCCAGGGCGCCGACGCGATCGGCATCGACTTCCTCAAAGCTCATGACGATGCGGGCCAGTTGGGCCGTGTCGAGGAAGATGTGGCGGAAGAGCAATTGGTTAGGTCCGTCCGCCAGGCCGCGGATGATGTGGCCGCGCTGGGTGTTGCCCTTGACGCCGCCGGCGTCTTCGCTCAGGCCCGCCTGTCCGCGGCAATCCAACGCCGCCACCGAGTAGCCGGCGGCGATGTAGTTGAGCTTGTCGTGCCAGTCCCCGCTGCTGCCGGTGTAGCCATGGAACTGAAGCACCGCGGGATGGGGCGACTTGACGTCCCTGGGCCGCAGGTATTTGGCATGGACGCGCGCCCCGCGTACGCCGGTGAAGTAGAGGTTGAAGCACTCGGCACAAGGCGTCTGAAATGCGGCGGGCGCCAGCTCGACCTTCGCATCGATGCCGTGCATCTCCGCCAGCGCGGCATTCCAATAGGCATCATGATCGGTGGGACGCGGGTTGCGGCCGGCGTAGGCCTTGAGTTTTTCCAGGGGCATATCAACCAGGGGCATGGGGGGCTCCGATGTTAATGGAAGGTACCGAAGGGCAACATGATATCGCCCCTCTCCCTTGGGGAGAGGGTGGCCGAGTCCGCGAGGCCGGGTGAGGGGAGCCGCCGAGGAGTGAGTTGTGTGGATAACAACAGCCGGGGGCTGCGGTGTTGATTCTGGCCGTTGTCGTCCCGTGATCCCCTCACCCCAGCCCTCTCCCCGAGGGAGAGGGGGTAAGACACTACAATGCCGCGATCATGCCCAACGATCTCCAAGGCGAACTGACCGTCGGCCAGGCCCGCATTGCCATCGTCGTGAGCCGATTCAACGATTATCTCACCAGCCACATGCTCGCCAGCGCGGTCAACACGTTCGGACGGCTCGGCGGCGACCCCGACAACGCCGACGCCCTGACGGTCGCCCACGTGCCCGGCTCGTTCGAACTGCCCGTCACCGCGCTGAATCTGGCTAGAACCGGCAAGTTCGACGCGATCATCTGTCTGGGCTGCGTGATCCGTGGCGAGACGGACCATTACGACCACGTGGTGGAGCAGACGGCCAAGGGCATTAAGGACGTGGGCGTGATGACCGGCCTGCCTTGCATCTTCGGCGTCATCACCGCCGACACCTTGGAGCAGGCGATCAACCGCGCCGGCGCCAAGATGGGCAACCAGGGCCAGAAGGCGATGCTGGCGGCGATCGAGATGGTCAACCTGATGAAGAAAGTGCGCAAGGCCTGATGACAAGCGTGCCAATACCGCTGGCGGCGCTGCCACCCATGACGGGCATGGACGTGTTTCTGCTGGTTTTTTCGGTGGTGTTTTTCATCATCGGCCTGGCGGGCGTGATCGTGTTCTGCCTGTGGCTCCAGCGCGGCCGGGAGCGGGAGAAACGGGACGCGGAGCGGCGGGGCCGGCAAGATCGGGCGGGAGCCACAGATGAAGACAGATGAACACAGATGGGAGAATCAGGACGCACAGATGAGCAGATAGAAGGGAATTCGGATTAGCCACCGGGACACCAAGGACACCAAGAAGAGTGAAGAAAGAGGAGTGAACACGAAAACACGAAGGCACGAAGAAGACGGATCAAGCCAAATCATGATTCAGAAATCACAAATTCCTCTTCGTGTCTTCGTGTCTTGGTGTTCAATCATCTTGCTTTCCAGTTTTCTCCCATCTGTGTTTACCTGTGTTCATCTGTTGCAAATATTCCGGGCTGCGTGCGGCGCCGCACCAGGATGATCAGGGTCAGCCATGCCAGGGCGGCGGCGACCGCGGCGCTGATCACATGCCAGGCCCAGGGGTAGGGTTGCCAGTCCACGGGCGACTGGGTCAGCCCTTCGATGGTGGATACGGGACTGATGCGCATGGACCAGGGCGTGATCGTGGCGTTGCTGAGCGTGACCATGACGGCTTCAAGCAGGGGCTCGCCCACGACCAGCAGAACGCAAAACGCCATGGCCAGGCAGCGCAGCGCGCCTCGGCCGGACAGGGCGCCCCAGCCGATGAACGCGGCAGTCAACAGCGACCAGGCCCCCACCGCCGCGTCGAGCCAGAGCGTCTGCGCCAGCGACCATTCGGCGGTGATCACCAGGGGCCAGATGACCGCCTGGAACACCAGATACAGACTGATCCAGTCGCGAAACACACGCGCCAGTCGGACGGCGGGACCGGGCCTATCGGCCGGCGGCGGGCGATGCGGATCCTCGCGAGTTTCATCCGGGCTTCCCCCAACCCACCGCGTCAGTCCCCGACGGGCGGTGTATCCCTGACTCAGCCGCAGCGCCGGCCAGAGCAGCATCATGCCCGTGAGGCAGGCGTACATCATCAGGTGAACGGTGGGTTTGCCCGAGGTCAGCAACAGCGTGGCGCACCAACTGCCCAGCAGCCAGAGGCACCAGGCCAGAACGAGTTCACGTGACCCGGGGTCAACGTCACTGGGCGGCAGCGCCAGCACGCCAGTCGCAGGCACCTGTCCGACCGGCGGCGGTTGCGGCGGGTCGGCCAGAGCACGGTCTAACTGGTTCCAATCGACCGCTGCGGCATGGGGCAAAGTTGGCCCAGCGGCTTCGTCAAAGGACAGCGGCGGCGACGAGTTTGCGTCGCCGCCGGGCTTCTGGAAGGCGTTGTTCGTGGGATCCTGCGTCACCGTCCCCAAGTGTAGCCGGTGCGATCCGCCTGAGCATTGCCTTGCGGTCGCATCGCCTGGATCGGATCGGGATCGTGGATAAACACTGCGGGGCCGTACACCTCGACGATGCGCCCCCCCGCATCGATGCTGCGCGTCTGGCGATACACGTTCAGCAGCCAGGCCATCTTCACACCCACCGAGGGTTCGAGCGGCTGTTCGGTGCCCGGCGGCAGGCCCCATTGCACCAGGCCCTGCGCGGTCACCAAAGCCATTCTCAGCCGGCCGCGTACATCGCGCTGCGACACGTCCACGGCCTGAACCTGTGCCATATACGGCTGATCGGCGATCACGTGGAGCAGCAACAACGCCGCGGGAATCTGGTCGCCGGCCCATGGCTGGCCATGCATGGCCGGCGCCGGCTGGATCACGCCGCTGATCATCGGCAACCGCAGACGTGCGATGTGCTGGGGGCGATACACGCCCGGCAGCATCACGCCCTGGGCGTCAATCAGCCGGTAGTTGTCGCGCTGGTCTACGATGGCAGCGGGCATACGAAAGGCGGCGGCAACCTCGATGCCGCCGGGGGTGCGCTGCACTCGATCAATAGTCTCCACCCAGCCGCAACGCTCCAGCGTCAACAGCACTCGCCGCAGGCCGGTGGTGTCCATCGGGTCGTCGCTGGCCTGCTCGGCCAGGAGCTGCTGGAGGCGGTAGGTGAAATTGGCGGGCATCCACGCCGGGGCGTTGCGGAACGTGATCTGTTCCGGCCGCAGGGCCCGTGCATGGGTCTGGCTCACGTGCGCCGACAGCGCCCGGCGCGCAGGCGACCAGCCCACTACCACCAGCAGGATCACCCCCAGCAATCCCAGCACCTTGGCGCCCCGCAACGTTTGTCCCGGGTCCCACTTCTGATGGGTCTTGCGGGAACCGCGGGGACTCCCGGGGCCCCGGGCGGCCGCGGGGGAGGTGAGTTGAATGCTCCCAGCCTTCTTCTTGAACATATTGAACCAGCGCATGAGGTGAATTATCGGCAAGACGTTCGGTTGGCCGACAAAGGTTTAGCGGGACAGAAAAAAGCAGCCCAACGCGAGCCATACCCATAGCCGTGGGCACGGAATAGACTATGCGCAGCCCTCCCGCCCCTGACGAGCACTCCTATGTCATGCATGACCGCGATGCCCCGTGCCCTGGCGCTGGTGTTGACCCTCGCCCTGGTGTCCTCCGTCCGGGGTGATCTGGAACTGTTCGCCGGTTACCTCATCCAGGGTCCTGGCCCGCAAATACAGGTTGACGGCGCGCCGACAGACGACGACGGCAGCCAGATCACCGCGCTGCTGGGACTGGGCCCCCCGCCCGGCAGCATGCGCCTGGAACTGCTCGACGGCTCGGTGATCATCGGACAGGTTTCGACGCCTGAACTGTCCATCAAGACCGAGTTTGGCGATCTGAAGGTGCCGATGGAGTCGGTCACGGCTCTGACGCCGGGGCTCGACAGCCACCCGGACATGGACAGGCGCCTTGGCGAACTGATCCAGCAGGCTGGGCAGACCAAGGACGACGACCCGGCCATCGGAGCGGCCCGGGAAAAGCTGCTGGCCCTCGGCGCGGCGATCATCCCGGAGCTGCGCCGCCACTGCGAACTGGCGGATGATCAAGGCAAGCAACCTCTCAACGTGCTGCTGGAAACGCTGGTCAACCAGGAGGACCAGGACGATCGCCTGCCGATGTTTCAGCGCGAAGACACGGTGATCACCAGCAAGTTCAAGGTGGTAGGCAAGCTGTCGCCGGGCGAATTGAAGATCACCAGCCGAGTCGGCCCGGTGACAGTCAAGCTCAGCGACGTGCGGACCGCGCGCCGTCTGGGGGTGGCGGCCGACCCGGTGAATCGCACCATCGCCGTCGAGGGCGCCAACATTCTGGGGATCAACTTCAAGAAGACGGGCCTCCGCCTGCACAAGGGCGATCAGATCAGTCTCACCGCCAGCGGTTCGGTCAACTTGACACCTTGGGATGCGCTTTCGACCCCGGATGGCGCCGCCCAGTGCGGCTGGGCTTTGCCGGGCATCGCCAACGGCACGCTGGTCGCCCGCATCGGCAGCGGCGCGGTTTTCAAGGTCGGCAGCAAGTGCAGCTTCACCGCCGATCAAGGCGGCCTGCTCCAACTCGCCGTCGCCATGACCCCCGACTACGCAGGCCAATCATTCCCCGGGCAGTATCAGGTCAAGATCACGCACCAGGCACGCGAGTAAAGCCGCTTGCGGCTTCGCGCAGACGTACGATCAACCGGGATGTTCCGTATTCCGCATGGTTGCGCGAAGCCGCAAGCGGCGAAAACCAATTCAGAACACATACCCCGTCGCCGCAATCAGCCAAAGCGCTGCGCCCTCACCCATGATCACCAGCACCGCGGTGACGTAGAGAATGCCCGTCGCCGACTGATTGGCGCGCCGCTGCACGCAGTCGTAAACCATGTAGAGGAACACGCCGGGGACGACCAGCCCCACGAGGTAGCGGGTGGTGATCATCAGTGCGTAGCTCTCCGGTGATCCCCATGGCCAGGGGCCATGGGTGTAGTACGGCCAGAGAGCTAACGCCAGACTGCCGACCGCCCGCGCCGCCAGCAACCCGGCCAGCACCAGCGTCAAGCGTCGAAACGGCCGCTGGGTCATCTCGTTGCCCGCAGTCAGATAGGCGTGGCCCAGCAGCATGGCCACCAGCACGCCGCCAACCAGCCCGGTCGTCAGCGGCGGCGCCAGCACGGCCTGAGCCCAGGTGACCGCAGGCAGTTGCAGAACACTGCCCGGCGCAGCGATGAAAGTCACGCTCTGTTCCAGCACGGTCAGCCAGGTCCAGGCGACCCATGTCAGTGCGGTACAGGTGGCAAGATATGAGAGCGTCGCTGCGCCGCGCTGCAACTGCCGCCGGGCCTTCTGCACCGCCAGCAATTGCAGCGTTACCGGCAACGCGACTGCCAGCAGCAATGGCCAGGCGATGAGCGTCTCGGAGCGGTCCATCCAGGCCGCCACCACCGCGATCGCCACCAGCGGCAGCGCGATCAGCCCCCCCAGGCGCAGCCAGCGCAGCGTCACCTGCCGCGGATCGCTCACTGCCTGCGCCAAGCCAATGCCGCCGACGATCATGAGAAGGATCACTTGGAGCATACAGGCAAAGTAGAAAGCGGTAAGCAAAAAGTAAAAGGTGCCGCCAGAGCCGCGGGGGGGGGGGGGGGGGGGGGGGGGGGGGGGGGGGGGGGGG
>JBBDMX010000049.1:0-59742 GCA_040878035.1 Phycisphaeraceae bacterium | reverse complement strand
GGCGTCAGCCCGCGGAACGTTGGTGCAACAACACCCGAATTCCGCGGGCTTACGCCGCGCGACGCTGACCGTCCACTACTATGCTGTTCGCATGCCAACCTTCCCGTCCGATGATTCCCTTTGCGAGCGCTGCGGCTACCCGTTGCGCGGGTTGAGTCGCGTGGGCGCCTGCCCCGAATGCGGCCTGGCGATCGCCGAATCCGACCCGGCGCGGCGAACCGGTTTGCCCTGGCAAAATCACATCAGCCTGTCATCCTTCCTCCGCACTACCGCCATGATCTGCCTTCAGCCCGGCCAGTCGTTCGGTATTCTTCGACTCGGCGGCAGCCGCGGACGCGACCGCCTTTATCTGCTGTTATTTGCCTTCTTCTGCTCGGCGGTCTGGGCCGGCGCCTGGGTGGGCTATCCCGGCCACGATCTGGCGCTGCGATTGACGCTGGTGCCACCGGCGGTTCTGGTGCTGACCTATGTCGAGGCGCTGGGGGTGGCGTGGTTCAGCCGGCGGCGCGGCTGGCGCGTCTCCTGGGCCATGGCCGAGCGCGTCGCCTGCTATGCCTCGATCGCCTGGCTCCCGGCCACGCTCCTCTGCGCCATCGTCGCCCATGCCGCCGACCGCAACGCCATCCAGAACCGCTGGCCCCACTGGCTCGGACCGTGGTCGCCCGAAAAAGACCTGCTGCTGATGAGCCTCGTCGGCGGCATCGCCATCCTCTGGTTCGAGTCCCTGGTCTGGCTGGGCGTCCGCCAAGTCAAGTACGCCAATACGAGCCATTCAGAAGGTAACAGGGATGAACACGGATAGGCAATGCAGACGAAGGAACAGTGATGGACATGATGAACAGGATGAAATCAGAAATCAGAAATCCTGTTCATCATGTCTCTTTCCCCCGCTCTCCATCCGTGTTCATCCCTGTTACTTCCTCTTCTTGACGCCGCTCATTTGCGCTCGTACGTGCCCACCCACTGGGCCTGGGCCAGCACGTGGCCCTTCATGGCGGCTTCGAGTTCCTCACGCTTGGCGCCGGCGGGCACATCCAGCCGGGCGTCCAGGGCGTAGAGCTTGAAGTGGTAGTGGTGCACCCCGTGGCCCTTGGGCGGCGCCGGGCCGCGGTAGCCGATACTATCGCTGGGAAAGTCGTTGCGGCCCTGGCGCACGTCCTTGAGTCCCGCCGGCTGCTGCATGCGCGGCACGCCCTCCTCCAGCTTGCGCATCGCCGCCGGGATATTCCAGATCAGCCAGTGCACCCATGGTTTTTCCGTCGGTGCATCGGGATCATCGCAGATCAACGCCAACGAGTGGGTCCGTTCCGAGGGCGCCGACCAGGTAATCTGCGGCGAAACATCCTCCCCATCGCCGGTGAACTTCCGCGGGATTGGCTGCCCCTGACCAAACGCCGACAGGCAAAGCTGTAATCCGCCCTTCGGTGATGATTGGGGTTCACTTGGCGGCATGGGGGCCTCCAGAAAGAAGGTACCAGGGGCAGGAACCCATGGTAGCCAAATGGTACGCTCTTGTTAACTGGCGCCTGGAGTACCACATGCCGTCGCTCGTCTGCTTGCCGCTCGTTTTTGCCGTCACCGCAATTCCCTTGTCCCAGACCCAGGCGCAGGCGCCGCAGGCACCGCCTGCCGATGCCCCAATTCAGGCTGAGGCGATCCGCAATCCGTATTACCCAACGCGCCAGTGGAAGCTGTGGAGCCAGGACGACTCGCCCGTCACGGACCCCACGCTCCTGGGCGACAACAAGACCGTCGTGGCCCCGCCGGTGGAGAAACACCTCTGGCCGGCGGATCCCGATACGGCCCAGCCCGGGCAGTTCATGCGCTTCGTGAATCACGATGATCCGAACCGTCCCTACGCCGGCATTTGGGACGATGTGTACTCCAGCCAGGATGCCCGGCACAGCTACATCCAAAGCACATGGGACGTCGACCCGGCCAATAAAGTATCGATCGCCGCCAGCCACATTCACTTCGTCCAGGGCCGACAGTTGGGCGCGCTGGGGGTGAACTTCACAAGTCAGTCCACCACGGGCATGGGCCACGACATCGCCAATAGCGACCGCGCCATGCTCGACCTGGAAAGCCGCTGGTACTTCGCCGATGTGCTGCGCGCCGGCCCGGCACACACGTCGATGCAGGAGCGGGGTCCCTCCTCGACCTCCGACGCATATCAGGCGCTGGTGCCCACGTTCTACAACTCGATGGGCTCTTCCGGCGGCGAAACCTGGGGCCTGATGAAAATGGTCATCGCCGGCGGTTACCTGCCCCGCACCATCAAGCCCGAGCTGAAGCGTCATGGGCTCTACCCTGCGGCCATGCTTTATATCTGGAAGGCTGCCCTGCCCTACGACGTACCTTACGACCATGAACTGCGGCATCGCGTGGCCTACTTTTCCAAAGGCAACCACTCCGACTACCGCGGCCCGACCCGCGTGCAGATCAATAAGCTGGCGCACGGCTACGACGAAACGGCGCACATGCGGAACATGGTCGCCCTGGCCAAGAGCATGGACGTCCCGCCGCCCGTGGCGATTCTGCGGAGCCTCGACGTGACCGGGGGACAGACGGTCTACGCGCACAAGACCGCCATGCTCGTGCAACAGCACCAAGGCGAGCCGGTCCGCATTCGCATCTCGGCCGCCGACTGCTATGACCTCATGGACCGCCCGCTTACCTGCCGGTGGAAGGTGCTCTATGGCAACAAGAACACGACGATTGTGAAGGACACAGGCGATGCGACCTACACGATCACCGTGCCGTGGGACGACAAGCTGCCGCGCGGACGGACTTCGATCCTGCTGGTCGCCAACAACGGCGAGTTCGACAGCAACCCCGCCATCGTGAACGTCCACCGCACTGCCCCTTACAAGGACGACCGGGGCCGGGCGCGCAATCACCTGGCGGAGAACCTGCGGCCGGAATTGCCGGACCTGGCCGACCAGGTGATTCTGCCCGGTGAGGAACTGACGGTACCCATCACGGCGGTGGACCCTGAGGGCTTTCCCGTGACGCTCTACCGCTGGGCGGGTGAGGTCGGCGAGATGGATGGCAGTGTCTTCCGCTGGCGATGCCCGCCGGATCAGAAGCCCGGCCGGTATCCGGTGACGCTCATCGCGTCCGATGGCACTTCGGGCTACAGTCTCAACAGTGGACGGTTTCACGTCGAGGTGTCGCCGATCATTGCCAAGCTGACCGTGGATCGACCGCGCGGCACAGCGCCGTTGGCCGTGCGGTTCAACTCGGCAGGCTCGCGGGATATCGCCATGACGGGGCCCACCGGCAGGCTCACATACCACTGGGATTTCGCCGATGCCACGACCTCACAGGAGCCGTCGCCTGCACACACCTTCACGCAGCCGGGCTTTTACCCGGTGACGCTCACGGTTCGCGGACCGTCGGGCAACCACACCGCCCGGCACATCGTCGAGGTGCTGCCGGACTGGGCCCTGGTGCTCAACAACGGCTGGGGCCGAGCGCCCGCCAAAGGCGACGACGGCAAGGACACCAACGTCACGAAAATCGACGAGCAGGTGTGGACGACGTTTGATCCCTACAGGTCGGCCTGGGTTCGGCCCGAAAGCAGCGTGTTGGGCATCAGGAAGCCGCGCGAGCCCAAACTCGACGCCGAGGCCAAACAGCTCGTCGATCAAAAGGCCAAGGACGGCCAGCCGCTGTTCCGCATGGAGAGCGTGGCCGACTTTGCTCCTCCGTTCCATGTGGAGGCCGTCTACTTCCGCATGTCCGACTACACCAAAGCGCCCAGCGGCTTTGACGTGCTTGGTGCGGTGATTGATCAGCCCGCAGGCCTGCCTGATGGACAGTGGCAAGTCGGCGTCGGTTATCCGACCGGAGAGGTGACCAAGGATCGCCGCGGGCAAGAGTCACCGGTGTGGAACAGCCTGGTCATCGGCGAGAAGGTACGCTTCCCTTGGACGAGGTCGCGGCTGCGCCTCTTCGTCGAGAACGATCCAAACCACGCCGGCAAGCTGCGCTACACCGGATACCTCGACACCGACATGGGCCGGCACTTCTTCCGCGCCGACAATATGAAGCAGGTGCATAGCAAGATCGCCATCGTCTCGGCCGAGCCGGCGACGCTGTTCGAGATCGACCAGTTCCACGTCTGGGCGCCCACGGGCAAGTCCGTCGCCGGGCCGGAGGTCAACCCGCTTGGCCGCGATGGCTTCTCGCTCTGCGGCAGCGCCGCCTGGATGCAACGCGACAACGGCACGGACTTCGGCTGGCCCGACAACGTC
Organism: Phycisphaeraceae bacterium; assembly: GCA_040878035.1. Lineage (GTDB taxonomy): Bacteria > Planctomycetota > Phycisphaerae > Phycisphaerales > Phycisphaeraceae > JBBDMX01. The sequence continues at coordinate 55,483 of JBBDMX010000049.1, read as the reverse complement.
GGCGGATCGGTCCGGCGAACGTTCACCCTTCGCAATGACGGCAGCGATCCGCTCACGATCGAGTCGCTCGACATCCCCGGCCCCCACGCCGGCGAATTCGCGGTCACGGCCATGCCCCCCGCCCAAATCGGCTCCCGCGACAGCGCCGCCTTCACGGTGACCTTCACCCCGGCCGGCCCTGGCAAGCGCACAGCCCGGATTCGCATCGCCAGCAACGACCCCGACGAAAAACTTCTCGACGTGGATATGTTAGGCCGCGGCGCGCAACCGGCCAGGATCAACGTCGAAGGCAACGGCCTGAACACTCCCAACGGCCAAAACGCCCCCAACGCGACGAATCACACGGATTTCGGCCAAGCCCCGGTGAAGGGCGGCACGGTGACGCGAACCTTCCTCGTACAGAACCTGGGCCACGAACCCCTGGACCTACTCCAGGCCGTGCAGATCACCGGCCCGCACGCCAGTGAATTCACCGTTGTCGCCGCCCCACCAAAGCGCGTCGATCCCCTGGGCAGCCGCCGCCTGACGATCCGTTGGCAGCCCACCGCCCCCGGCCCACGAAATGCCGTGGTGACGATCACCAGCAACGATGAACAAAAGCCGACGTATACGTTCGCCATCCAAGGCCATGCTCACTGAAGCGACGATGCCTGCACGCTTGGCCCCCCTCTTTGACTACAATCATCCGGACCTGCTATCTTCCGTAGCCGACACCGCTTCCAATCCGCCCCGCCCGCGTGTAAACTCCCTCCTCCTCCGCCCCCTTGTCGAGGTTTCGATGGCGCGAAAGCGACGTAAGATTGGTGAAATTCTCAAAGAATGGCGCCTGATCACCGATGCGCAGTTTGACGATGCGCTCAAGATCGCCCAGGCGCAGAATCGCCGGGTGGGCGAAGTGCTCATCGAGCTGGGCTACGTCGCGGAAACCGATGTGGCCAAGGCTCTGGCCAGCCAGTTCGAGATGGAGTACATCGACCTGGAGCAGCCCGACGCGATCAACAAGGACAACCTCAAGCTCCTGCCCGACGATCTGATCAAGAAGTACCTGGTCCTGCCCGTGGAGCAGAAGAACGGGCGGATCAAGGTGTTGATCCACGACCCGATGGACTTGGACACGCTGGACACGCTGCGGTTCCGGCTCAACACGGAATTAGACACGGCGCTGGGGGCGCGGGGGAAGATCAAGGAATACATCGACCGGATGTTCTCCGAAACACGGGGCGAGATCAGCCAGATCACGCGGGACATGTCGATCGACGTGGAGGCGGTGGAGGGCGAGGAGGCCGAGGCCGGTGAAGCCGCCGACGCGGCGGCGGCGCCGATCGTGCGGCTGGTGAACCAGATTATCGACGAAGCGGTGAACAGCCGCGCCAGTGATATTCACATCGAGCCCTTCGCCAGCCATGTTCGTCTGCGCTATCGCATTGACGGCGTGTGCCAGGCGCGCGACGCGCTACCTAAGCGGACGCAGTCGGCGGTGATCGCCCGCCTCAAGATCATGTCGGGCATGCGCGTGGAAGAGAAACGTGTGCCCCAGGACGGCCGCATCAAGAAAAAGGTCACCGGCGAGGTCATCGACTTCCGCGTCGCCTGCTGCCCCACGTATCACGGCGAATCGATCGTGGCCCGAATTCTGCGGCCCGAGTCGGCGCGCGTGGGCCTTCAGCGCCTGGGCATGCAGGCCGACACGCTGGACATCTTCAACCGCCTGATTCGCCGGCCCAACGGCATCTTCCTGGTCACCGGGCCCACCGGCTCAGGCAAAACCACCACGCTGTACACCGCGCTGGACGTGCTCAACCGCCCGGACAAGAAGATCATCACCGCCGAGGACCCCGTCGAGTACATGATCAAGGGCATCAACCAGTGCCAGATCAACGAAGCAGTGGGGCTGACTTTCGACAAGATTCTGCGCGCCATGCTGCGTCAGGCGCCCAACATCGTGCTGGTGGGCGAAATCCGCGATAAGGAAGTAGGCGACGTGGCGATTCAGGCGGCTCTGACAGGCCACTTGGTGTTTTCCACACTGCACACCAACGATGCGCCTTCGGCACTGACCCGCCTGATCGACATGGGCATCAAGCCCTTCCTGGTGGCCAGCTCGATCCAGGCGGTGCTGGCGCAGCGGCTGGTGCGCATCCTCTGCCCGCACTGCAAGGCGCCGGATGACAGTCCGGATCATCGCATGATGAGCCTGCTGGGCTTTTCGGCGGCGGACCTGGAAGGCAGGACCATCTACAAGGCCGTGGGCTGCTCCAAGTGCAACAAGACCGGCTACCGCGGCCGGCAGGGCATCTACGAACTGATGATCATGAACTCGGAACTGCGCGACTTGGCGTTCAAACGCGCCCCCCTGGTGCAGATGCGCCAGGCGGCCATGGCCACGGGCATGCGCAACCTTCTGGGCGACGGCAAACTCAAGATCCTCGAAGGCGCCACCACGATGGACGAAGTATCGCGCATCACCCAGGTGGCCGGCGTGGTGGATACCGAAGCCGAAGAGCCGACCGCCGCAGCGTAAATCAGCCACTGATGAACCCAGATGGACACAGATGAGAGCAGAGGGAGTGAACACGAAGACACGAAGGCATGAAGAAGAAGAAGGGGGAGGATTTGAGTCGGTAATCAAGAATCAGAACCAAAATGCTTCTTCGTGTCTTCGTGCCTTCGTGTTCAATTCATCTGGGCCCATCTGTGTTTATCTGTGGCTAATTTGTCTATTAGGACTGATCTATGTCAACGATTCACATTGACCGGCTGCTGGACACCGTGGTGAAACAGAACGCCAGCGACTTGCACCTGACGGTGGGCAAGCCGCCGACGCTGCGCATGCGCGGCCGACTGGTGGAGCTTAAGACCAAGGTGCTCGAACCGCCCGACACCATGGCCCTGATGAAATCCATCGCACCCGAGCGCTCGCAGACCGAGCTTCAGGAAGAAGGCGGTTCGGACTTTGGCTTTGCCTATGGCGAGGACGCCCGCTTCCGCGTGTCGATCTTCAAGGTCAAGGGCAATGTGGCGGTGGTGCTGCGGCAGATTCCCAATCGCCTGTTGACCTTCGAGGAAATCGGCCTGCCCAAGATCGTGGCGGAACTGTGCCGCCGGCCCCGCGGACTCTTCCTGGTCACCGGGCCCACCGGCTCGGGCAAGACCACCACGCTGGCGACGATGATCGACTTTATCAACAGCGTCAACGACCGGCACATCATCACCATCGAAGACCCCATCGAGTATTACCACAAGCACAAGAAGTCGATCGTGAATCAGCGCGAGGTGGGCAACGACGTGCCCAGCTTCGCCGAGGCGTTGCGCCGCGCGTTGCGGCAGGACCCGGACGTAATGCTGGTGGGTGAGATGCGCGACTTGGAGACGATCGAGGCCGCCATTCGCGCCGCCGAGACGGGCCACCTGGTGTTTGGCACCCTGCACACGACCGGTGCCGCCGGCACCATCAACCGCATCATCGACGCCTTCCCGGTGGCGCAGCAGGCGCAGATTCGCGTGCAGCTTTCGACTTCGCTGATGGCGGTGCTCAGCCAGCAACTCATGCCACGAGCCGACCGCAAGGGCATGGTGGCGGCCTACGAATTCCTGGTAGTCACCCCCGCCATCGCCAACCTTGTCCGTGAGAATAAGACCTTCCGCATCGATTCGGCCATCCAGACGGGCAAGAAGTACGGCATGCAACTTCTGGATGATCACTTATGGGACCTTTATACCCAAGGCGTCATCTCCGCTGAGGAAATGGTGGACAAGAGCAAAGACCCGACTTCCGTGGTCGAAAAGGTGCATCGCGCCGGCGGAACCATCGACCGCACCGAACTCGATGGCGAACATGCGGCACCACCGGCGACGCCTTGACGGCGGTCGCGCCATGGTTCCGATACACAACGGGTCGTTTTTTGGCAACTCAACGCAATGCACTACCCATAATCCCGATGTCTAAACATAGATAATGCTGGATTATGGCTTGCAATGATTTGGTCGCCGACGATATACTGCAATGAGATCAGACTGGATGATGAGTACGGTGTGTTGCCCCAATCCAGACATCTGAAGCTCGACACCCCGACTCTTCCCGCCCGACAGCCTGCCAGAACCTACAGCGACATCACAAATTAAACGCCTACAATTATAGACTTTAGATTGGACTTTTAGATTCCGGGCCGCGTGGCGAGCGTAAGGCTGATTCTTTTCTAGCCTCGTAAAAGGTGCCTGCCCGATGGCCGAACCGACCGCACCCAAGTCGCAGATGAAAGGCCAGCGAATTGGCCGCATTCTGACCAAGATGGGCAAGGTGACCCGTGAGCAGGTCCACGAGGCACTTCAGTTGCAGAGCCAGCGCCGCCTCCCGTTGGGGCAGCTTCTGCTCGAACTAGGCTACGTGACCGACGTGGACATCAGTGCCGCTTTGGCAGCCCAGGCGGGCATGGAGAGCCTCGACCTCAATTCTATGGAAATCGCACCGGAGGTCCTGCACCTCCTCCCCGCTGAAACCGTCCAGGCCTGTCAAGCCCTGCCCGTCCAGTACGACGAAGAGACCAACACCCTGACTGTCGCCCTGAAGGACCCCAACAACTTCCGGGCTTTGGACGACTTGCGCCTCCTGATGGGCTTCAATGTCAAGGCCCTGGTCGCCGAGCCCGGCACGGTCGAAAAACTGATCCAGAAGCACTACAGCAACGAGGACGAATCGCTGGCAGGGCTCATCGGCGAGTTGGAAGCCGACACCAAGCTTACCGAACTGAAAAACCGCGGCGAGTCGATCGACCTGGACACCCTTCTGGAGGCCGCCGAGGACAACAAAGTCAAGCGCCTGCTCAATCTAGTGTTGCTCCAAGCGATTAAGGACAAGGCTTCGGACGTCCATTTTGAGCCGTTCGAGGACGAGTTCAAGATGCGCTACCGCATCGATGGCGTGCTTTACGAGATGATCCCCCCGCCGCGCCATCTGGCGATGCCCATCGTCAGCCGCATCAAGGTCATGAGCAACCTGGACATCGCCGAGCGTCGTATGCCACAGGACGGCCGCATCGAGCTGATGGTCCAAGGCAGCCCGGTTGACCTGCGCGTGGCGGTGCTGCCCACCATGTTCGGCGAGTCGGTGGTTATGCGTGTGCTGGATCGTGCCAACGTGGCCCTGGACCTGGAAAAGGTCGGCATGCGCCACGAAGACCTGGACGTCTTCCGCCAGCTCACCGGCAAGCCCAACGGCATCGTGGTCGTCACCGGGCCCACCGGCTCGGGCAAGACGACCACCCTCTACGCTGCCCTGGCGGAACTCAACCAGATCGACACCAAGATCCTCACCGTCGAAGACCCCGTCGAGTACGATATCGAGGGCCTGGTGCAGGTGGCGGTGAACGCCGGCGTCGGCCTCACCTTTGCCCGCGCCCTGCGCAGCTTCTTGCGCCAGGACCCTGACATCATCCTCGTCGGCGAGACTCGCGACCTGGAAACCGCGCAGATCGCCGTGCAGGCCTCCCTCACCGGCCACCTGGTGTTCACCACCCTGCACACCAACGACGCCCCCAGTTCCATCGCCCGTCTGCTGGACCTGGGCATGGAGCCGTTCCTCCTGACCGCGACGCTCGAAGGCGTCGTCGCCCAACGCCTGGTGCGGAAAATCTGCACCCGCTGCAAGGGAGCCTATCAGCCCACCGAAGAGGAGCTGATGGAACTCCAACTGACGCCCGAGGACCTTCAGGGCCGGCAGGTCTACCGCGGGCGCGGCTGCGACTACTGCAACCAGTCGGGCTACAAGGGCCGGCTGGGCATCTTCGAAATCATGGTGCTCGACGACGACATGCGCGAACTGGTCATGCGCAACGCCTCGACCCAGGTGCTCCGCGCCGAAGCCCTCAAACGCGGCATGCGCACCCTGCGCCAAAGCGGCCTGCTGTCGATCTTCGACGGCATCACCACCATCGACGAAGTCGTCCGCGAAACCCTCGTCGAAGATTAATCCCCCGCTTGCGGTTTAGCCTCCCTGTATTTCCTGAAATCCGAAATCCGAAATTCCCGCCAGGAGCCCCCCATGCCAACCTTCCAATACGAAGCACTCAACGAAGCCGGCAAGCCGCAGAAGGGCCAGGTCGCCGCCACCACCAGCGAAGAGGCCATCGCGCGCATCCGCGGCCAGGGCCTGTTCCCCACCGCCGTACGCGAGATGAAGGTCAAGAAGGCCAAGGGCGGCGGACCGACCCCGGCGGCGGCACGCTCCGGCGGCACCGCGGGCAAAAAGAAAAACTGGACCGAACTCCAGATCAACATCGGCGGCGTCTCCAACAAGCTCCTGACCACCTTCACCCGCCAGTTCTCCACCCTCCAGGACGCCGGCCTGCCCATCCTCCGATCACTCCAGATTCTCGAACAACAGCAAAAGCCCAGCCTGCTCAAGACCACCCTCCAGCAGGTCACCGAAGACGTCTCCTCCGGCTCCTCGCTCTCCGACGCCATGCAGCGCCATCCCAAGGCCTTTGACCGCCTCTACACCAAGATGATCGCCGCCGGTGAGGTCGCCGGCGTGCTGGACATGATCCTCCAGCGCCTCGCCGAGTTCCTGGAAAAAGCCGCCAAACTCCGCCGAAAAATCATCGGCGCCATGATCTATCCCGCCGTCGTCATCTTCGTCGCCATGTCCATCGTCGCCTTCATCCTCGTCTTTATCGTCCCCAAGTTCCAGAAAATCTTCGAGGACTTCGACACCACCCTGCCTACCCCCACCCAGATCCTCATCAACCTCAGCAACTGGATGGCCGGACCCATGAACCCCACCGGTAACCCCAACCAGTGGGTCCCCGGCATCGTCTGGATCATCCTCTCCCCCATCGTCTTTGTCCTGGTCATCAAACTCGTACGCAAGAGCGAAGGCGGTAAGGCCTTCCTGGACATGCTCGTGCTCAAGATCCCCATCGCCGGCATGCTCATCACCAAGGCCACCATCGCCAAGTTCACCCGCACCCTGGGCACCCTCATCCGTGCCGGCGTGCCCATCCTCGACGCCATCACCATCACCAAGGAAACCACCGGCAACTTCGTCTTCCAACGCGCCTTAAACAAAGTCCACGACTCGGTGCGCCAGGGCGAGAGCTTCGCCGAGCCCCTCCGACAGGCCAAGGTCTGCGACGCCATCGTCGTCAACATGATCGACGTCGGCGAAGAGACGGGCGACCTGGACAAGATGCTCCTGAAAATCGCGGATAACTACGACGACGAAGTCGATACCGCCGTGGAAAGCCTCGTCTCCCTCCTCGAACCGATCATGGTCGTCGTCCTGGGCGTGATCGTCGGCGGCATCGTCATCAGCCTCTTCCTCCCGCTGGTCAAGCTCATCACCAGCCTGACGGGCTGATTTACGAAGCGCCGCGGCTTGCCGCATCAGAAACGAAAAGTGAAAAGTGGAAAGTGAAAAGCAACAGATAGGAAGCGCCGCATCCCCCACGCCGACGCTGAGGCTTTCCGGGGGGCGAAACGTCAGGTACAAACCCATGAACACTACTTCGATTCATCCTCACCCCCAGCAGCGCCCGCGCCCCCCCGCACGCCGGGCCTTCAGCCTCGTGGAAATCCTCGTCGTTGTCGCCATCATCCTCATCCTCGTGGGCATCGGCGTGGCGGTCATGCGCACCAGCATGGACGCGGCCCTGGCCAACCAGACCAAAACCGCCCTGGCCAGCCTCCGCGCCTGCGCCAGCGAGTACCAGACCGTCACCGGCAAGAGCGTGACCTACACCAGCGACACCACCACCGGCGGCAGCGAGGATGATTCGATTCTGGCGTTCACCGCGGCCGCCTATAAGGTGCCTTCCTGCAAGGCCTTTTTCGACGGCATGGTGCGCGACGGCCTGATTGCCAAGGGCACCGACCTCAACGCCAGTGGTGGCTTTGTCATCAACGACGCCTGGGAAAAGATCATCCAGTACCGCTCCAAGCAAGGCAGCGGCGCCGCCCTGCCCCAGTACGACAACCCCTTTTTCGCCTCCGCCGGCAACGACAGCCTCTGGGGCAAAGTCAACGGCACCGCTGCACAGCAAGAAGAGGCCCGCGACAACCTCTACAGCTACGACATTAAGTGAGGAAAGAAGACAGGAGTCAGGAGACAGGAGACAGAAGTAGAAATCCGAAATCCGAAATCCGAAATCAGAGCCCTCCCATGCCCACCTCCCAACACAACCCGCATCACCCCCCCACCGCCTTCAGCCTTGTTGAGCTCTTGGTGGTCATCGCCGTCGTCGCCATCCTCATCGGCATCACCATGCCGGCCCTCAACGCCATGATCCGCTCGAGCAAAACCGAAAACGGCATCAACACCGTCTCGGCGGCCACCCGGGCGGCACGCATGTATGCGAGGTACCCGCGAGCGCCGCTTGATCCGCCGGTGACTGGCGCAGTCTACGGCGGCACGGGCCTCGTCTTCACCAACGATGACATCCGCCTGGTCCGTCACAGTCAAACGACACCCGGCAACGGCACGGGCGGCTACATGCTTTCCGAGAGCCCCCGTCGCTTTGGGTACAAAGATTTGCCCGACCGTGATTACATCCGTCTGCCCAATGATGTAGGTATTGCCGGAATTGCCCGTCCCGGCGGACAGGTCACTCCGGCGCCATTCGCCATACGCATCGACCCCAAGGGCATGGTGCTCGCCGGCAACACAACGGATGTCAGTTCGCTGGTGTACTACGACGCGGACGACGGCAAAGGCCTCCTGGGTCGTCTCCCCGCTGTGGGCGTGGTGGTCTTCGTCAAGAGCGCCGCCAAGACAGCCGGCCATATGGATGCCAACGGCAATCTTGTTCCCGCTACGACCATCCAAGAATTGGTGGGCGACGCCGAGGGCAAGCCCATGCTGCTGGGCCGCAACACTGGCACGCTGGTAAAGGAGTGATCATGCGAATTTCCCAATATCAGAAATCAGAAATCAGCCGGCCTCAACAGCGGCTCCTGCCGCTGAATCCGAAATTCCGCTCTGCCTTCTCCATCCTTGAAGTCATGGTCGCGATGGGCATCTTCGCCATCGCCTTTGTCTCCATCGCCGCCATCTTCCCCGCCGGCGCGTTTCTACAGAAGCAGACGATGACCGCCGTGCGCGGCAAGCAGATTGGCGAATCGGTCAAGGCGCTGCTGGAGGCGCGGCCATTCGACAATGGCACCTTCACCGGGGCTGTCGGCCCTGCCTTACAAATGAACACGGTCCCTGATGCGGCCTATTTTTGGACCTTGGAGGACCGCAGTTTCCCCACCGCAAATACCGCCATCGCTTCTATACCGGCCACAGAGCGCGACTACTACTGGCTTCCGGTCGTGCGCCGTTCCGTGCCGGCTAGCCCCGGCCCCATTGAATACCAGGTCTTTGCCTTCATCCTACGCCGCGACAAGGGCGGAAAGTGGCCAACACCGGCCCCACATACCAACAACAAGTTCGCTAACGCGGCCTCGGATCCGGAGACAATTCCAAGCGTCAAGCGCCTCAACACACCCACGGTTACCAACAACACTTTTACGGTCACAGGACTACCTGCCAATGACATCCATGTTGGCGATCAGATCCTGGATGACTGGGGCACGATCTATGCAGTGGAGAATGTGAATGGCACGGTCGTGACGGTCTCCGGCACCATCATCAAAGGCGGTTTGTCCAACACGCCCCCACCGGGCATCTGGTATGCCCCACCTGGTGGACCGGGCATGGCGTCACCCCTGATCCAGATCATCGGACCCTTAGCTAACGCTGTAAAGGTCACAAATCTCAATCCCTGACCAACACTGTGGATGTCAATCAATGACGCTCATTCGAACCACAACCCGAGCCTTTACGATCATCGAGATGCTGGTGACCATCGTCATCACGCTGATCCTCATCGGCGTGATCGACCGCCTTTTCCTCGACACCTCCAACGCCGTGGGTATCGGCGTGGCGCTGAACACGATCACGACCAACAGCAGCACCATCGGCAACCAGCTTGTTCAGGACGCTGAGCGGATGATCGGTCCGAACTCGACCCCTGGCGGCTTCCTGGTCATTGTCCACCGGAGATACCTCGATGTGAAAGAGGCCATTCCTTCCGGTGGGGAACGCGGCAGCGGCAACATCGTCCGGTCCGACATGCTGACCTTTTTCACCGACTCGACACTGTCAAACGCGACACCATTTGCATCCATCGCCCCGGCCAACGGCTCAACCTACTACAACGATCTGGCCAGTACTACAGCCCGCGTCTGGTATGGGCACGGACTCCACGTCAAGCCTGACGGCACCGCTTCGGGAACTGACTTGGGCCAGGGCTTGGACATGCTCTCGAATCAGTGGATCCTCTGTCGCCAATCTGCGCTGCTGTTCGATCCCGGCGTATTTTCGGCGCCCCCCTACAACTCCTATACCCATGCGAGCAACGCTAAGGCGGGCGGTGTCGTGTCCAATACCGCCTACCCTGACACTCCGCTGCAACTGAGGTTTGCCTTGACCGACCTTATCGCGCAGCGACTCTCCAATGAAATCCACACCGACATCGCGGGCTCCTACCATGACACTGCCCGCAATTACGCTTACTACGTGGCGGTCAACCGGCTCCGCGTCAATCCCACACCCTCCGGCTCCAATATGGAAAGCTGGCGCATCGCGCAGATGCACCCTTATCTCGCCGGCAACGTCAGCGACTTTATCGTCGAGTTCGCAGCGGACGTCGCAGCCCCCAAGGACGGATCGGTTGACTTGGATACCAGCGGCAACATCAAGTGGTACAACGGGTTTGACGATGAAACCACCCTCAGTGCATGGAATGGCGGAAACACGAACTACTTCCCGATGACGATCAATGGCAGCGGCAGCACTACCGACTACTCGTTCGTCTGGCGCCATGACGACGACGCAACCACGGAAGCTTCACTCTGGCCCCACCTGATCCGCGTGCGCTATCGCATGCACGATTTCGCCGGCAAGGTCGCCGGTGCCGGCCAAGACAACGCTGGTAAGCCGTACGGCGGCGTGTGGTTCGAGCAGATCATCAAAGTCAACCGCCCGTAACCGCCCGCCTGCGCCCCCGCCCGTCCCGCCTCTTCCGGTTTTATCCAAGGAGTCCGCCATGCGGCCCCTGAGCAACCAAATCCGAAATCCCAAATCCCAAATCCGCAATTCCCCACGCGGCACCGTCCTGATCCTCATCATGGTCATGCTGGCGCTGATGGCGCTGATGGGCATGGCCTATCTCCAGGTGGCGCGAGTTTCGCGAGAATCGATGCGCGACGTCAGCGGCGATATCGACGTGGTCAACGACAGCGTCATCAACCTTATCGCCGGCCAACTGTTGCGCGATGTCGTGGGATCGTCCGGCAAGTTCTTCGACCCGGCCGACAATATCGAGCCGTACGACTACCCCTGGAATGCGTCGTCCGTTACTGGCGGAACCATGGGCCAGAACGACGACCTTTGGCTGGCATCGATCAGCCCGGAGTTCAGTGGCAACACCTGGCCGCACATCACCGCCCTGTCGGACAAGTTCATTGCCAATGGCCAGTGGAACGGCGGGACGGGCGTGTTCGCTAGCGGATCGCCGGCGGAAGTTGATGTATTCAACGGCATGTCGCCGTGGGATACTTCGATTTCTCTGGGTGACGCAAACCTGGTTGACGCCGATGGCGATGGCGTGGGTGACAGCCGCTGGATGTACGCCCCGGTGCGGCAGATTCGCGGCATTGAGTATGTGACGGCCGTTCGCATCGTCGATCTAGCCGCGATGCTCAACGTGAACACCGCGTCGCGGATCACCCAAGGTGCCGACACAACCTACGTCACAAATTCCCCCTCTCCGGGCCCACGCGGCTATCACAACGTTGACGTTGACCTCTCTCGTTTCTTCCGGCGCGCCATCGGCGCCTCGGCAACGTATAACAACGAGCTCCGCGATCTGCTGACCGCGGGCAACTTCACCAGCGGCACCAATCCCACGTTCGGTCTGACAAGCCCAGCGACCTATCCAGACAGCGGGTCGTTCTCCACCTCACCCAGCGGCCGGCTGGCGCAATGGATCCAGTACACCCGTCACAACGCTGAATCGCTCTACGCCTACAGCCTTCAGGATGAGTTGGCCTTGCGTTATAACAACGGCCTGCGCAATCCCAATGTCATCAGCGGGCTTGAGAACAAAATGCCCACGCTTCTGCGCCAGAGTGCGATCAGCGAAAGTACGTATACGGATGTCCCAGGGGTTAGCGGTCCAGGTGATTATGCGGGTTACTTCCAGGGCGGTATCAGTTCCGTTCTCAGCCGCACCTTCCCCGACGTGCGCAAGTACCTAACCACGCGCTCCGCCACGGCCATGTTCGCCGCCAATCACGCCAACATCTGGAATGGTGATCGTACGCTCAAGTATGACCTGCTCCATCAGGACGGCGGGGCAAGCGACAACAATACCACGCGTGTGAACAACATCGCCACCCGGCTCGACGCCATTCTCAGCATTGGGGCACCAACCTACGAGAGCCTCTCCGCCGCTGAGCTCGGTGTCGTGGCCCATGAGTTTGCCTTGGCCATCCAGGACTATTCCGACGCCGACAGCATCCCCACGGAGGCGACGGTGGGCGGTGTGAAGCGATACGGCATGGAAACGCTGCCATTCTTGCGCGAGGCGTACATCCAGGTCGCCTATCAGGATCAAGACATTAGCGGCAACGGTAATGGTGATACCTGGAACCCGGTGGGTGGCAGCGAAGCCATCGCCGTTGAAGTGGGCAATCCGTTCGACCGTGCGATCGATTTCGATGCCGCCAACGGTCCCAAAGTGCGCATCCGCATCGCCAACGATACTAATGCGTTCCAGCTCACGGGGACCCTGAGTGCCCGAGCGGTCGGCATCATGGTGTCCAACCCCGCCTCGCCACAGACTGAAGGGGTCGCCCGGGACGACTTGGGCAGCGCCACCTCGGGGTTGAGCTTCACCACCAAGTGGACGGCCCCAGCCGGCAACAAGGTGATCTTTCCTGTCGATGGCAGCGACGTGACCGTGGAACTACAGGTGCAAGTCAGCGGCGGTGGCTGGGTCACTTATGATCGGCTGACCACGTCGGCCTTCGCAATGGCTGCCTCCATCGACCATAGTGTCGCAGAAAGTGCGGGCAAGGATTTCATCCGTCATGGCCAAGCGTCGGTTCGGCGATATTGCCGCCTGACCGGCGGAATCAATTCGATCCATTACATTTCGAATAAAGGTATCAGCAGTAATCTTGCTGTGCCCGCGGGCGCGTACCTCGCGCCGGACTACAAGACGACGCTGGACCTGCTCGGCAACACGACCAAGGGCACAGCCGGACAAGAAGATGTTTCGCTGGCCAACTTCCAGCTTCCTATCGCCAATCGGCCGTTCTTCAGTGTCGCGGAACTGGGCTGGATTCATATGTTTGGATTCACCAATCAGGGAACTGGTGACTTTCCGCAACGCTTCAGCGGTGCCGACGGCAACAGCGGCATAGCAACCGAGCGACGATTCCTCAATTTCGGCCTCACCGCCAACGTACCCTCGGCTACTAGAATCACACACGCAGCCATGGTCCTGGATCAATTTACCACGACCAGCCCCGCATACGACGGCATCAACAACACGACCGGTGCCAACGGCGACCCCGCCGCCGCCAGTGACGGCAAACCATCGGAGCAGATGATACGCGGCCTAATCAATATCAACACGGTGAACCCGACTATCAATATTCTCGCCGCTCCGCTGCCGACCGATGTATCCAGCATCTCAACACTGATGAGTTCGGTGATTGGATATCGCGATAATCCCGCAGGGCGTAGTGACGCAAGCTATCCTTCTGGGTTGTCCACGACGCGCAAGGGCGTCGCGAGCATTGGCGAACTCATGTGTATCAACCCAGGCGCAGGCCCCAATTCGCCCGCATGGATGCAGGGCTTGGCCACGCCATCAGGCAACTTCGACCTGTACCCGCTCCCCGAGAACGTCACTCCCAACGGTGCCAACGCCACGCGCTACAGCATCGCCAATGATGCCGAGGCACGGATGGCACGCTTCCAATTCCTCAGCCAGGTCTACACCACGCGCAGCGACGTGTTTGCCGCCTACATCTTCATCCGCGGCTATCAGGCCGGCGCATTCGACGAGGATCCGATTGAGTCCGGCCGGTGGATCGTGATCTTCGATCGCTCCGGTGTCACCAGCGGGGACAGTTCCGTGAGAATATTGGGGTCGTGGAAGGTGAACTGATCGGTCGCGCCTGACCAGAGTCACGCAAACTCCGCCACGGTCGGCGCCAGCAGGCGGTCCATTTGCGGCTGGTCCATCCAGGGCAGGGCCTCGAGTTGGCGGATGACGTTGGCGGGCATGGGCTTGCCCGCCTTCTCCCAGCGTGGGCGGCTCTTCCAGCGGCGGTGCATCCACAGGTACTGCGCCGGCCGCAGGCGAACCATGTTCTCGATGGCACGCATGTAGCGGGCGGTGATGTAGTAGAGCGGGTCGTCCTGCTCCTGCCACTGGTGGGGGTAGATGATGTCCTGGGTGCCCAGTTCGTAGCGGCAATCAGGGCCGACGCGGTGGGCGTAGCCGCAGATGATGGGCAGTTCCCTGCGGATGGCCAGGAGTCCGACGGACTTGTAGGTGGAGGCCATGCGTCCGAAGAAGGGGACGAAGAGTCCGCGTTCGCCGGCGTTCTGGTCGGCGATGAAGGCCAGGGGTTCGCCGGCGTCGATGACCTGCATCATGCGCTCGGTGGCGTCCCACTTGGTGATGATCTCCATGCCGCGCTTCTCACGGATGCCCAGCAGCCACTGGTTGATGAGCGGGTTGTCGATGGGGCGGGCGATGGCGTGGACGTGGTAGCCCAGCACCGCCAGCAGGTAGCCCAGGACTTCCCAGTTGCCCAGGTGGCCGGTGACCATGAGCACGGGCCGGCCGGTGTTGAGGAGCTGGATGGCCTGGCCCATGTGGGTGATGCTGACGCGGCGCGACCAGGTGTCGGGGTGGATAATCCGCGGGGTGTGAATGACCTCCAGGACCAGTTGCGTGAAATGCTCGAAGGAGGCGCGGAGGACTTGCTCGCGCTTGTGCGGAGCAAATTCGGGGAAGGAGCGCTGAAGGTTGGCGCGGGCGCGGCTGGTGCGCCTGCCGCCCCAGCGATAGATCCCCCGGCCGATGACCCGGGAGCTGCGCACATTCGCGTCGGCGTCGAACATGGTCAGCAACATGGCGACGGTTCGCGTGCAAAGATACTGCGACCAGATTTTCAGGGAGTTACGCGGGGGCTTCACAAGGGACTAGGGTAGGCCAAGGGTCGGTGCGGATGCAAGCCCAGACCAAAGAGCATTGGCCAAATCTCACTCTCCCCGGACAGCCCCCCGGAAGCGGGGCCGCCTTTAGCCTTTTTGGCCTTCGAGGATGGTCTGGGCGATGTTGTTGGGCACGGGGCGGTAGGTGAGCGGCTCCATGGCGTAGCTGGCGCGGCCCTGGCTCATGCCGCGCAAGTTCGTCGAGTAGCCGAACATCTCCGACAGCGGCGCCTCGGCGGTGAGGATGCGCGTGTTGCCGCGCTGCTCGGTCTCGGCAATGATCGCCCGCCGGCGATTCAAGTCGCCGGTGACGTTGCCCAGGAACTCCTCGGGCGTGGTGACCACGACCTTCATGATCGGTTCGAGCAACTGCATGCCAGCCCGCCGACAGGCTTCCTTAAAGCCGATGGAGCCCGCCAGTTCGAAGGCGATCTGCGAGGAGTCGACGTCGTGGTATGAGCCGTCGAGCAAGGTGACCTTGACGTTGAGCATGGGGAACCCGGCGAGCACGCCGGACTTGGCGCTGTTGCGGCAGCCGACCTCGACGCTGGGGATGTACTCGCGGGGGATGCGCCCCTGCGTCACCTGGTTGTCGAACGCCAGCGAGTCCTCGAAATCCAGTTCCTCGGCCTCCGCCTGCGCGGCGGTGCAAGGTTCGACGCTCAGCGTACAGTCGCCGTACTGGCCGCGGCCGCCCGACTGCTTCTTGTGCAGTCCGCGCGCCTCGGCCTTCTTGCTGATGGTTTCCTTGTAGGCCACGCGCGGCTTGCCCACGTTCACCCCCACCTTCATGTCGCGAATCAGCTTGTGCGTGATGATTTCCAGGTGCAGTTCGCCCATGCCGGCGATGATGGTCTGCCCCGTCTCCTCGTCAAAGTGCGAACGGAAGGACGGGTCCTCACGGCGGATGGTCACCAGGGCGTTGCCCAGCTTTTCCTTGTCGGCCTGGGATTGCGGCTCGATGGACATGGAAATCACCGGCTCGGGAAACTCCATGCGCTCAAGCACGATGGGGTTCTCGATGTCGCACAACGTGTCGCCGGTGATCGAATCCTTCAGGCCCACCAGCGCCACGATATCGCCGGCGTCGGCGGCATCGCGGGCAATGCGCTGGTTGGCGTGCATTTCATAGATGCGCGAGATGATCTCGCGTTTGCCGTTGTTGGAGTTGAGGACGCGCACGCCCTTTTCGATGCGGCCCGAGTAGATGCGCGTGTAGGTCAGGTCGCCGTGGGCGTCGGAGACGACCTTGAACACGAAGCCGGAGAACGGGGCCGCAGAGTCGTGGGCCCGGGTCATGGCGATGGTCTTGTCCTTGGGATCGGTGCCCTGGATTTCGGGGACTTCCATGGGCGCCGGCAGGTAGTCGATGACGCCGTCGAGGAGTTTCTGCACGCCGACGTACTTGAGCGCTGAGCCGCAGAAGACGGGGTGAATCTTGCGATCGATGGTGCCCCTGCGCAGCGCGCCGCGAATTTCGTCGGCGCTGAGTTCCTCGTCCATGAGGTATTTTTCGGTCAGGTGTTCGTCGAATTCCGCCGCTTTTTCCGCCAGCGTATGCCGCCAGGCCTTGGCGTTGGCCAGCAACTCGGCGGGGATCTCACGCTCCTCGATCTTGCTGCCCAGATCTTCGGTGGTGTAGTAGTACGCCTTCATGGTCAGCAGGTCGATCATGCCCTGGAAGGTCTGCGACTGGCCAATGGGAATCTGCACGGCCACGGCCGGGGCGCCCAGGCGTTCCAGGATCGAGTTGAAGCTGAACTGAAAGTCGGCGCCCATCTTGTCCATCTTGTTGATGAAGCAGACGCGCGGAACGCGGTAGCGGTCGGCCTGGCGCCAGACGGTTTCCGACTGGGCCTCGACGCCCTCCTTGCCGTCAAACACCACGATGGCGCCGTCGAGGACGCGCATGGAGCGTTCGACCTCGATGGTGAAGTCCACGTGGCCGGGGGTGTCGATGAGGTTAAGGGTGAAGTCGGTGCCGTTGCGGGGCCAGTAGCAGGTGGTGGCGGCGGACTGGATGGTGATGCCGCGCTGCTGCTCCTCTTCCATGAAGTCCATGGTGGCGGTGCCCTCGTGGACTTCGCCCATCTTGTGGATCTTGCCCGTGTAGTAGAGCACGCGCTCCGAGACGGTGGTCTTGCCGGCGTCGATGTGAGCGCAGATGCCGAAATTGCGGGTGCTATTTAACAGGGCCATCGTTGGACTCCAGAGAAGTCTTGGTGCGGGATCGTTGACTTGGGTGAGGGACGGAATCGGCGTAGGCGCGTCGGCGACGGGCGGGCGGTGTAGCAGTGCTAGACCGCCCTATCGGCGAAGTACGGTCGGTTCAATGTCCTCGTCATCGTCGGCCATGGCGCATATCCGATTCACTTCCGCCAGGACAGGGTGAGCGCGACCCAGCGGGGAAAGACCAGTCAGTATACCCCGTCGGACCTGTGGGGGTCAAACGGATGCCTCGCGGATTTCAACTGTAGTGCGGCGGCTGCGACCCCGCTTGGGCTCTTGCCAAGCGAACGCGGCTGCGCCGCAAGCTGAAAGCGGCGGCGTCGCCGCCGCACTCCACAGACGCGCCGATCAGGCCTCGGCTTCCTCGGCCTTGGCTTCCTCGCCCTTGGCCTTGCGCGGCTTCTTCTTCGGCTTGGCTTCCTTGACCGCGGCGTCCTGGGCGGCGGGCGCTGCCTCGGCTTCCTCCGGCTCGGCCGCCAGCTCCACCGCCGGCTTGTCGCTCACCACCCACAGCTTGATGTCGGTCTTCAAGTCCGACGCCAACACGATGGGGATCATGTAGCTGTCGAGACGCTTAATCTGCTGGCCGATGCGCACCGCGCGGTCGTCCACGTCCAGCCCCTCGGCCTTGAGGGCCTCGGAGATGTCGTGCTGCGACACGCCACCGAACAGGATGCCCTGCTCGTTGGCGGAGCGCTGGAGCGTCAGTTCGTAACCCTTGAGCTTCTCGAGCAGGGCTTCGAGCTGCTCGCGGCGGATCTGCATTTCCTTTTCGACTACGGCGCGGCGGGACGCCAGGCGCTTGACGTTGCCGGGCGTGGGGTCGGTCGCCATACCGCGGGGCAGGAGGAAGTTGCGGGCAAAGCCGGGGCGGACCTCGACCACGTCGCCGACGATGCCGGTGCCTTCCACATTTTCAGTCAGCAATACCTTGATGTACTTCATGGTGTCCTCTAGGGGAGGGAGTTAGGTGCCGGCGAGGGAGCAAAACGCTTGTCCCGCCGCGGCGCCAGCATGCGAATAAGTTGGAGTTAGAAGGGAATATCGTCGTCGCCGATGGCTTGATGAGGCTCCTCGAAGCCCTGGGGCGCTGCCGGTGCGGTTTGCCGCGGCGCCGGCGCCGGCCGTTGCTGCGGTGCCGGCGCGCTGCGCGGGGCGCCGGCGGAGGCGGCGGAGGAGGAGGCGGCGGAGGAGGAGGAGGAGGAGCCGCCGCCGGAATGGTCGCCGTCACCGCCGCCGCCGTCACCGACGCCACGCGAGTCGATGAACTCGAAGGTTTCGACCGTTACATCCAGTTTCGACCGCTTGTTACCGTCCTTGTCCTGCCACTGATCCAGATGCAGCCGTCCCTCGATGAAGATCGGCTTGCCCTTCTTGAGATACTGGTTGATCACCTCGCCCGTCCGTCCGAACGCAGTGCAATCGACGAAGGTCACTTCTTCCTGCTGCTCGCCCTGCTGGTTGCGCCAGCGGCGGTTGACTGCCAGGCCCATCTTGCAGATCGCCATGTTGTTCTGCGAATAGCGCAGCTCGGGATCGCGCGTCAGGTTGCCCATCAGGAAAACTTTGTTGAGATTGGGCATGGCAGTGCGGGGGTTTACCGATTTCTGATTTCTGATTCACAAGCCGCTTGCGGCTTAGCCTCTTAGCCTTCGATGCCGACGATCGTTTCGGATTCCTCGCCCCCGATGGGCTCGGCGACTTCTTCACCTTCGCTGCGCAGGGCGGCCTCGGTCTTGGTGATTTCCTCGCCGCGCCGCGCCAGGTCCAGTTCGACCTCGCCCACGTGGTCGGCGGCGATGATCAGCGTGCGCAGCACCTGTTCCGACAGATTGAAATCGCGATCGATGGCGATGATCTGATTCGACGGGGCATAAAAATAGGTCAGCAGGTAGGTGCCGCGCTTATGCCCCTTGATGGTATAGGCGAGCTTGCGCTCGTCCCACTTGCGGATGACTTCGATCTTGGCTTGGTGGCGTTCCAGCAGGCCGCGCACATGCTCCAGCGCGGCATTCAGATCGCCGGCGGCGGACTGGGAAAGCAAAATCAGACCTTCATACAGACGGGTGCGAATTTCAGCCATAACAGCAAACTCCTGGCAATGCCGCTCGGTGGCCTCGATCACGCATCAAGGCGCCGGACCCGTGGGGGCAGCCCACAGGCCGAGCGGGGGCAGACCAAGAAGTGTACCACGGTACGCCCAGAGGATCAAAATGCACGAAGAGCGAGGAACAACGAAAGAAGAACGAGGACCGAGAAATGGGCATGAAGAACGACAACGCGAAAGCCCAGCCGCTCCTGCGGCTGGGTCGGAGCGTCATGCGCTACCGCCCTGTTGCGTGCGCACCACAGACCGTCACAACCCGGCGCCGCCCGACCCCCTCGTCGCGTGCAGGACGCCTATGATCTAAGTGCAGGCAGAATCGCATCATGAGGCCTACGCGGACCAGGCTGAGTCCGCCTCTGACTCGCCCCTGGCACGCCGGTCGCAACCGAGAAGGCTGATGCCACTACGCCACAACCATCTGCCGCGGATGATCGCCTTGGTCGCCCTGATCGCCCTGGCCGGCGTGCTGGTCGGGTGCCAGTCAGCGCCGCAATGGCAACCCTCGCGGGATCGGGCGCCCCAGCCGGACGTGCCGGGCCGGCAGACCGCCCTGGTGCTCGAGCATGGCCGTGACATCAGCAACGCCTTGTCGCCGCCGGGGACTCTGGCGTGGTATGACGTGCGTAACGACGCGGTGCTCACGACCTACGCCGGCTATCGCGGGCCGGTGGCGGACACCACGGTCACCTTCACGCACGATCACCAGTCCAGCTCCGGCGGGCGCGTGTTCGATCACTACCACTCGACGACCTACCGCGTGCAGGTGCAGCAGTCGGTGCGGTAAACGGTAGGTGCGTATTTCATCGCGCGCGAATCTGGTCATACAATGTCCTGATGGCCGCAACGGTTCGTGCATGGCATCCCGTCATTGATGATCTGCGCAGGGCGGTGGGTGACGCCAACATTCTGAGCGATCCCGATGAGTTGATGGTCTACGAGTGCGACGGGTTTCCCGTGGCCAAGGGCTTGCCCATCGCGGTGGTGTTTCCCACCACGACGCAGCAGGTCAGCCGGTGCCTGCAGGCACTGTCGAAACATGATGTGCAGGTCGTGGCGCGCGGCAGCGGCACGGGGCTGGCCGGCGGGTGCGTGGCGTTTGGCGACGGCGTGCTGATCGCCACCAGCCGGATGACCACCATCGAGACGATCGATCTGGATAATCGCCTGGCGGTGGTGCAGGCGGGTGTGCGTAACACGGCGTTGTCCGACGCGGTGGCGGCGCGATGCCGGGCCGCGGGGCTGGCGGGCGCCCTGCACTTTTCGCCCGATCCCTCCAGCCAGCGCGCCTCGACCGTCGGGGGCAACGCCGCCACCAACGCCGGCGGCATCAGCACGCTCAAGCACGGCGTCACCAGCAACCACATCCTTGGCATCGAAATGGTGCTGCCCGACGGCACGATCCTCCAGACCCGCGCTGACTCGCTCTACGATGGCATCGGAGCCGACCTGCCCGGCCTGATCTGCGGCAGCGAGGGCACGCTGGGCATCATCACCCGCCTATGGTGCCGGCTGGTGCCCAAGCCCGCGCATTTCCGCACCGTCTATGGCGTCTTTGCCTCCACCGCCGACGCCTGTCAGACCGTCAGCGACACGATCGCCAGCGGCCTGATGCCCGCTTCCATGGAGATCATGGACGGCGCCATGGTGCGCGTCGTCGAGGATGCGTTTCACTATGGCTTCCCCACCGATGCCCAGGCCCTGTTGCTGATGGAGGTCGACGGCGTCGCCGAAGTTCTTGACGCCGAGTTGGAGACGCTGGTGCAGCTTTGCCGGAAGAATCGCGCCAGTGATGTGAAGTTCTGTTCCGATCCCAAGCGGCGTGCCGAGTTGTGGAGCGCGCGCAAGAAAGCCTTTGGCGCCATCGGCCGCATCAGCCGCAGTTACTGCACCCAGGACGCCTGCATTCCGCGCTCATTGCTGGCGCAGGCGGTGGTGGACATCGGGCAGATCGGCGCCCGCCATGGCCTGAAGATCACCAGCGTCTTTCACGCCGGCGACGGCAACGTGCATCCCATCCTGCTCTTTGACGAGGAAAAACCCGCGCAGGTGCAATGCGTGCTCCGCGCCAGCACCGAGATACTGGAATACTGCATCAGCATCGGCGGCACGATCACCGGTGAGCATGGCGTGGGGGTGGAGAAACTGCACCTGATGAACAGACTCTTCGGCGACGACACCATTGACGCGTTTACCGCGATCAAGGCGGCGTTCGACCCGCAACATCGCTGCAACGAAGGCAAGCTGATTCCGAGTGACCGCGTGCGGATCGAGCTGCTGCGGCCGACGACACTCAACTCGCCGGGAGGGGCGTCATGAGCGGCGAGAACATGCGCGACGTAGCGAGCGCAGGGATGTGCCAGGACGTTGCCTCGACGGAGGAACTGGCAGGCCTGGTTCGCCAGGCCCTGGCGAAGCGCAGGCCGCTGGTGGACTACGGCGTGGCGCACGGCGGGCTGGGCCATGCGCCGCCGGCGCTGCACACGCGCTTTCGTCTGCGCGGCGCGACGATCCAACACTACCTGGCCGACTGCACGGTGCGGGCGGCCACTGGCATCACCATGGGCCAACTGGCTGCGGCACTGGCGCCGCATCGCCAGTTCGTGCCCATCGATGCCGATGACGACTTGACGCTGGGCGAATGCATCGTGCACAACGTCTACGGGCCGCTGCGGCAGGGCTACGGCATGATGCGCGACTTGCTGCTGGGCCTGCGCTACCTCGATGGACAGGGCCGGGACATCCGCGTGGGCGGGCGCACGGTGAAGAATGTCGCCGGCTACGACGTGACGCGCCTATTGGTCGGCAGCCTCGGCGAGTTGGGCATCGTGCACGAAGCGACGCTGCGAACCTACGCGATGCCCGAACAGACGCTCGAAGCGCACTTGGCGGTGATCGACCTGTCGGCGATGGACGAGCGGATCACGCCGTGGCTGCTGAGCGATGCGCGGTCGCAGTCGCTCAGCGTCGAGTGGCGTGGCCGGGGCTGGCGGGCGTACCTGGGTTACTTCGGACCCATCAAGGCGTGCGCGACGCAGTTGCGGGCGCTGGAAGAGTTTCTCGGTCCCACGCGGCGGATGCTGCTGAGCGATACGAAAACCGCGATGGCGCAGGAGCATCGCCAGGAGACGTCGCGGCGGCGAAGCTGGCGACGCCAGGCGACCGCGCTGGTGAAGATTCTCATCCCGCCGGCGACGACCGGCGCCTTTTGCGCGGCCTTGACGGCCGGCGTACGCAACGCCCCGTCACTGCGCATCGACGCGCTGCCCGCGTTTGGCTGCGTGTTTGCCGGCGGCGACCTGGACGCCGGCGCCACGCTCCAACTCGAAGCGCGGATCCAGCAATGGATCGGCCCGCGCGGCGGCATGCGCATCTGGCACCAACGACCCGCCGAAACCGTCCCGCAACTCGCACCGGTCGCACCGACGCCATCCGACATGCCGATGTTGGTCCGCCTCAAACGCATCATGGATCCACAGGGGATTTTCAATCCGGGCCGATATCTGCCCGCGGGGGACAGTGACAGCTCAGGCGCCACGAGCCATGCGATGGAGGTCCCGGCGTGACCCAGGCCTCGAACCCGCACAACTCGCCCAGCGGCGATGCCGTCAAAGTCGTCTCGGGCCTGGGCGACGCCGTGAGCGTGCACGCCAAGCCCGCGTCAGCGCTGCCCGTGCTCGAACTGGACGCACGCACCTACGATCGCGCGCTGGACTGCATCCATTGCGGCCTGTGCCTGCCGGCCTGCCCCACCTACACGGAAAACGGCCTGGAGGGCGATTCGCCGCGTGGCCGCATCTATCTGATGAAGAGCCTGGCCGACGGCCGCATTGACGCGACCAAGGCAGTCGTCCGCCACCTGGACCTGTGCCTGGACTGCCGCGCCTGCGAAACCGCCTGCCCCTCGGGCGTCGTCTACCACGAACTGATCGAAGAGACGCGCGCCCGCCTCAGGAAGCAGGCGCGACCCTCCCTGGGCGACAGGCTGATCCAGGCGATGTGCCGGCACATCTTCCCCTACCCGACGCGGCTGAAGCTGGCGATGCTCGGCCCGCGGCTGCTCCAGCTCGTCGGCCTGTGGAAGCCCCTGGTCCGCCTGGCGCGGCCTTCGGCCCGGCTCGACAAGCTGATGCGCATGGCGCCGGCGCAAGGCCCGATGTGGCCCAGCCGGCTCGCCTCACGCTACGGCAACGATGCCGCCAATCACCAGAGCAAGGCCATCGTTGGATTCTTCCCCGGCTGCATTGGCAGCGTGCTGTTTCATGACGTGAACCGTCAGAGCGTCGCCCTGCTCCGCCGCGCAGGCTGCGAGGTGCGCGTGCCCGACGCCCAACGCTGCTGCGGCGCCATCCATCATCACAGCGGCCATCCGCAACAGGCCACCGACTTTGCCCGCGCCAATATCGACGCCTTCCTGCCCCAGCCCCCGGGTGGCCCGAGCGTGGACATGATCGTCGCCAACGTCGCCGGCTGCGGCGCCATGCTCAAGGACTATGCCCATCTCCTGCGCGACGACCCGGCCTACCGGCAACGCGCCATCGACTTCGTGGCGAAGGTGCGCGACATCACCGAGGCGCTGGTCGAACTCAAGCTGCCGCCCGGATCGATGGACGTGAACCTCACCGCGACCTATCACGACGCCTGCCACCTGGCGCACGCCCAGGGCGTGGTCGAGCCGCCGCGACAACTGCTGGCGTCGATCAAGGGCCTGACGCTGATTCCGCTGCCCGAGTCGGATATGTGCTGCGGCGCCGCCGGCACGTACAACCTGACGGAGCCGGAGATGGCGGGTCAGTTGGGGGAGCGGAAGATCCGGCACATCCAGGCCACCGGCGCCACGCACTGCGTCACCGGCAACGCCGGCTGCGCGATGCAAATCCAGTCCGAGGCCGATCGCCTGGGCGTGCCGCTGACGGTCGTGCATCCGGTGACGCTGCTATACCAGGCGCAGTTTGGGTGAGGCGAGACGATTTCAGATTTCTGATTTCAGATTTCAGATTGGGCAAAACTAAGCCCGGCCATGCGAGTCCTCTCGCTTGGCCGGGATGGCTTTGTCTGATAATCAGAAATCAGAAATCAGACCCCGCCCAACAGCACCGCCAGCAATCCCTTCTGCCCGTGCAGCCGATTATGGGCCTGCGACCAGACCCGGCTGCGTGGGCCTTCCAGCACTTCGCTGGTGATTTCCTTGCCGCGATAGGCCGGCAGGCAGTGCATGACGATGGCGTGCGCCGGTGCCGCCGCCAGCAGGCCGCTGTTGATCTGATACGGCCCGAACTGGCGCAGTCGCTCGGACGCCTCGGCCTCCTTGCCCATGGACACCCAGGTGTCCGTGTAGAGCACGTCCGCATCGTGCACGGCCACCACCGGGTCGTGAGTCAATTGCAGGTTCATGCCCGGCACTTGCGCCAGGATGCGCTCGGTCAGTTCGCGCTCCAACTCATATCCGGACGGGCAGGCGTGGATGAAGTTCATTCCCAGCCGGCCGCACAGCACCGCCAGCGAACGCGCTACATTATTGCCGTCGCCCACGTAGGCCACCGTTCGCCCGCGCAGGTCACGCCCAAACTCGTCCATGATCGTCATCGCATCCGCCAGCGCCTGGCACGGATGCGAAAAATCCGACAGCGCATTGATCACCGGGATGGTGGCGTACTGCGCCAGGTCGATGAGTTTCTGATGCTCGAAAACGCGTGCCACGATTCCGTGCACGATGCCTGACAACACGCGGGCCACATCGGCGGCGGTCTCCCGCTTGCCCAGGCCCACCTCCGCGTCGCCCATCACAATGGCGTGGCCGCCCAGTTCCAGCATCGCCTGCTCGAAGCTGGCGCGGGTGCGCAGGCTGGGCTTTTCAAAGATCATCGCCAGCGTCTTATGCGCCAGCACCGGCCGATTCGCCTTGCCCGCGCTGCGTTCCTGGCGCAAGTCAAAGGCCACGTCGAAAATGTGGTGCAACTCGGCGATCGGCGAATCGGAAATGGAAATAAAGTGGTTCATTGCAATCCTATCCAATGTCGCCGTACCCGACGCTTGCCGCCCCGGAGACTCGGCGTCGGCGTGAAAAACCTTCACCCCAGCACGATCTCCGTGCCGATGCCTTGCGTCGTGTAGATCTCCAGCAGCAGGGAGTGCGGGATACGCCCGTCGATGATGTGCGCCTTGTTGACGCCGCCCTCCAGCGCCGTGAAAGTCGCCTCGACCTTGGGCAGCATACCCGCGCTGATGACGCCGGCTTCCACCAGGTCCTGGATCTGCGACTTGGTCAGGTGGCTGGCGAGGCTGTCGGCATCTTCGCTGGTGCGGATGCCGTGCGTGTCGGACACGAGCATGAGCTTTTCCGCCTTGAGCGCGGCGGCGACGTGGCCCGCCACACTGTCGGCGTTGATGTTGAGCTTGCCCCCCGCCTGGTCGCGCGCGATCGGCGCGATCACCGGGATCACTTCCCCTTCCACCAGCGCCTTGAGCAGCGGGCCGTTGACCCACGCCACTTCGCCCACGAAACCCAGGTCGATCTTGCGCGACGGGTCCTCCGGCGCCGGCAGGAACAGGCGCTTGCCGAACACCACGCAGCTCGACAGGCTGTGCAGCCCCATGCCGCGGTGCTCCAGGCTGTTGATCGCGTCCACGATGCCCTTGTTCACTTCGTTGACCAGCACGTGCTCGGCGATCGCCAGCGTGCGCTCGTCGGTGTAGCGGCGGCCCTGCACGAACTGCGCCTCCAGGCCCGCCTTCTGCATCGCCTCAGTGATGCTCTTGCCCCCGCCGTGCACGATCACCGGGCGCATGCCCACGGCATCCATGAAGCAGACATCGTTGATCAGGCTCTTGAGCGCCGCCGGATCGTCCATGATCGACCCGCCGACCTTGACGACGATGGTCTTGTTCTCAAAGCGTCGGATGTGCTCGTGAGCCTCCACGAGGGCTGCGGCTTTGCTGATGGCGTCTTGCATGGTGGAACATTCATGAGCGGACACGACCGGGCGTGCGCCGCGATGGTGAGTCCTCGCGCCTTGGCGCGGGGGGAAAAGACCAATCCTATCGCAGGGCATTGGCGGCTGCAAAAGCGTCGTGACAATTTGGGCCGCAATCCTCCAGATGAACCCGCGGCGCTTCCCCGTTACGATGGTCCGACTATGTCCGAGCCTACCCCGACATCCAACACTCCGCCGACCGCCGGCGGCGACCCCGTGGCCGACCGCCGCGCCAAGCTCGACCGCATCCGCCAGGAGCTGGGTATTGACCCGTTCGGCGGGCGCGTCGAGGGCCTCATTCCACTGGCCGATGCGCGGGCGTGCTATGACCAGGCCGCCGATGAGGCGCACAAGGCACTGGGCAAGAATGCCGACCCGGCCCAGGATGCCCGCCCCACCGTGCGCGTGGCCGGGCGCATCATGTTGCACCGCGACATCGGCAAGCTGGTGTTCATGACCCTGCGCGATGCGACGGGCGATTTGCAGGTGGCGGTATCCAAGAACGCAGTGGATGAGACGGCCTTCAAGCTCGCCAAGCTCGTGGACCTGGGTGACATCGTCCATGCCACGGGCCGGCTGGGCCAAACCAAGACGGGCGAAATCACGGTGTGGGCGGCGGAATTCGCGCTGGCGAGCAAGTCACTCACCCCCCCGCCGGAGAAGTGGCACGGGCTCCAGGATGCGGAGCTGCGCTATCGCCAGCGTTACGTGGACCTGTGGGCCAATCCGGAAGTGATGCGGACGATGCAACTGCGCATCCGCATCGTCGAGGAGATTCGCCAGTACTTGCGTGACCATGGCTATGCCGAGGTCGAGACGCCGATGCTCCAGCCGATCCACGGCGGCGCCGCGGCTAGGCCGTTCATCACCCACCACAACGCCCTGGACATGCGCCTGTTCTTGCGCATCGCGCCGGAGCTATACCTCAAGCGCCTGCTCGTGGGCGGGTTCTCCAAAGTCTTCGAGATCAACCGCAACTTCCGCAACGAAGGCGTCAGCCCGCGGCACAACCCCGAGTTCACCATGCTCGAAGCCTACGCGGCCTTCGGGAGTTGGGAGACGATGGCGGACATGGTCGAGGACATGGTCTGCACGGTGGCGATGAAGGTGTTCGGCACCCTGAAGATCGAGCACCGCAGCGCCGAAGCCCCGCATGCCAATGCGGGGCTTTCTACGGAATCGGTGACACGCACCATCAACCTCAAACGACCATGGCGCCGCGCGCGCATGGACGATCTTGTTCATGAACGGCTGGAGCTAGACTTCAACCGCAGTGGATTGAGCGCAGCCGAGATTCGGTACGTCGCAGATCTACTTGCGGCCCGGAAAGTGCGCGAGGAACGTCAATGGGTTGATGAGAATGTTCCCGCTGGGGATATTCAAGCCCACGATCCGATTTTCGACGAAATGCAGTCAGAGCAACGTGAAAAACTGGTCGATCACATTGACGCGCTTTCCCCAGCCGAGCAGCTCGTCGAGGTCTACGAGAAGCTCATCGAGCCAACACTGATCGACCCCTGCTTCGTCACCCACGTCCCCAGCGTCTGCATTCCGCTGGCACGCGAGAGCAAGGCCGATCCCTTCTTCGCCGACGTCTACGAACTGGTTATCAACGGCGTCGAGATCAGCCCCGGCTACACCGAACTCAACGATCCCGAAGTGCAGGAACGCCACCTGCGCCACCAGGTGGGCGACCGCGAAGAGCAACAGCAGCTCGACGAGGACTTCATCAACGCCCTGCGCGTGGGCATGCCCCCGGCCGGCGGCATGGGCCTGGGCATCGACCGCCTGGTCATGATGCTGACAGGCGCCCAGTCCATTCGAGATGTGATCCTCTTTCCACTGATGCGGCCGGAAAAGGGGTGAACACGAAGCCACGAAAAAGAGGTAACAGGGATGAACACGGATGGGGAATGAGAAGAGAAGGGATGGACATGATGGACAGGATGAGGCCTGAGGGCCGCTGCGCGGCACCCGCTAAACAAAAGATACCACCGCTTCCCTTCTGACCATGTCCATCATGTCCATCCCTGTTACCTGCCTTTACTATGTATAAACTCGTCATCATCCTCCGCTACCTGCGACGCAAGTTGACGCCCATGTTTGCGGCCCTGGCGGTCACGCTTTGCAGCGCCATGGTCATCATCGTCATCAGCATCATGGGCGGGTTCCTGGAGAACATGCGCAGCGCGGCGCGCACGCTCGAAGGCGACATCATTATCCAGGGCGACCTCTACGGCTTTCCGCATTATGAGGCCCTGATCGCTGAGCTCGACGCGATGCCGCAGGTCGTCGCCGCCACCGCCAACATCAAGTCGTATGGCCTGGTCAACATCTCGGACATGATTCAGACGGTGGAGGTCGTGGGCATCGAGCCGCAAGGCATGGAGAAGGTAGTCCACTATCGCGACACGCTGTACTGGACGCGCGAGCATGTGCTGGACGACCCGATTGCCCCGGAGGATTACCCGGACGCGGCCACGCGCGAGACATACCGGGCGATGCGCAAGAACCGGGCGCAGGTGGACTATACGAAACTGGGCATGGCCATGGCGGCGCCGGCGGAACTGCGCGCCCAAGAGGGGCCAGCCTTGTCCGGCATTGTCATGGGTATTCACGTCAGCCCGTACGCACGCCGCTATCCGGACGGTCGCTACGACGTGATCGATTCACAGTTGCTGACTGAATTGACACTGACGCTATTGCCGGTGACGAGTAAGGGCACATTGCTGGAGCCCGCGGCACGGAAACTGGTGTTGGTCAATGAGTTCAAGACCGGGCTGTACGCCATCGACGCCAACCGGGTGTACATCCCCTTCAACGTGATGCAGAAGATGCTGGGCATGGATGCGCACGCGGATTTTGATCCCGATACGGGGCAGCCCACCGGCAGGACCAACCCAGCTCGCGCGACGACGGTGATCCTGCGCGGGCGGGATGGCGTACCGCTCCCGGCCCTCAAAGAGGCCGTGACCGCCAAGGTGGAAGACTTCGCCAAACGGCATAGGAACATGCGCCTGCCGCGCGTGATGACGTGGGAGGAGAAGCACGCCACCTTCCTGGGCGCGGTGCTCAAGGAAAAGTTCCTGGTCACGATCCTCTTCGCCTTCATCAGCATCGTGGCGGTGGTGATGATCGCGGTGATCTTCTATATGATCGTGCTGGAGAAGACGCGGGACATTGGCGTCTTGCGCGCCATCGGGGCGTCGTGGCGCGGCATCATGGGCATCTTCCTGGGCTACGGCCTGGCGATCGGCGTGGTCGGCGCGTTCCTGGGATTCTGGCTCGCCGCCGCCGTCGTCTGGAACATCAACGGCATCCAGACCTTCCTCACTGACGTCTTCGGCGTCACCATCTGGAACCCCGAGGTCTACTACTTCGACCAGATCCCTAACCGCATGAACCCGACGGAGGTGACGGTCATCCTGGCGGTCGCCGTCGTCGCCAGCGTGCTGGGCTCGGTGATCCCCGCGGTGCTGGCGGCGATGCTGAATCCCGTCGAGGCGCTGAGGTACGAATAAGGCGGAATTTCGGATTTTGGATTTCGAATTGCGGATTTGCCCAAGCATCGAAAGAGCGTCATGAGTATTGCATCTCCAAAATCCGAAATCCGAAATCCGCAATCCGAAATTCTCTCCGCCCGCGGCCTTCACAAGCACTACCGCATGGGCGACGAGGACCTGCACGTCTTGCGCGGCATCGAACTGACGGTGAAGCACGGTGAATGGCTGGCGGTGCTGGGCGCTTCGGGGTCGGGCAAGAGCACCATGCTGCACCTGTTGGGCGGGCTGGATCGGCCTGATCAGGCTTCCGAGGGGCAAGTGCTCTTTGGCGGGCGCAACATCTTTCAACTGGGCAACGGCGAGCTCGACCGCTATCGCAATCGTGACGTGGGGTTTGTCTTCCAGTTCTATCACCTGCTGCCGGAGTTCACCGCGCTGGAGAACGTGATGATGGCGGCGATGATCGGCCGACCGGCGTGGCGCTGGTTTGGCGTTCGCGCGGCCGTGCGCCAGCGCGCCGAGGAGCTGCTCAAGCGACTGGGACTGGGCGAACGGCTGCGCCATCGGCCCAATCGGCTCTCCGGCGGGGAGCGCCAGCGCGTCGCCATCGCCCGCGCCCTGGTCAATCAGCCGGCGCTGCTGCTGGCGGATGAGCCGACGGGCAATCTGGACGCCGAGACCGGCCGGCAAATCCTCGATGTCTTTGGCGATCTGCACCAGCGCGGCCAGACGATCGTGATGGTCACGCACGACGAGCGCATCGCCGCGGCGGCGGACCGGCGATTACGCCTCGAAGCCGGGCGGATGGGAGGAAGAGATAACAGGGATGAACACGGATGAACACGGATGGAAAAAGCAGAAGAAGGGACAGGGATGGACAGGATATACAGGATGAAGATGATCGAATTGAGTGTTTTGGCGGCTGATGCATCGTCCCTAATTCCTCATCCTGGATATCCTGTCCATCCCTGTTTCCTTCTTCTTATCCGGGTTCATCCTGTTACACTTCACACATTCGGCCCCGTGGCCACCATCGCCGGCAGTTCGCGGTCCACCTCGGGGAAATAGCGGCGCGCCACGGCACAATCGAACTTGGGCATGATGCTCACCGCCGACTCACGATCAAGCAGAAACTCGAAGAGCTTCTCCACCACGCGCTCGGGCCGAACCCGGCCGTGCGACCACAAGTCGTAGTCCGACCAGTTGAGCGTCACGACGAAATGAAACGTCCGACCGCCGTCCTGGACCGTCGCATCGTAGATCCAGGCGTTGCCGCTTTGCGTTTCCGTGCCGATGGTGATCGTGGCCATGACTAACCGTCCTGCTGATCCTATCGTTGTGCAACTGCTTGAGGATAGCAGAGGATTGGCCACGAAGACACGAAGACACGAAGAAGAGGGCACAGGGATATACATGATGGACAAGATGAGTTTCCAATGTCTGGAGCCGCTTACGGCATAGCCTCTTTTCCCGTTCATCATGCTTATCATGTCCATCCTTGTTCCCTCTTCGCTCCTTCGTGTCTTCGTGTCTTCGTGTTCAATAGAAAGGATGCCCCATGCCCCATGTGAGCGAGATCGATCCGTTGAAATATCGCCAGGCCGATGCGGAGATTCTGGACCTGTTCGTACGCCGCTGGTCGCCGCGGGCGATGTCAGGCGAGGCGTTGAATGATGACGAGTTCAACCGGCTGCTGGAAGCGGCGCGTTGGGCGCCGTCGTCGTACAACGAGCAGCCCTGGCGAATAATCTATGCTCGGCGCGGCACCGAGCACTGGCCTACGTTCATAGACCTGCTCATGGAAACCAATCAGGCCTGGTGCCACCAGGCCGCCATCCTGTTGCTGATCGTGTCCAAGAAGACGTTCACCAAGACGGGCAAGCCCAACAAGGTGCATACCTTCGACGCCGGCTCGTGGTGGACACACCTGGCACTCCAGGGCACGGCCATGGGGCTGGTGACGCACGGCATGGCGGGGTTCAACAACGGCAAGGCCCGCGCGGTCCTGGGCGTGCCCGACGACTACGACTGCGAAGCCATGGTCGCCATCGGCAAACCGGGGCGCGTGGAAGACCTGCCCGAAAAGCTGCGCGAGATGGAGAAGCCCTCGCCGCGCCGCCCGGTGGCGCAGACCATCATGGAAGGTCGATTTCGTGCGTAGCCGCAACTAGAGAAGCATTGGCCGCGGATAAACGCGGATAGGAAGAGGGAACAGTGATGTACATGATGAGCATGATGTAAGAGGCAACTGGGGGCATGAGCAAGATGATCAGCACCAACCTCTTCTCACACTGATCCTGTCCATCATGTCTATCACTGCTCCTTCCTTCGCCTTGTCCCATCCGCGTTTATCCGCGTTCATCCGCGGCTGATTTCCGCATCGACAAAAGCCTTGGCCCAATCGCGAATTTCATCGCGGATGCGGCGGAACAGTTGCGTCTGCTCTTGGAGCGGCAACGGCGCATCGGGATCGGTGAAGGAGTGATGCAGCGTTCGCCGGGCGCCGGGGAAGATGGGGCACGCCTCGCGGGCGCTGTCGCACACCGTGATGACGCAGTCGAAATCCTCGTTGATGTAGCGGCTCACGTGGTCGGAGGTGTGCGCGGAAATATCGACGCCCGCCTCGGCCATGACCTCCACCGCCAGCGGATGCAGGCCCTTGGGATGCGTGCCGGCGCTGAACACCTCGGCGCGATCGCCGGCGAAATGGCGCAGCCAGCCTTCGGCCATCTGCGATCGGCAACGATTGCCCGTGCACAGCACCAGGTAGCGCGGCTTGGCGTTGGTCGTCATCGTGTCGGCTCCGCACACGTCGTCTGGTCGCCGGGCCGACAGCACTTGGCCAGGCGGCTCATGTCACGGTTAAAGGGCGATAGATCGCCGAAACAACAGCCGATGCAGTCGAGCAGGCGGCGCTGGAGTTCATCGTGCGGTTCGGTTAGCCGGTAGTGCACCCACAGGCCGTCCTTCCGTGCCGCCACCAGGCCGGCACGGCGAAGGTAGGCCAGGTGCCGGCTGACCGTGGGCTGCGGTTGATCAACGGTGTCCACCAGTTCGCACACGCAGCGCTCGCCGCGCGTCAACAGGTGCAGCAGGCGCAGCCGCGTCGGGTCGGCCATGGCGCGGAAGGTTTGCGCGGCATGCTTGACGCCAAAGCGACGGGGGGTGGTGGTCGTGGCCATGATCAAACTATATTCGTAAGTGCGGATGTGTTCCATTGTGGAGCACGGGGGCGCGACCCCGCTTTAACTTGCGGCGAAACTGCGGATGGCGATGGAGCCCCCGGAAAAGCCAAAGACGTTCCGCGTCAAGCCAGAGCGGTGTCGTTGCCACCGCAGGCCAAAACGATGCCCGCTCACGGCACCGGCATCAGTCGCGGCGCCACCCGGTGGACTTCGGCGATCCAATGCCTGGCGCCCTTGGGTTGGGAGACCAGCAGCACCCAGACACCGCGTGGATCTGACCGATCACTCTGACTCGCCAGCAGCCGGCCGGTGTAGCCGGGTACTGTCGGCCCATCCGGCGTGTAGGCAAAACGCAGTCCGCTCGACGGATCGGTCAGCACGGCGTCGCTGCTCACGATACGAGCCGTGCGCAGGTCCTCGAGCGCCGCGGGAAACTGACGATAGACGGCGAAGTATTCCAGCAATGGCCCAGCCAGATCGTGCAGCCGCAGCGCCACGGGATTGACATTCGGATCGTCATCAG
The DNA here is from genome assembly GCA_040878035.1 of Phycisphaeraceae bacterium. Lineage (GTDB taxonomy): Bacteria > Planctomycetota > Phycisphaerae > Phycisphaerales > Phycisphaeraceae > JBBDMX01. The sequence goes on along the minus strand of JBBDMX010000049.1, from coordinate 21,688 downwards.
CTTCGTGCCTCTGCGCCACGGGTGCGGGCGCCACCGCCGGCGGCGGCGCGGCAGGCGGCGGAGCAGTCGACTTACCGGCACAGCCGCAAACCACCGTAAGCACAGCAACCCAAGCGCCGCACCGGACGGCTCTACCCCCGGTTACTGCGGTTACTGCGCTTGCCATGGTTGCTGCGGATTGCATTTAGTCTTCTCCAGGCGTGGGCGGCGGCGGCCATTGCGCCGGCTCCGAGGCCGGTTGCGTCGTCGGCACCAGCGCCTTCTCCGTCCCCGGCCGCGCCAGGCCCTTGAGATGCTCATCATAAATGCCCGGCGCCACCGCGTCGGGAACAATCTTGGCGGCATCCTGCTCCTGTTGCGACATGTTACTCAACTGCTCGGGCGCCTGGGCCACGTGCGGCGTGAGGAAAATCAGCAACTCGGTCTTGGTCTTGATCGTCCGGTCACGCTGAAACAGCAGCCCCAACAGCGGGATATCGCCCAGGAACGGCACCTTCTGCACCACCTGCGTCTTGCGGTCTTCCATCAGCCCGCCGATCACGATCGTCTGGCCGTCCTTGATCGCCACGCGCGTCTGCGCGGCGCGCTTGGCGATGATCGGTTGCGACGCCGTGTCGGAGATCGGCACCGAGTCGCCGGTCAGCGCGGAAATCTCCGGCGCCACGTCCATCACCACCAGCCCGTCGGGATTCACGTGCGGCGTCACGTTGAGGATGATGCCCACTTCCCGGTAAGCCAGGGTGTTGATCGTCTGCCCGGTGTCGGTGATGCGGCTGTTCTGGACGATGGGCACTTCCTGGCCGACGATGATGGACGCGAGCTGGTTGTCCGACGTGAGGATGTATGGCCGCGACAGCACGTCGAGCTTGCCGACGCGCTCCAAGGCACGCAGGGTGACGGAGAAATCGGTGTGGACGATCTTGGTGATCAAACCACCGCTGGCGACGTCGAGGCCGAAGTCGGTGAACACGGTGTCCTTGCCGCTGGTCTTGAGATTGATGGCGGAAAACTCGACGCCCAGGTCGCGCTCGTTGTCGTGGGTGACCTCTGCGATGAGCACCTTGATCAGCACCTGTGGCACGGGCCGATCCAGCTCCTCCAGAAGCGCCTTAACCTTCTCGAAGCTCCCGGAACTGGTCATGATCAGCAGGGAGTTGGTATCGGGGTCGGCGACGGCGTAGACCTGCCCCGCCAGGTCGCTGGCGGTTTGTACGGCGGAGGAGGAGAGGCGTGCGGCGCCGGCGACGCCGCCGAGCGTGGTGCCGCGCGTCGTGCCGCCGGTGGTCCGGCCCGTGCCCGTCGTGCCGCCCGTGCGGCTACTCGTCCCGCCGATCTGCGACAGGCCCATGCCGGCGGTCGAGCGCCCGCCCGTCGTGCCGCCGCCGCCCCCGCTGCCAAAGGGCGTGACGCTACGCTGCGACGTGGCGCCGGCGCCGGTCGTGCTTCGGCTGGTGGTCCCGCCGGGATTGAACAGGTTGTTGACCACCGCCTCGATGTTGGCGGCCTGGGCGTTACGCATGTAGTAGATGAACACCGCCTGGTCCTGTGCCGGGTTGGCATCCAAGTCCTTGAGCACCGTCTCGATCACGGGCATGGTGTCGGCCGGGGCGCTGACGACCACGGTGTTGGTGCGATCGTCCGAGGCAGCGGTGACGCGCATCTGCGGCCGGCTTCCTTCGGCCGCGGGGTCTGCGGCCGCCGCGTCGCCGCCGCCGCCCGTGCGCCCTCCGCCGCCACGCCCGAAGCGCGCAAAAAACGGAATATTGCGCTGCTGCGGGTTGGCATCCTCCTGACGAAACACCTCGGTGATCAGCCGGGCGGCATTGGCGGCGTTGGCGTACTTGAGCTGAAACACCTTGACCTGCGTCACTTCGGAAACGGCCGTATCCAGCGCCCGGATGATCTGTAGCACCCGACGCACATTGGCGGATGTGTCAGTCAGAATCAGCGTGTTGGTGCTCACATTCGCCGACAGGTCCGCGTATGCGGGGATTAGCGGCGCCAGGTCACGCCGCAGTTGCGCCGCATCAGCGTAGCGCACGGGAATCACCTGCGTGATCACCTGATCCGTTTCTTCCACTGCCGCGGGATTGCTGCCCGAACGCACCGGAATGTTGGACTTCTTGGCGGCATCGAGCGTCACGATCTTGAGCGTCTTGCCCACGCGTACCGCGGCATAGCCCTTTTCCTTGAGCACCGAATCCAGCACGCCCACCGCTTCATCGATGGTCAAGGGCTGCCGGCTCAGTACGTTTACCCTTCCCTCGACCTTGGTTTCGCCGACGACCACCAGCCCGGTGGCTTCGGAAAGGAATGACAACACCGAGTCTAGCGAGGCATTACGGAAGTTGAGCAGTAAGCGGCCATCGGGCAGCTTCTGGCCATTGGTCGCCGGAGGCGGCGCCAGGTTCGGCGTCTCGGCAGCGGGAACGGGTGGCACTTGCTCCTCCGCGGACTGCGTCGTGGGCGCCACGGCGGCGGGATCGGCTTCGGCCGGCGCAGCCGGTGCAGCCGGCGGGGCAGTGTCACCTTCCGTCGCAGCCTGTTCCAGCGGCGCCGGCGGCACCGGGTCGAGCAGTCCCCCCGCCGGCGCCGGAGCAGGATCAACTTGAGCCGCCGCCGGCAATGCGATCACTGCGGCACACAGCCCCAGAACCTGTAGCACCAGCTTGATGTTGGATCGCACGTGCATTTCGTCTTTCCTTTTGCGAACCGGGCCGTGTGGGCCCGATCCAGTTTCCACCAACTGCTTCGTACCGGCTGATAGCGCGGCCACGCCGCGCTTGGCCTTACCTGCCCTGGGTTTCCTGATTGCGCCGCTCACGCATGCGTCGGAGCATCTCCGCTTCGCTCGAATCCCCCGGCGGGGCAGCAGGGTTGGTCGTTGGCGCTGCCTGGGTCGCTACGGGTGATTCCTCCAGTCCGTCAGAGGAACCGGGAACAGACGCCGGCGATGTCGCCGCCGCAGGCATCGTGGGGACTGTCGCAGGCGCCGCGGTCGGCGCCGTCGTCAGTGGCTCCCGGCCATCGAGCGTCAGGCCGATGGCCACCGTCGAGCGCTGGCCGTTGGCGTCAAGTTCGATGCTGTCGCGATCGACCTGAGTGATGCGGCCGGCCTCGGTGGCATCGCCTTCGTGAGCGCGCACGGTCGCGCCCGTGCGCGTGTTCTCCAGAAAGGCGACGCGCTCATCCGACGTCAGCGCGGTGCCCGAGAGCACCCAATAGCGTGCCGCGGGCAACTCCGGCGCCGGCGGCGTCACCACGCGGCGCGAGGTGCGACCGGAACTGTGCACACGGGTGAAAATGTTCCGCTGCACCACGACGTCATAGCGCTCCCACGGCTCGGCCGCGCCGTCGCCGCCCGGCGTGCCCGGCAACGCCGCGTCGGGGGCCCCCGGCTGCGTCGTCTGCGCCGCCGCCAAGGCCGCGAATATCAGCACCGCCAAACCCGTCATCAAGCGACTCATGGACGGCCCCCTTCCGCCGCTACGGCCAAATGGCCGCTGGGCATCGACGCCTCCGCCGCTGGGGCGCGCCATAGCGTGCTGATGCGCAACTGCACGGTCAGGTCGTCCGCCGCGTCCGAGCGCGACGCCACCTGAAGCTCCAACACGCGCAGAGGCATCTGAGCATTACGCAGCATGTACAGAAAGCGTGCCAGCGCGTGCATGGACCCTTCACCCGTGGCTTGGAAGCTCAGCTCGTTAAGGTCGTTGACTGCCGACGCGCGATCGGGCCGAATGGACGACAGCTTGAACCCCGCCTGCTGGGACCAGGTTCGCAGGTCGTTGAGCAACCGGCTTTCGGCGGCGGAGGCGTCGCCGGGCAGGCTCACCGCCACCAGGTTGCGATAGCGCCGCGTCGCGGCGCTATCGTCGGCCAGCAGGCGCTGTGCCGTCACCTGCTCCTTCTGGAGCTTCTGCCGCAGCACCGCCAAGCGCTCCCGGCTGCTAAGCACCGGCGACAGCACCAGCCAATCCAGCAGCAGAACAGCCACCACTGCCGCCGCGGTCCATCCGATATATCGCTCCCGTTTGGAGAGCATAGTTGCGTTACTCCTGGGCCAAATAGCTGAAGGTCATGCCGAACGACACATAGCGGTTCTGCCGATCATCGTGGCGCATGTACAGCAGCTTGACGGCGGCAAAGCGCCCCGAACTCTTGCACCGCTCCAGCAGGTTCAGCACGGTGCGTTCGTCCGCCGCCCGGCCCGCCAGCGTGCCGGTCATGTCCTCGCGCAGCGCCAGGCTGCTGGTCCAGGCCTGGCCTCCTTCGGGAAACGCCAGCGTCAGATCGCGCAAGGCTTCCAGGTAGGCCGGCCGCCGGTCGTACCAGCCGCGCGCCTGGCGCACGCGCGCGACGTTGATCCGAGCCGCTTCCAACTCGGGCTTGATCTGGGTCAACCGCTGCTGGAGCTGGTCCACGGCCCGCTTCTGCCTATACCAGTCGCCGACCAGCCAGACGGTGGCGAGGATCAGACAGGCGGCGACGGCCGCGGACAGAACACGCCGGCGGGTGAGGCGGCGCGGCGCCGCCACGGCCAGGCGTGAATGCAGAAAGTCAACCGCGGCGCCTTGCGCCGGTCTGGCCCCAGTCACAGCCGCCGCCGCTGCAAAGAGCACCGCATCCGATGTGCCCCGGCCCGGCGGAAGGTTTGGCAACATCTTCGCCAGGTTCGGATTGGTATGCACCGCACCCGGCGGGATGCCAAGCTGCGCGCCCAGGCTCTTCAGCGGCGCTTCGGAAAGCGCCGAGGCATTCCATATCACCAGGCTGGACGCCGAGCCATCGGCCGGCGCCGGCGGTACTGCGGCCAAGACGCGGCGCACTGCCGCCACCATCGCGGCGATGCGCGCCGATTCGGTTGGTCCCGCAGCGGCATCCGGGGCATCCGGCGTAGGCACCGATAATCGATCCAGGGCCACAACCTGCCCGCCGCGCAGCACCGCCACCTCCACGCCATGCGGCAGGATCAACAGCGCGATGCAATCCGTAGCCCCGGATGCCCCCGTACCGCCCGGAGCCCCGCATGCCAATGCGGCGCTTGCGGCCAGCAGGCTCAGCGTCGTGCTGGTCATCGACTGCACGTCCAGGTCAGCCTGTTCCATCGCGGCCGTCACTTGCTCGAGGCGCCGCCTGGGCACGGCTGTCAGCAACACCGTGCGCGGTCCCGAGGGCGAAGGCTGCCCCGCCACGTCGCACACCCACTCTTTCACATCGGTAGGAAACTCCCGTTCGATCGCCAGGCGCAGGAGCGGCACCGCCGTGGCCATATCGGCCGGCGGCAGCGTCTGGGGGCGCGTGAGCAGCCAGCGGCCGGGCAGGCCGACCACCGCCCGCCGCGTGGTGAAGCCCTGTTGGCGCAGAAAGTCACGCAAAGCCGAGCCCAGCCCCGCATTGGCATGCGGGGCTACAGTCGACTCCCATGTCACGCCGTCGGGCAGGTCAAAGCGCGCCTCGCGCAGGACCCCCGCATGCCAATGCGAGGCTTGGCCACGCGCGGCGCCACGGCGCATTTCCACCACGTGGATCGACCGCTCGTCCAACGCCAGGCCCAGAATCGATGCACTTTGACCAAGACGGATCACTGCATACTCCCTGCATTGCCCGAACGAAGGTTCTCAAGTACCTGTGGATCCAGCGGCCAGCCCAGGTTGGTCATGTCCTGCCAGTACACGATGCGTGCCGGGCTGGTCGTGGCGTCGAAGACCACGCGGTAACGCTTGAATGCTTTGCCACTGGCGGCGACCGCCACGATGTCCGCCGAGCAGACGTAGGAATCCACCGTGATGCGACCGACCAGTTCAGCCTGCTTATTGGGCGGCAGCGTTGCCAGAAAAGCGTTGACGTCGCTGTACGTGGTCGTGGCGGCGCCTCGGGCCGAGAGGATCGCCTGCACGTCGGCTTCGTCGAGACCGGGCAAGCACAGCAGCACCTCACGCGGGGCGGTGTTGACGTTGATCCGACCCGTCGTCGGCGTATTACCTTGCCCGCTCCCCCCACCCCCGCCGCCGGAACCAGCCGGCTCCCGGCTGTAAACGGTGACGAACGGACAGATCCCGTGGTCGAGAACACCGTCACGATTGTCCGCCGGCTCGGTCGTGTCTGCGTCATCCTCATTGGCATCCAGCACGCCGTTGCGATTGGTGTCTTCGCCAAAAAGCACCGCCGGCGTGATGTCCTTGACCAGCAGCAGTTCCTCGACGGTTTCGACCGCGTCGTTCTTGGCCTGGTATCCCCCGGCCCCGCCCCCGGTAGGGTCGTCCAGCAACAGGTAATACTGGCTTTCGGCGCCGCCCGCCTGGGCCTCTTCATCGGGGTCGCGCCAATCGACGATGCCCGCCGCCAAGTCGTCGTTCATGCCCGGCAACGCGGCGAGCATGTCCACCGTCGCGGTGTTTATGTTGAGCTTGCCGGCTTCATCGGTCAGACCAAACGCCCAGGCGCGATCATCCTGGGGATCGGACCTAATCAACCAGAAGTAGCCGTCGCCCAGGGGCACGGCCTCGGCTTCGATCTCCTCATCGGCCGGCAGCGTGCCGTTGGTGTTGCTCACAAGTGAGCGGACATACTCGGCGGCGCCGCGGGCGATAGCGTCGGCCTGCAACTGCGCCACGTAGAACTCGGCGGCGCTGGACTCGACTCGCATGCCGCGCGAAAACGTCAACGCCATGCTGGTGAGCACCATCAGCACCGCCATGGCCAGCAGGAGCACGCTGGCGCGGCGACGAGTTGGTGGCAAGCTGATACTCATCGCGTTGCTCCCGCGCCCCCGGATATCGAGACGGTAGTAGCAGTAATCGCCGAGATGGCGCAGGGCAGAGCGACCACACGCGCCGCCTGGTAGTCGGCTGCGGCCGTCTGGGCAGACTCGACCATCGCATTCGGCTTCAGCGTCAGCGTGACTTCCACTGCACGCGGCAGGGTGTTCTCCTGGGCCGTCGAATCCCAGGTATCGACCCACTGCGTGCCGTCGTAATAGCGGAAGTTCATCGCGGTCACACCTCGACACAGCACCTGCTCCCGCGGCTCGATCGTCTGGGGCGACAGGAGGTTGCTCGTAACCCGCCGGACCAGCATGGTGTCTGATGGGGAATGGCCGGACGCATCGCCCTCCAGCGCAACCTGGTTATCGACGTTCAACTCGGACTCGGACACGATCGCATAGGACACGCGCTGCACGTCACCGGCGGCGTCAGGGTCGAGCATCGCGGCCCGCACGGCGAAGAACTCCAGCGCGTCGCCGGCGTCACCTGGCTGATCGGTTCCCACAAAAGCGCCCGCCAGGATCCCCACCGGCGGCGTCGCCGACGACAGGTCGCGTGCGATCGTCTCCAGCGCCAGGCGTGTCGCCCGCGCCGGCGCCAGGCCGTCGGTGGTCGTCCGCCGAGCCTTGAATGCCACGTACAGACTGGTGGACAACCCCGCCGCTATCACGGCGAACATCGCCATGGCGATCATCACCTCCAGGAGGGTGAAACCACGAAAACGCATTTCGGATCTCGGATTTCGGATTTCGGACTTCATACGTTCTTCGTTCTTCGCTTCTCGTTCTTCGTTTCTCGCCCTCACGGCGTCTCCGTATTCACCAATGTGCTCATCTGTATCGACTGCGTGTTGCCCCGGCCGGCCCAAGTGACCTGCACGTCCAGTTGCCGCAGGCCCGCGGTGTCCCAATCGACGACGGTGGCGGACCATTGATAGTCACTCCAGTCGGGTGCGAAATCACCGTTGAGCGAGCCCGACTGCCAGGCGCCGGTGGCGGCCAGTTCATCGAGTTTGAGCCGGGCCAGCGTGGCCGCCTCGCTTCGCCGCCGCGTCTGGCCGCCCAGCGACGTCGCCAGCGTGATGCCCTGCATCGCCACGGGCAGCACCAGGGCGATGATGGTCATGGCGGTGAGCACTTCGATGAGGGTGTAGCCCGAGCGGCGAGACCGCGGCAAACGCAGAAAAGTCAGAAAAGCAGAAAACGCGGAAAACTCAGACCGGCGCATGGGCGTTGTCTGATTTTCCGCATTTCCTGCTTTTCTGTTTTTCCTGATGTTCCTCATCGCACCTCCTGATTGGCCGCCAGTTCCACAACCCGAAAAGGCTCGGTCGTCACGACGCCGACGATGCGGGCGCCGTTGCCATTCTCATCCATCAGCCGCAGGCACGCGGCCTCGTGCAGTCCGTCGCTCTGGAATTCGACAACGCCCTCCGTCGAGGCATCCGCGACCGCCTCCCAGGTCACCGTCAAGCGCGAAGGAATCGTCATTGTCTTGCCCAAGTCCGTCGTCAGCGGCACAAAGGCGCCCTGTTTCTGCACGGTGAGCCAGTATGTTTGCGCCGCCGCATCCACATTGAACCGATACGGCACGCCCTGCTGCGCCGCCTGATCCTGGGCGAATTGAGTCAGAGCCACCATGTCCGACGCCACATCCAGCGCCTCATGCTGCCGGGCAAATCCGATCAGCGACGGCGCCATCAGCGCCGCACCCAGGCTCAGGATCGCCAGCACGAGGATCAGTTCCAGCAGGGAAAAGCCGGGGCGAGGAAATTTCTGATTCAAGATTTCTGATTTCTGATTTGAAGAAAACATCGTCACAATCCTTGACACGGGCGTATTGCACACCTGGCCCATTGGTGTCCCACATCAGAAATCAGAAATTAGAAATCCCTTCACGGCGTTGACCAATTCGTAATGTCATCCTCATCACCTTCCTGTCCGTTGGGTCCGGAGGAATAGAGGTCGTAGCTGTCGGTGTTGTACTGGCCGGGGCTGCGGTAGCCGTAGGCATTGCCCCACGGGTCGTTAGGGATCCTGGGGTAGAGCTTCTTCCATTTGGTCAGGCCGGGCGGCTGCTCCGCCAGGGCGCGCAGACCTTCCTGTGTAGTCGGGAAGCGGCCATTGTCCACCTCGAAGATCCCCAGTGCGGTGGCGAAATTGGAGATCTGCGTCAATGCCGCGTCCTCCTTCGCCTGTTCGCCACGGCCAACCAACCACGGCAGAACGATTCCAGCCAGCACCGCCAGGATGACCAGCACCAGCAGCAGCTCGATGAGGGTGAAAGCGCCGGCGCGGCGGAGACGCTTTCCATGTGAGGACATCCGGGGTAAGCGAGTCATTTGATCAACTCCTGAAGCGTAAAGATGGGGAGCAGCATGCCCACGACCATGGTGCCGATCAGCGCCGCCATGACGAACAACAGCAGCGGCTCGGCCAGCGCCACAAGCATGCGCAGGCGGCGATCCAGTTCCAACTCGTAACTCTGCGCCAGGCGCAGCAGTTCCTTATCCAGCCGCCCCGACTCCTCGGCCACCGCCACCATCTCCGTCACCGAGGGCGGGAACAGTTGCGTGCACTGGCCCAGGCTGCGCGACAGGGCCGTGCCGCGCTTGACCTCCTCCACCGCATGGTGCACTGCATCCGACAGCGTCTGATTGCCGATGGCCTCGCGCGCCACGCGCAGGGCGGTCACCATGGGCACGCCCGCGCCCAGCAGCGTGCCGAGCATCCGCGAAAAACGCACCAGGGCGAAACGCGCCGCGATCGTGCCCAGCGCCGGCGTACGCAGCAGCAGACGCTCGACCGTGCGCCGGCCGCTTTCGCTGCGCATGGCGCGGCGCAGCAGCAGCCCGAGGACCACTGCCACGACCAGCAGCACCGGGCCATAGCTGGTCACCAACTTGCTGGCGGCGATGATGCCCTGGGTCAGCAGCGGCAACGAGCCGCCCAGATCGGTGAAGATGCCGGAGAATCGCGGGATGAAGAAGGTGAGCATGAAGATCATCACGGCGGTGGCCACCACGGCCAGCACGATCGGATACACCATGGCCGCCTTGACGCGGCCCTTGAGTTCACCCTCGCGGGCGCGGAAGTCGGCGATCTGATTGAGCACGACATCGAGGAAGCCGCCGGTCTCGCCGGCATGCACCATGGCGATGTAGACCGGCGGGAAGGAGGCGGGCCAGCGTGCCATGGCCTCGGCCAGGGGGTGGCCGCCAACCACATCGTCGTAGATCGCCGACCATTGCGCCTTGGCGGCGACGTTGCCCGCCTCGCGGCGCAGTACCGCCAGGGCGCGTCCCAGCGGCACCCCTGCCGCCAGCAGATTCGCCAGCTCGCGCGTGAACGCCTCGACGTGCGCGGCCTTGACCTTGCGGGCAGCGAGCAACCCGGGTCTTCGCCAACCTTCTGACCCGGCGTGCAGGGCCACCGCTTCCTCGGCGGCATCAAGGCGCACCGGCGTCAGCCCGCGCTGGGCGATCTGCGCCAGCGCCGCGGCGCGCGTGTCGGCGCTGAGCGTCCCCTGGGCCGAGCGGCCTTCCAGATCCAGCGCGTTGTAAACATACGTGGGCATGGGTCTGGTCAGCTTCACTGGCTAAAGCAGCCCCGCATTGGCATGCTGGGGCTTGGTGTCGCGTCCGTGTACGTTCTCCGCGTGATCGCCGTTGCTCGGCAACGCCGGGGACGACCCGTTTTCCAATATGTCTCCCTTGGTCACGCGCAGCACTTCCTCCAGCGTGGTGCGGCCCTCGAGCACCAGCCGCCGGCCGTCCTCGCGCAGCGTACGCATCCCTCGGCGGATGGCGGCACGGGCGATCTCCGGCGCCGACACGCGCGTCATGGTCAGCGCGCGGATGTCCTCCGACGCCGGCATGATCTCGAAGATGCCGCTACGACCGCTGTAGCCCGTGCCCCGGCAATCCCGACAGCCGGCGCCTTGATGAATGACCGACGGCGCCGCGGCGCCGAACTCCGCCTCCAACTCACAGCGCTGCGTCTCGGTGGGCGCAACGGTATGACGGCACGCCGGGCAGATCAGCCGGACCAGTCGTTGCGCCACCACAATCTCCAGCGAAGACGCTACCAGGAAGGGCTCGATGCCCATGTCCACCAGGCGGGTCACGGCGCTGGCGGCATCATTGGTGTGCAGCGTGGAGAACACCAGGTGGCCCGTCAGCGACGCTTGCACGGCGATCTCCGCCGTCTCGCGATCGCGAATTTCACCGATCAGAATCACATCCGGGTCGTGACGAAGAATCGAGCGCAGCCCGCGGGCAAACGTCAGCCCCGCCTTGGACGACACCTGAATCTGGTTGATCCCCGCCAGGTGATATTCGATCGGGTCCTCGATGGTGATGATCTTGCGTTCGACGTCGTTGATCTGCGACAGCGCGGCATAGAGCGTGGTGGTTTTGCCGCTGCCGGTGGGCCCGGTGACCAGCACGATGCCGTGGGGCAGATCGAGTACTCGGGAGAACAGGCTGCGATCGCGCTGCGCCATGCCCAGCTTTTCCAGGCCCAGCACCGGCGCCCCGCGATCGAGCAGGCGCAGCACCACCGCCTCACCGTGCAGCATGGGAATGATCGACACGCGCACGTCCACCTCGCGGGCGGCGATCTTGAGCTTGATGCGGCCATCCTGCGGCAAGCGCTTTTCCGCAATGTCCAGGTGGCTCAATATCTTCAACCGGGAAACGATGGCTGCCTGAAAGCGGCGAACTTCCACCGGTGTCGAAGCCTCCAATAGCACCCCGTCCACGCGATAGCGGACGCGGAAGCGATCCTCGTACGGCTCAAAGTGAACGTCCGTCGCCTTCAGGTCGATCGCCTCGGTCAACACCTGGTTGACAAAGCGAATGATCGACGCGTCTTCGGCGGCTTCGGCGAGATCGGCCTCGCCGTCCTCTTCCTTGCTGATGATCTGGATGCCCGCGCTGTCGGCATCGGACACCAGCGACTGCATCGTGTCGGCGCCGACGCCCAGCGTCTGCTTGAGGCAGCGCTCGATCTCGGCGCCCGGCGCCAGCACCGGCTCGACATCCTTGCCGGCAGCCAGACGCAGTACGTCCAACCCCGCGGATTGAAAGGGACGGTGCGTGGCGACACGCACCGTCCCGTTGTGTTCAGACAAGGGCAACAGGTTGTATTCCAGCAGCACGCGCGCCGGGAACTTGGCCAACAGCGCCCGATCCGGCGTCTCTTCATCCAAGTCCACCACGGTCATCTGGAACTCACGCCCCAGCGCCCGCAGCGCCTCGAGTTCCGGCACGCCCGCCGCCAGCAGGGCCTGATCCAGCGACCGGCCACCCTTCAACTCGATGCGCAGCCGCCCGACGCCCCCGTCGTCGAGCAGCCCGCTGGCCTTGAACCTGTCAAGCATCGATTCCATCAAGCACCGTTCGTCAAGCCCCGGCATGCCCCGCTCTGGGGGCTTGCCGGGGACGTGCGCGGGAGCATTTCAAATCCTGCATCCCAGCCAAGCTCGAAGACTCGCATGGCCGGGCTTGAAGTCGCTTACTCCAGAATGCCCATGCTCACCAGTTGGGCTTCCTGACGCAGGCTCACGATTTCACGCAAGTCCTTTTGCGCCGCTTCCAGCGCCACCTTGGCGTCGGCGCGGGCTTTGCGCAGCGCTTCGAGCTTGGCCTTGATCACGTCATTGCTGGCTTTGTCGTCTTCCAGCGTGGTGCGCAGTTCCTCGGCGGCCTTGGCGACCGGGGTCTGCGGAGGCTGATTGGCGGCATCGGCCTCGGGGCCACCGCGGCGACGCCCGGCAAATCCGCTGCCACGCGCATCGCGCTGAAGCGTGGTCACCTTCTCGACGCGGGGCTGGAGCACTTTCCACTCCTCGTCGCTGGCGCCCAGGGCTTCCTTCATGCGCTCGTTCATGCGCTGGCGCATCTGTTCCGGATCGAATCGGCCGCGTTCGCCATCCCCGCCGCGCTGTCGCGCATCGGGCTGCTGGCCGCCGGCGGGCTGCGACATGGCCATGTCCACCAGCAGGAAGGGCAACGCCGCCACCGCCACCACCATCGCTACGATCTGCATCTTGGTCCTGCGCATCTGCGTCTCCTTTGGTTGAGATATTGCGCTTCACCGGTTCAACATGAACCGGCATCATCTGCTCAGAAGCCCCGGCATGCCCCGTCTCCGGGGCGCGGGGCTTGCCGGGGATAGGGGCCGAATTTTTCCTCATGGGTGATCCGGGACGCTCTTTTCCGCCTCCGCCGGTTGGGTCGTCGCGCCGCCGCGGCGATCCGTTCCCCGCCGCCGCTCATGCCGCCGCGCCATCAGTTCCTCATACTTGGTGCGCTGGGCATCCGTCAGGATGGCCTTGGTCTGTTCCACCGCCTGGTCGAACACGGCCCGCCGTTGCTTGGACAACTCCGCGGTTTGCTCTGCGTAAATCTCCAGTATCCGGGTCATCTCCTCCTGGCGTTCGGGGGGCACCAGGTCGCGGATGGCCTGATCGCGCTGCCGCTGCAAGTCCCTGCGCTGGTCGTCGTCGCGACCGCGCCCCACCGCATCCCATATCTTGCTCATCTGCTCCTGCTGCTGGGGCGTCAGGTCCAGTTCGCGCGTCAGCCACGACCCGCCCGCCTGGACCGGCGGCGGGTCCTGCCACTGACTCAACGTCAGCGACAAAGCCGCACCTGCGGCAAAGGTCACCACGAACAGCACCGCAATGGCCAGACGCATCTTGCTCATGGCGTGGCTGCCTCCTGCTTCCGTCGCACACTGTCCGCCGCCTCTCCCGCCAAGTCCTGGGCAATCCAAGTCGCCAGATCCATTTCTTCGGACGCACCGGCGTCAGGCCCGGAACGCACGGCCAGAATCTCCCAGGCCGCTGGCGGGCCGCTGGCGGCACTGGAGTTGTCCACCCAGTTCAACTGCACCAGGCAAACCACCACGATCGCCGCCGCGGCACCCGTCAATCCCCAGGCAAAACGCAGCATGGCGCGATAAGGCTCACGCACGATGCGCCGCTTGATCTGCGCCGCCAAGTCCAGCGGCGGCACCGGCCGCCTGCCCTGCCGCAACCGAAGCCCCAGCGGTTCCAAGCCCGCCAATTCCGCCTGGCACGCAGGGCACGCCGACAGATGCACCTCAAATGCGCCGCACTGGTCCAGGGGCATTTCCCGGTCGTAATACACGTGGACTCTGGGAAGCTCAGGGCATTGGTGGGTCATACCGAGTCTCCGCACGTCGAACCAATCAGAAGCAACAGGGATGAACACGGATGAACACGGATAAAGAAGGAACAGTGAAGCACATGATGCACATGATTTTTGTGTTTGCGTTCCGCTGCTGAGGCTGTCTGATTCATCATGTCCATCATGTCCATGATTGTTTCCTCTTCCCATCCGTATTCATCCGTGCTCGTCCCTGTTACCTCTTATTACTGCGATCTTCCGTATCGCCTGCCGCGCCCGAAACAGTCGCGACTCGACCGTTCCCCGCGGGATGTCCAGCGCCTGGGCGATCTCCTCGTAAGACAAGCCTTCCAACTCGCGCAGGACCAGCACATCGCGCTGATCCTCTGGCAGCCGGCCCAGCAGGTCCGCCAGGTCCAGCCGGGCGTCGCTGGCGCCCGTCGCCGCCGGCACGGCCAGGCGTGGATTGCCATCCATCGCGGCCGCATCATCGAGCGACGCCATCCGCCGATAGCTCTCGTGCCGACGATGGCGGGCGACCTGTTTGGCCAGAATCCGCACCAGCCAGGTCTTGACCGAAGCCTCTCCGCGAAACCGATCCAAGCCCTGGAAGGCCCCTAGCAACGTCTCCTGCACGATGTCCTGCGCGTCCATGGCACGACTGGTCATCAGCGCCGCCACGCTGTACAAACCTGCGGCATGGCGCTCCACCAAAAGATGAAAAGCCTGGCGGTCGCCGGCACGGGCCCGCTGGACAAGTTCCTCATCGGACGGTCCCAAACGGCGGGCCTCCCAACTGCTGCCAGGTCAGTCACCACTACTACTGTTGCGCCACAGGCGCTTTTACTTCCCTGACCCAGTGAAGTACAGCCAATTTATCAGAACAGCGCGGATATTGACCGTAATTCGCATGGACCAAGCCGATCCACAGCTTGCGCCACCTTTGGCGGACTTCCAACGCGGCGATGCCTGGCTCCCATCTGCGCCAGAGTGCAGCCATCGGTGGATTGACCTTCCAGCCGCGACGGGTTTGCCCATCCCGCGGCTCTGAGACTGGGTCGCAGCAGGCCGTCAAATGGTCGCTGGCGATGCCGAACCGCCTGATACAATCAGCGCCCAGCAGTCAGGAGATCATCATGCGTGTGGCAGTACCCGTTAGCGGTGATCGGTTCACATCTCACTTCGGCCAGTGCGATGGTGTGTATCTATGTGATGCTGACTTGGAGAGCGGCCTGATCGATCGCCCGCGCGTGCTGCGCAGGCAGACGAGCGGGTGCGAGAGCTTGCCGCAATGGCTGGCGGAACTGGCGGTGCAATGCGTGGTGGCGGGCGGGATCGGCGCCGGGGCGCAAATGCGCCTGGCGGAACTGGGCATCCAGGTCTCGGCCGGTCACCAGGGGCAAACGCCCGATGAGGCGGTGCGGCACTTCCTGGCTAACCCCCGGGCCCAACTGGCCAACACCTGCGCCGGCCACGAACAGCAGCACCACCACTGCCGGCATTGAGGCCAGGCGGGTCGTGCAGGGTAATGGGGAAGAAAATGGGAACGGGCAGGCCGCCCTTCACAGCCGACGGCTCCGCGGTGAGGACACGGCGGCTCCTCCACTCTCCCCTCTCCACCCTCCACTCTCCACCTTGCACCTTGCACCTTGCACCTCGCACCTCGCACCTTGCACCTCGCGTTAATACCCCCCGCCTGCATTTTTCGCGCCCTGCACAATCGCCACGCCTGCGGAGCAGCCCAGCCGGTCGGCGCCGGCCTCGATCATGGCGCGGGCGTCGTCGGCGGTGCGGATGCCGCCGGAGGCTTTGACGTATAGCCCGCCAGCGTGCTTCCTCAACAGGCCCACCGCCATCACCGTGGCGCCGCCCGCCGGGTGAAAGCCCGTCGAGGTCTTGACGAAGTCGATGCCGCTTTCCCGCGCCGCGGTGCATGCCGTCTCGATGCGGGCCTCGGCTTCCTTCTCGCTCACGCCGGTCATCAGCGCCGCGGTTTCCAGAATCACTTTGACGATCACGCTGGAGTTGGCGGCACGGACCGCGCGGACGATCTCCATGAACTCGGCCTTGAGCGCCGGAAGATCTCGCTTCATCAGCAGCGGAAGATGGGCGACAAAGTCGATCTCCGTGGCGCCGTCCTTGACCGCGGCGGTGGCTTCGATGGCTTTGATAGTCGCCTTGCCCGCGCCCAGTGGGAAGCCGGCGACGGCACAGGTTTTCACCCCGCTACCGTGCAGGGCCTTGGCCACGTCGGCGACGAAGATGCCGTTGACGCAGACCGCTGCGAAGCGATGCTCGATGGCCTCAGCGACGATGCGCTGCACTTCCGGGCGCGTGGCCTCGGCCTTGAGAATGGTGTGGTCAATGCGAGCCGCGAGGTTGGTCATCGGTTTCCTTTCGCGCGTCCAGCAATGGTGCGGACTCGTGTCGCACGCGCTGGAGCAATTCGGTCAGCGCACCAAGGTAACGTGCCGGCTGGCGCTGAGCCAGATCGAGGTGGCCTGCATTAGGGAACTCCACCAGTTGGCCATCGGGCGCCGCGGCGGCGATGGCCTGGGCCGATGCCAACGGGCAGATCGCATCGCCGTCGCCGTGCAGCACCAGCAGCGGTGCGCGTAGGCGGGCAGCGTGGCGGGCGCGGTCGAAGTCCACGAATCCGCCGACGAAGAGACCCGCGATCGCCAGCGAGAGATGGGCGAAGGGGTAAGGCGGATAGCGCCGCTGGCGCAGGATGCCGACGAGCGGTTCGACAGCGTGACGATACGGGCCGTCGGCGATCACGCCGCAGATGCGGGGGCGAAGGCAATCGCATGCGGCCTTTCCGGTCCCCTCTCCCTTCTGAGGGAGAGGGATAGGGTGAGGGTGTTTGGGATCGCCGTGACCTGCCGAGTGATTGCTGGTATTGGACGACCCGGTCACCCTCACCCCAGGCCTCTCCCTCGGACCCCGGAGGGAGAGGGAGTAAGAGGTACGGCCCCAGCCTTGCATATCGCGTGCCTCGCGGCCCGCCGCGACGATCGACACGTTGGCGCCCATGGAACAGCCCCAGAGCATGTAGCGCGATTCGCCGGCGTGCGCGGCTTGCGCATCCAGTTGATCCAGGATTGCCCGCAGGTCGTCGGGTTCGGCGATGCTCAGGTGACTGATGCGTGCGGTGGATTCGCCGTGGCCGCGCACGTCGTAGATCACGATGCGGGTGCACTGCTTCGCGAGGTCTTGCCAGATCGGCTCGTACCGCGCCAGCATGTCGTGCCGGCCATCGCCCCAGCCGTGCGTCACGACCAGCGTCGGCGCATCGCGGTCGCCGCCCTGAATCAGCCAGCTCGCGGTGGTCGTTCCGTCGGGCAGCGTGAACGTTTGATCCACGAACGCCAGCCCCAGCGCCCCCGGGTCCAACGGCAGCCGCCGGCCCAGCGCATAGCCATCGCCCTTGCGCGGCGGATGCAGCAGGGCATAGCACAAGCCCAGCGATCCCACCACGACAATCACCGCGACCACCTGCACCAGAAAGATCAGCAAACCCATGGCAATACGGTAGCATGACCCCTGTGGACTGCGGTGGCATCGACACCGCTTTGACTATTCGCGGAGCGAACGCGGCTCCGCCGCAAGCTAAAGCGGCGTCAAGGCCGCCGCACTCCAAAGGTCGAGCCACGATGCCCCAACCCGACGACTTGCACACCTGGATGACGGCCGCCCTGGAGCAAGCCCAGGCGAGCCTGTCACAAGGCGGCCTGCCCATCGGTTCGGTGCTGGTGGACGCCGACGGCGCCATCATCGCCCGCGGCCACAACCTGCGCGTGCAGAGCGGCGACCCCACCGCCCACGCCGAGGTCGCCTGCATCCGCAACGCCGGCCGACGACGCGACTGGCCCAGCCTCACCCTCGTCTCCACCCTCAGCCCCTGCATCATGTGCACGGGCACCAGCCTGCTGTATCGCATCCCCCGCGTCATCATTGGCGAAAATCGCAACTTCATGGGCGCCGAAGACCTGTTCCACGCCCGCGGCATCGAGTTGATCAACCTGGAGGACCAACGCTGCATCGACCTGATGGCACGTTTTATCGCCGAGCATGCGGACCTGTGGAATGAGGACATTGGGCGATGAGTGAGCCGACGCCGCAGCCTCATCGCATCCTGCTCACGGGCAGCGCCGGCGCCATCGGCCGCGTCATCGGCCCGGCACTGGCGACGCGCGGGTATCACGTGCGCGGGTTCGACACGCAAGCCCGGCCATGCGAGTCGCGGGGGGCGAGCTTGGCCGGGATCAACCTCGACACGCGCATCGGCGACATCACCGACGCCGCCACCGTGCTCGACGCTATGCAGGGCATCGACACGCTGATTCACCTGGCGGCCGAACCCAACGACGCGGACTTCATCACACGGCTGCTGCCCGCCAACGTCGTGGGCCTGTTCAACGTCATGGACGCGGCGCGGCAGGCGGGCGTGCGACGCATCGTGCTGGCCAGCTCGATGCAGGTCGTCAGCGGCCACCGCCTCCGGACGCGCACGGCACCGCTGCGGATCGAGGACGGCCCGGCGCCGACCAATCACTACGCCCTGACCAAGGTCTGGGCCGAAAGCATGGGCGAAATGTACGCCCGCGTGCATCGCCTGTCGGTCATTGCCGTGCGCCTCGGCTGGTTTGTCCGCAACCGGCAGGAAGCCGCCCGCGTCGAGCAGCATCAGGCACACGACCACACGCTCAGTCACGACGATGCCGTACGCTTCTTCGCCCGCTGCGTCGAGTCCGACGCGCCGGCCCCCGGCGAGTGTGCCGTGCTCTTCGCCCTCAGCCGCGCACGCGGCACGCCGCCTTGCGATCTGGAACCCGCGCAACGCATCATCGGTTACATACCGCATGACTCGTACCCCCAAGGCACGCATCTGACTTGATCAGATAGCTGGAGCAACCAGACCGGGATGACCATCTTTATGGAGGAACCGGGCCAGGATGACCCGGCTATATGGGCGGCTTGAGGCAGCACTTCTTGTACTTCCTGCCGCTCCCGCACGGGCACGGGTCGTTGCGGCCGACCTTGGGCGATTCACGGACGTAAGGCACCGGCGCTTCGTAGACCGGCGGCTCGTAGGGCGGGAGAACCGCGCCGTCCAAATCATCATCACACCCGCTCTGCTCCACCGCGTCGCGTATTCGGTAGGCGTGTGCCAGGGACTCAACATCCTCCGGCAGCCACTCCTGGACCCGACGCTCGCGCAGGAAAATCTGCTCACGACCATCCAAATAGGCCAAGGCGGCCTTGTACCCTTTGGCGGTGAAGTCGAACAGGCCTTGGCTCGGGCCGGCCACTTTGGCGGCCGCTTGGATGCGGTCCTTTGACTCGATGTCGCGCAGGCCGCCGAGTACTTGCGCCACGGTCGCACCCAGTTCCGGGTCAAGCTGGCCCGACGCCACCTGGTCCACCCTCCGGCGGCAATAAGCGATCACGTCGTCACGCCCGTCCGCCCCTTGAACGCTGATCGCCACGTCCAGCACCCCATGCGCGTGAAACCACAGGCTCTCGTCCTGGTCGGTCAACCCCGACAGAAACGCCAACGCCTGCGGCAGCACGCACGGCCCCATGCTCAACAGCGCCGACTGGATCGTCTCCATTTGGGCGTCGTCATCGCGCTGGTCAGCCTCGCGCATTTGCTCGAACAGAAACCCGATGATCTCCCCGCGCGTCGGCCCATCCAACTTCGGTGCCGCCATCGCGAAGATCGCCGGAATGTACAGCGCCTCATAGGAGTCCCACTCGTCCCAGTCCCAATTCGACGACCCGACGTAAGCCTTGGCCAAAATCGTCCAAGACTCCGGAGCCAGTGCCACCAGATCGGCCATCGTCTCCAGTTTCTGCCACGGGACCGTCGCCTCCTTACTGACCAGCGCCGCCCAGAGATCCTTGACCAAAGCGCCCGCGGCTGCTAGCGCGTCTTCCGATCGGGGCGCCGGCACTTGGGCGGGCATCACATAAATGACCGGAGCCGACAATGCGCCTTCAACGCCCCGCACCTGCGTCGCCGCGCCTTGCGTGGCCTGATCCTGAGTCAGAAGGTTTTGACTGGACATGGTGGGGGCCTCCTTGCCGCGGGGATTCGCTCTCCAGAACGACACCGGACAGGATACCGCGCCAGGCGGATTATCCAAGCAGAATCTTGCCCGCCGCCGCCAGGGCCGTGCCGGGCTGGCCTTGGAGCTTTCCGGGGGCCATCGCGTGCAGTTCCGCCTCGATGGCGCACAGCGCCGCCAGCGTGTCGCCGCCATCGACGTAGCCCATGTGGCTCACGCGAAAGACCTTGCCCTCCCACTCGGCGCCGCGGCCGTCTTGCCCCCCCGCCAGATGGATGCCGTGCTTATCGCGCACCGCCGCGCGGAACTTCTTGTCGTCCACGCCTCCGGGGGTGGGGTAGTACGCCCCGGTCACCGAATCGCTGGGCGACTGGCTGCACAGGGTCAGGCCCATGGCGACAAACGCCGCCCGCGTCGCCGCCGCCAGCTTGCGCGTCCGCGCCCACACATTTTCCAGTCCCTGCGCCTCGATCATGTTCAACGCCGCTAGCTGACCGCGGATCAGGCTCACCGGCGGCGTGAAGGGCACATCGTTCTTCTCCCAGCTCTTAAGCCAGCGGCGCAAGTCCAGGTTGTAGTACCCGCTGGGCTTGACCTCACTCAACCGCGCCCGGGCTCGCTCGCCCAGGCCCACATAACCCAATCCGGGGGGCAGCATCATCGCCTTCTGCGAGCCCGTCACCAGCGCATCGACGCCCCATTCATCCATCTCCACCGGGAACGCGCCGACCGACGTGATGCCGTCCACCAGCAGCAGCACATCGTGCTTGCGCGTCACCGCGGCGATGGCCGCCAGATCACAGGCCGTGGCCGTGGAGGTTTCGCTGTGCACCAGCGTCACCACGCTGACGTTGGCGTGGGCGGTCAGGGCCTGGTTGATCTGCTCGGGCAAAACCGCCTGTCCCCAGGGCACGTTGATCTTGACGTTGGTCAGGCCCAGGGCCTTGCTGTAGGTGTCGTAGATGTCCTGCCAGCGTTCGCCGAACTTGCCGCTGGCGACGCTGATCACGGTGCTACCGGGCTTGGCCAGGGAGATCATGGCCGCCTCGAAGGCGGTGGTGCCCGAGCCGGCCAGGCTCAACACCGGCCCGCTGGTGCGGAACAGCCGCGCCAGCTTGTCGCTCATGTCCTTGAAGATGGCCTGGAACTGCTTGGTGCGATGATGGATGATCGGCTGGGCCATCTCCAGCAGCACCGCCGGGGGCACCTCGACGGGCCCAGGCGTCATCACCCGTTGCTTGAACAGAACGCTGCCGCCGCCTGCCTTAGGCGGAGCGGGGACGGAAGGGGTGGATTGAGCGGTGGCAGTCATGGCAATTCCTTTTGGCTAAGCGGACTTCTGATTGCTGATCCGGTCCCGCTGCGCGAACCAGCGGCGCAAATTACGGCGTCAACACCAACGACGCAACCCCCCTACCTCGAAAGCCCAGCCGCTCCGGCGGCTGGGTCCAGGTGCCCGGCGCATCGCCTCCCGCGAACAAGCCGGCAAAGTCCGGACCTCGAACCTCGGACCCCAGACATTGGACACTGGACAACTTCCGTCCGCAATTCCGGATATCCGGACACATCCGGGGTGTCAGCCCCCCCTCCCCTCCCCCCCAGTGTCATCTTTTGATTTGTCCTTCTCATCACAACACTTAGGAGCCGTGCAGATTCTACTCCGCATTTTCTCCTCGAATTGCCGATAGTTT